>NZ_JADOVB010000003.1:0-345894 GCF_015752305.1 Salinibacterium sp. CAN_S4 | reverse complement strand
GTAAATTTCCGGCGTGGTGCGGTCATGCGGTTCTCTACTTTCAGTGAACCCTCATTTTAAGAGGGCCCACTGTCCGAGATATCCGCAGCAGCCCAATTATTGCTCAGGCGGGGGCAGGAATAGCTAGACGATATGAAAAGGGACTCCTGCAGGTTGAGGTGACTCCTTGACCTGACCCACAAAGCTTTCGACCGTGTCTTGTATTCTTAGGGCGGTCCGAGCTGGTCGTCGCGACGCCTCATCGATATCGAATGTTGCGTATGCCTGCAAGTCAGGTCCAGAAGGATCGTCAGTCTCGTTTCTGGGCGTTGATTCGGGAAGGGTTGTCGTCGTCATCGTGTGAAGCTATCGGCGTGGACAGACGCCAGTGATACCGGTGGATTAGAGCTGCTGGTGGCCGCGTGCCGGTTCCGGATCGGCCGCGATCGGGGAGGTATCCCGGCCAGGATGGTCGGTTACGGATCGCTGATCAGCGGATCGCTGGCGCCGGCGTGCGGAGATCGCTCGTGAACTCGGCCGGTCTCCGTCGTCGATCTCGCGGGAGCTGCGCCGATATAGTTGCCCTATCACGGGTGCTTACCGGCCCTATGCGGCGCAAAAGCGGTGCGTTGAGCGGGCTCGTCGACCCAAATTGTGGCGGCTTGATGACCCGGTCTTGGCGGCAGCGGTGCAAGAGCGGTTGGTGAAGGGCACCAATCTCAACACCCACAGCCCAGGACGACTCCTCGAGGTCGCCTCCGAACGCAACCACCGCCCCAGGAAAACCCTCGACGAAATCAACACCGCCACCGCAATGACCTGTCCCGGCTATCGGACACTTGATTTGGGGCGATGATCGTCCCGGGAGGATTCTGAAGGTACGCCTGCTGCAAAGCCTAAGGAGTTCCGTCGTCGCGCGGTGGAGCTTGCACGTGTAGGAGAGAAGCCAGTTGCGGAGATCGCGACGGATCTTGGCATCAGCGGTTCGGGATTGTGCCGCTGGCTGGCGCAGTCCGAAATCGATGACGGGACTGCTCACGGGGTAACCCGAGACGAAAGGGCCGAGCTGGTCCGTTTGCGCCGCGAGAACCGGGTCCTGGCGATGGACATCGAGATTCTCAAACGTGCTTCCGCTTATTTCGCGACGGAGGACATCCTCCCAAAGTAGGGTTCCAGTTGGTCCAGGAGCTTCGCCGTGATCGGCTCTCCGTCGCGGTGACCTGCCGGATTCTGCGCGTCTCGACGTCTGGTTCCTATGACTGGCTGTCCCGGGTCCCCTCGGAGAAGGACTACGCCGATGCGGAGCTGCTCGACACGATCGGGGATCTTCGCGCGGTCGGCCGCGGCACCTACGGTGTTCGCCGGTTCAAGCCGAGCTGATTCCGGGCCGCCGCCTCCGGGTCGGTCACGGCCGGGTAAGACGGATGATGCGCCTGGCCGGGCTGCAGGGTGTTCAGCATCGCAAATGGCGTGGTGGGGGCAGCGGACGATTACCAGCCGTATTCGAGGATCACGTTAAGCGAGAGTTCGTCTCCGATGCGCCGGACAGGCTCTGGGCGATGGACATCACCCAACAGCGCACCAGCGAAGGAGGGGATTACTGCGCCGCCGTCCTCGACGTGTTCTCCCGCCGCTGCGTCGGCTGGTCGATCGCGGATCACCTGCGCACCGAGCTCTTCGTCGACGCGATCGACATGGCCCGATGGCGGAGCAAACCCGTCAGCACGATCGTCCACTCGGTCAGAGAAGCCCAGACGGTCAGAGAAGCCCAGACGGTCAGAGAAGCCCAGTCGGTCCACTTCCTGGCTATTCGGCACCCGATTGCGCGAGGCCGGCCTGTTTGGATCGATAGGAAAGTCGCCTCATCCTGCGAGAACCCGCCTGTGACATCGTTCTTCGGAGCCAGGCAAATCGAACTCCTCGACCGCCGAACCTGGGCTATCAGGGCCGAGCTGGCGACCGCGATCTTTGAATGGATCGAAGCGTACTACAACCCCCGCCGACGCCACTCAGCACTCGGCTACGTGGACCCCATGGACTACGAAACGCTTCAACCCAAGGCCGCAACCGCGGCATGATTAAGACAACTGAACCGTCCGGAAAACTTAGGAAAATTCAGAGTATCCGGACATCGTCGATGTCGATGAGAGCCCGAGCACGGCGAGGTGGGACCGACCAGAGCGCCGTGCTCATCGTGAGGTCAGCCCCGTCTAGGGGCGCGTAATCCCGGGATCATCTCGGCGTGAATAACAGCTGGGGCACCCCGTCTACGTCCGTGCGCGTCGCCCCTATCTCGTACACCGGCTCGATGTGCTTGGGAGTGAGTACGGCTGCAGGGACGCCTGCTGCGACGACTCGTCCGCGATCAAGGAGCACGATGTGGTCGCAGTAGCGCGCGGCAAGGTTGAGGTCGTGGAGGACAACGATGGTGCAGAGCGGGAGTCTTGCGATCAGGGTCAGGAGTTCGTGCTGGTATCGCACATCGAGATGGTTGGTCGGCTCGTCCAGCAGCAGGTGCGTGGCGGCCTGAGCCAAGGCACGGGCGATCAGTACCCGTTGACGCTCACCACCGGACAGCTCATCGGTGGACCGTGATGCAAGGTGCAGCGTGCCTGTGCTGCGCATGGCCTCTTCGGCAGCATATGTATCTTCGGGCCGGTAGCTTTTCCATCCCGTGACGTGGACGGATCGGCCGAGCAGCACGGAGTCCCAGGCGGTTAGGGGCAGTCCAGAGGGCTCTTCCTGTGCGACGACAGCGATGCGGCGGGCACGCTCCCGGCTGGAGAGGGTTGTTGTTTCGTCTCCGTCGACGGTGATCTGGCCGGATGTGGCTTCGAGGGCACCCAGGATGGCGCGCAGGACTGTGGACTTGCCCGACCCGTTTGGGCCGACGAGCCCGACGATGCCGCCGTCTCGAGCGGTGAGCGAGACGCCGGTCACGGCGGCGACCTGCCCGTAGTTCACGGACAGGTCGCCGACGGTGATCATTCGGTGAGAGCGGTCGTGTTCTCGATGACCGAGCGCAGACCGCGGATGGCGTCGGGGTCAGGCGCGAGGTCTGAGGCGAGAACGCCGACGACGGCGTCGTTCTTGACGGCGGTGAGGTCGAGGGCGCCTGGCTCAGCTAGCAGGAGTGCTTTGGCGGTTTCGAAGTCTTCTCCGTAGAGGCCATAGGCCAGGACGATGAAGGCGGGGTCAGTGTCGAGGAGGGTCTCGATGTTGGTTTCCAGGTAGACCGACGGCTCCTGGCCGTAGACATTGGTGAGGCCCGCGCGGTTCAGGATGTCGTTTGCGATTCCCTGGCCACCACGGGCGGAGAGCGTGGATGCCGACGAGAAGTAGTAGACGACCGCCGCGGATCGTGGGTCGCTGGTGGATGCGGCAGCGTCCAGTTCGTCGAGCTCTTCGCGCAGGGCCGCGACGTTCTGCGCGGCGATGTCGTCGGTGCCGAAAACGGTGCCGAGGCGTTTGATGTCGGCGAAGATCGCATCGAAGTCGGTGGGGTCGGTGAGTGCGGCGTCGTGGCTGCACTCGCCGTCGATCACGATGTTGGTGACACCGGCCGCGGCGAGGTCTTCGTCGGTGGAGTTGAAGACGCCGTAGCCGACGACGACGTCTGCGTTCGCGCCGACGATCTTTTCTGTGGTCGGGTCGGACGGGTCAACGATTTCCACGTCCGAGAGGTCTGTGGTGAGGCCCGTCGGCAGGTCGGCATCGAACTCGCCGGATCGCGCGACGATCCGGTCTGCCGCTCCGGCGGCATCGAGCAGGGAGAGCGCAGATGTGCCGATGGTCAGGATACTTTCCGGCTCGGTGTTGATGGAGAGGTCCGCGCCGCAGTTGTCGATGGTCAACGGGTAGCCGGACGCGGTGGCATCGCCGCTATCTGAGGCGGTGGAGGGGCTGGAGCATGCGGTAATGGCAAGTGCCATGGTTGCCAGAAAGGCGGCGGCCGTTGGCGTGCGGAGTCGATCACGTGTGGTCATGGTGTGCTGTTCTGCTTTCTCGGTGAGGTGGTGCTTTGGGTGGGGTTCATTGGGGGTGTGATCGCCTCAGCGGGCGGTGAGGCGGCGGACGAGGATGATGAGCAGCGGTGTGCCGATCAGGGCGGTGAGGACGCCGAGCGGGAGTTCTCGAGGTGCAAAAGCGGTTCGCGCGAACGCGTCGGCCCAGATGAGGAGAAGGCCACCGAGAAGAGCGGCGACGGGGAGCGACGCGCGGTGGTTGGAGCCCACGAGCCTTCGGGCGAGGTGCGGGATGACAAGGCCCACGAACCCGATCGCCCCTGATACTGAGACGGCGGCGGCGATGGCTACGCTCACCACGAGGGCGGCGAGGGCGCGGAATCTGGTCGGGTTGGTGCCGAGGCCGCGGGCGGTGTCGTCTCCGATCGCGATTGCGTCGAGGCGCCGTGACCAGCCGGTGAGAAACACGGCAGCGACGAGCACACCGATGAGGGCGATCGGCAGGGACTGCCAGCGGGCCTGCCCCAAAGAGCCGAGCATCCAGAACAGCACAGCCCTGGTGCCATCACGAGAGTCGCTCGCGAAGACGAGGAAGTTTGTCAGCGCCGTCAACGCGAAACTGACCGCGATGCCGGCGAAGACAAGCCGAGAAGGGATGAGGCGACCGCCGAGACGGGTGATCGAGAAGACGAGCACGATCGCGGCTGCAGCGCCGACGAATGCGCTGCCCGTGAGAGCAAGCGCGCCGGCCCCCGCACCGAAACCGAACAGGATGCTGGCCGCCGCACCCGTCGACGCACCCGAAGAGATACCGAGCAGGTAAGGGTCGGCCAGCGGGTTCCGCACCAACGATTGCACGGCCACCCCGGTCATCGCCAGAGCCGCGCCGACGAGGATGCCCAGGAGGACTCGGGGAACGCGGATGAGCCACACGATGTTGTCATCCGACGCCGCAGCCGGAACTCCGATGCCGAAAACGTGAGACGCGATGATTCCCGCGACAACGTCTGGTGCGATCGACACCGGTCCGATGCCGACCGTGACGACCGCCGAGGCGACGAGCCCCCCACTCAACGAGATCGCCCATCCCGCTGCACGTCTGGCGGAACGATCGCGCGGACGGTGATCCAGTGAGGGAAGTGGTGTCTTAACGCCGTCAGTGAAGGGTGCCGGTTGGGGACGTGCTGAGGTGGTCACGGGTTCGTTTCGCTCGATGATGTGTGGTACTACTTGATAACGGTTCTCAGTAAAAGTCAAATCAGACACGAGGTCATGTGATTCATCTCCGCTTGCTCCGCCTCGCCGACCGCGCGATGCCGCTCCTGCTCACGGTTGTTGCCATAGGGGTCGCACTCAGTGCCGTCGCGGTAATTCAGGCGGTCGCGATTGCAGGACTCTTCACCGGAATCGTGTCCGGGGTGACGCTTATCGAGCTTGCTGTGCCTGCTCTCGTGTTCGGAGCGGCTCTCTTGGTGAGGCCGTTGCTGGCGGTGCTCAGGGAGCTGACGGTGCATGGGGTGGCGGGGCGGATAAAGTCCGAGCTGCGGACGCGGATTCTCGATGCGGAGATCTCGGCGGGCCCGGTCGCCAGCACTGGATCACGCAGCGGCGAACGACAGTCGCTCCTGGTCGATGCGGTGGAAAATCTCGAGCCCTACTTCGGCCGTTACTTGCCGCAAGTCGTCGTCACGTTCCTCACGTCCGTGTCGCTCGTGATCGTGCTCGTCATCATCGACCCGGTCACCGGACTCATCGTCGGTGCCGTCGCCCTTGTCGTCCCGTTCCTCCCTCGTCTGTGGGACGCCGCGCTGGCAGGCCGCGGCGAAGAGCATTGGGCTGCTTACTCCGCCCTGCACGCCGACGTCGTCGACTCCGTCCGAGGGATGCCGACACTCAAGGCACTGGGAGCCACGAAACACCGTCGAACTCAGCTGGTGGAGGCCGGGGAATCACTTCTTGCCGCGACGCTCGCGCAGCTCCGACTGTCGCTCGTGGAGTCGGGCCTCACCGGCTTCTTCCTGATCGCCGGGCCTGCCGTCGCACTCATCACCGGCATCGTGCAGGTGAACAATGGGGCGCTGGACGCGGCGTCGCTGTTTCTCATCACAATGCTGGCGTTCGAAGTGTTCCGACCATTCCGCGATCTCGCGAACCACTGGCACGCCGGGTATGCCGGAGTCTCTGCCGGCAACAGGATCCTCGCTCTATTGAGCATTGGCGATTCCCCCGGTGCTCGCGGTGGTGAGGAGGCATCCGCCCGCGACGTTGATCAGCCGCAGGCAAGCTCACTTGGCTGGGAGTCGCGCGCTGATATTCCCCCAACAATGGTTGCCGCCTCCGGTGTCACCTTCCGGTACCCAGGCGCCAACCACGATGCGCTGAGCGACGTCTCTTTCCGGATCAAAGAAGGCACGACGACGGCGATCGTCGGTGCCTCTGGCTCTGGAAAATCCACGCTCGCGTCACTACTTCTCGGATTCGCCGTTCCCGACAGCGGAGAGCTGACGTTGGGCGACGTGCCGACCCCTCTCCTCGGTCAAGAGGGTTGCTCCCGCGCGGTGTCGATCGTCTCCCAGGATCCCGTGCTCTTCGCCGGCAGCATCCGCCACAACCTCCTCCTGGTCGCACCCTCCGCCACCGAGCACGACATGATTGCAGCTATTCACGATGCGGGTGCGGAAGAGTTACTCGACACCGCCAGCGGAGGGCTCGATGCACCGCTCGGCGACAACGGCGGCCTCCTCTCGGGCGGGCAGCGGCAACGTCTCGCGATCGCGCGGGCGCTCCTGCGAGATTCCCCGGTGCTGCTGTTGGACGAGGCATCTAGCGCTCTTGACGCCCGCCGTGAGCGGGCCATCCTCGCTCGACTGAAAGAAACCCGACTCCGTGACGGTTCTGAGCGCACGGTCATCGTCATCGCACACCGCCTCGCCGCGATCACCGACGCCGACCAGATCATCGTCATGGATGCAGGCCGCATTGCACAGGCCGGACGATACGACGAGCTCCTCGCCCGCGACGGGGTCCTGGCGCGGTTGCACGCCGCCCAGTTCGACGGGGTCCTCTCATGAGCTCCGCACCCACCGGTCACATCACCCCGCCCGCGCGATTGCTGGCACCGGTCGTCCGCCTCCTCGGAACGGTCACCGAGCGGCGCGCGCTCTTTGTCCGGTCGACTCTCAGCATGACCGCCTACCAGTCAGCCGCCGCAGCGGCGGCCGCCCTCAGCGCGGCGATCGCCGCCACGATCACCGCACGGAACATAGGCCCCGACGACATGGTGACGTTGCTTGTCGTCGGACTGGTCGCGGCCGTGATTGCGAACGGTGTCTTCACCTGGGTGGAGTCTTGGCTGAGCCACGTCCTCGCCTACCGGATCATCGAATCTCTCCGACTGCGCGTGCACGACGCCATCGAACGGATCACCCCGGCCGGCATGAAGCACCGCCGGGCGGGCGAGGTCGCCGGGTCCGCGATGGCGGATGTCGAGGCACTCGAATGGTTCTACGCGCACACCCTCGGGTCCGCGGTCAACGCGGTCATCGGACCGATTCTGGTCACCGGTGTGCTCCTGATCCTGGTCGGGCCGAGCGCACTTATCGTAACCGGGGGCGTGATTGCGCTCCTTGCCGTCCCGTGGCTGTTCGCGCGCATCCAGACCCGCCAAGGCGTTCAGGTACGCGCCGAGCTGGGACGCTTGGCGGCGGTATCGTTCGAAGGTGCCGAGAGCCTGCGTGAGATCCTCGCACTCGGCCTCGCGAACCACCACCGCGATGTGGTCCTCGAGGCCACCCGTCGGGTTCAACGCCGCAAGCGAGCTTTCGCGCTCCGCGCGGGCGCCGAAACCGCTGCCGCTGACCTGATCGTGGCGTGCACGACAATCGGAATGCTCATCGTTCAAGCCGGCCGCGTGGCTGCCGGTGACCTGGACCCGACCGTGTTTCCGGTGGCGATGGTGCTCGTCGGCGCCGCGTTCGCACCAGCTGTCACCGTCTTCGCAATGTTCCAGAAACTCGGCGAAATCTCCGCCGCCGCACGGCGCGTACTCGAAGTTATCCATGCGTCCGGAACCGTTGTTGACCCGGAGGAGCCCGTCACCATGACCGGTGGTGGATCGCTGCGTTTGGAGAACGTCCACTTCAGTTATCGGGCCGATGAATCGGTCCTTCTGGGCATCGACCTCGACATCGCCGCGGGCGAGACGGTCGCGATCGTCGGGGCGTCCGGGGCCGGCAAGTCCACCCTCGCCGCCCTACTTGTGCGGTTCTGGGACCCCACCCACGGCCGGATACTGCTCGACGGCGTGCCCCTCAACGAGGCCACGCAAGAACACCTCCGCACCCACGTGCTCCTCGTCGGGCAGCACCCGTACCTCTTCCGCGGAACTGTCCGCTCCAACCTGCTCCTCGCCGATCCCGCCGCGGACGACGACGCGCTCTGGGCTGCGCTGCGCAATGCCGCGCTCACCGACACGGTCCGTTCCTGGCCGGACGGTCTAAATCAGCGGATCGGCGAGGCTGGCGCCACCCTCTCCGGCGGGCAACGCCAACGCTTGGCCATGGCGCAAGCCTTCCTTCGAGACCCTGCGGTGCTTGTCCTGGACGAAACAACCGCGCACCTCGATGCCCTGAGCGAAGCCGAACTCGGGACCGCGTTGATGCGAGCCCGCGCCAGCCGCACCACGATCATCATCGCCCACCGACTCGCCACCATTACCCGCGCTTCCCGTGTGGTTCTTCTCGGCGAAGGAGGCGTCCTCGCTGACGGCGCCCACGAGGAGCTCCTTGCCTCGAACGCCGAGTACCGCTCACTGCTGGCCCACACACCATCGACCCCTCCGGCGACACCAGCCGGAGCCACCCCGACCATCGAAAGGAGGTGAAAACAATGCAGACCATCAACGTCACGCCGATCGCGACCGAGCGGAACGAGGACCAGATCCTCGCCCCCAACGCGAACAACCACGGACACGTCTCCACCGCCTTCGCCTGGGCCTAATCCCAAGTGGAGTACCAGGGTGCCCCGCCATCCAGCGGGGCACCCTTACCTTCCCCAATCACCGCATCCGCGCCGGATCACGGCCCCTCCGCAGGAGACCTCATGCCTACCACCCTGACTACTTCACCCCACGTCGAGATCCGTGCGCTCCCGGGGGAACGCACACTCGTGACGACCCCCCGAGGAGAATCGTTCGCCCTCGATGTCACAGCCGACACCGTCGTCCGCCTCGTGGAGGCATTCGCCACCGGCTCCGTGTCCCCCGCACTACCGGAGGGTTGGGAGAGCAGCGCGCAAACCCTCAAAGACATCCTCACCGCAGACGGCGTCTTCGATACCACCCTCGAGCCAGCACTGCCGCCGGTCATCTTTGACGACAGTGACGGCTTTAATGCCAAGCGCGGCGATCTCTTGGTGATCGGAGACCCCGCGATGACCGCCGCCCTGCTGACCGCCACTCAGAGCATCGGCTGGCCAGCGCGAGCAGTACCCGCCGATGACTGGCAGCGTGTCATCCACCGAGCATTCCGCACCGGAGAACTGCTTGTGCACTGCCTGCGCGGCGGTGATGACGCGACCTTCATTTCCTTCGACCGCCTCTGCTCCGACGCACGCACACCCTGGGTCGCCGCAGAACTCACCCGGTCCACCGCGTGGCTCGGACCTTTTGTGCGACCGGGGACCGGAGCGAACTACGAGGATTTCGCCGCCCGCCGACTGGCTGCCGCGTTCGATCCCGTCGCGCACCGCGCCCTCCGGACGCCAGCCGTCGGTGGAGACAGCGGAGCAGCCCCGGCGCTGCTCGGCCCGGTATTCACCACCCTCGCCCGGCACCTTCAGGATGAGCTGCCCGGCGACGTTGTCCTCGAGATCGACGGTGACGGCGGTGTGAAACGCCACCCGGTCCTCCCCCTCCCCGACAGTGTGGTCTCACGATCACTTCCCCACGCGGTGGAAGACCTCGTGGACCCGCTAACCGGCCTGGTGCAACGGACGCGTGCGGTGACGCACCATCCCAGCATCCCCGCATCACTAGCGACTACGCAGAGCGACGTCTGTAACATGCGTCGCGTGTCCCGCTGGGCGAACAACACCTCCTGCCAAGGGTCCGCATTCGGAGACCCAGCACAGGCCGCGGCCAGTGCCGTCGGTGAAGCGGTCGAACGGTACTGTGGCAACCTGCTGGACACCCTCCCGGTCACCTTCGGAAGCTACCGCGACCTGTCCCGTTCGCCCGGGATGCGAGTGCTCGACCCTGCCTCGCTCGTGCTGTATTCCGACGAACAGTACGACACCCCCGGCTTCCCCTTCGTCCGGCTGACCGAGGACCTCCCCATCCACTGGGTGCCCGGACACTCCCTCACAACAGGGGAAGACCTCCTCGTCCCGGCGAGCATGGTCTACGTCAACTGGTTCACCGCCGGATATTCCGGCGCGCCCGTCACCAACTTCTGCCCATTCGCGGGAATCGCCGCGGGCCCTACGATGGACTACGCAATGGCCTCGGCTCTTGAGGAGATCATCGAGCGCCACGTCACCATGGTGTGGTGGCTCAACGCTCACCCGTTCGATGCCGTGCAGCCGACACACGAGATGCAGGCGCTGTGGACAGGCGTGCCCCAGGATGCCGGACAGCGACCGTCGATCGTGATGCTCGACAACGAGTTCGGTGTTCCCGTCGCCGCCGGCGTCCTCCACAATGACGTCGATCAGCTCGTGAACGTCGGCTTCGCGTGCCGCAACACCGCCGAAGCCGCCGCGTTGAAAGCGTGGACCGAAGCGTGCACCCTCCAAGAGGGCAGCCGTGACCTTCTCCGCACCGACGGCGCGCACTGGGACGCAATGGCCCGCGGTGAACTCAACAGCCGGTCCTTCAAACCGTGGCGTGCCGATCGGCGTTATCTCGATTCGTACCGGGCGGACATGCGTGATTGCGACGACCTGATGGTGCAGCAGCAAGTCTTCCTCGACCCCCGCGCCGTCGACCGGGTCGCGCCGCTCTTGGAACGCCCGCCAGTCCGCGACATCACCAGCATCCCATCGCTGCCGACCCGCTCACCGGAGGGTTACCGTGCGGCGATCGAGAGCGCCGGGCACGAGGTGATCGTCGTTGACATCACTTCGCCGGATGTTGCAAGCACGGGGATGGCCGCTGTCCGGATGATCGTGCCGGGGACGGTCGGGAACGCGCCTGCAGCATTCCCGTTCCTTGGGAACGGTCGCGTGCAGAATCTCGCCGTCGAGCTGGGCTGGCGCACGACCCGCCTCGCCGAGGCGGATCTCAACTACTTCCCTCTCCCGCACGCGTGACCGCAACCGGCCCCGGTAGCAGCCAAGGAGACGATGAGCCCGCGCCAGCGCGGATCGAGGTCTTCGAGCTGACCCCCGAAGTGTGCATCGTTGTGGGAAATGACGGGCAACAGTGGCGAATCGCGGCCGCGCTCTCGGTGCTTCACAGCCCACAGGGGACAACAGTGCTTGACGACCTGCGACGACAGACAGGGTCGGTGGATCCTCCCACCCGTGGTCGAGACGACCACGTTGTCACCTCTGGTGAGGCGCTCATTGCTCTCGCCGCCGAGGTGAGCAGAAGTGGGCGAGAACAAACGTGCCTCTTCCCCTTCGCTGGGTACTGGCATCGCGTCCGGCTGACTACCCGCGACAGCGTCACTTCGGTTCGGACAGCATTGGACTGCTTGCTCGCAACGATCCCCGACCCTAGAACGGCTACCGCCCTACTCCGCCCTGCGGTCCTCGCCGACCCCTTGCCAAGCTGGCCAAGCCAACGTGTCTTGCCCGTTCTCCCCGGTGCGCTGGAGCGCTGGGTCGACGGCTCCTGGCATGCTCATCCGCTTACACCGGCACCCTTGGTCGATCCGCTCACGGGTGTTCTGCGTCGGATTGTTCGGCGGACGAGCACCCACCCTCTCCCGACCGGCTTCGTCCACCTACACGCGGAGCTGCCGTATCTGGAGAGCGTTGATCGACGGTTTCGGCCAGATGCCCTCGCCCCGGCGGGAGCATTGGACGCAGGCACCACCACGGCCATCGAGCTCCTCGAGCCCGGCATCCTGTCTGGAATCGCTCACTACTGCGGTGCCGACCTTCGAGAAGGCGTTCGTAAAAGCGCGTCGGCAGTCGAGATCGTGCAAGGCGGCGAACGCTGGTTCGACCTGCGGGATTGGGAACCTCACGACCCAGCCCTGCACAACATCCCGGGCTTCCCGTTCTCGTTGTTCGAGCCTCAACGCACACGCGAGTGGGTGCTCGGACGAGACCAAGACGGTGAGGTGTGGGTGCCGCTCAGTCTCGTGCACGCCGGGTACCTGCGCGAAGGCGACGATGCTTCATCTGCCACCAACGCGAACAACCTGGTCGGGCTACAGGCGGGAAGGTCGTGGGAGGACGCCGTCGAACGGGCATGCGCACACATCGTCGCGCACGATGCAATGGCCGTCTGGTGGTCCTCCACAGCGACCGCCCAAGAAGCCCCGCTACCCGAACTTGTCCAACAGGTGTTCGAGTCATCACCGCTGCAGGTGACAGTCCTGGCGATACAGTCCACTACCGGCCTGCCCGTCCGACTTGCCGTCGTCGACGACCGCGTAGATGAGATCGTGTCGCTCGGGTTTGCCGCCCACGCCATTGCTGATCAGGCGAGCGAGCTCGCGGTCGTCGAGGCACTCATCCAGCACGCGTCCGCTCGCGACCTGGCAACTGAGAAAAGCCTCATCCGCAACTCGGCTGCGCTCGGCAACGGAGCGATCGCCGGGCTCGCCCCATTTGATCCGACGCGACAATATGCACACGCCTTCGAAAACAACCACCGTGGGCTAATTGACCCCATGGCGCACATTCAATACGGAATCGACCCTAAGGTGGTCGCTCGCACCCGCGCGCGCGTCACTGCTTCCGGTCTCGCTGCTTCTGTTCAGTCGTCGTCCGCATTCGTGACGACACTGCAGGAAGCCGGACGGGTCGTCATCCTCGACGTTACGACCGAAAGAGTGCGGTCGGCTGGGCTACACGCCGCTCGTGTCTTGATGCCCGGTTTCGCCCGGATGCAGCCGGCAGCATTTCCGCTAGACCCCACGGGCCGTCTTAGCCGTGCGCGCGAAGTGCTCGACTGGCAGAGCGACGCTCACCCGACGCCCTACCCCGGCTGGTGACACGTCTTCATCCCTGGCGACCATTGAACCTCGGGTTGAGCTTGTTGATGATATGAACCCTGACACGACGTCGGACCCGCCGAAGGAAGACATTTGTCGTAGTGCGTCCTGATGATTGGGAACGGCAGCAAGTCGACAGCAGAGTTCGTGCACCTGAGCGAGTGATGCGGGCTCTGATCGAATTCGTGTTCGTGATTGTTTTTGCTGAGGCATGTGCTGGGCGGGATCGGGATCGGGATCGGAGGACGATTCTCTAGTACAACCGGGCGGTGCACGTGTGGGATCTTTTGACAGCCTGTCGTCGTTTGGGTGGTATTCGGACATGTACTGAAGAGAGACAGCATTTGAACAGAGGAGAGGGCCGTCATCGAACCACCCGATGACCTGGACGGCTTACTGGCGAATGCGGCGCCACGCGATGTAATCGTCACCGCGGAAATCAAGGTCGAGCTTGAGCGAATGGCAATTGCCGCTCGCACAGATCGCGGACGCGCAAGTACAGCGGGGCGACACCTGTCCCGAGCTGCCACCGTTGGTATCGCAGCAATGATTGTCGTTGCGACCGCAGGGGCTGCGGCTGCAGCGGTCACCTTCGGCCCGTGGTACTCAGAATGGGCGAAGTCTCCCGTTGCGACCACCACCTTTACCGTTCCCAGCGGTGCTACCTGCGAAAGACGGTTCGGGTCGATCGGCGGCGAGGACCCAGAGATGAGGGCCGCAGTCGAAGATATCCTCGCGTCACCTGACATCTTCGACAAGCTCGATATCAATGAGGGGATCCGGATTCTTCGTGCCGACCGTGACATGACAAGGACGGAAGAAGACGGGACGCAGACGGACACGAGCTACGGCACCCCGGACTATCTGACAGCGGATGACGAGTACCAGCAGGCATTCGCGCTCGCGCTCAATTTGGCCGTCCTAGCGGAGCTCGAGGAGCGCGGTTTAGGAACTGATCCGGGGCAGTGGATGGGGCTGACGTTCGACGGCGAGACACGCTGCACGGGCGAAGAACCTTGACCATCCGCGAAACGCCAGAACATCGGGTCCTCAATGCCATCAGAACCAACTCCGTCGACATTCTTGGCTACTTCACCCGTCGGGTAGGACAAGATCGGGCCGCCGACCTGGTCGCGGAAACCATGATGACGGCGTGGCGTCGAGGCGGCTCCCTTTCTGTCTTCGACGATCAGGCACGGATGTGGCTATTTGGCATTGCCCGAAACGTTCTCGCTAACGCGGAGCGGACGGAGCGTCGACGCCTAAGGTTGGCGAACCGACTTCGACTGCTTACCGGGAGCAGCGGCGACGCCCCCGACTTAGATGCCGGTTCTGAAGTGTGCGATGCTGTTTCACGACTGCCCTCGGATCAGGCCGAAGTCATCCGCTTAGTGCACTGGGACGGGTTCACCTTGGCCGAAGTGTCGGAACTGCTCCAACAGCCCGCAACCACCACACGCAGCCGATTTCTTCGCGCTGAAGAATCGCTCCGTGAAGCTCTCGCGCCACACCTCGTCAGAAGGATTTAACAAAATCTGGCTGGGTGCCGACAGTCCTTGGCCAGCGAGCCGACTCTCCGCGAAGGTTTCCGGTCAGCATCGTTTTGGCGTTCCTTGATAGGCGCTCGGCGCATCAAGTGCTCAATAGCGCTACCCACCACGAAGTAGTTTGACCTGACATCGGCCATCGCACTCCGGATGGACATGACCCTATAAAGTGAAGCATCAAGGAAATGAAATAGCGCTCTCAGAGGCAATGATTGGCCGAATTGGAGATCGAATGATGTCCAGGTTAAAGCCTGTGCAGATGCTCGCGGTAGTTGCCGCGGTCGCGACCTTGGCCTGATCGCATTCTCGCCGATTCCAGAGTTGGCGTCGGTTTGGGTGTCCGGAGCAATACACCGATGCTCTGTGAACGTAGCTGCTTCGGATCCGATACCAGGCTGCGACTTCAGCCGGTGAAAGGTGGAGGCGCGACTTCCTTGAGTGTGTGCGCGCCGCGTGCTTTCTGACAAGCGAACATGGCACCAGATAGCTATTGTCTGACCGGCTCTCAATACGGGCCTAGAAAATCTAGCGGGGTGACTCCACAGGACACTATCTGTGCAATTCTTGCGCTGGCTGGTCCCTGACGATTAGCGGTTCGATAGCTGCTCTTGTCCGTAACTCGCATTGCCCGCAAGCGCACCACACACAGGC
The DNA here is from genome assembly GCF_015752305.1 of Salinibacterium sp. CAN_S4. NCBI lineage: Bacteria > Bacillati > Actinomycetota > Actinomycetes > Micrococcales > Microbacteriaceae > Salinibacterium > Salinibacterium sp. CAN_S4. The sequence goes on along the minus strand of NZ_JADOVB010000003.1, from coordinate 330,585 downwards.
CAATTGCACGCCGTCTATGGGAGCCGCAGCAGGTTGGGCGAGGGGGTGCCCATATAAATGTCACGACCTTGAGCCCGATGACCGGGCGTCATACGCTCTCGGTCAAAGTCTCATATCCCTACGGTTGTAAGACAGTCGGAGCTGCGAATGGTTGTCTCGTAAGAAGCATGTGAGCGGGATTTCCTTACGGGTGGGGTAAACGCGACAAGTTGGCTGAGGTGGGTGGTGCTTTGCAGCTGCGCGGGACTGTATCCGTTGGCCGTCCGGCTTTCGGGCGCCGTTGCTGGGTGTGGTGGAGTCTAGCCCTAAGGGGCGTGTCGGGGTTCGGTAAGTGCCGAGATGTTGTCTTCGGCTGCGAGGAGCTCTTCGAGTGCTTTGCGGTGTGCTTCGTAGGCTTTCCGGCCATGGTCGGTCAGAGAGAGCATCAGGCGTGCGCTTCCTGCTCTGAGGAACTGTTCGTCGGCGAGGAGGTCAGCGTCGATCAGCTGGGTCAAGTGCTTGCTGAGTGCTGACTTCGACAGGCCGGTACGGCGCTGAATCTCACCGAACTCGATGCCGTCAGCCCGAGAGAGCATCGCGCAGATCCGCAACCTCTGCGGTGCATGAATCAGCGGGTCGAACCGTCCCTCAACCATGGGCATGCTTACGCTGGTACGGTATTCCGGTCGCGAGCACCAGGACGGCAAGCGCAGCCCCGCACACGATCCACACCCACGACCCCACGGCCCCATCGAGGGCGATGGCCGCGACGGGGAAGGCGGCGGCGAGCATCGTCATCAGGATGGTCGGGCCCCACGTGACCTGGATCCTCCTGTAGCCAGGTTGGTTCGCGGTGATCTTCCCGAAAAGGGCGGCGATGCCTATCGCGATACTCAGAATCAGCATCATGGTGACGACCCGGAGAACACCCGTCGGTTCCTCGATGGCGTTGAGGGAGAACAGCACAAGTACCCCCGACGCAACGACGGGGAAGTACCAGACCGGCACCGGTCGATTGATCGTGGCGTGTTCTTCCGCGTCGGCTGCGGCGAGGAGGGCACGAGCTTGTTCTGGTGTGGGCTGGTCGCCAAAGTCTGCTGTTTCCATACAAGAAACACTAGCACGAGTTTCCTGATTAGAAACAAGTGCATAAGGGAGATCCGCGACGACCGTCTATTTGCAAGCGGCAGTTGCTGTCAGACATCAACCCGCAGACGGATCCGCTACTGAAAACAGAAAGTGACCCGCAGAAGGTCCCCGTTACGGTCACGGATTGTCGGATCGTGCCCTGAGTGGCCAACGCGCGGTCAGGCGCTGGCTTGATCGAGCGCGGCCCGGACTCGCTGTTCCTGCTCGTCGCTGAGGCCAGCCTGTCTGGGCTCTGTGCGTTGGTTCTCGTAGGCGAGGGCGTCCCGCAGGGTGTCCTCCAGCGGCCGCGTCACGAGGCCGGCAACACGCGCCCGGTCGGTGTTCAACGTGGCGAAACCACGCCAGGCTGGGTCATCGATCCAAAGCGGAAGGGAGGCCGGGCCCATCCAGGAACCGATCTCGAGCTCGGCCAACTTCGCGGCCGGAACGGCACGTGGCTGTGCGGCACTGTTGGTCACCCGCGCGGCAGTGGCGATCACTTCGTGGAAGGGAACGGTCGGGCCCGTCGCGTTGACCGTTGCATCGAGGTGCTGTTCGGCGGCGGTGATTACCCATGAAGCAAGATCGCGTACGTCAATGAGCGCGCACGGGAAGTCGGGGTCGTCAGGGACGATGACATCTTCCCCAGAGGGATTCGCGAATCGCCATGGCCAGTACCCGGTCCGGCCCGACCAATCACCCGGCCCTCCGATGAGGCCCGAGCGCACGATCGTGGCCGAAGAATCACTGGCGCGGATGGCGTTCTCGCAGGCGACCTTCGCCTCGCCGTAGGTCGACATGTCCTCCATCACCTCGCCCTGAAATGGAGGGCGAAGCTGTGCGTTCTCGTCCTGCTCGATGGTCGAGAAGTCGGCGTAGACGTTGCTGGAAGAGATGAACACCCAGTGTCGGGTGCTCAGGTCACTCACAGCACGACGAACCTGCCCAGGCTGACGTGACACGTCGATCACTGCCGCCCAGGATCGCGAAGCGACCAACGCCAGAGCGTTGTCGTCATCGCGGTCAGCAGATATGAAGGTCGCCCCATTCGGGGCAGACAAACTGCCACGCGCCACGCAGGTCACAGCGTGTCCACGATCCAGCGCGGCGTGTGCGATTGCCCGCCCCAACAGAGCCGTCCCGCCCAAAATCAGTATCTCCATGCGCTCAGCCAACTCAGCGATCGCGAGACTAGCAAGAGCGTTCACTCGTGGCGTAGCCGGAGCGGTCCGTCAATGCGTCTCCTCTTTCTCGCTCTGCACCGACCGAGACGCACGCTGGGCAGCTCGCCTCTCACCGCCCACGCGGGTAGTCCTGGTCAGCTGGCATCCTCGGATCCTATGAGGTTCCCTTCTGACACGGCGCCGGCACCCGCAGCCATCGGGCGGATTGGCCGCGGACGTGTCGCGCTGATCGTCCCTGTTACGGTCACGGATTGTCGGAGCGTGCCGTGAGTGGCTAACGCGCGGTCAGGCACTGGCTTGATCGAGCGCGGCCCGGACTCGCTTTTCCTGCTCGTCGCTGACGCCCGCCTGTCTGGTCGATAGGTTGGGATCGTGCGTAGCGTTTGGGGTGCTGACGAGTTTGGTGTGATGAGGTTACCGTCGGGCCGTTCGCTGCGCGGCCGCGGCCTTCATCAACCGATCCCTAACGGCGCTACCCCCGGTTTTGCGGTCTACCTTCTGGGCCAGAGGCCGACCCCGGTCGAATGGGAAGCACGGTGGGTGCGATGGCCAGACTTTCTGCTGCCACGAGACCGCGACGACGCCCGGGATGCGCTGCGCGAAGCGTGGCGTCGTTCAGAGGGAGAGCGAGTCGAGATCGCCTGTGATGGCGGCCACGGGCGCACCGGCACCGCGCTGGCGTGTATTGCCATACTGGACGGTGTGCCTGCCGGCAAGGCAGTGGAATTCGTTCGTCAGCACTACAGCCCACGCGCGGTGGAAACGCCGTGGCAGCGCCGATACGTCGCTCACTTCACCGCGGACTGACCGACTCGTTTGACACCCGCCGGGGGCGGTCCGGCGCACAAGCGGGTTCGTCTAACAGGCAACCAAGACGCCTTTGTTTCTAGGATCCGGCCAGTGACAGTCACCGAACACTGCCGGCTGCTCTACACCAGGTAGGGCGCAACATTTTGCCATCGCGCGCTCGAAATTGCGTTTTAGGCGATCTCAGTTTGAGCCGATGAGACGCCTCGAAACCTATGGGATTCAACCAGGTCTGTGCGGCCCAGCGGCCGATCGACCTCGGTGAGACGATCTGTCCCGCGAAGGTTTCGAAGCAACTTGATGACCTGCTCGAGCGCGTGCGCCTGAAGCCGCGTTATCGGGTTTGCTGTCAGGCAAAGCAATCGCGACGCCAACGCATGCCGAAGTCCGCGGAGGCTGAAATGGCGGAAGAGCACTACGGAGGTCCCTTGTCGGCACTCCTAACGAAGCCCCCACCGCCTTCGGCCCAAAAGATTGTCATCGAGAAAACCTGCCGTATGCTCACATATCAAACCATGGCGGTCGGATAACGCGTGGGGCATTAGGTCTACTGCCGACCGGCCGACCACATAGGCCCCGACGCGCACGAAGTGATCGAGAATGAAGAGTCTGCTAAAAGTTCTTGTTGCGATGCCGGTCCTGGCCATGATGCTCACCGCCTGTTCAGGTGTGGGTTCTAACGCTTACGACCGCGTCCCTGGTGATGGCGAATTTTGGAGCGTTGGTGTCGCAGACCCCCGCTTCGATTCTCGGAACTCGTGCTTGGAGGATCCAAGCATTCTGACGTCCGTGCAGAGCGCGGACCTGCCGTCCTCGAGATTGGGGATTGAACTTGTCTCAGGGGCTACGGAGGAGGATGCGGTGAGGATCGCCGATTGTCTTTCCGCTGCTCTGGTGAGCGGCGAAATCTCGATCGGCTCCCCCTCGAAGTAACCGTGTCGACGGGTGTCGTCTCCTTGCCTGCGAGCTGCCGCGATGGAGATTGCCTTATCCGGCTCGGTGCGCAGCTGCCAAACGTTGCAAGCCTCGGCGCACAGGTGGCTGCCGCGACCGGAAAGAGCCTGCCGAGCTGATGTAGCCCGCCATTGAGGCAGCGTTCGAATCCGGAGGCGCACTGACCCGCGTGATCGCTATCGAGTCTGCGCCCGCGCTACGGACCCCAATAACGGTCCCCGCCTCAGATGGCGGTTCACGTGCAGCGACTATTCTGTCGACTGCGAAAGGTGATCATGGAACAGGGCCAGGCCAGAGCACGATGGAAGCAGCCGGTCATCATCGCGGCCCTTGTCATCGGAGTTGCGGTTGCTGCTTTCACCCTCGGCAGCGTCTGGCAAACGCCAAGAGCATCCACGGGTTCGTATCCGGTAAATTCCTTGGGACTCACCTACGGGGCTATTGACGATGTACCTCGGCCGGACCTGATCGCCGTTACGACCGATGACGGAGTGGACGGTTATGCGTTCGCCCTTCAGTTACTTGGCCGCCCTCCGACGACCGCTGCACCGACCCGTAGTCCTGGGCCGAGGAGCGTTTCTGTCTACGACCTATCAACGGAGACTGTGCTCGGTGTCATCACGGTTCGGTAGACCGAACTAGCGAACAACCGCTACGAGGTGCTGCTTGGTTGGTGGCGTTCAGCGGGCCTTTTGCGAAAAGGAAATCGAACCCTGGCACTCTCTGATCTGGCCTGTCGAACATGTGTCGCATAACCTCCGTGTCTCGAATCCGATGTTCGGTCTCAGTCGGTCGTCTAAATATGAGACGTCGCACACGGAAAAGCACAGCTGCCTCAGCTTGGAGATTCGCTGGAGCGACCAGCCCTTCTCATGACTTGCGGATGGCTGCCAGATGCACGTGGTCAGTTTGTCAAAAGTGGTCGGGCGAGTTGTGCTCCTCGCACGTGAAGATTTTTCATGGGCGGTGTTCGCGGCCGACAATGGGAGGATGACACAGAGGAGAAGGCTCTGGTCGGGCATGACTCTGGCTGGCGCTCTCGTGCTCGGTTCTATGCTCACCGGTTGTGTGACGGAGTACCACGGCTACAACAGCGGCATTGATGGGGGGCTGCTGTCGATTTGCTTGACCATGACGGTGGGATTCTAAAACCGCTCGCTAACCGTCCAATGGGCGCCTATAACGCTTTCGACCTTCGAAGCCGTCTCAGTATCGGTTCCCGAGCACCACCGTGTGCAATGCCGGCTCGAGACTTAATTGGCGCGAAAATTTGCCATGGCGGGCCTGAAATCTCTATTTCCGCGTCATCTGCGCGATCCGACGAGACACCTGGCAACTTATCCTTCGCCAGCCTGACACCGTCGGCCACCGCCAGCACGAGATCATGGACACATGACGTTGATTCGACGATTCCCCAGACTGATTGGCCTTCTTGCCGGCCTGCGCGAACGAGCTGATATTAGACGTATACGTCGAGCAAGTGTGCGGCTGGACGCGTTTGATGCCATCGCGAACTTCAGCCTCTCGGTGACGCCACTCAACGATCAACAAGATGAGACGGGCAAGACTGACAAGCTCATGGCGATACCTGAGTTCGCAGCTCTCATCTTCGCTGAGCGTTCCAGAAAGCGCATCACAGACCAGTCACGTAAGGCTCGGGCTCTCTCAACCATGCACTCGCTGATCCCAGATGCATTATTCGCGGCGAACATGCGCACAATGTTCTCGCTCATTCGGGCAAGCCACACGACCAACGGACCTGGGCACGTTGTACCGCGTCTCACGCACGCCGCAATCTCTCGAGAGGTCTTTCTTCGACTCCCCAGATTCCACGACAAAGAGACGCAGCTGCTGAAAGAGCTGTTCACGGGTGAGGTCCGTCACTCCCTGGTCGAAAAGCTCGGATTCGGGGCGGAAGAGATGTTCGCCGTCTACGAAGCATTGAACTCCTTCGTCGCACAGAGTGCGTTCGACAGAATCCGTGGTGCCGCGACCGACCTCGATGAGCGCGTCGCAGAGTCTCCCGAGCTTCTGGCATTCCTAGAGAATCGCCCTGGCGGCATCGAAGAGGCGAAGAAGCACATTGCCACCGTTCAGGGTTTCTCAGACTTCGGCTCGGCAATCTCATTGACGTTCGAGCAGCTCAAGGAGCGCACCAACTTGGCTGACGCGCCCCTCCGCGCGCTCCTCGACCGCCTCAGCATCGACCTCGACGCGAAGCACACTGGGCTCGTCAAGGACTTCCTGGCGGGAAACAACCCGATGCGAACTCGTCCCTTCGTGACAAAGACGAACGCGGATGGCGAGAGGGCGTGGCTGCTGGTCCAGCCCACCTGGCTCATCTTCGGAATGCGTGAGCTGTTCGAGATCGAGCTGTCCGCCAAACCGATGGATCAGATATACATGAAGCGACGCGGTGAGCTCCTCGAGAGGCGCGGAATGCGCGCCCTCGTGAACTCGCTTCGTCCCGACACGGCTCTCGTCAACGTCGAGTACACAGATGGCGAGCACAAACGATTCGAGGCGGATGGCCTCATACTCGTGGGCAATGTGGCGATCGTGCTCGAAGCCAAGAGCAACCGCATCACGCCGCTTGCACGTTCTGGTGCCGCCGGCCGGCTCTGGCTTGAGCTTGGTCCGATCATCACGAAAGCTGCGGAGCAGGCCGAACGACTCCGCGCAATCATTCAAGGGGGCTCCTCTCTTCACATTCGCAGCGCCTCGTCAATGCAGGCAGACGGCACGGTCGACACCCCGCAAAAGAATTGGGATCTCGACACGGGTATCATCACCGAGGTCTACACCGTCGCTCTGACGCTTGAAGACCTGAACTTCCTTGCCACTGTCACCGCCGAGCTAGTCGAAAGTGGCCTGATCCCAGCGGGCACTTCGGCCCCCTGGATCGTGAACGTGCATGACCTGGAGATCGCGACCGAGCTCTTGGCACGGCCGAGTGAGCTCGTGCACTTCCTCTCGCGGAGAAGGAGGGCGGCCGAAAAGAACACAGTGCTGGCGAACGATGAACTTGACTACGTCATGCACTACCTCACCATGGGGCTCTACACGGATGAGGATGTTGACGTGACCGAGCTCATATCCAACCTCACTGAAGATCTCGACGCCTGGTACTTCTACGAGAGTAGCCAGCGAACAACCTTCGCTCCCAAACCCACACAGCCGTTGACGCGCGACATGATCGAGACCCTTGATATGTTGAACACTCACCGGCCCCGCGGGTGGCTCCAAGCCAGCCTCAACCTTCTCGAGATGGATCTCCCACAGAGAGCCCAACTCAGCGGCGCCCCCAGAGACCTGCGTGCCACGACCAGGAAGGATCGCAGACTTCACTCGATGTACGTCGAGGTCAACGCACCCATTGGGGAGCGGTTCGGATTTGTCGCCATGAGTTTCAAGGCCGGCACCCCCAAGGCCGCTATGGAGGAACAGTTCCTCCAGTACGCGACACTCCGCCAGTACGCATCGCGCTTAGGACAGGTATCGGCTTTCGCCGCTTGGCAGGGAAACCAATCAGCGTTCGATATCTTCCTGCACCTCGACGGTGACTGGTCGTTCGATCAGCGATTGGAGACTGCGGTGACAAAGGCTGGAATTCAGCGGTCGGGGCAGGCCTAGCAACTCACACCTCTCCGCCTGAACCCAGAGCTCTTCGCTGCACAGCTTCGCTCCGGTGCCGCCACAGGACCGGCTTTGCCGACTCCGTTGCAGGCAACGAATGGACTGCTGTCGATTTGACTGACCGTCACGACGGGATTTCCAAACCGCTAGCTGCAAAGTAGTTTCGGAAGCTGATCTGGCGCAAGAATTTGCTATCGGGCGCTTGAAATCCCTACTTGCGCACCTTCAACTCCACTCGACTAGACGCCTCGTAACCTATAGGATTCGACACGGTCTCCCCGGCGTGAGGGCGGCGAGACACCTCGTGTCTGTCGAATTATGACGCGGGCTCACCTGAGATCATGCGGTCTGCCTGAGGAAGCTTTCAAATCCCGCCAAGCCTCTTTCGAGGTTGACGATGTCACCTGCGAACTTTTCCATGAGTGCCTCATCACCTAAAGCTTTGGTTGCTGACACGTAATAGTTATATCCGCCAAGTGCGTAGTGAATCGACCTGAGATAGTGCGACACCATCCGCTGCTGATCGCCCTCCTTGGCAACAGCTGTGCAGTCAGTTGCGATGCCGACCAGCGCGTTGCGACGGGTGGGATTTTCTTCAAGCCCGTGCGCGGTTAGGTACGCCCGAAAATTATCGAGTCCCATGCTGGTGCCCATCATGCCCATCTTGAACATTTCTCGGGCTTCTTGGCTTTCGCTGGCGTCGATCATCGCCTGGGTAGCTTCGTGGATTGCCTGGCAGCCGCCCAGCACGTCCTGAATGTCGTCGTTAAGTGCTTGCCGTGAATACGTCAAAAGTGTTCGCTCCTCAAGGTGTTGGCGGCTTGGTCCTACCCGAATACCGGGCTGGATGACCACGATGGATTGACCATACACGAACCTGTACAATCTGTTCAATAGATGACCTCGGCGGTCAGCGCTGGAAACGATCGAAGGCGGAACGAATGGCAAGTAACGCACCAACTGAAGGCCCAGAACTGACCGGATTCGCTCCAGACACGGCGGAGTTCCTCAGCGGGCTTGCGGCGGACAATACGAAGGCTTACTTCGAAGCAAACCGTGCCGCATACACAGCGTTCGTCCGACAGCCGCTCGAAGCGTTCCTTGCCGCTGCCGAGCCGATCTACGGCGCGGGTAAAGTGATGCGGCCTCACCGAGATGTGCGATTCAGTAAAAACAAAGATCCGTACCGCACTGACGCGAGCATGATGGCCGGATCAGTCGGAGCGGTATATCTGAACGTGAACCCTGATCGCATCGAGGTTGGTGGCGGACTCTACGATCCCGCGCGCGACCAACTCGATCGCGCTCGCGCGTCCATCGCCGAACAGCCCGTCGTTGCCTCCAAGCTGCAAGCAGCGCTGGCCGAGCTGGAAGCGTCTGGTTTCGAGCTCGCCGGCGCGCCTCTCAAGACCGCTCCGCGTGGCTACGACCCGACACATCCGGCGATCGCTTTGCTTCGACTGCAGCACTATGCGGCACTTCGCACACTCCCGCTGGACAGCCCACCAAGCGAGGTACTCGAGACCTGGAGCCGGCTCGTGCCCCTGATCGAGTGGATTGACGAGCACGTCGGGGCCTCTCGGATCGCTCGTCATTGAGCGATGAGCGCAGTGAGCCGGTCATCCGTTGCTTTTGACCCGTCTACCTTCCTGGGCTTCAGATGCGGTGAGCGCGATGCGCTTGATCCGGGTCGGCTCACTCCTTGCAATAGCGATCCAGCGGAGGATATTTCGGCGAACTGACGGAGGGAAGTTCGAGAATTCGGCCCATGCGGGGTGTGCCCCTTCAAGAGCGGCGCGGAGATCATCGGGAACGATGAGAGCGTCGACCTCGACCATGACCTCCCAGGCTCCGGACTCTTTAGCGCAATTGACCGAATCCAGACCGCTCGGATGCATGGACCCGGCGGCGGTTAGCCGTTCCGCTCGATCCTTGCAGGTCTTCGCCCACGGCTGGGTGCGCCTCGGACTGATGAGCTGCATCGTTCGCTCTTCATCGAGTGCGCGGCGGATGCCGTCGATCCATCCGAACGCGACGAGTTCGTCGAGCACTTCGCTCGTCGCGACGTACCGAGCCGGCACGACTTTCTTGTAGGTCACGAGCCAGACGGCATCGTGCTGCTGATGGTGATCTAGCAACCACTGGCTCAGCTCGATAGCCGAACGAACCTCGATTCGTGCAAAGCGCTCAAGGTCAGGCATCGATCGGTGCGCCCCGAAGCACGATGTCCACCGCGGCATCCAGGACTAGGTCGGTTGGTGCTGAGCCATGCATGAGCACGGAGTGAGTGACGAGCCCGCACAACATCAAGAGCGCGGCCTCGCGGCGGGCCGGATCATCTATCCACTGGAGGGATTCGCGCATCGGTCGCTCGCCCGTTGCGACAAAGTCATCGCGGACCGGCGTGATCGATTCGGTGGTTTGAGCACGCTCGGCCAGCATCGCAAGCGCTCGATCCAGGCGGCGCTCGACCATTGCCCGGCAGAAGGTCTGCAACTCACCGAGCAGATCCGCGGTCACGCTCCCCGTCGCCTCGTAGTGTGGCATCTCGCCGAACACCGCGAAAGCATGGCGGACCAGATCATCCCGCTCGGGCCAATGAGAGTAAATAGTCGCGCGGGAGTAGCCCGCTAACGCTGCGACTCGAGCATGCGTGACAGCATCCCAACCGTCCTCGATAAGAAGCCGCAGTGCAACCACCGACACGTCGTCCCGGGTCCGAGCTACCCGCGGATCAAGATGACTGGTCACGCCGCCGCCCCTTGCTGGTGTTGTGGAGCATTCGCTAACATGCGATCACTCTCTCGAGAACACAAGAATATGTCCCGTACGCTCGGCCGGAAGCGGGGACCGACCGAGGAAGCCGCTATCGCGGCAATTAACCAGGCACGCCGGCGGCTCCGGTTGACGACGATCGGCGCCCTCGGCGACGAGGCCACCGCGGCTGCTCAGAAGGAGCAGCTCAGCTCTCACGGGTTTCCGACCGAGCTGCCTTTCCTGACTTCCGCCGCCCTGCCGGTAGGCCGGATCTGGCATCATTGAACCCGAAACCATCGATGAAGCGACGGCGATCGCCGCTCAAAATTCGTGTGGCGAGCGGTGGGGCATGGTCGAAGTCTGGACTTTAGAACAGCCGTCACGCAATGCTGACCGTGTGGATTGGGGTCGGGCTGAGTTCATAAAGTACAGCTCGTTTGCGCATGGTAGGCAATTCGAAGTGCAACCTAACTCGATTCGCCGAGCTGGGGTCGAGGAACTGGCCCATACCTGAATCTGGGCAGCGATCGTAGCTCAAGCATCGGCTGCAACTGTCGAGAACGTTGTCTTCGTTTTGCACCGCATTGCTCAGTCATTGTCCCCAGTACCGCCAATACACGTGTTAATCAGAGCATCTTCAGCCGGCGACTGTCCGATAGCCTGCGTGTCTCGAAACCCATCGGCGGCAAGTCTAGGTGGCGAGCGCAACAGGTGGTTCTGGTGGGTTCGAGATCGGTGGCCTACCTTTCAGCTCGGCAGGGTTCGCGCGTCGCTGAACATGCCCGCCGGTGGCGGGTTGTATGGCAGCGGGTCGCCTGCGGAGTTTTCGCTGCGCGCGTTCGCGAACACGCCGTCCGGGGACATGAGCATCCGCATGTGGTGGTCAGCGTGATCGCGCCACCACACGCTCATCCCGAATGTCGGCTCGAGGCGCAGCGCCTCCCATGCGCGCCACAGTGCGTCGAGTCGACTGATCGCCTCGGGGTACAGCCACCAGTTGGCATCCCACCGGGTGGAGCCCTTCGGGCCGACCCGTCGTGCGTAGGTGTAGCGCAGCTTCTCGCGCACGAACTCATCGACCGAGCCGAAGAACAACTGGGACTCTCCCGCCGGCACCGTTGCTGGCCGCGGGGGCTGCTCGTCCCACTCCGCGACGTCACCACTCACGAGCGACCCTCCTCGAGGTCGTCAGGATCGATCGTGGCGACCGGAGCGGCCGAGGGAGCCGTCACAGCGACGGGTACGGCGGGGTCGTGCACGGCGATCGAAGCGCGCACGGCGGCCGCGTGTTTGCCCTTCATCCATGGCACCGTCTCGATCAGCGCTGCTGGAGATCCGGAGGACAGCATCACCGCGCGGCCGCGAGGTAGTGCGGCAAGCTCCGAAGCATCCAGGATGCGCTCACGGCGCAGCTGGTGGTTCGTGGAGCGCAGGCCCTCGTTGTAGCTGACCGAGGAGTTGGACTTGTCGTAGTCGCCCACGAGCTCAGACAGCTCGCGGAGGAAGTCAGCCTCGGACACGCCTCCGAGGTACAGCTTCACGTTGGAGGCGGACCAGAGCTTGCGCATGCCGTCGCGGCCGAATACCACCTGACCCTGTGACCAGGACTGAAACAGCGACATGATCGGAATACCCCGGGAGCCATAGTGCGAGTACAGGTCGGGGAGGTTTTTCCAGCGGCACACGTTCGCTGCCTCGTCGAGCACGACGAGCATCGGCACGGCCAGCCGGCCTCCGGGTTGTAGGGTCGCGTACTCTTCGGCGGCCTCGACCACCGCGGCGGTGAGCGCGGTCACCAGAGCGCCGGCGCTGCCCTGGCCCTCTTTGGACAGGGAGTAAAGAGTGCCGGTGCCGCGAACGAACGCGTCGGGGTCGAAGTGGGGCCGGCGATCGCCGGTCAGGTTACCGCCGATGGGTGCCACCCACCGATCGATCGCGCGGATCTTCAAGCACGCCGCCATCTGGCGGGCCGTTCCATAGACGCCGCCGCGCTGCTTTTCCGGGGCCATGATGACGCCCTGCACGTCGGCGGCGATGAGGTCGTATTCGTGTAACCGGAGCAGGTCGACGGGCTCTTCGTTGGTCGGCTCGCTGAGCCAGGTGAAGACCTGGGTGATCGGGCGGCGCCCGAGCGCTGCCGCGAGGAGCATGCCGGCGAGAAGATCCTGCCCGGCGGGCTCGAAGAACGCATCCTGCACCGCACCGTCCGCCCGAGCGGACGAGGCGAAGTGCTCAGCGAGCTTGAACGCTTTCACGTCATCCTTGACGTAGGAGAGCGGGTTCCACCACCAGGTCGCCTGCTCGAGGGCGATGCCCTGCGGGTCGAAGATCCAGACCTCTCCCACCAGCGCGCGGGATCGCGGGTGCCGTCCACGTCGTCGTTTTGCCGACCCGAGGGCCGGCCAGCACGATCATCACGTACTCCCAGAGTGCGAACAGCTGCTGCCCGCCCGGGATGGACTTACCCAGCGGAATACCCAGTGTACCTAGCACCTCGAGGCGCTGCGCGGTCCGCACGAGGGACGATTTGGCCCGAGGGTGGTCTTATCGCGATGGCAAAAGCCGAGCTGAGTCGGTAGCAACCGGCTTCGCCTCCGTTTTGCCCCGGCGGTGATGGCTCTCGTCTTCGCCGATCCCGAGGCGCACGTCGTCGACTTCGACAACCCGCTCACCGGCGGCGTATCGTCGAACACGGTCTACGTCGCCCATACCTGACGGACCGTACCCCGGGGGTGGGACATGAATCCGAAGCCAGTTGTGATCGTCTTCGATGTGAATGAGACGTTGTCAGACATGACCCCGATGGCCGCGAGGTTCGAGGAGGTCGGGGCGCCCGGCTCTCTGGCGAAGACCTGGTTTGCCGCGCTGCTGCGTGACGGGTTCGCGCTCGCGGCATCCGGAACCAGCGAGAAATTCGCTGTCGTGGGCGCCGAGATGCTGCGCGATGCCTTTCGCGGCGTGGCACTGGATCGCGGTGTCGACGAAGCCATTACTCATGTGATGAGCGGCTTCGGCCAGCTCGAACTTCATCCTGACGTGGTCGGCGGGGTTCGTGGGCTGTCAGGTTCAGGATTCCGGCTCGTGACACTGACGAACGGATCGACCGGGCTGTCCGACGCGATGTTCACTGCGGCCGGCATCCGTGATGAGTTCGAGGCACTTCTGACGGTGGAGGATGCCCCGGCCTGGAAGCCGGTGCGTGCGGCCTACGAGTATGCCGCCACGGCCTGCGGGGTCACGCCTCTGGAGATGCTGTTGGTCGCCGTGCACCCGTGGGACATCCACGGAGCCGCGAAGGCCGGCCTCCAGACCGCGTGGGTGAACCGTTCCGGGGCCTCGTACCCGAGCTATTTCGAGGCTCCGAGCCTTATCGTCGGCGGCATCGACGAACTGAGCGAGATCCTGTCCGCGCAGGGCTGAAGCGGCCCTGAACCCACTTACCGGACTCGTGTCCGATAAGTGGTAGAATCATCTGATGCTTACTACTGGTAACCCTGAGTTCCAGTCGAGCGGAACCCTTTCTTCGAAGCCGAGCACCGACCCCCGTGCCGAGCACACCCGCCAGATGGTCTTTGCAGCCGTGCGCCAGTTGATCTCCGACAGCGATGAGCCCCTGACCGTGGCCGACATCGTGCGGGTCGCCCGGGTCAGCCGGAGCACGTTCTATGCCCATTTCGGCAGCCTCGACGACCTCGCTCTGGAGGTGCTGCGCAGCCAGTTCGTCGAGCTAGGCGGGCTCGACGTCGACTGGCGCCGCGACGACCTGCTCCCGGGTCGCGCCATCGCACGCCTGGGCTTCGGTCACCTGATAGCGCACATCGTCGACAACTTGCCGCTCTACTCGAGCGCGCTGCGAACCCCGCACACGCGCACGGCCTATGACGAGCTCGTCCAGAGCTACTGCATCCGGCTCATGGATTCGATCATCACCGTCGGCGGTGCACCCGAGAATGTCGATGCGAGGCTCGTCTCGACCTTCGTAGGCGGTGGCGCTGTGACCCTGATCAGTGCGTGGATGCGCGGACACATCGAACTCTCAGACGACGACCTGGTTCGCCAGCTCGTAGACCTGCTTCCCCCCTGGATTCTCGAATCCCCAATAAAAGAAACGACACACTCATGAAGATCGAAATCGGCGAGACCCTTGTTTACCCCCATCACGGAGCCGTGACCATCACCGCGATCACCTCGCGTGCCATCCGGGGCGTCGAAACCAAGCTGATGACCCTGCGCGTGCACACGAGCGAGCTGACCATCCAGCTGCCCGTCGACAACGTCGAGCTCGTCGGCGTGCGTGACGTGATCGACGCCGATGGCGTTACCGCTGTCTACAAGGTGCTCACCGACGAGTTCACCGAAGAGCCCAGCAACTGGTCGCGCCGCTACAAGTCCAATCAGGAGAAGATGGCCAGCGGAAGCGTCTACCGCGTCAGCGAGGTCGTCAGGGACCTGTGGCGCCGTGACCAGGAGAAGGGTGTCTCGGCCGGCGAGAAGCGCATGCTCGAGAAGGCCCGCCAGATTCTCGTGTCCGAGCTCGCCCTCGCCCAGGGAATTGTCGATGAGGAAGCCGCAGTGCTGCTTCTCGGCGTGCTCTCCAGCGCGGCTCCCGCCGAAGACGCCGCCGTCACCGCGTAACCGCGTCACCGCGACGCGTGAGCGCCGTATCCACGCGTAACGGGCCCGCCCTCGGCGCAACCGGCCTCGTCGTCGTCGGGCTGGTCTGCCAGGAGGTCGGTGCGGCGTTCGCCGTGACGCTGTTCCCGGCCGTCGGTGCTGTCGGCATGGTGAGCCTGCGGCTGGCCTTTTCGGCCGCCATCCTGATGCTGCTGTTCCGCCCGCGACTCCGCGGCCGGTCCCGGGAAGACTGGATGACGGTCGTCGTCTTCGGTCTGTCGCTCGCCGGCATGAACGTGCTGTTCTACGAGGCCCTCGCGCGGCTTCCGCTGGGGGTGACGGTCACGATCGAGGTGCTCGGTCCGCTCATCCTGTCCGTCGTGATCAGTCGTAAGGCGTCGAGCTGGTTGTGGGCGGTGCTCGCCTTTGCCGGAGTCGCGATTCTCGGCCGGGGCGGGTTCGACTCGCTCGACCCGATCGGTGTGCTGTTCGCGGCAGGGGCCGGTGCGCTGTGGGTGGCGTACATCCTGATGTCCGCGCGCACGGGCCAGCGCTTCGAGCGACTCGACGGTCTCGCGCTGGCGATGACCGCGGCTGCGATCGTGGTCGTGCCGTTCGGCGCGGTGACCGCGGGAGCCGCGATCGTGCATCCTCAGATCCTGCTGCTCGGGCTCGCGGTGGCGGTCCTGTCGTCGACGATCCCGTATGGCCTCGAACTGCTGGCCCTGCGCAGACTGCCCGCCGCAACGTTCTCCATCCTGCTCAGTCTCGCGCCCGTGCTCGCGGCGCTGGCCGGGCTTCTCATCCTCCGCCAGCCGCTGACCGCCCTCGACCTGCTCGCGATGGTGCTCGTCGTCGCCGCCAGCATGGGCGCGGTGCGAGCGGCGAGCCGACGTTCACGCACACCGATCTCCGAGGTGACACCATGACGATAATCTCCCGTCGAGAAGCCGCATTACGGCTCGACATCTCTCTCGAGATGGCGAGGCGTCACGATCTTCCCACCCGGATGTCTGAGCAGCAGCTCGAGGCGCTACGAGCCGATCCGCCGGCGTGGCTGGCTCAGTCCTGGGCCAACCGCACGGGCAAGAAAGCCGTGTGGGTGCAGCTGACCTGTGACGTCTGCGGGTTCACCGAAGCCGCCCGACCCAAGAAGTGGTGGCCCGCCTTCACCTGGATCAGCTGCGCTGACCATCGCCCCGACGACCTGCAGCCGGTCGCGGGCGGACTGGTGCGCCGAGAGATCGACGGCATCGGCAGCCGCTTCGTGGGCATCGTGGATGAATCGCCCGGTGATAGCGTCGAGCCATGAGCGACGACGCCCGATTCGACCCCAGGTTCGATCCAGCATTCCAGCCCGGATATGCGGGGCCGCTCGCATCCGCTCCGTCCGCCGCCCAGCCCATTCCGGCACAGCCCATTGCGGCACCGCCCACAGCCTTGCCCACCGTCACTGCGCCGGTCACTGATGCCCCGGCTGAAGAGCGCGAGGACGACCACAGAATCAACCCGTTCATCATTGCGCTCGCCGCGGTGTCGGTCGTTCTGATCCTGGGGGGCGTCTATCTTCTCTCGCTGCTCCAGCAGATGTTCGCGGCCAGCCAGGAGTCGCAGACGACTTTCGATTACACGACCTTCCAGGCGCTGATTTACGGTGCACCGTTACTCATCGCCCTTGGGATAGCGACGGCGATCAGCATCCTGTGCATGTTCGCGTCCCGATGGTGGCGACTGCGCAGTTAGCGCCCGCTGCGTGGCGAATGGTGCTCAGCTCTGGCAGTTCGGGCACCAATACGTGTCCCTCAATTGCAGTGGGTTGTCGCCCAGCGCACCTTTAAGAATCCGGGTGCCACACCGCAGGCAAGGCCTGCCCGCGCGGCCATAGACCCAGTCGGTGTCGCCCCGCAGCCTGCCAGTGGTGGTGCGTTCCGTGCGGTCCTTATTGGCTTCGATGAGCCTCTTCGCGAGGGCGACCATCCCTGGCACGTCATTGACCTCTGCGACGGGCCTGGTCGGCAGCACCCCTCGCAGAAAGCACAGCTCGCAGCGGTAGACGTTGCCGAGGCCGGCCAGGTTTCTCTGGTCGAGCAGCGCCAGGCCGATCTCGCGGCCCGGGTCGCTGGTGAGGTTGGCGATGGCCCGGTCAGCGTCCCAGTCGGGCCCGAGCAGATCGGGGCCGAGGTATCCGACGACGTCGTCCTCGTTGTCGCGATTCACCACCTCGAACAGGCCCAGTTCGAATCCGACGGCCGTGTGGTCGGCATTCGCGATGATCGCGCGAGCCTGCCACTCTGGCCGTCTCCAGCGCGCGCCATTCGGATAGATGTGCCACGAGCCCTCCATCTTGAGATGGCTGTGGAACGTATATTCCCCGACGCGCATAAGCAGGTGTTTGCCCCTGCTGACCACCTCGTCGATCACCTGGCCCGACAGGTCGACCGTGGCGAATTTCGGCACGCGGATGTCGCAGCGCGTCAGCACCGTGCCGTCGAACACCGCCGCCAGGTTCTTCGCAGAACGGTAGACCGTATCTCCCTCAGGCACGCAGCCTCAGCCCCTGCGGTGTCGCCGCGAATCCCGCATCGGTCAGCATTATCCCCAATTGCGTTCCGACGGAGAAGTCGCCGTTGATTCTCTCTATCCGCAGCGCACCGAGCCTTGTGCGAACCGTCATCGCCAGCGAGACTGCGGCAGCGCGCAGGGCAGCCTCCTCCGAGGTGAAGGTGAGCACAGTCTTGCCGCCGCGCTCCACGTAGAGCACGAGGGCGCCATCCACCATCACCACCATCGCACCAGCCTTGCGCCCCGGCCGGTGACCGCGTTTCTCGGCCGGCTCCTGTGCCGTCGAGCCAGGCTCTGGATCACTGGCGACGGGGGCACCGGGCCACGGCAGCGCTGCACCATAGGGGTTGGCGGGGTCGGTCGCCGCGAGCGTGATGGCCTCAAGCTTCGGCGTCGACTCCGGGTCGATCGTGAAGTTCCGCAGACGGTCCACTGTGGCGCCGGTCGCGAACTGCGCAGCCCCCAACCCGTCGACGAAGTACCCGCGTCGGGCGCGACCGGACTCCTCGAATCCGCTCAGCACTTTGTACGCGAGGGCGAAACCGCCCCTGATTCCCTCGCTGACGACGGCACCCCGCGTCACGACTCCGTGTCGTTCGAGCAGGGACTCGGCCATCGCTTTTGCGCGAATGGTCGTGTCTCCCTCCGCGAGCGGCAGAAGAGACCAGCGACCGCCACCGGTGGGTGGACCCGAGCTCATCACCCGCGCCGAGCTCGAACGACCGCGGGGCGAACGGGAACGGCGCGGGGCGGCGGGGCCGCCGAGGTACGACCTCAGCGGCGACAGGGTGTCGTTGGTGACAAGCCCCGACCACACCAGTTCCCACAGTGCGGCGTTGAGCTTCTTGTCGTCGGTGCTACCGACGGCCTGGCCGAGTTGACGGAAGAAATATGCGCCGCCTCCCGCCATCGCCTCGAGGATGGAGCGCTGGAGTTCCGTCGTATCGTCACCGCCGGGAGCCGCGAGAGTCAGGCGGGCGGTGTCGGCGAGGTGCAGGCTCACCCAGCCATCGCTGCCGGGCAGCACTCCGTTGCCCGACCAGATGACCTCGCCCGTCACCGTCAATTCGTCGAGCCAGGCCTGCGAGTAGTTCGCGACCCTGGCGGGAAGCACGAGGGATTCCCAGGCTGACGCGGGAAGCGAGACGCCGGCGAGCTGTTCGATGACCTGCGCTACGCCGTCGATTCCGCGCAGGGACCCGCTCGCGGAGCTGCCGATGACACCCTGCCAGGCGGGGAGGAAGCGGCCGAGCGCGGCCTGCTCGACGGGCTCCACCTCCTGGCGGAGCGCGGCCAGGGAGCGCGACCGCAGTCGGCGCAGCACCTCGACCGAGCACCACTCGGTTCCGCTGGCGCCGGGACGGAACTCCCCGTCGATGACGCGGCGATCGGCCGCGAGCCGACGGAGGGTGTCTGTGACGACGGCTGTTCCGAGGCCGAACCGGGTCGCGGCATCCTGCACGATGAAGGGGCCGTGGGTGCGGGCGAAGCGGCTCACCAGGTCGCCGACCGGGTCGGGAACGGGCTCGATGAACGCGGCAGGCACACCGATGGGAAGTGGCACTCCGAGCGCGTCCCGCAGCCGTGCGGCATCTTCTACGACGGCCCACTGCTGCGTGCCGGCGATGGTGACCCGCAGCACGCGGTTGGCTCTCGTGAGCAACTCCAGTACGCCGTTCAGGGCCCCGAAATCCGCCGAATGTTCCGCTTCTGTCGCCAGTTCGGCTTCCGGAGCGACAGAAGTGGAACTCTCGGCGGAGGGAGTGGCCAGCACCGACGTCAGTGAGCGCTCGGCGATCTCGGCGATGGACAGCGGTCCGAGCATCCTGAGCAGGTCGACGACGCCCTCCGCATCGCGGGCTTTACGGTCGGGAGCAAGCCGCTGCAGCTCGAGCTCGGTCTGCTCGATGACAGCGGGGTCGAGCAGTTCGCGCAGCTCGGCACGCCCCAGCAGCTCGGCGAGCAGCGTGGGGTCGAGCGAGAGCGCGGCCGCCCGGCGCTCGGCGAGGGGCGAATCGCCCTCGTACATGAACGCGGCGACGTAGCCGAACAGCAGCGAGCGGGCGAACGGGGACGGCACGTCGGTTTCGCTCTCGACCATGCGGATCTTGCGCGTCGCGAGCTCGGTGGTGAGCGTCATCAGTGCTGGCAGGTCGTAGACGTCCTGCAGCACTTCGCGCACGGTCTCGAGCACGATCGGGAAGCTCGGGTATTTGCGAGCGACATCCAGCAATTGGGATGCCCGTTGCCGCTGTTGCCACAGCGGGGACCGTCGCCCGGGGTCACGCCGCGGCAGCAGCAGCGCCCGCGCTGCGCACTCCCTGAAGCGTGCCGCGAACAGCGCGGAACCGCCGACCTCCTCGGTGACGGTGGACTCGAGCTCTTCCCGATCGAACAGGAACAGTTCGGCTCCGGGGGGCTCACCATCGGAGTCGGGGATACGCACGACAATGCCGTCGTCGCCGGCCATGGCCGCGCCATCGACTCCCAGCCGGTCACGGACCCGGGCGCTGATGGCAAGTGCCCACGGCGCGTGGACGGGTATGCCGTACGGGGAATGTAAGACGACCCGCCAGTCGCCCAGCTCATCCTTGAACCGTTCGACGACGAGTGTGCGGTCGGTGGGCACCTGCCCGGTGGACTGTTGCTGCTCCGCGACGAGCGCGACGAGGTTGTTCACAGCACGGTCATCCAGGCCGATCTCTTCTACTCGGGTGCGCGCTTCGGCGGCGGTGCTCGTCGAGATCTCGCGCACGAATGCGCCGATCGCCGCGCCCAGTTCAGCGGGACGTCCCAGCCCGTCGCCCTTCCAGAACGGCACTTTGCCCGGCTGCCCGAAGGCGGGGGAGACCAGCACCTGGTCGTGGGTGATGTCTTCGATTCGCCAACTCGTGGTGCCGAGCGCGAAGACGTCGCCGACGCGCGACTCGTAGACCATCTCTTCGTCGAGCTCGCCGACGCGCCTGCCGGGTGCGCCGGGTTCGCCGCCGACCATGAAGACGCCGAAGAGTCCACGGTCCGGGATCGTGCCGCCGGATGTCACGGCAAGCCGTTGAGCGCCGGGCCGACCCACGATCGTTCCGGCGACACGGTCCCACACGATGCGGGGGCGAAGTTCGGCGAACTCATCACTGGGGTACAGGCCGGCGAGCAGATCGAGCGTTGCGTCGTACGCGCTGCGGGGCAGTGTGGCGAAGGGCGCGCTGCGCCGGACCGTCTCGAACCATTCTTCGACGTCGATGGCCTCGAGCGCGGCGGCGGCGACGGTCTGCTGTGCGAGCACGTCGAGGGGGTTTGCCGGGACCGCGATCGCTTCGATCTGCCCCGACTTCATCCTTTCCACGGCCACGGTGGTATGGATGAGGTCGGTGCGGTGCTTGGGGAACAGCATGCCTTTTGAGATCTCACCGACCTGGTGACCGGCGCGGCCGATGCGCTGCAGCCCGCTCGCGACCGACGGCGGGGACTCCACCTGGATCACAAGATCGACAGCCCCCATATCGATGCCGAGTTCGAGCGAGCTCGTAGCAACCACGCAGCGCAACCTGCCGGATTTCAGGTCGTCTTCGATCGTGGCGCGCTGCTCCTTCGAAACCGAGCCGTGGTGTGCGCGTGCGAGGAGCCCGGCTGTCGTGTCACGCATGGTCTCGACGACAGAGGTCTCGACGACAGAGGTCTCGACGACAGTGGTCTCGACGACAGTGGTGCCGCCCATCGCCGATGCAGCGACCGGCACGGGTTCGAGGTCGAGCCGCTCCACATAGATGTCGTTGAGCCTCGACGTCAGCCGCTCGGCCAGCCGCCGGGAGTTCGCGAAAACGATGGTCGACCGGTGCTGCAGGATCTCGTCGACGATGCGCTCTTCGACGTGCGGCCAGATCGATCCGGTGGCTTCGGCTGTCGCGCCCGCCGAGGAACCCCCGCGAGGCTCGACGCTGCGAGATTCAACACTGCCGGGCACCGTCATATCGTCGACCGGCACGACTACGGAGAGGTCGAACGTCTTTGCAGCCGGCGGCTGAACGATGGTCACGGGGGCGCGCCCTCCGAGGAAGCGTGCCACCTCCTCCAGCGGTCGAACCGTAGCCGAGAGGCCGATGCGCTGCGCGGGCTTCGGCAGCAGTTCATCCAGTCTCTCGAGGGAGACGGCGAGGTGCGCACCACGCTTCGTCGACGCGACGGCATGCACTTCGTCAATGATGACGGTGTCGACGTTCGCGAGGGTCTCGCGGGCGGCCGAGGTGAGCATCAGGTAGAGCGATTCCGGCGTGGTGATCAGGATGTCCGGCGGAAGCCGCGCGAGCAGCCGCCTGTCACCGGCTGTCGTGTCGCCGCTGCGCACCCCGACCGTCACGTCGGGGGCGGGCAGCCCGAGCCGCCGTGCCGTCTGCGTGACACCGACGAGCGGCGCGCGGAGGTTGCGCTGCACATCCACCCCCAGAGCTTTAAGCGGAGAGATGTACAGCACGCGCGTTCTGGCTTTGGGGTTCTCTGGCACCGGCTTCGATGCCAGCTGGTCGATCGCGTAGAGGAAAGCGGCGAGCGTCTTCCCCGAGCCGGTGGGTGCCACAACGAGCGCGTGGGCTCCGGACGCGATGGACTCCCACGCTCCCAACTGGGCCGGGGTGGGCGCGCTGAAGGCCCCGCCGAACCATTCCCTGGTCGCGGGGGAGAAGCTGTCGAGCACCGAGCTCATCCCACCATCATCCCGCGCGCCACCGTCATCCAAAGACCGTCCTCCTCAGACCGTCATCCTCAGACTGTCATCCTGCAGCAGCCGGTGCTCTCAGCTGTTGCGATACGAAGGCAGCAGCGTCCATCATCTCGTCGGTGGATACCGAATGATCCAGACCCGCGTATTTCTTCTCCGTCAGCGTGGTGTGTTGTCTCAACCAGTGGGCGGTATCGGCGGCGCGATCGTGGGGAATGACCGTATCGAGATCGCCGTGCGCCGAGAACATCGGGGGACGCAGCCTGGCGAGTTCTGCATCGGGGGACGTGTCGATCGCGAATCCGCTGAGTTGGAGTGCGTAGTCGAAGCGGTGTGGATCCCTGCGCAGCAAAGACATGGCCATCGCTGATCCCTGCGACAACCCGAGAATGCCGAGCGAGGTGTACCCAGACTGACGGTCGAGCCACGACAGCAACTGTCCGGTGACGGAGGCCGCGGCATCCTTCCCGCTTTCGCTGAGCTCGAACCATGACCAACCGCCCGGCTCGCGGTAGGGAGCGCGCGGGGTCACGATCACCAACCCGGGTGGGAGCACCGCCGCCGCTACCGCCAGCTGATGCTCATCGCCGTTGTGGCCGTGCAGGGCGACCAGAAGCGGCCGCCCCACACGTTCGCCCTCGGGAGCCGACCACACCATGGCCGACTCGTCGAGAATTCCGTTCAACGGCCGGTGAGCTTCCTGGCCCTGCTCCTCAGCAGGCCGGCGACCGGGCGCTGCTGCTCACCCTGCTGTGCGGCGAGAATGAGGAGGATTCCGGTCAGCACGGGTGTAACCCACTGCAGGATGTTCTGCTGTTTCTGGGCCGCGGCCAGCTCTTCGGACGCTCCCGGCCCCGGCTTCGTCACGGCGTCGCCGCCCTCGGAGGCGTGCTCGGCGATTTGCGTCCCCAGGATGCCCGAATACAGCGCGGAGCCACCGGCGAGGGCCGTGACGATGACCTTCACCACGGTGTTGGTACGGGCTTCGGGCTGGCCAGCGAGTCGAGCCTTGTTGGACAGGATGAGCCCGACACCGCCGATTCCGTGCACGACGAGTGCTCCCAGCTGAACTGGCGCCCACTTTGCCCAGCCCGCTGACGACAGCGACAGCCGTTCCGTGGGATCTTTCGCCTCTGATGCCGCACCGTTGAGGCCGACTGCACCCATGAGGGCGCCTCCGAACCAGGCTGCGAGTCCGAGGTCGTGCATGCTGCGAACGAGGGTATTGCGTTTAGGCACAGGGGTCTCCTTCAGAAAATGAATACTTCGAGCTTCATCCCGGTGACAGTGTGCCGACAAGGGCTTGACCTGGCCGGGCTCGACGGTGAAGGAGGCCCTGGGCGGCCCACGATGGGGACGCCGTCGATCGGTACAACCCGCGAAACCTCACGCTAGGCGTGGCTGCGCAGGAAGCCGCTGAATTCGGCGAGCTCCGGCGTGGAGATGGAGTGGCCGATGCCCTCATAGGTGCGGATCGTCGCTGTCGTGTGGGCGGGCATCCACTCTGCCGTGCGATCGACGGCGCGGCTCGGGATGACCGGGTCGTCGGTTCCCCGGCCCCAGAAGACCGCGGGCTTCACCTCGGCCAGCCGCGCATCGCCGGCATGCTCGGCCGACGCGATGAATCCGGAGAGGGAGACCGTCGCCGCGAAGCGCTCGGGGTCGAGCCGCAGCAGTTGCAGCGCGAGCGCCCCGCCCTGCGAGAACCCGAGAAGGCTGACGGCGCCGGAGTCGATGGTGTCGAGCCAGTCGATGACGGCTCTGGCTGCGGCATCCACTCTCTCCGGTGCCGGTTCGCCAGCCGGGCTGTCCTGGCGCGACCACCAGGCCCAGCCGCCGCTTTCGGCGAGGGGAGCGCGCACCGAGGCGATCACCGGTTCCAGGGGC
The DNA here is from genome assembly GCF_015752305.1 of Salinibacterium sp. CAN_S4. Taxonomy (NCBI): domain Bacteria; kingdom Bacillati; phylum Actinomycetota; class Actinomycetes; order Micrococcales; family Microbacteriaceae; genus Salinibacterium; species Salinibacterium sp. CAN_S4. The sequence continues at coordinate 306,366 of NZ_JADOVB010000003.1, read as the reverse complement.
AGAGCGGGCGACATCGAGAACAGGTCTCCCTCGTGCGAGCCGTAGCCGTGCAGCAGGACGAGCAGGGGGCGGCCCGCCCTGTCGCGTTCGGGAGCTGACCAGAGAATCGCTGACTCGTCCAATTTCACCTCCCCATACTCGCACTGCTGCATGCCGGTCGGCGCGCGCGAGCGCTGTGGGTAACAATGGAGCATGGCATCAACAGGCACTCCCGACCCGAACTCAGGCTGGTTGAGCGATGAGGAACTCGCGGAGACCCGGCGACGCCTGCCGCTGCTCTATGTCGAGGCCGTGCCCGTGCGGGTCGATGGGCTGGGTCGCGTCACGGAGGTCGGCACGCTGTTGCGCGCCAATGACGGCGAGTTCACCCGCACTCTCGTCTCCGGCCGCGTGATGTATGGCGAGACGCTGAGGGATGCGCTGTTCCGCCACCTCGAGAAGGACCTCGGCCCGATGGCCTTCCCGCTTCTGCCGTCCAGCCCGCTGCCTTTCTCTGTGGCCGAGTATTTCCCGTGGCCCGGCGAGAGTCAGTTCATGGATGCCCGCCAGCATGCAGTTTCGCTCGCCTACGTGGTGCCGATCACCGGAACGTGCGAGCCGCGCCAGGACGCGCTCGAGGTCACGTGGATGCGTCCGTCCGAGGCCGCCGCCGAATCCGTCACCTCCGACATGGAGGGTGGACGCGGCGCACTGCTGCGTGCGGCTCTCGCCTCGGTGGGCGTTCTGCCGTAGTCGTTCCGTCGTCCTGACTGTGTAATTCTGCGATTCTCAACCGGCGCACCGGCTTGCGACCTGAAGTAGATCGAGCCGCGACGTCTGCGCGCAGGAATGCCGCCCGGTTCATTGTCCGAGCGGCATTCGAGCGGCGTCTGCGCTCTAGTCGTTCAGGTGAAGAATCGCGTAGTCGGCTTCTTCGGTCGTGAACTGCTCCCCGAATTCACTGGTGAGCTGATCGCGGATGGCCTCGGGTGACATTGCCATGCTGTCCTGGTAGGTCTTTGCCTTGGCAAGAGCATTAGCGCTCCAGTCGGCTTGAACATTGTCGACCGCGTACTGGGCTGCCTCTGCCGAGAACTTCTCTCCGTACTCCGAGGTGAGTTGACCATAGATCCCGACCTTGCTCATGCTCATGATGCTCGAGTAGCTCTCAGCCTTTGTCAGAGCGGACAGGTACTCGACGGGGACGGCCGGAGCTTCGGGCGTTGGCGCGGCCGACGGTGTGGATTCCGCAATCGGATCTGCGGAGGCTGAATCCGGCTCGGGAGCGGCACTTTCCGCCACGATCGTGGTCGGCTCGGTTACCGACGCGTTGTTGATTGCGGCGCCGATTCCAAAAGTGATTCCGATCGAAGCGATGGCGGCGATTCCGCCCAGGGCGATACCTGTAATGGCCATCGCTTTCGACTGACCTTTCCTGAGGGCGAGGGCCCCGAACACGATGGCCGCGAGCCCGACGAGCGCTCCGAACACGGGAACCAGTCCGGAGAGGAAGGCCACAATCCCGACGATGAGTGCTGTCAGGGCCAGCCCGATCGGCTTCTTAGAACCCGATGGGCCCTGTGGCATCGACATCGTCGCGGCAGTGGGAGGGGTTGATGAGGGAGGTGTCCCAATGGACGATTCAGGTGGTTGCTGTGTCGTCATGTCCGAAGCTTCGCAGAATTGAGGTCACCTCACTCAACCCAGTAAAGGGGGTATCGCGATGAAGCCTCACATTTCCGTGTCTCCGGACCGGTAGGAGTCGCGCGCGTGAGAGTGCCACACATTCGCCGATGTCGCCACCCCTATGCATTCCGCCAAGCCTCGGGTTAGGGTGACTAAACCGGTTCAGTTCTCCGGGTAGTTCTCGATGAGGAGGTCTTGTGTCGTTCGTACCCAAATCCGACCGACCGACCATTCTCGACGTCGCGCGTCGCGCCGGGGTCAGCAAGGGGCTTGTCTCCTTCGCCCTGAACGACCGCCCCGGCGTCTCCGCCGAGACCAGGAAGCGCATCCTGGAGGTCGCCGACGAACTGGGCTGGCGCCCGAGCGTCAGGGCAAGGTCGCTCAGCACCGATCGAGCGTTCGCGCTCGGACTGGTGCTCGCCCGGGACCCCGACATCATCGCCGGAGACCCGTTCTTCCCGTCGTTCATCTCGGGGATCGAGTCAGTGCTCGCTCCGGCAGGGCAGGCGCTCGTGCTGAGCATGGTCGAGGGCGAAGAGGCTGAAGCCAGGAGTTATCGCCAGCTGGCCAGTCACGGTCGGGTTGATGGCGTGATCATCTCCGACCTCCGTGCGAATGACTCGCGACTCGCGCTCGCGAGCGAACTGGAGCTTAGCGCTGTCACGCTCGGTCGACCTGACATCGCGTCCCCGTTCCCGGCCGTGACGGTGGATGACGCTGCCGGCATCCGTGACACTGTTGCACACCTCGCCGATCTCGGCCACACCCGGATTGCGCACGTCGGAGGCCCTGCCGTGATGCTCCACGGCCGTCGTCGCCGTGACTCGTTCCAGGAGGCGATGCGCGAGCGGGGGCTTTCCGACGACATCCTGATCGAAACCGACTTCAGCGCTGCAGAGGGCGCCGCGGCAACAGCCCGGCTGCTCGCCCTGACCGACCGGCCGACCGCGATCGTCTACTCGAACGACCCCATGGCCATCGCCGGGCTCGGTGTCGCACAGCGAGCCGGACTCGATGTTCCCCGTGACCTCTCGATCACCGGATTCGACGGCAGCGATGTCGGTGGATATCTCCACCCCTCCCTCACGACCGTCAAGACCACCGCCCGCAAGTGGGGGGAGGCCGCGGCATCCGCCCTGCTGCGCCTGATCGATGGCGAACAGGTTGCCGACATCGACCTGGACCCCGCCGCGCTCGTCGTGCTGGATTCCACCGCACCCCCTCGCTCCACTACCAGCGGCAATGCGGCCGCGCCTATCCATGAAGGAGAACGAACGTGAGAACACCGAAAGCAATTGCCACAGCAGTCATCGCAGTGGGGGCACTCGCCCTGACGGCGTGTTCGGGCGGAGGGGGTGCTTCCACCGCCAGCGACGGACGAGGTGACATCACCATCTGGTACTCCAACAACGAGCAGGAAGTGCAGTGGGGCCAGCAGATGGTCGACGCGTGGAATGCCGCCAATCCCGACGAGCAGATCAAGGGACAGGAGATCCCCGCAGGTAAGAGCAGTGAAGAGGTCATCGGGGCCGCGATTACCGCCGGAAACGCTCCGTGCCTCATCTACAACACCGCGCCGTCTGCCGTCGGCCAGTTCGAGAAGCAGGGTGGACTCGTCGACCTGTCATCGATCGACGGCGGTGCCGAATACATCGAAGAGCGCAGCGGCGACATCGCGCAGCAGTACCAGAATCCCGAGGGCGATTACTTCCAGATGCCGTGGAAGTCGAACCCTGTCGTGATCTTCTACAACAAGGATCTGTTCGCGGAAGCGGGCCTCGACCCTGAGAACCCTAAGCTCTCGACGTACGAGGAGTTCCTCGCAACGTCGAAGACCCTCGTCGATTCCGGTGTCTCCACGGTCGCCATCCAGCCCGCTCCCACGAGCGAGTTCTTCCAGGTGCAGTTCGACTTCTATCCGCTGTATGCGGCGGCAACCGGCGGCAAGCAGATCGTCGAGAATGACGAGTCGACATTCGCCGATCAGGCCGGATACGACGTCGCCGACTTCTGGGCGACCATGTACGAGAACAACTACTCCAGCAAGGAGCAGTTCCAGGGCGACTCGTTCGCCGAGGGGTATTCGTCCATGGCGATCGTCGGGCCGTGGGCCGTGTCGGTCTATGACGACGTGAACTGGGGCTCGGTCGCTGTCCCGACGAAGGATGGCACAGACCCCGCCGACGCCTGGACCTTCAGCGACGCCAAGAACATCGGACTCTACTCGGCCTGCGAAAACCAGGCGACAGCGTGGGATGTGCTGAAATTCTCGACGAGCACCGAGCAGGACCAGAAGCTGCTCGAGCTGACCGGCCAGATGCCCATCCGCACGGATCTGCAGTCCACTTACGCCGACTACTTCGCGGCAAACCCGGCCTACGAAGCGTTCGGTGACCAGGCCTCGCGCACCGTCGAGGTGCCGTCGGGACCGAACACCGTCCAAATGCTGCAGACCTTCCGCGATGCCTGGTCGGAATCGGTGATCTTCGGCAAGGGCGACCCAGAGTCTGCTCTGGATGACGCTGCGATCGAGATCGACGAGATCGCGAAGCAGCCGTAGCCATGACCGACCTCCTTTCGGCGCCGGCGGCTACCGCCGCCGGCGCCCCCGGGAATCGCCGGCGGGGGCGATTGCTCGGCCGGAACCCGCTGGGCCTGCTCTTCAGCGCCCCCTACCTGGTCTTCATTCTCGCTGTATTCGCGTTTCCGATCGGGTACTCGGTCTACATCGCGTTCCACGATTTCTTCTTCGCCGCTCCCGGTGCGCAGGTGGATCGGCCTTTCGTCGGTCTCGACAATTTCGTCACAGCGCTCAGCGACCCTGCCGTGCTCCGGTCGTTCGCCAATGTCGGCGTCTTCCTGCTCATCAACGTGCCACTGACCGTGGTGTTGTCACTCGTTCTCGCGACAGCGCTCAACAAAATCACGCGTTTCAAGACCTTCCTCAGGGTCAGCTACTACGTGCCGTACGTGACCGCGAGCGTCGCTGTGGTCGCGATCTGGCTGTTCCTCTTCAGCGGCAACGGCTTCGTCAACCAGGTGCTCGGTCCGCTGGCTCCTGATCCTTCCTGGCTCATCAATGAGCAGCTGGCCATGCCTACGATCGCGATCTTCGTCACCTGGAAACAGCTCGGGTTCTACATCCTTCTCTACCTGGCCGCACTTCAGGCCGTACCGAAGGAACTCTACGAATCGGCATCGACCGACGGGGCAGGGGCCGTACGCAGCTTCTTCTCCGTAACGGTTCCCGGAGTGCGTTCGGCGACGGTGCTCGTGCTCCTCGTCTCCACGGTGACCGGGGCCAACCTGTTCACCGAGCCGTACCTGCTGACCGGGGGTGGGGGCCCGAACGGAGCCTCGGCGTCACCGGTGCTGATCATGTACCAAAAGGGGCTGCAGCAGGGTCAGCCCGATGTCGCGGCGGCGATCGGCATCGTGCTGGTCATCCTCGTGCTGATCATCGCCTTCCTGCAGAACCGCTTCGCGGGAGGAGACGACCGATGACTGTGCAACAATCACCCCCGAAGACGACCCGTCGTGCGCGGCGGGGCTCCGAACTCTCGAGAACCGGTTCCCTCATTCGCGGGATCGTGCTCGCGCTCGGAGCTCTCGTCTTCCTGTTCCCGTTCTACTACATGGTGATCGGGTCACTGCAGACGACGGTCGATCCGACGATCGGCGGTGCGTTCCCGAATCCGGCGAACCTCACCCTCGACAACTACGGCGCGATCAACTCCAGGATCAACCTGCTCACCGGGCTGGTCAACTCGGGGATCTTCACCGGGGGAGTGCTGATCGGAACTCTCGTGTTCGCACTGCTCGCGGGATATTCGCTCGCGATGCTGCAGTGGCGGGGTCGGGGTACGACCTTCGCGCTCGCCCTGCTCGTGCAGGTCGTGCCCTTCCAGCTGCTGATGATCCCGCTGTATGTGCTCATCGCCAGGGACTTCGGTCTCGCGGATAACTACCTCGGGATGATCCTCCCGTTCTTTATCAACTCGACAGCGGTCATCATTTTCCGTGCCTACTTCCTGCAGCTCCCCAAAGAGCTGTTCGAAGCTGCCCGGATCGATGGGGCCTCCGAGCTGCGGCTGCTCTGGAGCATCGCGATCCCTCTCGTGCGCCCGGCGCTTGTCACGGTCATCCTGCTGACCTTCATCGGCCCGTGGAACGAGTTCCTGTGGCCCTTCCTCGTCACGAAGGATGCGGCCCTCCAGCCGCTTGCCGTCTCGCTTGCCAACTACATCACCACCATTTCTGCGTCAGCGGCGAACCCGTTCGGGGCGATTCTCGCTGGCGCGCTGGTTCTCGCAGCACCCGTCGTGGTGCTGTTCATCGTGTTCCAGCGCTATTTCACCTCAACCGACATTGGATCAGGAGTCAAAGGATGACGTTTCCGTACAAGCTGACACGAGTGGGTGTCGTCATGACGCCCGAGCCCGGCAACGACCTGGAGGCCGAGGGGGTGCTGAACCCCGGGTCCGGCCGCGACCAGGACGGCACTCTCTACCTGCTGCCCAGGATCGTCGCTGCCGGCAATGTCAGCCGGGTGGGTCTCGCCAGGGTCGTGATCGTGGACGGCGAGCCTACGGGTGTCGTACGCGAGGGTGTCGTGCTCGAGCCGGATCGCGGATTCGAGTACGGCGCCGACCACGCCGGTGTGGAGGATCCGCGTGTGACGTTCATCCCGCGCCTCGGAACCCACGTGATGACCTATGTCGCCTACGGGCCGCTCGGCCCGCGCACCGCGATCGCGGTGTCGACGGACCTTCGCGAGTGGCGCCGGCTCGGTCCGGCGCACTTCCTCTACGAGGAAAGCCTCGACATCGACCTGGGCCTCTTCCACAACAAGGACACGGTGTTCTTTCCCGAGCCGGTCACCGCGCCGGACGGCGTGGAGAGCTTCGCCGTGCTGCACCGACCGATGTGGGACATCGGTGAGACTGCACCAGGGGAGGGTGTGCGCGTTCCCGCGGGGGTGGATGACCCGCGGCAGAGCATCTGGATCAGCTACATCCCCGTCGAGCTCGTGCTCGCCGACATCCGGAACATCACGCTCTGGGGGCAGCATCGATTCGTCGCGGGCCCGGAGTTCGCGTTCGAGGAACTGAAGATCGGCGGGGGACCGCCACCGTTGCGCGTGCCGGAGGGATGGCTCATCCTGCATCACGGAGTGACCGGCGTGATCGACAGCGCGTTCGAGCAGCAGAAGAACGTGAACTATCGGGCGGGCGGAATGATCCTGGATGCCGTCGACCCGTCCAGGGTGCTCGACCGCACCCCGCAGGCTCTGCTCGAAGCCGAGACGGAAGAGGAGCTCAACGGCATCGTGCCCAACGTGGTGTTCCCCACCGCGATCGAAGAAATCGACGGGCAGCTGTGGGTCTTCTACGGCATGGCCGACACGAAGATCGGGGTCGCTCGCCTCGATAGAGCGCTCTAGCCAACGACACGGGACAAAGGACAGTTCAATGAAGAACAACACCTCGACAGGCCGATGGACGGCGTCGCTCACGATGGCCGCGATGGTGGCGACGATGGGGTTGGTGAGTGCGCCGGCCTCAGCGGCGCCGACGGTGGAAGCGGCTCCGGCCGCGCTCACCAATCTGGCCCACCTCGACTTCCTGCTCGACACGGTATCGCCAGCCGACACCGCCGAGCACACCACCTATGAGCTCGCGGGCAGCCCGGATCTCACGGTGCCCTGGACCTACGCCGATGCGCGCCCCGGCGGCACGTTCGAGCGGGTCGGGGGTGGTCCCTTCGACCCCGCCACCGGCGACTACGGGCAGGGCGCATACAACGCTGACGACATCACCCGCGCCGCCGTGGTCTACCTGCGGCACTGGGTTCAGACCGGCTCGGTCGAGAGCCGTGACAAGGCCTATGAGTTGCTCCGATCCGTCGCGTATTTCCAGACGGTGAGCGGGCCCAACGCCGGCAATGTGGTGCTCTGGATGCAGAGCGACGGGGACTTCAACCCGAGCCCGTTGCCCGTCGAGCTGCCAGACCCGTCAGACAGCGGCTCGAGCTACTGGCTCGCCCGCACGCTGTGGGCGCTCGGTGAGGGATACGCGGCGTTCCGGGATGTGGATCCAGAGTTCTCGGCGTTCCTGCAGCAGCGACTCCAGCTCGGCGTCGAAGCGCTCGACCGCCAGGTGCTGCAGGACTACGGAACCTATGACATCGCTGACGGCGTGAGCGTGCCGGCCTGGCTCATCAACGATGGCGCAGACATCTCGGCCGAGGCCGTGCTCGGCCTCGCCGCGTACACGACCGCCGCTCCGGATGACCCTGCGCCGAAGGCCGCGCTGTCGAAGCTGGCGGACGGCATCGCCCAGCTGGGTTCCGGTGATACACGCACCTGGCCGTATGGCGCGATCCTGCCGTACACGCAATCGCGCTCGCTGTGGCACGCGTACGCCTCCCAGATGCCGGCGGCCCTCGCGAAGGCGTCAGTCGCGCTCGGCAGCAGTGAGTTGCTTCCGCCTGCCGTCGCGGATTCCGCCCAGTTCGTGCCGGTGCTGCTGACCGGTGGCGGCCCCGACAATGCGTGGCTGCCGACCCCGGTCGACAAGACACAGATCGCGTACGGGGTCGACTCCAGGCTGCAATCCCTGCTCGATGTCGCGGATGCGGCCCAGAAACCGGGGTTGAAGGAGCTCGCCGGCATCACGGCGGCCTGGTACTTCGGGGCGAACAAGTCTGGCACCGCCGTCTACGACCCTACGACGGGTGTGACGTATGACGGAGTGCAGGCCGATGGCTCCGTGAACAGGAACAGTGGCGCAGAGAGCACGATCCACGGTCTGCTGTCGATGATCGCCCTGGATGCGAATCCGGATGTCGCCGCTCGAGCGCTCGCCGCGACATCCATCACCCTGACCGATGGCCTGACCGTCGTCGAGGCCGAGGATGCCACGACCACGACCGGTGCTGTCGTCACTCCGGACGCCGCGTACACCGGGGAATCCCAGTACAGCGCGGGCGAATACCTCGAGCTGGCGAAGGGAGAGTCGGCAACGATTCCCCTTCCAGGCGCTGGCGCTCGCAGTGTGGAGCCTGTCGTCGACCAGCCGGCGGATGCCCAGGCAACGTCGCTCTGGCGCACCGGTCGACTGCCGATCGGCGTGCTCAGGCACTCGGTCGGTGAGCAGGGCATCACCGCGGTTCCGGGTGCGCTGTTGCCCCAGCCGCTGCTCGTCCCTGCGCTGTCGGCCCGAACCGATGTGACGGTCACCGGGCTCAAGGGCACGGTGGACCTGGACGCGCTCATCGTGCGCCCGCTGCTGTCGCGCCTCACGCTTGGCGGGGAGTCGGCCTCGACGGAACTCGTGAACTCGGCCGCGCTGGTGCCGTTGCGTGCGTCAGTCGGCGCGGCTGGGCAGGATGCGACGGTGCGCAGCTACGACCGCACAGGAACACTGGTCGAGGAGCGCACCATCTCAGGAGCGTCGAAGGTCACTGTGCGTGCGGGCGGTTTCGTGGTGGTGACCCGCTAGTGCAACCCTCGGCACGCCTGAACGGGCGTGCCGAGGGTCGGCCAGCGTAGGGCGTGTTCACTAAAGATTTTCACCATGGAAGTCGCCGGATTATTAGGGTGGTGTCGCGATATCTTCGCCACTATGAAGGGCACATGATGGCTGGCATCACCGACAAGTTCGACAAGGCATACGAAAGCTCGAGCATCGACGAGCTCGCTAAAGCACCGGTTTCAGCACTTCAGGGCGTGAGCGACAGCGATGCCGAGCACCTCAAGGCTGCATTCAACATCACCACGGTCGGTGACCTCGGCTCCAACAAGTACTTCCTCTGGGCGCAGGCTGTAGCGACGCTCGCCAAGTAACACTCTCGCGGATCGCGACGAGCTCTCCCTCGTGAACCGGGGTGCACACGTGGGTGTGTGCACTCCGGGTCGGCGCCGTCACCGCGTGTTCATAACTCCTGCAGGTTGCGGCGTGACAGCGGTGTTGCGCCGTTGTTGGGCCGATCAACCGCGTGCTCCGGCGCGAACTGCAGGAGTTATGGACGCCCGCAAACTTTGTCCGCGAACGCGGAAACGCCGCCCGAACCGAGGTTCGAGCGGCGTTCCGCTGTGGCGTTGGTGGCCGGAGGATCAGCGTCCGCGACGCTGTCCGCCACCGGCATTCGGACGGACGACCTGGCCGACGCGGATGGGGCCGCCGGCGGCCTGCGCGCGACCGTTGCCGCCGCGCGGTCGCGACGGTGCCTGCTCCTCGCGAGGGGCACGGGCGGGCTGGGCGTGTGACGACTGTGCATGCGAGGACTGTGCGTGCGGCTGGGCCGAACGCTGGTCTGTGCGCTGCTCGCTGCCGCGGCGTTCTCCGCCGGTTGCCGGGCGGCCTGAACCGCGACCGTTTCCGGAAGCGGGGCGGCCCGAGCGGTCGCGGCGGGGTGCATCCGAGGATCCATCGCGGCCGGCGCGCTTGCGCTGGGCGTTGGCGCCCTGCGAGCGACCGCCGCCCTGCTGCTGCACCGCGGCACGGGGCGCGGGGGTGACGTAGGCCGCGACATCCCCCACCAGCGCGGTGACCGACGCCGAGGCGGCTGTCACGTGCTGCGGGGTGACCGTGATCTGGGCTTTGCGCAGCAACGCTGCGGTGTCTTTGCGCTGGGCGGGCAGCACGATCGTGACGACCTCGCCCTCCTTGCCGGCGCGGGCGGTGCGGCCCGAGCGGTGCAGGTATGCCTTGTGCTCGGCCGGCGGGTCGACGTGGATCACGAGTTCGATGTCATCGACGTGCACGCCACGGGCGGCGACGTCGGTGGCCACGAGCACGCGAGTCTCACCCGAGGCGAACGACGCGAGGTTGCGGTCACGGGCGACCTGCGAGAGGTTGCCGTGCAGGTCGACCGAGGGGATGCCGGAGTCGGTCAGCTGCTTCGCGAGCTTCTTGGCGTGGTGCTTGGTGCGCATGAACAGGATGCGGCGACCGGTGCCCGAGGCGAGCTTTTTGATGAGCTCATTCTTCTCGTCGACACCAGCGACCTCGAAAACGTGGTGGGTCATCGCGGCGACGTGCGAGTTGGCCTCATCGACGGAGTGCAGCACCTCATTGTGGAGGTAGCGGCGAACGAGCTTGTCAACGCCGTTGTCGAGCGTCGCGCTGAACAGCATCCGCTGGCCGGTCTGGGGAGTCTTGTCCATGATGCGGGTGACGACCGGCAGGAAGCCGAGGTCGGCCATGTGGTCTGCCTCGTCGAGCACGGTGACCTCGATCGCGTCGAGCTGCACGAAGCCCTGCTTCATGAGGTCTTCGAGGCGGCCAGGGCAGGCAACGACGATGTCGACGCCGGCCTTGAGCGCTGCAACCTGTCGCTGCTGCGAGACGCCACCGAAGATGGTGGTGATGTTGAGGCCGTAGGCCGTAGCGAGCGGCTCCATGGCGGTGGTGATCTGGGTGGCGAGCTCGCGGGTCGGTGCGAGCACCAGCCCGAGCGGGCGGCCCGGGCGACGCTTACCACCGGCGAGCTTGCCGCCAAGGCGCGCGACCATCGGGATGGAGAAGGCGAGGGTCTTGCCCGAGCCCGTCTTCCCGCGGCCGAGCACGTCCTTGCCGGCCAGGGTGTCTGGCAGGGTGTCGAGCTGGATGGGGAACGGCTCCAGGATGCCGCTCGCGGTGAGCGAGGCGACGAGGGGAGCTGGCACGCCGAGCGTGCTGAAGGTTGATTCAGTCATGTGTGGGTATTTCTGAGCATGCCGGAAACGATCCGGCCAGTGGCGAAGGCGACGATGGCCGCTCTCGTTCGCCGTGAAAGTATCTACAACCCGAAAGCTACCTGTATCAGGCACAGCCGGGGAGAAGAGGAAGCGTTCTACGACGCAGGGAAACCGTCATGGTTTCGCAAGTGAGACCAGTCTAGCAGACGGCCTAATGGGAGCCCGAGTAGCGCTCGCCGACGGGGATCTCCACCGCGACAGTGTTGCCCGGCTGGGCCAGCGGGCAGGCCCACATCGGGTCGTAGGCACAGGATGGGTTGTACGCGAAGTTGAAGTCGAGCACGAGAGATTGTGGATCGCTCCCGGATCCGAGGTCGGCACCCTTGACGGTGTCGAGCAGGTAGCGGCCGCCACCGTAGGTTCCTCCGCTGGCACCGGCCAGGGCATCCTTGACCGGAACGAAGATGCCGCCACCGTATGAGGCGAGCCGCCAGACGTCGAGCGGGCCGACTCCGGGAACCTCGGCGACGCCGATCAGCTCGAACGGGACGACTCCGTCTGTGCCCGTCTCGACCTCCATCCGGCGTTCGTCGGCTGGCGTGAGCGCGACCTCGAACCGCCAGTCCGGGTCATACGGCTTCACGGGCAGTCCCGTGAACTCGGCGAGGTCGTCAGGCAGCAGCGGTGTCGACGGGTGATGTGCGAACAGGTCGTCGCGCTCACGGCGCCACAGGTCGTGGGCCGCAGGCAGGTCGGTGGATTCGCGCACCGCGGCGTAGGTGGCGAAGATCCGGCGGCGCCAGTCTGCGACATCGAGGGCGGTCATTCGGCTATTTCCAGTCCCGGGCCAGGCGTGTGATCTGCAGGGCACGCCACTGCCAGAACGCCCAGAACCCCACCCACAGCACCGGAGTGAGCGCGCCTGCTTCGACGATCAGCTGGTCACGGTAGAGCGTGCGGGCACCGGGCAGCGCCGAGACGGCCATTGTGTGCTCCCATCGGTCGACGAGCGCGAGCGGGCCCGACAATCCGCGGCCGGTGTCGCGAACCGAACGCACACCTTTCTTGCTCTCACGGAATTCGAGATCGATGGTCTGCTCGCCGACCACAGCGAGTCCGAACGCTTTCGCGCGCAGCAGGTGCTCGCCTTCCGGCCAGCTGTCGGGGAATCCGCCGGGCTCCAGCGAATCGAAGGTCGTGAACGGGGCAGACACCGCACGGAACACCGCCGGGTTGCGAATCGCCCGCCACGCGGCATCCGGAGCACAGTCGAGTTGGAGTTTCAGAAGCACGCGCATTGCTCCATTCTCCCGCTCCGGAGCGCCGCGCGTTGGGCCTGTGCCGCGCGACCACCGAGGGTGTATAGGGCCGATATCCTCGTGAGGTGAATTCGTTACCCCGCAACCAGCCGCAGTACCAGGTGCGATTCGACTGGGGGATCGACGGCGCGAACGCGCTGTCGCCCGGTGCAGACATCCTGGTCTGGGTGGATGCCATCACCGGCAGCTCGCCGGATCCGAGCACGATCTCGCACACGGGTGCCCTGATCACGGGCTCGACCGGCGCGCGCGCCGCCGTCGCGGACTGGGTGCTCGCGAGGCAGGTCGAACTCGGAGACCGGGCGACCGTCGCCGTGGTTGCCGCGGGCGGGCCCGACGGCCGCTTCGCGGTCGAAGACCTGCTCGCCGCTGGCGCCATCATCGACGCGATCGCTGACATCGGCATCGACTACATCTCGCCGGAGGCCGCCGCTGCGGTCGGAGCATTCGCGGGGCTCCGCAATGCGGCGGGGCACCTCCTGTCGGCGTGCGTTTCCGGGCAGGAGCTGCTCGCGAGCAGCGGCCGTGACGCGGTCGAGGCCGCTCGCGCGGCCAACGATTCGCCCGAGTTCACCATCCTGAGGGAATTCAGGTTGCCGCAGTAGCGTTGCCACTGAAGACACCTACTCATCCACGGAGGGCTGCACCATGAAGGCAATGCTGGGCGACACGATCATCGCAGAAGCACCGAAAGACGATCTCATCTCGATCGAGGGCAACTGGTATTTCCCGCCGTCGAGCGTGAACAGCGAGCTGCTCGAGAAGAGCACCACCCCCTACCACTGCCCGTGGAAGGGTGACTGCCAGTACTTCTCCGTGAAGGACGGCGACACCCTGCTCCAGGACCGCGCCTTCAGCTACCCCGAGCCCCTGCCGGGATCGCGTGAGCGCGTCGGCAAAGACTTCGCGAACTACGTCGCATTCTGGAAAGACGTCAAGGTCGTCGACTAGTCACTGGTTAGTCAGCGCAATCGCGCCCGGTGCGCCCGCACCTTGGCGCGATTGCCGCACCGCTGCATGGAGCACCAGCGGCGATTGTTCGAGCGTGACTCGTCGTAAAAGACGAGCTGACAATCGTCGGCTGCGCACTCCCTGATGCGGTCGGCGCGGTCTGCCGAGAACAGCTGGATGACCTCCCGCGCCATCACCGAGAGCGTCTGGCTCGCTCGTGCGCGGGTGCGCCCGGCCTGGCGGCGTCCGCCCTCGAGTGCGGGAGGGATGTCCGGGGTCGCCGCGAACAGGTTGATCACGTCCACGTCGTCGGCGGAGGGGCGGTCACCCCGGCTGATCGCTGTCGCCGAGCGCGCGATCGCCTGACGGAGGGCGAGGGCGTCGATCAGGTCGCGATCGCTCGCCGTGCCATCCACCTCGGGGAATCGCTCGTCCAGCCAGCCCGCGAGATCGGCAGGCGAGTGCAGTCGTTCCCATGCCGGGTTGTCGCCCATGGCGCCGGTGTAGGCGAAGTCGAGGGCGAGGGATCCTGCATCGAAATGCCAGCGATGGCCGTCGCCGGCGGTGAACCACTGTCCTGCTTCGTCACTCACCTCACCAATATAGGGCCCGGGTAACCAATACAGTGGGTTACATGAGTGACACTACGGGCAAGACGAAAGACGCCGGCTGGGAAGTGGGGGTCCGCACCACCGTGGCGGCTCCGGTGCCCGCCGTGTGGCAGTACCTGCTCGGCGACGGGCTCGGAACGTGGCTCGGCGACATCGACTCGCTGCCGACCGAGAACGGCGCGGAGTACGCCACGAAAGACGGCGTGAAGGGCACCATCCGCAGCTGCACCGAGAACGTCAGGCTGCGGTTGTCATGGCAGCCGAGCGACTGGCCGCACGACTCGACCCTGCAGCTCACAGTGAAGGAGACGATCACCGGCACCACGATCGGCATCCACCACGAGAAGCTGGCCGACCGCGACGAGCGCAGGATGATGCTCGGCCACTGGAAGAACATCGCCGCGGCCTTCGACCAGCACTTCGCGTGACTGCTCGTTACTTCTTCACCCAGGCGATCGTGTGCGCCGCGTTGAACGTCCTCGAGCACTTGCCGCAGGCCAGCGCCCTCGTCGGCTTGCGATAGCGGTAGTGCGTGTGGCCTGCCGGGCAGGTTCCCACCCACGGCGCGAACTCGGTCGCAATGGCTCCGTCGTGTAGCCGGTTGCCCTCGTACCCGAGGTCTGACGCAATCGACTTCCACAACGGACCGTGGCCCGCGCGAGTGCCCGCTATCGCATGGGCGACCTCGTGCAACAACACCTGGTGGATCTCATCGTCCTCGTACCGGGCGGCCAGGTATTTCGACACGCTGATGCGTTTGTGGGTGTAGTTGCAGAGCCCCGCCCGGGTCTTCGCGTTGTCGAACTCGAAGCTCCAGCTGCGGTCGAGGTGCAGGTCGATGAGTGCGGTCGCCCACGTTCGCACCCTGGTCAGTTCAGCCACCCTCAGAGGTTAACCCGAGCCGCAGACCTTCGCGGCCGGTGCCGACCGTGTCGATCTAGCCCAACTCGACCTGCAGGATCCGGTCGTCGCCCTCGCGCGGGGTGCCACGGCCGTCGGTGTTGTTCGTCATCATCCAGAGTGAGCCGTCCGGGCCGGGAATCACATCCCGGATGCGCCCGACGCCATCCGCGAAGTAGTCCACCGCGGTGGTCGGTGCGCCGGGGTTGATGGCCCACAGCCGCTCGCCGCCGAGGCCCGCCATGAAGAAGGTGCCGCCCACCCAGGTGAGTCCGCTCGGGCTCGCGTCATCCGTCGCCCACTGGTAGACGGGGTTCACGAAGGCCGGGTCATCCGACGTGCCTTCGACCGTCGGCCAGCCGTAGTTGGCACCGGGCCGGATGATGTTGAACTCGTCCCAGGTGTTCTGGCCGAACTCGGCCGCCCAGAGCTGGCCGTCGTCATCCCAGGCGATGCCCTGCGGGTTGCGGTGCCCGAGCGAGTAGACGAGTGAACCGTCGAACGGGTTGTCAGCCGGAGCTGTACCGTCGGGATTCATCCGCAGGATCTTGCCGTTCAGGCTGGATGGATCCTGCGCTGATGCTGTGTCACTGGCGTCGCCGACCGTGGCGTAGAGCGTGCCATCCGGGCCGAACTCGATGCGACCGCCATTGTGGTTGCCCGCCTTTTTTATCCCGGTCAGGATGTCGCTGCTCGCGCCGAGCGAATATCCGCCGGGCTCGCCGCCGAGGTCGAACCGCACGATCCGGTTGTCGTCCGCTCCTGTCAGGTACACGAACAACCCGGTCGGATCATCCGCCGCCACCGCGAGGCCGAGCAGTCCGCCCTCGCCACCGGGGGCCGCGCCGTCCACCGAACCCACGTCGCGCACGGTCCCATCGGCCGTCAGTTCCTTGACCAGCCGGCTGTCGCGTTCACTGATGAGCGTCGAACCGCTGTCGAGCCTCACCATCGACCACGGGGCATCCAGCCCGCTGGCGACCACGGTCGGCTCGCCGATCGGGGCAACAGGGGCGAGCGCCTCCGGGGTTTCGGGGCTGGCAGGAACGGGAGTCGTCAGTGCGCCCTGGGGCTGGGCGGCACAGCCGGCGAGGAGTGCTGCGACCGCGACGGCCGCGAGAGCGGGGGGAATACGCATGCCGCCATCCCATCACGGGCTCCTGAGTAGCGGGGGAGAGTTACGAGCTTCCCGGCTTCACCTGGAAGATGCCCTTCGACGGCGGCGGTGACTGCACGGCACTGTCGTCGGTGACGACCTGGGCGCTCGCGACGAAGTCACGCAGCTCGGGCCCGGCCACGATCTTCGACGGGTGCGGACCCGCGGCGAGCAGCCGCGGCATCCAGTCGAAGGGGAGTTCTTCGGCCGAACCTACGAGCACGAGGTTGCCGAACCGCCTGCCTTTCAGGATCTGCGTTTCGGCGAGGATCGCAACATGGCCTGTCACGGCGGCCAGTGTTGCCGCCTGCGACCGCGCGAAGGCAAGACCAGGCCCGTCAGCGACATTCGCGATCAGGATGCCACGGGGCGCGAGCAGCGCGACCGCACTGCGGTAGAACTCGACAGACGTCACGTGCGCCGGGGTGCGGGCGCCGCTGAAGACATCCACCACGAGCAGGTCGACGGAACCCTGCAGCCCCGGAGGAAGCTTCTCCATCACAGCCCTCGCGTCACCGTGGCGCACCCTGATCGAGGCAGACTTCGACCACGGCAGTTCGGCTCGCACCAGGTCGATGAGGTCGGATTCCAGCTCGATGACCTGCTGGCGGGAGCCGGGGCGGGTCGCTTCGACATAGCGGGGGAGGGTGAGGGCCCCGGCGCCGAGGTGCACGGCCGTGATCGGCTCCCCTGGCATCCCGATCTGGTCGATCACATGGCCCATGCGTCGCACGTATTCGAAGAAGAGCTCGGTGGGGTCGTCGAGGTTGACCTGCGACTGGGGAGTTCCGTCGACGGTGAGGGTGTACGCGCCGTCGACCCAGCGGTCGGGGGCGATGGTCGCGAGGTACCCACTGTGGGACAGCACTTTCGATGGGATCTCGGTCACCCCTTGACCCTGTCACACATTCGGATGTCTCTCGTGGGGGGAGTGGGGTCCGCGAGGTGTACAAGTCTGTACACTCACGACAGCGAAGAAAAGAGGATCGGATTCGTGGCGCTCTACGACGAGCTTGGTGGGGACGGCGGTGTTGCCGCGGCCGTCGACAATTTCTACGCGCGTATGCTCGACGATTCCCAGTTGGCTGGGTGGTTCGACAGTGTGGATCTTCATCAACTCAAGTCACATCAACGGGCTTTTCTTGCCGTCGGTTTGGGCGGACCGGAGCTCTACGACGGACGCAGCATGCGCACCGCCCATTCTGGTCTCGGCATCTCCGATGAGATCTACACGGCCTCGGTCGGTCACCTGAGCGATGCCCTCACCGAGATCGGGGTGGACGCCGGAGTGCTCCGCCAGGTCATCAGGCGCATCGAGATGATGCGGGCCGCGATCGTCGAGGTCCACTGAGCATCCACAGCAACTGAGCGTCCACAGCAACTGAGCGTCCAGGTCCACGGCGGGTCGGGCTTCTTTCCGAAGGTCGGTCGCTGGTGCCACACTCGATCCCACGAGGCATCCGCACGCAGCCTGACCAAAGGAGCCAGTTATGGCGATCCAGCAATTGTTCATCAGCTCGAACGAGCACCTCGGCAGGGTGGTCGACCAGATCCGGCCCGACCAGTGGGCACTGATGCTTCCCGAACGGGCGTCGCGGAATCCGCAGGATCTCAGGGCAGCCATCGCCTACCACGCGTTCGACGATGCGTGGGTTCCGGATGTGCTCGCCGGCCGCACCGCGGAGGAGGTCGGTGTTCGGTTCGAGCCGATCCTCGACAGCGCAGATCCTGCGCCGGTGTACCGGGATCACAATCAGCGTGCGCGCGATGCCGTGGCAGCGTTCGACGACCTCGAGGCCGTGACGCATCTCTCCTACGGTGACTTCCCCGCCCGCGAGTTCCTCCAGCACGTGACGAGCTTCCGGATCGTGCGCACCTTCGATGTAGCGCGACTCATCGGGGTCGATCCCGCCTTCGAGCCCGACTTCCTGCGCGCCATCGAATCCGAGTACGAGCCCCTGCTGGAGCAGTATCGTGCCATGGGAGTCTTCCCGGATCCGATCATCGTGGATGACGCAGCGCCTCTCGGGACCCGCGTCATGGCGATGTTCGGTCGCGACTAATTCCGAACCCGGAACAGCACCAGCCGGAGCCGAACCCGGTAGCGCTACCGTTGCACCATGAGCGAGCCGATCCGTGATCTTCCCGACAACCTGCGTCGACAGCTGGATGCCCAGTCCTATGTGGGACCTGCCACTTTCGGCATGCGCCCCCTGCTCACCGAGCCGCACCAACTGGACGCGTGGCAACCGGATGTCGCGATCGTGGGTGCCCCGTGGGACGACAGCACCACCAACCGTCCGGGCGCGCGCTTCGGCCCGAGGGCGCTCAGGGCCAACGCGTACGACCCAGGGACCTACCACCTCGACCTGCAGGTGGAGATGTTCGATCACCTGGAGGTCGTCGATTACGGCGACGCCGTGACCAGCCACGGCATGTGGGAGTTATCACGGGCGGCCATCTACGAGCGCGTCAACGAGGTCGCGAGTCGCGGGATCGTGCCTGTCGTGATCGGCGGGGATCACTCGATCACCTGGCCGGCGGCGACGGCCGTGGCGGAGCATCACGGATTCGGCAACGTGGTCATGATCCACTTCGATGCCCACGCCGACACCGCGAACATCCTCGAGGGCAACCTCGCGAGCCATGGAACCCCCATGCGCCGGCTCATCGAGTCCGGTGCGATCCCCGGCACACACTTCATCCAGGTCGGCCTGCGCGGTTACTGGCCGGGTGAAGAAGACCAGAAGTGGATGCGGGACCACGGCCTGAAGCACTTCATGATGCAGGAGATCTGGGAACGCGGCGCGAGGGCGGTCATGACCGATGTGATCACGGCGGCGCGCGAGCGCGCAGCCAAGGTCTACGTGTCGATCGACATCGACGTGCTCGATCCCGGTTTCGCTCCGGCGACGGGCACTCCCGCCCCGGGCGGACTCGCTCCAGTCGACCTCCTGCGGATGGTGCGCCAGATCGTGCTGGAACTGGATGTCGTGGGTTTCGACGTGATGGAGGTCGCCCCTGCCTATGACCACGCCGATATCACCGTCAATAACGCACACGGTCTCATCTGGGAGGCGCTCGCCGCCATGGCCGTCAGGAAGCGCGACTCGCGAGCCTGACGGGTCCCGCGCGAAGCGTCAGGCCTGGGGTTCCTCTGGCAGGCTGCTGAACTGCGTCCACAGCGTCTCGTCCACCAGTCGAATACTTTCCGCGAGCCGGTGCTCCGCGACTCCACCCACGAGGGCCCACGGCTGCTCGTCTGCGGTCAGTTCCTCCTCGAACCAGCGCTGCATCGCCTCGCGATAGTCCTCGCCGTCGCGGATGCCATCCTGCTCGAACGGCACACCGTCGATGTCGCTGATGAGGTAGAGACCTCGCCGCGGTAGCTCCGGCACCGCGTCGAAGGCCGCGGTCGAGCCGTCGCCGAGGTAGCGGCGCTCCCAGAGCCGCGTCGCGAACGCATCGGTGTCGCAGAACAGCACGGGGGAGCCGGCCGCCGCCGCGGCATCCTCGAGTCGTTGCTGTTCGACCGCGATAACGGCGAAGTCCTCCGCGGTCCACTCCGCAGAGTGCACCGGGGCGTCGGGGTCCTTTTCGACCGCGCCCTGCTGCGCCAGAAGCAGCTCGGTGTATTCCCGGCCGTATTCCGGCACCCAGAGGGTCTGCTCCCAGACTCCTCCGCGTGAGCGATAGTGCTCGGCGAGGGAGGCGACGAGCGTCGACTTGCCGCTCGATTCCGAGCCGACGAGCACGATCCGGATGGCTCGCTCCGCCCGCACCTCGGGTGCCAGTTCACGCCAATCCATCAGTCTTATAGCTCATTCCCAGAATCAGGTCAAGATTCGGCTTGCAAAGGCGTGTCGAGTCGACCTATAGTTGATCCTTGCGCTCCCAATCAATCCATGCCGTCATATTGCGGACAGCTGGCGTGCCCCGAGTATAGCGGCGGGGTAAATCGTTCCTTGATTTTGGTGAGCATTTCATTACCGACCGTCGGGTTTCCGACATGAGGGCCCGACGGGGTCCACGGAGGTTATTTCCTTGGCTGCTGCGAAAAACGCATCCACCAGCAAGTCCCCCAAGAACGGCCGTGCAGCATCGCGGCTTTCGTTCGCCAAGATCACCGACACGTTGACGGTTCCCGATCTGCTCGCATTGCAGACCGAGAGCTTCGACTGGCTGGTCGGCAACGAGATCTGGAAGCAGCGCGTCACGGATGGTGTGGCCCAGGGCCGCACCGACCTGCCGTCGCGCAGCGGATTGGACGAGATCTTCGAAGAGATCTCACCGATCGAAGACCTCGGTGAGACCATGCAGCTCTCGTTCACGGGTCCTGAGCTCGAAGAGCCCAAGTACACGATCGACGAGTGCAAGGAGCGCGGCAAGACGTTCGCGGCTCCTCTCTATGTGAACGCCGAGTTCATGAACCACCTCACGGGTGAGATCAAGACCCAGACGGTCTTCATGGGCGACTTCCCGCTCATGACCGAGAAGGGCACGTTCATCATCAACGGCACCGAGCGTGTCGTCGTGTCGCAGCTCGTCCGTTCCCCCGGCGTCTACTTCGACCGCACCCCCGAGAAGCTGTCGGACAAAGACATCTTCTCCGCTCGCATCATCCCGAGCCGTGGTGCCTGGCTCGAGTTCGAGATCGACAAGCGCGACCAGGTCGGCGTGCGCATCGACCGCAAGCGCAAGCAGAGCGTCACAGTCTTCCTGAAGGCCCTCGGCCTCACGAGCGAGCAGATCCTCGAGGAGTTCAAGGGCTTCCCGTCGATCGAGCTCACCCTCGAGAAAGACAACATCCTCACCAAGGAAGAGGCGCTCAAGGACATCTACCGCAAGCTCCGCCCGGGCGAGCAGGTCGCTGCCGAGGCCGCTCGCGCGCTGCTCGACAACTTCTACTTCAACTCGAAGCGCTACGACCTGGCGAAGGTCGGTCGTTACAAGATCAACCGCAAGCTCGGAATCGACACCGACATCAAGCAGTCGGTGCTCACCATCGAAGACATCATCGCAACGATCAAGTACATGGTCGCCCTGCATGACTCGTCGTCGAGCTACGTGACGGTCCACGACAACGCGCTGTCGACCATCAAGGGACTCCGCGATGGCAAGAAGGTGGATGTGCGACTCGACGTCGACGACATCGACCACTTCGGCAACCGCCGCATCCGCGCCGTGGGTGAGCTCATCCAGAACCAGGTGCGCACCGGTCTCTCCCGCATGGAGCGCGTCGTCCGCGAGCGCATGACCACGCAGGACATCGAAGCGATCACCCCGCAGACCCTGATCAACGTGCGCCCCGTCGTCGCCGCGATCAAGGAGTTCTTCGGAACGTCGCAGCTCTCGCAGTTCATGGACCAGAACAACCCGCTCGCGGGCCTGACCCACAAGCGTCGCCTCTCGGCGCTGGGCCCGGGTGGACTGAGCCGTGAGCGCGCTGGCGTCGAAGTTCGAGACGTCCACCCCTCGCACTACGGCCGTATGTGCCCGATCGAAACCCCGGAGGGCCCGAACATCGGCCTGATCGGTTCGCTCGCATCGTTCGCACGCATCAACGCGTTCGGGTTCATCGAGACCCCGTACCGCCGCGTCGTCAACGGCAAGGTCACCACGACCATCGACTACCTGACCGCGTCAGAAGAAGATGACTACGTCGTCGCCCAGGCAAACGCGCCGCTCACAGCGGAGTCGACCTTCGCGGAGCCCCGCGTGCTTGCCCGTAAGAAGGGTGGCGAGGTCGACCTGATCCCGACCGAGCAGATCGGCTACATGGATGTGTCGCCGCGCCAGATGGTGTCGGTCGCGACATCGCTGATCCCGTTCCTCGAGCACGACGATGCAAACCGCGCACTCATGGGTGCCAACATGCAGCGCCAGGCCGTCCCGCTGCTGCGCAGCGAGAGCCCGCTCGTCGGAACCGGCATGGAGGGCTTCGCGGCCATCGACGCCGGCGACGTCATCACGGCCGACCAGGCCGGTGTCGTCTCCGAGGTCTCGGCCGACGTCGTCACCATCCAACTGGATGAGGGCGGCACGCAGGACTACTTCCTGCGCAAGTTCGACCGCTCCAACCAGGGCACCAGCTACAACAACCGCGTCATCGTCAGCGCGGGCGACCGCGTCGAGAAGGGCGAAGTCCTCGCGGACGGCCCCGCGACGGAGAACGGCGAGCTCGCCCTCGGAAAGAACCTGCTCGTGGCATTCATGCCGTGGGAGGGTCACAACTTCGAGGACGCGATCATCCTGAGCCAGAACCTGGTCAAGGACGACACCCTCTCGTCGATCCACATCGAAGAGTACGAAGTGGATGCCCGCGACACGAAGCTCGGCAAGGAGGAGATCACCCGTGACCTCCCCAACGTCAGCCCGGAGCTGCTCGCCGATCTCGACGAGCGCGGCATCATCCGTATCGGTGCAGAAGTTCGCCCCGGCGACATCCTCGTCGGCAAGGTCACACCCAAGGGTGAGACCGAGCTGAGCGCCGAGGAGCGCCTGCTGCGCGCCATCTTCAACGAGAAGAGCCGCGAAGTCCGCGACACCTCGCTGAAGGTTCCGCACGGTGAGGCCGGCACTATCATCGCTGTCAAGGAGTTCAACGCCGACAACGATGACGAGCTCGGCTCCGGTGTCAACCAGCGCGTCGTCGTCTACATCGCCCAGAAGCGCAAGATCACCGCTGGTGACAAGCTCGCTGGTCGTCACGGCAACAAGGGTGTTATCTCGAAGATCCTGCCGGTGGAGGACATGCCGTTCCTCGCCGACGGAACTCCGGTCGACGTCATCCTGAACCCGCTCGGTATTCCTGGTCGAATGAACTTCGGACAGGTGCTCGAGACTCACCTCGGCTGGGTTGCCAAGCAGGGCTGGGATGTCGACGGTTCACCCAAGTGGGCCAAGACGCTTCCCGACCACGCTCGCAGCGCTGCTCCCGGCACCAAGGTCGCGACCCCCGTGTTCGACGGAGCTCTCGAGACCGAGATCGAGGGGCTGCTCAACTCGACAACGCCGACTCGTGACGGTGACCGCCTGATCGACTCCACCGGAAAGACGCGACTGTTCGATGGTCGCTCCGGTGAGCCGTTCCCCGAGCCCGTCTCGGTCGGTTACATGTACATCCTGAAGCTCCACCACCTGGTGGACGACAAGATCCACGCTCGCTCGACGGGCCCGTACTCCATGATCACGCAGCAGCCGCTGGGTGGTAAGGCTCAGTTCGGTGGCCAGCGATTCGGTGAGATGGAGGTCTGGGCGCTCGAGGCATACGGTGCCGCGTACGCGCTCCAGGAGCTCCTCACGATCAAGTCGGATGACATCCTCGGTCGAGTGAAGGTCTACGAAGCGATCGTCAAGGGTGAGAACATCCAGGAGCCGGGTATCCCCGAATCCTTCAAGGTGCTCATCAAGGAAATGCAGTCGCTGTGCCTGAACGTCGAGGTGCTCTCGGCCGACGGTTCCACGGTCAACCTGCGCGACACGGATGACGAGGTCTTCCGTGCTGCGGAAGAGCTGGGCATCAACATTTCCACGCGGTTCGAGTCCTCGTCCATCGACGAGATCTAGAACTCACCTCTCACTTCACAACTGCAGCTCTAAGAGAGAAGACATACATTGCTCGACGTTCACGCGTTTGACGAAATCAAGATCGGTCTCGCTACCGCCGACGACATCCGTCGCTGGTCACATGGCGAGGTCAAGAAGCCAGAAACCATCAACTACCGCACGCTCAAGCCCGAGAAGGATGGCCTCTTCGGAGAGCAGATCTTCGGACCGAGCCGTGACTGGGAGTGCTCCTGCGGCAAGTACAAGCGAGTGCGCTTCAAGGGCATCGTGTGCGAGCGCTGTGGCGTCGAGGTCACCAAGTCCTCGGTGCGCCGCGAGCGCATGGGCCACATCGAGCTCGCCGCTCCCGTAACCCACATCTGGTACTTCAAGGGTGTGCCGTCGCGACTCGGCTACCTGCTCGACATGGCGCCGAAGGACCTCGAGAAGGTCATCTACTTCGCGGCATACATGATCATTTCGGTGGACGAGGAGGGTCGTCATTCTGACCTGCCCGGCCTCGAGAACGAGATCCGTCTCGAGATCAAGACGCTCGAAGGCCAGCGCGACACGCGTATCGCCGACCGCCTCACCAAGCTCGAGGAAGACCTCGCAGCTCTCGAGGCCGAGGGCGCCAAGAGCGACCAGAAGCGTCGCGTGAAGGATGGCGCCGAGAAGGAGATGAGCCAGGCCCGCAAGTCGTTCGACGAGCAGATCAGCCAGCTCGAGCGTGTCTGGGACGACTTCCGCAGCCTGAAGGTCGGAGACCTCAAGCCCGAGGATTCCGTCTTCCAGGAGCTGCAGGATCGCTTCGGCACCTACTTCGAGGCCTACATGGGCGCCGAGGCCATTCAGAAGCGCCTCCAGGCGTTCGACCTGGAGACCGAGAGCGTCGACCTTCACGACCAGATCGCCAACGGCAAGGGCCAGAAGAAGATCCGCGCCATCAAGCGACTGCGCGTGGTCAACTCCTTCCTCCAGACCGGCAACTCGCCGGCCGCCATGGTGCTCGAGGTCGTCCCGGTCATCCCGCCCGAGCTTCGCCCGATGGTGCAGCTCGACGGTGGCCGCTTCGCGACCTCCGACCTCAACGACCTCTACCGTCGTGTCATCAACCGCAACAACCGCCTGCGTCGCCTGCTCGACCTCGGTGCTCCCGAGATCATCGTGAACAACGAGAAGCGCATGCTGCAGGAGGCCGTTGACGCACTGTTCGACAACGGTCGTCGTGGACGCCCCGTCACCGGTACCGGCAACCGTGCCCTCAAGTCACTGAGCGACATGCTCAAGGGCAAGCAGGGTCGATTCCGCCAGAACCTGCTCGGAAAGCGCGTCGACTACTCCGGTCGTTCGGTCATCATCGTCGGCCCGCAGCTCAAGCTCCACCAGTGTGGTCTGCCCAAGCAGATGGCACTCGAGCTGTTCAAGCCGTTCGTGATCAAGCGCCTCATCGACCTCAGCCACGCTCAGAACATCAAGAGCGCCAAGCGCATGGTCGAGAGGAGCCGCCCGCAGGTCTGGGACGTGCTCGAGGAGATCATCCGCGAGCGCCCGGTGCTGCTGAACCGCGCACCAACGCTTCACCGACTCGGCATCCAGGCCTTCGAGCCCCAGCTGGTCGAGGGTAAGGCCATCCAGCTCCACCCGCTCGTGTGTGCTGCGTTCAACGCAGACTTCGACGGCGACCAGATGGCTGTGCACCTTCCGCTGTCGGTCGAGGCGCAGGCCGAGGCACGCGTGCTCATGCTCGCGAGCAACAACATCCTGAAGCCGTCAGACGGCCGACCGGTGACCCTGCCCACACAGGACATGATCATCGGCCTGCACCACCTGACCACGCTCAAGGACGGCGGTGAGGGTGAGGGCCGTGCGTTCTCGTCCGTCGCTGAAGCGATCCTCGCGTTCGACCAGCACTCGCTGAACCTGAACTCGAAGGTGCGCATCCGTCTCGAGAACGTGCACTTCGCCGAAGGTGAAGCTCCCGAGGGCTTCGTGCAGGGCAAGACCGTCCTGATGAACACGACCCTCGGTCGCGCACTGTTCAACGAGGCACTTCCCGCCGACTACCCCTACATCGAGGCCGTGGCCGACAAGGGCCAGATCTCTGCGATCGTCAACGACCTCGCAGAGCGGTACCCGAAGGTGGAGGTCGCAGCAGCACTCGACCGCATCAAGGACGCCGGATTCCACTGGGCCACCCGCTCGGGTGTGACAGTGGCGCTCAGCGACATCGTGACCCCGCCGAACAAGCCGGAGATCATCGCCGGCTACGAGAAGCAGGCCGCGAAGGTCCAGGACCAGTTCGACAAGGGACTCACGACCGACGCCGAGCGTCGCCAGGAGCTCATCGAGATCTGGAACAAGGCCACCGCCGAGGTCGCCACCGCCATGCAGGACAACTTCGCCTCAGACAACAACATCAACCGCATGGTGTCGTCTGGTGCTCGTGGTAACTGGATGCAGGTTCGCCAGATCGCCGGTATGCGCGGGCTCGTGTCGAACCCGAAGGGTGAGATCATCCCTCGCCCGATCGTGCACTCCTACAAGGAGGGCCTGACCGTGGCCGAGTACTTCATCTCGACCCACGGTGCTCGCAAGGGACTGGCCGACACGGCGCTTCGTACCGCCGACTCCGGCTACCTGACGCGTCGACTCGTCGACGTCTCGCAGGATGTCATCATCCGTGAAGACGACTGTGGCACCAGCAAGGGCCTCGACATGCCGATCGCGGCACAGGATGCCGCCGGCAACTGGGTGCTCGACAGCAACGTCGAGAACTCGGTCTACGCGCGCAGCCTCGCTGCTGACGCGGTCGACGAGAAGGGCAAGGTCATCGCCCCCGCCGGAGCCGATGTCGGAGACGTCCTGCTCGACACCCTGGTGTCGGCCGGAGTCAACAACATCAAGGTGCGTTCGGTGCTCACATGTGAGTCCGTCGTCGGGGTGTGCGCGGTCTGCTACGGTCGCTCGCTCGCAACCGGACTGCTCGTCGACATCGGTGAGGCCGTCGGTATCATCGCGGCCCAGTCGATCGGTGAGCCCGGAACGCAGCTCACCATGCGTACCTTCCACACGGGTGGTGTTGCGTCGGCAGACGACATCACGCAGGGCCTTCCCCGCGTGACCGAGCTGTTCGAGGCTCGTACCCCCAAGGGTGCGTCGCCCATCGCCGAGGCTGCAGGTCGTATCACCATCGAGGACACGGATCGGGCTCGCCGCCTCATCCTGACTCCAGACAACGGTGACGAGCCTGTCGCATACCCGGTGCTTCGCCGTGCCACCCTCCTCATCGAGGATGGACAGCACGTCGATCTCGGCCAGCAGCTGCACGTCGGAAACCTCGACCCGAAGGAAGTTCTTCGCGTCAAGGGTGTCCGTGCCGTGCAGCTCCACCTGGTCGACGGTGTGCAGGGTGTGTACCGCTCGCAGGGTGTGCCGATCCACGACAAGCACATCGAGGTCATCGTCCGCCAGATGCTCCGTAAGGTGACCGTGGTCGACCACGGTGACACCGGGTTGCTGCCGGGTGAGCTCGTCGACCGCCTCAAGTACAACGAGCTGAACCGCGCTGCTCTCACCGAGGGCAAGGCAACGGCTTCGGCCCGCCAGGAGGTCATGGGTATCACCAAGGCTTCGCTCGCGACCGAGTCGTGGCTGTCGGCCGCGTCGTTCCAGGAGACCACGCGTGTTCTCACGCAGGCCGCCATGGAGGGCAAGTCCGACCCGCTGATGGGCCTCAAGGAGAACGTCATCATCGGAAAGCTCATCCCGGCCGGCACGGGTCTCCCGCGCTACCGCGATGTGTCTGTGGAGGCAACGGAAGAAGCCAAGGCCGAGCGCTACCCGAACCGCATCTTCACTGATGACTCGGTGTTCAGCGAAAGCGACCTGAGCTTCGTCGATTTCGACAGCTTCAGCTCGGATGACAGCACCCCGGGAACCTACAACTAGAGTTCTCACCCAGAATGGCCCGTCACTTCGGTGGCGGGCCATCCTGCATTTAAGCGGCGCACAAGCCCTTGACGCTATGCACACACGATTCAAGACTGGACAGTATGAGCAATCCAGAGAGCGCGTCAGAACAGTACGACGGCGGCAATGACCGCGACATCGAAGCGAAGCAGAACGAGCCGGTGGGCGAGAGCGAGGCCCTGTCCGACGATGCCATCGACGCCTCGAAGGTGGAGGTGCTCCCTGGCACAGGGGGCCCGGATGACGTCGGGTACACCGAGGTCGAACCGGAGGATTACAACAGGACCGGCCACTGATCCACAGGCACGACTGACAGGTCAGCGATGGCTCACCACTTCGGTGGTGGGGCATCGCTGCAGTTAAGGGGTTCACCCGGCGATGCACCCCGCGTTAACCCGGTAGACACACCTGTCCGTGCCCCCGTACTGGGTGTGGTGGGGCATTCGAGGTGCCGACTACTTTGGCCTTACTGCCCCATCAATTCTCATGAATGTCGTTGCCGGGGGGCCTCGACAATCCCATCGTGAGGAGTCCCCCTTGGCTTCACTAACTGAAATTCTCATCCTTCGCGGGGTGGTGCCGATCGAGCAGGTCGACAGCATCTCCGGCGAATGGGGCGAGGATGAAGATTCCGTCAAAAACCTCGTCGAGCAAGGGCTCGTCACCGAGGTCCAGCTCGCCTCGGCCCGTGCGATGCAGGCCGAATTGCCCTTCGTGGAACTCGTCGAGTACCCGGTCGATCGCAACGCGGTCTCCCGAGTGCCAGCCGTTATGTGCCGTCGCTACCAGGTGCTTCCGATCGACATCATCGAGGGCGTTCTTACTCTCGCCATGGTCGACCCCGGCAACGTTTTCGCCGTCGATGATGTGCGGGCCGCTGCACGAATGCAGATCCGTGCTGTCGTGGCCGCGCCCAGCGATCTCAAGGCCGC
Source organism: Salinibacterium sp. CAN_S4 (assembly GCF_015752305.1). Taxonomy (NCBI): domain Bacteria; kingdom Bacillati; phylum Actinomycetota; class Actinomycetes; order Micrococcales; family Microbacteriaceae; genus Salinibacterium; species Salinibacterium sp. CAN_S4. Next base: position 277,630 of record NZ_JADOVB010000003.1, on the reverse strand, counting down.
GATCGACCGCTACCACCGTGCAGACGACGAACTCAACGACCTGACGACCGCCCTCGAGGAGGAGACCGGCAGTGAGGTCGTTGCCGTCAACCAGGAGGAGACGGCCGACGACGCACCGATCGTCAGGTTCGTGAACCTGATCATCAGCCAGGCCATCCAGGACAAGGCCTCGGACATCCACATCGAGCCGGGCGAGCACGAGATGCATGTGCGGTACCGCATCGACGGCGTGCTGCACGAGATGCAGTCGGCGCCCAAGGCCATCCAGAACGGCGTGACATCCCGCCTCAAGATCATGGCCGAGATCGACATCGCAGAACGTCGCAAGCCTCAGGATGGCCGCATCTCGGTGCGTCATGCCGGCCGCAAGATCGACCTCCGCGTCGCGACGCTGCCCGTCGTGTGGGGCGAGAAGGTCGTCATGCGAATCCTGGACAACAACGCCGGGACGCTCGCGATGGAGAACCTCGCGCTATCGCCGCGCAACTTCGAGGCATACCAGTCGTCGTATACGAAGCCCTACGGCATGATCCTCGTCACGGGCCCGACCGGTTCGGGTAAGTCGACCACGCTGTACACGACCCTCAGCACCGTCGCCAAGCCGGAGATCAACGTCATCACCGTCGAAGACCCGGTCGAGTTCAGGATGAAGGGCATCAACCAGGTCCAGGTGAACCCGAAAGCGGGCTTGACCTTCGCGAGTGCGCTGCGCTCCATCCTGCGATCCGACCCCGACGTCGTGCTCATCGGTGAGATCCGAGACCACGAGACCGCGCAGATCGCTATCGAAGCGTCGCTCACTGGCCACCTCGTGCTCTCCACGCTTCACACCAACGACGCGCCGAGCGCCATCACCCGACTGACCGAAATGGATATCGAGCCCTTCCTCGTGGGCTCGGCGATCGACTGTGTGGTCGCCCAGCGACTGGCGCGACGACTGTGCGAGCGCTGCCGCGAACCGTACCTTCACGACGTCTACGAACTCGAGGCTCTGCGGTTCGGGTGGGATCGCAGCATGCCCGTTCCGACCCTGTTCCGACCGGTCGGTTGCTCGAACTGCTCGAACACTGGGTACCGCGGCCGCATCGCACTGCACGAGGTGATGATCGTGACGGAGGAGATAGAACGCCTCGCGGTGGTTCGGGCATCCAGTGCTGAAATCACCAAGGTCGCCATCGACCAGGGGATGCACACCCTTCGCCTTGACGGCTGGGAGAAAGCCAAGATCGGGCTCACGTCCGTCGAAGAGATTATGAGAGTGGTGGTATGAGCAAGCCAGTGTACGAAATTCCGTCAGAGCCCGATGCCGAGTGGCCTAACGCTGGTGGTCGCCGTCGTGCTGCCGCCGAGCCGCTGTCGTTCGATGAGATCATGCGCCCACGTGGGGGAGAGGGAGTTCAGGATGCCGCGGCCGCCGCTCCCGCTCCTGGCCCGTCAGTCCCGCCGGTGAATATGCCCGCCCCGGGATACACGGCACCACCTGCACCGGTCGTCGCCCCAGCCTTCGCGGCACAGCCGGCTCCGATGGCTGCACCCGCGCCCGGCGTGAGCGCTGCCGCCAGACTTGCGGCTCCACCCGTCTTCGAGCTCGATGCTGTCGCTCCCGCCGCGCCTTCGATGAGCGCCAGTCCCGTTGCGCACCTCGCACCGCCAGTGCTGTCCGCCCCGGTCGCTGCACCCGTACAGGCCCCGGTCGCTCCCATGCAGGTCGCTCCGGTCCAGGGGACGCCTGCCGGTGTGAACACCCGAGAGGCGCTGACCCAGGTGCTCGCGGCAGCCCCGGCGGCACCGAAAGCCACCCTCCCGACCGAGCTCCCTCGCCAGGCGGCCCCCGTGCAGCAGGAAGTACCGGTCGCAGCTCCCCGCTCCGAGGCACCGACAATGGCCTATCCTCAGCAGGCACCCCCTGCTCCACCGCGCCAGGCCGAGGTCGCGCCAGCGGCTGCAGTCTCGCCTGGTGCACCGGCTCCCGGCGACGGTCAGGAGGGAAGCGATCCCCGCATCGTGCAGGCGCTCAATGCCGTCGTCATCGCTCTCGCGTCCGACCTCCACGTGTCTGCCGGAGCTCCACCCATGATCCGCGTCGACGGTGGGCTCAGGCCGATCGCCGAGGCACCGGTCTGGGATCCGGACGACCTGCGCGCGGCGCTGTACAGCATCATGTCGGAGGCGCAGCATGAGATCTTCGAGCGGGAGCTCGAACTCGACTTCGCATACACGCTCTCTGACACTGCCCGGTTCCGGGTCAACATCTACCAGCAGCGCGAAGCGCTCGGCGGAGCGTTCCGACTCATCCCGACAGAGATCAAGCAGCTTCACGAACTGGGCGTCCCGGATACCGTGGGCAACTTCGCGAAGCTCCCCCGAGGACTCGTCCTGGTCACGGGTCCGACCGGTTCCGGCAAGTCGACAACACTCGCGGCTCTGGTCGATCTCGTCAACCGCACGCGTGCCGACCACATCATGACGGTCGAAGACCCCATCGAGTTTCTGCACACGAACCGCAAATCCCTCGTCAACCAACGTGAGGTCGGGCACGACACCCACTCCTTCGGCGCGGCTCTCAAGCACGTTCTGCGCCAGGACCCGGATGTGATCCTCGTGGGTGAGCTTCGAGATCTCGAGACGATCTCGGTGGCGCTGACGGCTGCCGAGACCGGCCACCTCGTGTTCGCGACACTCCATACTCAGGATGCCGGCCAGACCATCGACCGAATGATCGACGTCTTCCCACCCCACCAGCAGGGCCAGGTGCGCACCCAGTTGGCCGCGACCCTGCAAGGAGTCGTGTGCCAGACCCTCGTGAAGCGCGCGAGTGGCCGAGGTCGTGTCGTCGCCACCGAGGTGCTCGTGACCACCCCGGCCGTGGCAAACCTCATCCGGGAAGGCAAGACCTACCAGATCGCCACCGCCATGCAGGCGGGCCGCGCGCTCGGTATGCACACCATGGACCAGCACCTCGCCGAACTCGTCAATGAGGGGCTCATCACGAGCAAAGCGGCGATGGAAAAAGCGCAGGATGCTGACGCTCTTCAGCGCCTCGTCCACCGTGTCGATATGTCGGCGGCGCCGGAAGACTTCAACGCCAGCGACAGGTTCGAAGACACGCTCGAGAAGGGACGCCACTGATGTCAACAGCCGTTAAAACGTTTGATTACAAGAGCCGCGATAGTTCCGGAAAGCTCGTCAAGGGCCGGCTCGAGGCTCCCACCGAAGGTGCGGTGGTCTCGAAGCTGAAAGTCATGGGCCTAGCTCCCGTCGACATTCGCGAGTCTGTCGGTGGTACGGGGCTCCAGAAAGATCTCTCTCTCAGTTTCCTGGAGAAGGGCGTTGGGCTGAAGGACCTGGCGGTGATGTCCCGTCAGATGTCGACCATGACAGGGGCCGGCCTGTCGCTGTTGAAGACCCTGACGATCCTCGCCGACCAGACCCAGAACAAGAAGCTCGCCGCCATCATGGTCAGGGTGTCTGCCGATGTCGAAGCCGGGGCCTCGTTCTCACAGGCTCTGTCGAAACATCCCGTCGACTTCCCGCCTCTCATGATCAGCATGGTCAGGGCGGGAGAAACCGGCGGATTCCTCGACCGGGCGCTCGATTCGCTTGCCGACAACTTCGAGAAGGAAGCCAACCTCCGCTCGACCGTGAAGTCGGCCCTCACCTATCCGGTCATGGTGCTCATCATGTCCATGTTGGCGGTGGTGCTGATGCTCATCTTCATCGTGCCGGTGTTCAAGACGATGTTCGAGGGCCTTGGCGGCGCCCTTCCACTTCCCACCCAGGTTCTGGTGACCCTGTCGGAATCTATGCCGATCGTTGCACCAGTGCTGATTGTTGTCGGCTTGGGCTCATCGTTCTGGTGGCGTGCGAACAAGAACACCGAGCGAGTCCGCAAAGTCATCGACCCCGTGAAGCTCAGACTGCCCGTTTTCGGTGGACTCATGAAGAAGATCGCGGTGGCTCGATTCACCCGCAACTTCGCCAACATGATTGGCTCGGGCGTGCCGATTCTGCAGGCATTGAACGTCGTCGGCGAGACCTCGGGAAACTGGGTGATCGAACGGGCAACAAAAAATATCGCTGACGCAGTTCGCCAGGGACGCTCCATCGCGGAGCCTCTGGCCAAGGAGCCGGTCTTTCCCTCGATGGTGGTTCAGATGATCGCGGTGGGCGAGGACTCCGGCGCTATGGAGATCATGCTGAACAAGGTCTCGGATTTCTATGACGCTGAGGTGAAAGCATCCACGGAGGCCCTCACCTCCCTTATCGAGCCTCTTATGATCGCCTTTCTGGGCGTCGTCGTTGGTGGCATGGTCGTCGCGCTTTACCTTCCGATCTTCTCGATCGCGACCGCTATCAAATAGAACCTGCGTTGAGGATGGGCGCCGCGATCGCGGCGCCCATTCCATCGTTAAGTCGCTCGAGCGTCGGTCCACGATGACCCGCCTTTTGGGGTGGCGAGGTATGGCAAAACCCCCCGGTTACGGGATGCACCGGCAGAGTCCAGTTCCTTTAGCGTGAGAATGACGGGCCAGAACCGTGGGGGGACGGCTCGCGCCCACATCACATACTCAGAATGGAATACACCATGATCCGCATTCAGAATGCACTCACGGCCCGTCGCGCAGCACTGCGCGAAGGCGACCGCGGGTTCACGCTCATCGAGCTGCTCGTCGTCGTCATCATCATCGGCATCCTCGCCGCGATCGCGATCCCGATTTTCATCGGTGTCCAGAACAACGCCAAAGACTCAGGCGTCAAGTCCGATATCGCCAACGCGAAGATCGCCGTTGTGGCGTACTTCACCGAGAAGGGGGCCAACCCGACGGCACTTACTCTCGCCGCCGGGCTCGACGCCAAGTACGGCTACACCCCGCCGGCTGCGAACGTGGGGAACTACGGAACCATCCCGTCCATCACCAGCGGGACCGGCACGAACGCCGGGAAGTTCTGCATCTCCGGCATCAGCTCCACGACAAAGTCCTTCGCGACGAGCGAGACCGGGGGAGTGGTCTCCGGTACGTGCAGCGGATTCACACTCAACGCCACCACACCGTAACAATCACAAGCGCTGTGCGCGCGTGCTGACGTGCACACGGTGCAGGCTCACCACGACGACCCTCGGTGAATTCACGGCCAGTTCAGGCCGCGTATCCACCGGGGGTCGTTCCGCGTTTCGCGCCCGGGCGCCACCTGGATACCTCTGGCTTCAGCCTGAGACCGCCAGGACCATACGGCCTCGTCACTAGACCGCTCCGATGACCCGCTGACTGGGGGCAGTAATACTCCAAAAACCCCCCACTTGCGGGATGCACGGGGGGTGTCGTCGCCCAATATGTTTTAGCAGTCGGGTCATAACCGTGGGGGGACGGCTCGCATTCCTTGTCAAATACTCAGAATGGAATACATCATGATCCGCATTCAGAATGCACTCACGGCCCGTCGCGCAGCACTGCGCGAAGGTGACCGCGGGTTCACGCTCATCGAGCTGCTCGTCGTCGTCATCATCATCGGCATCCTCGCCGCGATCGCCATCCCGATCTACATCGGTGTCCAGAACAACGCCAAAGACTCAGGCGTCAAGTCCGACGTCACGAACGCCAAGATCGCTGTCGTCGCTTACTTCACCGAGAAGGGCACCAACCCCGCTGCATTGACCGTCGTTGCTGGACTCGACGCCAAATACGGCTACAGCGTTCCTGCCGCTGCCGGAAACTACGCCAGCCCGGGCTCCATCCCGACCATCAACATCGGAACCGGCACGGACGTCGGTAAGTTCTGCATCTCCGCGGTCAGCGTCACGACCAAGTCCTTCGCCACCACCGAAACCGGTGGAGTGGTCTCGGGTACCTGCACGGGCATCGTGCTCAACGCAACCACCCCGTAACACCTAGAAGTCCAGGCCGTATGGGGCACTGCTGAGGCAGTGCCCCATACGGGCACATCCGGGTCGGCCCGTCTCGCAATCCATTCAGGGGAGGAACATCATGAAGGCACTCAGGTCTCGGCTCGCCGCTGCGCAACGCGGTGACGCAGGGCTCGGCATGATCGAGGTCATCGTCGCTCTCGCCATCTTCATGGTGGTTGCGATCGGAATCGCGTACTCGGCCATCTCCACTCTCAGGATCGCCGCCGACTCCGAGTCCCGCGTCATTGCTACAAACCTCGCGGCCAGCGAAATCGATAATGCTCGGGCCGCCGGCGATCCACTCGATCTCTTCAGCAACACCCGCACCGTGACGGTCAACGGGATGGTGTACACCATCGCTCGCACTGCAGGTTGGGTGTCGTCCACCGGCACCAGCTCGGGTTGCGGCACCGGAACCGGAGCCCTGCAGTACAAGCAGGTCGACGTGAAGGTCTCCTGGCCCACCCAGATTTCAGCGACCCAGGCGGTCAGGGCGAATACGCTTGTAGCTCCGGTCTCCCGGCTGAACGACCCCAGCTTCGGAACGATCCTCGTGTCTGTACTCGCTGCCGCAGGCACCGGAGCCTCAGGAGTTCCGATCTCGGTCGCGTTCAGCGGAGGAGGTGCTGCGGTCGCCATGGATCCCACCGACTCAGACGGTTGCAGCTACGCCTTCAAAGTCACCCCGGGCACCTATGTCGTGTCGATCAACAAGTCCGGCTACATCAGTTCCGACCAGAAGAGCTCGCCTTCGGTGAGCCTCGAGGTCAAGGCCGGAGATACCCTGAGCGCCCAGTTCAGCTACGACCTGGCAGCGAGGTTCAACCTCAACTACGCCAGCAACTTCCCCTTGGTGTCGAACGAGCTGCGGCCAAACAATCTCGATACCACGTTCATCAGCACCTACGGCTCGTTCGTGAACTCGACCGGCACGCCATCAATGCTGTCGCTACATCCCTTCAGCTCGGGATACACAACGATCGCTGGCAAATACGTTACGCCTATCGCTGCCACCCCTTCGAGCGCTGCCGTAGCGGGGTGCCTTTCTCCGGATCCAAGTTCATGGCCCGCCGGGACCGTCAATGGAGTAAATCTCGCTGCCGGCGAACAATCCCCCGCAGTAGCCGCAGGCCCGGGCCTTACCGCCAACATGAACATTCCCATGGGTGTGTTCTCCCTGAGGTACACGGGGGCCGACGACCGATACTTCGTGGCGGAGTCGATCGCTCCCTCCGCTGGCTCTGGAGATCCCGGCTGTGACGTCCCCATGAGGTATGTCTTCAGCGAGAAGCTCGACGACAACAAGGACTACAACCTCGCTTTGCCTTACGGCACCTGGAAGCTATCGACATCCAACAACAGCTCGGGTACAGGTAGCTTGGCTGGTGTTGTCGACTCCATCGTCGGAGCGCTCCTGGGCGGCCCGCCCCCCACGGCAACGTCGTTTACCCTCGACCCGCGGGTGCCGCAATGATCGCCGCACTTCGGCGGAGGCTCCGGACCTCCGACCGTAGCGACAGTGGCCTGTCACTGATGGAATTGATCGTGTCCATGGCACTCACCACCCTCGTGCTCTCGATGGTCGTCGGCTTCTTCGTGCAGATCACCTCAGCCACGATCAAAGCAAACGAGTCCCGAAGCACAACTGCCCTCGGCTCAAATATCGCGAACGAGCTTGCCGATGTCATCAGGCCGGCTACCACTCTTCGGGTCGTCGGTTCGACTGCACCGGATCCTGCCCTCGTTGCAGCGACAAACACGTCTCTCACGATCTATGCGTTTGCGGACAACACTTCCAGCAATGTCCGGCCCATTCGCGTCAGCTTCTCGCAGGACGCGAAAAAGCAATTGGTCGAGAAGCGCTGGAATGCGACGACGAATGCCACGACCGGATTATGGGAGTTTCCCGCCCTGGGCGCGACACCCGCGTCCACCCGGGTCTTCCCCGGTGCTCTTATCGACCCATCCGTGGCGGTTGGCGCGGGTGCAAGCGAAACTGCCCCGCTCTTTGTCTATCTGGATTCCGCTTCCCAGGTTGTGGTTCCATCCGGCACCGGGCTCACTCTCGCCCAACGCAGCACCATCGCTGCCATCAGGTTCACGGTTCGAACGCGCACCGACACATCCGCGACCGCGCAACCCGTCGCGATCCAGAACACGGTCGGGATGCCCAATCTCGGCTTACAGAGCAAGGACGACTCGTGAGACTCTCTTTCCTGAATAGGTTCCGCTCGGACAGCGGCTATGCGCTTCCCGCCGTGATCATTCTGTCTGCGGTGATGCTCGTGCTGGTTACGGGCTCCCTGAGCGTCACGTCAAGCGGCATGGTCAAGGCGGACGACGACCAGGATGCCGGCGGTGCGCTGGCCGCCGCCTACGCGGGAGTCGCTGAGTATCAGAGCAGGCTGTCGAACGACAGTACCTACCAGAAGTACGGCAACAGTGCGTCTCTGTATACGAGTTCGCCTGCCAGCACGGTGAGTCTGCCTACCGGAGCTGCAGCAAATCCCGCATTCGGAGTGCTGGCGACCGACGCGTGGGCCATCGTTCCCGGCAGCGACAACAGAGCCAGCTACCGCTACGAGATCAACAACAGCCAGTACGGCACGTCGGGCGTTATCAAGCTTCGCGTGACCGGCAAGGTCGGCAATGTCACCCGCACCATCGTCGCTGATCTTCGCCAGAAGGGCTTCCTCGACTTCCTTTACTTCACCGATTTCGAGACTCTCGACCCGGACATCTTCGGCGGTACCGATTGTGACAGGTACGCGTGGGCGAATCCGGCCAGGCCCGTTGCGTGCCAAAAAATCCAGTTCGGTGCGGCTGATACCATCAACGGTCCACTTCACACCAACGACCGACTGTCGATTTGCGGTTCTACCTTCAACGGAGACGTGACGAGTGCATCGACCCTCGCATTCTCGAACGAGTGCACCGGCACAGCTATCCGTTGGAACGGCAGCGCGAACGCGGTCATCAAGGCGCCGGCTTACCGTTCGGCGATCACTATTCCACCCACGAACTCTCAGCTCCGCAAAGAGGCACGAAACGACCTCAGCACCGACGTGCCACGACCGGGTTGCCTTTACACCGGTCCGACGGAAATAACTCTGAACAGCGACGGCACAATGACCGTGTCGTCACCGTGGACCAAGTACACCAACATCTCATTGACTCCCGGCATCTCGAGCGCGAATCCGGCCCAGTGCGGAACCCTCAGTGCTCTGCGCAGCGCCGCAGGCGCGACCATCCCAGTGCTGGAAAAAAACCTGATCTACGTGCAGAACGTGCCCAACGACACCAGTGACGTCAACTACTCTGCCGGCCTTCCCACAAACTTCGTTTGTTCGGGCTCGGGCCGCGACCAATCGTGGTCGTTTCGCGGCACAACGTTTCCGATGGCCGGAGAGTCGCGCCCCGCAACCTCATCGACAACCGCCCCGGCCTACGGTTGCAAGAATGGCGACGCCTTCGTCAAGGGCACGCTGGCTGGCGAGTTGACCATCGGTTCCGAGAACTACGTGTACGTGACCGGCGATGTCAAGTACGCGAACGCCGAGAGCTCGATTCTCGGTCTGATTGGGCAGAACGCTGTGTGGGTCTACAACCCGATGGCGTTCACCTACAACAGCTCGGGAACCATCACCGGCAGTACAGCAGTGCTGCCCGCAGCGGGCGGGCGCACGATCCAGGCAGCGGTGCTGTCTGTGGCGCACACGATCATGGTGCAGAACTACCAGTACGGCGGCCAGCGAGGCACGCTGACGGTCCTGGGAGCACTGGCCCAGAAGTTCCGTGGAACGGTGGCGACTACGAGCGGTGGAAGCATCGTGAACGGCTACGCCAAGTCGTATACCTACGACGAACGGCTGAGATTCACCGCGCCCCCGAAGTTCCTGACCCCGGTTTCGACCACGTACGGCGTGACACAGTACGCCTCAGTGAATAGCGCGTTCACGCCTCAAGGGGCGAAGATCCCATGACCGAGGCGCTGTCGCTCGCGGTTGCCCTGACGGCGCTGGTCGCCGTCATGGGCTCAGCCATCGGCTCGTTCCTGAACGTCGTCATCTATCGGGTTCCGCTGGGGCTTTCTGTCGTCGCGCCGCCGTCGGCCTGCCCCGGATGCTCGTCAGGGATAAGCCCGCGCGACAATGTCCCCGTCCTGTCGTGGGTCGCCCTTCGCGGCAAGTGCCGCAATTGCCGCACCTCGATTTCCGTGCGTTATCCGATCGTCGAAGCCGTGACCGGCATCCTGTTTATCGTCGTCGCCCTTCGATTCCTTCCAGCACTGACAGCGTCATCCTCGGTGACCGAGGTCGTCTCGGGTGTGCTTGTGCTGGTCGCATTCCTTTACTTCATGGCGACCAGCGTCGCGCTGTCGGCAATCGATCTCGATGTGCACCGACTTCCGGATCGGATAGTGCTTCCCGGGTACCTGGTCGGCGCGGTCCTTCTGGGCGCCGCCGCTCTCACCGTCGGTGACGTTGGCGCTCTGATCCGGTTGGCAGCGGGTGGGGCCATTTTCTTTGTTTTCTACCTGGTGCTGGCATTTGCCTATCCCGGGGGAATGGGACTCGGCGACGTCAAGCTCGCTGGAGTCATCGGCATCTTCCTGGGATTCCTCGGTTGGGAGCAGCTCATCGTCGGAGCCGCCGCCGCGTTCATCCTGGGCGGCATAGCTTCAGCAGTACTCATCATCATCCGCAAGGCGGGACGCCGATCAGGCATTCCGTTCGGGCCCTGGATGCTCGGGGGAGCATGGGTCGCAATCGTTGCGGGCAGCACCATAGCGGGCGCGTATCTCTCGCTCGTCGGATTGAACTGACCAGTAGGGACAACAGGGGGAAGAAATGGCGAGATCAGTAGTGGGGCTCGACTTCGGAGCGGGCATCGTGCGCGCCGCCGAGGTGAGTGAACAGAGCAAGCCTCGACCGAAGCTATTGCGATACCACGAAGCCCAGTTGCCTCAAGGGTCAGCGCAGCGCGGTGAGGTCCTGGAGATCGATACGGTCGCGTCTACGCTGAAGCAGTTGTGGTCCCGCGGAGGGTTCAAGTCCAAGGATGTGATCCTCGGTGTGGGGAACCAACGCGTTCTCGCCCGCGATCTCACCGTGCCGAAGATGCCCCTCCAGCAGATCAGGGAATCGCTGCCGTTCCAGGTGCAGGAGATGCTGCCGGTGCCGGTGGCTGATGCCCTGCTCGACTTCTACCCGGTATCCGAGGCGGTCACCGAGGCCGGCCCCGTCATCCACGGACTGCTGGTCGCCGCCGTCAAGGAATCGGTGATGAGCAACGTGCAGGCCGTGCAGGCGGCCGGGCTGAACCCGATCGAGGTCGACCTGATTCCTTTCGCTCTGTCGAGGGCTCTGCTCTCAGCTGCCAACGCGAAGGAAACGGTCGGAATGATCCACGTCGGATCGGTCACCACGACTGTGGTGGTGGCATCCGGCGGTACCCCGCAGTTTGTCAGGATCATCCCCAACGGTGGAAACGACGTGACGGCAGCCCTGGTCAGCAGGTTCGATATTGCCGACGCCCAGGCCGAACAGGTCAAACGCGGCTTCGGACTGACCCAGGACAATTCGAGCCCGGAATGGGCTCCCGCGATCGAAACGATCCGCGAGGTGACCGGAGACCTGCTCAACAGCGTCAGGAACACCATCAGCTTCTATATCAACACCAGGCCGACAACACCGATCCGTCGGTTGGTGATCGGCGGCGGTGGTGCCCAACTCGCAGGATTCGGAACGGCGTTGAGCGAAATCACGCGAATTCCCGTCTCAGACGCAGATCCCTTCGAAAGATTCACCATCGCTCGAACAGTCGATTCCGCGTTGCTCGAAGCTTCTCGACCCAATCTCGCCGTAGCACTCGGCCTGACAATCGGAGGTAAGTGATGAGCGCCCCCACAATGACTCGCCCTGACCAGGATTCTGGAGACGACAAGAACGAGAAGAAAGCGTCGAGCTTTCTCTCCATGAGCATCGGTGGACGCGGCAGCGGGACACCGAAGGCTAAGCCACTTTCACTCGGCGGCGCTCCTCGCGCAGACCTTCTGCCGCCGGAGGTGGGTGAAGGTAATCGCGCGAAGTCTGTACGTCGCGGACTCAAGCTCGGCATCCTCGGAGTGCTTGTCATCGTGCTGGCCGCGACTGGTGGAGCGTGGTTCCTTGCCTTCATAGCGCACAACAATCTGATTGCATCGCAGGACGAGACAGTGGTGCTTCTGGCAGATCAGGCGGCCCATGCCGAGGTGCGTGATGTGAAGAACAACGTGGCTGTGTCGAAAGCTGCCCAGGAAGTGGGAGGGTCGACGGAGATCGACTGGAAGACCTACCTGCTGGCGCTCCAGGCAACCCTGCCGGCCGGCGTTATCGTGACCGGTGTCGACACCGATACAGCGTCTCCCGTCACGGACTTCGCGCAGTCCACAGTTCCGCTCGAAGGTGGCCGAATCGGCACATTGGTCTTCGCTGCGGCGAGTCCCACGCTCCCGTCGATCCCCACCTGGCTGAACGGCCTCAAGTCCCTCCCGGGATTCGTCGATGCGGTCCCGAATAGCGTCACCCAGCAAACTGACGGCTCATACACGGCGTCGATCACGATGCATATCAATGCCGAGGCGTACTCGGGAAGATTCGCTCCGAAGCTCCCTGACGCGGAAGCTACAGCGACAGCAGAGGACGGCAACTGATCATGCGTAACCGGATTTTCATCATCGCCAGCGTGATCGGCATGGTCGCCGTGCTCCTCGCAGGATGGTTCCTCGGAATCAGTCCTCAGCTCAGCGCTGCCGCAACGGACGATTCGCAGCGAGTCACGGTCGATGGGCAGAACGACGCGCTCCGAGTGGTCGTGACGCAGCTCATTGCCGATGAGAAGGATCTGCCCAAGTGGAAGGCCGACCTGAGTGTGCTGCAGCGGTCCATACCTCGCACGGCTGATACCTCCACCTTCATCGATGATCTCAACGGAATCGCGGTTGCCACAGGAGCTGCCGTGAGTTCCATCGTTTTGACGGACGCAGAAGCGTACGTGCCGCCTGCGTCGGCTGCCCCGGCTGCTCCCGCGCCAACCGACGCCGCGGCAACAGAACCCGTTATCGATCCCGCTGCCCCCGCTGTTGCCGCAGTCGACCCCCTGGTGCCCTCCGCTGTGACCAACGGGCTGGTGACGACGGAGAACTTCGTACTCGTCCCGATCACGATCCAGACCAAGGGTACATACGAACAGGTTCTCGACTTCGTCAGTGGCGTCCAAAACGGCAGCCGTCTGTTCCTGGCCACCGGGTTCACCAGCGAGATCGGCGAAGATGGTGTCACCACCGGCACCACCACCGGATACATCTACGTACTGCTCAACCAGTTCGACCCGACGGCCGCGAAGTAACTGCTTGCGAAGTGTCAGGGGGCGTTGCGATGCGCCCCCTGACTAGACTGGACGCCGACTGGCAGATAGGCATGAGGAGCAGCGATGACCGCAACCACCCCGGATTCCGGAAACCACACCCCGGGTGCAACACCGGCGCACACTGACACCCACGACGATGCTGTGCAGGAAGCCGTCATCGTCGATGAGCCGTCGCAGACGCCCGTGTACGACGAACTGGTCATAGAGGACGACGACTCGACAGTCGTCGAACAGGATGTCGTTCACACGTCCGCGAGCGAGCCCATCGCGGCGACGGCCGACCCCGCTGCTGTCCGTACCGAGGTTCCTCCCGTCGCCGCTCCGCAGCAGGTCGTCTACGTTCAGGCGCCGGCCGCACCGCGCAATCGCGGCAATCGTGGCGTCGGTACGCTGATCGCCGCACTCTCCGCCCTCATCTTCGTCGCGCTGCTCGCGGTCGTCACCGCCATCATCCAGTACGCGGGTTCGGGCCGATTCGATTTCGCCTTCCTTACGCAGACGCAGTTCTACATCCCGATGCTGTTCTTCGTGCTGGCGTTCGTGTTGCTTGTGCTCCTCGTCAACCGCGGGGCTTGGTGGGCGTACATCGTCGGCAGCGTGCTGGTGGCGCTCGCCGTGTACTTCGGCACGATCGGCCTCGGGCTGCTTTCGACCGGGGTCATCTCCAACACGCCGTCAGAAGCCAACGCCCGCTTCGCCGCGCAGCTCTCCAACCCCTTCGTCATCGCCTCGGCCCTGCTGGCCCGCGAGGTCTCCCTCTGGTTCGGTGCGCTCATCAGCCGTCGCGGCCGGAGTGTCAAGGCGCGCAACGCGAACGCCCGTGAGACGTACGAGCGCGAGCTCGCCGAGCGTCGCGCCCAGGGCTGAGAGACGCGGTAGCGGTCACGAGCAACGATTCCGCCGCCGGGATGGCGCGCACGGGGCTGGCGGTCTTCGCCACGGTGGCCTATCTCGCCGCGCTCATCGCGCTGTGGGGCATCCTGAGTGTCATCGTCGATCGTGACGTCATTGACTATGTGGATGCCGGCCCGCTGCTCGGCCCGTCGATGGTGATCGCCGCCCTCCTGGTGACCTTCGCGTCAGTCCGCACCGTCACGATCGCCCCCAGGCCCGCCCGCGTCGTGGTCGGAGCCGCAGTGCTCGCGTTCGTGGCGATGCTGCTGGTGGGGGCTGTGGGCTACAGCATCACTCGCGGTGATTTCGGGTGGATCCCCGCCGCCACCGTCCACTTCGCGCTCGCGCCGTTCGTGCCGGGGGCCGCCGTGCTCTCGGCGGTCGTAGTTGCTGCCTCGAAAGCTGTCTCAGGGCGACCCCCGGACGGGCGCTCCGAGAGCGGAATCATTTGACCGCCGCTCCGGATGGGACTATTCTTTTCGAGGTGTGCGCTTTGTCGTGCGCCTGAATCGTGCCATGGCACAGATCAGGCTCATGCGCCTCGCACCAAGGGTTCGTTCTTCGAGCGGCCCCCACGGCATACCCGCAAATTTTCTCCCAAGGAAGCCAGCGGGTCCAGATGAACTCGCGCGGCCCGGTTCCTGTCACTAGGAGCAGGCCACGCGAATGCTAACCATCAAGACGCTGTCACCGTGCAGCAACAACAAGGAGTTATTTAGTGCCCACCATTCAGCAGTTGGTGCGAAAGGGCCGTTCGCCGAAGGTCGTCAAGACCAAGGCTCCCGCCCTGAAGTCCAACCCGCAGCAGCGCGGCGTTTGCACCCGCGTCTACACCACCACCCCGAAGAAGCCGAACTCGGCTCTTCGCAAGGTCGCCCGCGTCAAGCTCTCCAACGGCACCGAGGTCACCGCCTACATCCCTGGTGAAGGCCACAACCTGCAGGAGCACTCGATGGTGCTCATCCGCGGCGGTCGAGTCAAAGACCTCCCCGGCGTTCGCTACAAGATCGTTCGTGGCGCACTCGACACCCAGGCAGTCAAGAACCGCAAGCAGGCCCGCAGCCTCTACGGCGCCAAGAAGGATAAGAAGTAATGCCTCGTAAAGGTCCAGCACCGAAGCGTCCCGTAGTAGCGGACCCGGTCTACGGCGCTCCCATCGTGAGCCAGCTCGTCAATAAGATCCTGCTCGATGGCAAGAAGGGTCTTGCAGAGCGCATCGTTTACGGCGCACTCGAGGGCGTTTCCGCCAAGAACGGTGCGGATGCTGTCGTCACCCTCAAGAAGGCGCTCGACAACGTCCGCCCGACCCTCGAGGTCAAGTCACGCCGCGTTGGTGGCTCGACGTACCAGGTGCCGGTCGAGGTCAAGTCGCACCGCGCCAACACCCTCGCGCTTCGCTGGTTGACCAGCTACGCGAAGGGCCGTCGTGAAAAGACGATGACAGAGCGACTCACCAACGAGATCCTCGACGCATCGAACGGTCTCGGAGCAGCAGTCAAGCGCCGCGAAGACACCCACAAGATGGCAGAGTCGAACAAGGCATTCGCGCACTACCGCTGGTAGCCATTCATCACTGATCGGGCGGGACCGGATTTCCGATCCCGCCCGCTCGATGAGTCCAGCGTTCATTACACAAACTTTCGGAGGAACCCGTGGCACAGGACGTGCTCACCGACCTGAACAAGGTCCGCAACATCGGCATCATGGCTCACATCGATGCTGGCAAGACCACGACGACCGAGCGCATCCTGTTCTACACGGGCATCACCCACAAAATCGGCGAGGTGCACGATGGTGCGGCGACGATGGACTGGATGGCGCAGGAGCAGGAGCGTGGCATCACGATCACCTCTGCTGCCACCACGTGTTTCTGGGACAAGCACCAGATCAACATCATCGACACCCCAGGCCACGTCGACTTCACCGTGGAGGTGGAGCGTTCGCTCCGCGTTCTCGACGGCGCAGTCGCAGTGTTCGACGGCAAGGAGGGCGTTGAGCCCCAGTCCGAGACCGTCTGGCGCCAGGCCGACAAGTACGACGTCCCCCGCATTTGCTTCGTCAACAAGATGGACAAGCTCGGCGCCGACTTCTACTTCACCGTCGACACGATCATCAAGCGCCTCGGCGCCAAGCCGCTGGTCATCCAGCTGCCGATCGGCTTCGAGAACACCTTCGAAGGTGTTGTCGACCTGGTCGAAATGCGTGCACTCACGTGGCGTGGAGACTCCAAGGGTGACGTCGAGATGGGCGCCAAGTACGCCGTCGAAGAGATCCCCGCGGACCTCGTCGAGAAGGCCAACGAGTACCGCACCGCGCTGCTTGAGGTCGTCGCCGAGACCGATGACGCGCTCCTGGAGCGCTTCATGGAGGGTGACACCGACTTCTCGGTGGCCGAGATCAAGAAGGCCATCCGCAAGCTCACCGTCAACAGCGAGATCTACCCGGTTCTCTGTGGTTCAGCTTTCAAGAACCGCGGCGTCCAGCCGATGCTCGATGCTGTCGTCGACTACCTCCCCAGCCCGCTCGACGTGCCGGCGACCGAGGGACACGACGTTCGTGACGAAGAGAAGATCGTCGAGCGCCACCCCGACTCCACCGAGCCGTTCGCCGCGCTCGCGTTCAAGGTCGCAGTCCACCCGTTCTTCGGTCGACTGACCTACATCCGCGTGTACTCGGGTCAGGCTGACTCCGGTGCTCAGCTGATCAACTCGACCAAGGGCAAGAAGGAGCGCATCGGGAAGATCTTCCAGATGCACGCCAACAAGGAAAACCCTGTCGACAGCGTCACCGCCGGTCACATCTACGCGGTCATCGGCCTCAAGGACACGACCACGGGTGACACCCTGTGCGACCCGAACAACCAGGTGGTTCTCGAGTCGATGACCTTCCCCGAGCCTGTCATCGAGGTCGCTATCGAGCCGAAGACGAAGGCCGACCAGGAGAAGCTGGGTATCGCCATCCAGAAGCTCGCCGAGGAAGACCCGACGTTCCGCACAGAGCAGAACCAGGACACCGGCCAGACGGTCATCAAGGGAATGGGCGAGCTTCACCTCGACATCCTCGTCGACCGTATGAAGCGCGAGTTCAACGTCGAGGCGAACGTCGGCAAGCCGCAGGTGGCCTACCGCGAGACGATTCGTCGCATCGTCGACAAGCACGACTACACCCACAAGAAGCAGACCGGTGGATCCGGCCAGTTCGCGAAGGTGCAGATCTCGCTCGAGCCACTCGAAGTGACTCCTGACACGATCTACGAATTCGAGAACAAGGTCACCGGTGGTCGCATCCCGCGTGAGTACATCGGTTCCATCGACCAGGGTTTCCAGGCGTCGATGGCAGTGGGCGTTCTCGCCGGCTACCCGATGGTCGGCGTCAAGGGAATCATCCTCGATGGTGCTGCCCACGATGTGGACTCGTCAGAAATGGCGTTCAAGATCGCCGGTTCGATGGCATTCAAGGAAGCGGCCCGCAAGGCCGACCCCGTGCTGCTCGAGCCGCTCATGGCCGTCGAGGTCCGTACCCCCGAGGAATACATGGGGGACGTCATCGGCGACCTGAACTCGCGTCGTGGCCAGATCCAGTCGATGGAAGATGCGACTGGCGTCAAGGTCGTCACGGCCAAGGTGCCCCTGTCGGAGATGTTCGGTTACGTCGGCGACCTGAGGTCCAAGACCTCGGGACGCGCCGTGTACTCGATGACCTTCGACAGCTACTCGGAAGTTCCCCGCGCGGTAGCTGACGAGATCATTCAGAAGAACAAGGGCGAGTAACAGCCCTGCACCCGCGGCTCACCGAGCCCGAGTAACATAACAACACACAAACCGCGAAGCATCCGATAACAATCGGATGCCCAGCAACGAGTCCTGAGGAGGACCCACAGTGGCTAAGGCCAAGTTCGAGCGGACCAAGCCGCACGTAAACATCGGTACCATCGGGCACGTCGACCACGGCAAGACCACGCTGACGGCCGCGATCTCGAAGGTGCTTGCTGACAAGTTCCCGTCCGCGACCAACGTTCAGCGCGACTTCGCGTCGATCGACTCGGCTCCGGAAGAGCGCCAGCGCGGTATCACGATCAACATCTCGCACGTCGAGTACGAGACGCCTAAGCGTCACTACGCTCACGTCGATGCACCCGGCCACGCCGACTACATCAAGAACATGATCACCGGTGCTGCACAGATGGACGGCGCGATCCTCGTGGTTGCCGCTACCGACGGCCCCATGGCTCAGACGCGCGAGCACGTGCTTCTGGCCAAGCAGGTCGGCGTGCCGTACCTGCTCGTCGCACTCAACAAGTCCGACATGGTCGACGACGAAGAGATCCTCGAGCTCGTCGAGCTCGAGGTCCGTGAGCTGCTCGCAGCCCAGGGCTTCGATGGCGACAACGCACCCGTGGTGCGCGTGTCCGGCCTCAAGGCTCTCGAGGGTGACGAGAAGTGGACCCAGTCCATCCTCGACCTCATGGAGGCCGTGGACGACAACGTTCCCGACCCCGTGCGCGACAAGGACAAGCCCTTCCTCATGCCGATCGAGGACGTCTTCACGATCACCGGTCGTGGAACCGTCGTGACGGGCCGCGCCGAGCGTGGAACCCTCGCGATCAACTCGGACGTCGAGATCGTCGGAATCCGCCCGACCCAGAAGACCACGGTCACTGGTATCGAGATGTTCCACAAGCAGCTCGACGAGGCATGGGCCGGCGAGAACTGTGGTCTGCTGCTCCGCGGAACCAAGCGTGAAGACGTCGAGCGCGGCCAGGTTGTCGTCAAGCCCGGTTCGGTCACCCCTCACACGAACTTCGAGGGAACCGCGTACATCCTGTCCAAGGATGAGGGTGGGCGTCACAACCCGTTCTACGCGAACTACCGCCCGCAGTTCTACTTCCGCACCACCGACGTCACCGGCGTCATCACGCTGCCCGAGGGCACCGAGATGGTCATGCCCGGCGACACCACCGAAATGACCGTTGAGCTGATTCAGCCCATCGCCATGGAGGAGGGCCTCGGCTTCGCCATCCGCGAGGGTGGCCGCACCGTCGGTGCAGGCAAGGTCGTCAAGGTACTCAAGTAGTCCCTTAGTGTTACCCCAGCAGGGCCGCACCTTCGGGTGCGGCCCTGCTGTCGTTAAGCCGAAGGATCTCGAGCTCGTGACCGTGAGGCGTGAGCGACATCAGGGCACTCAGCCGAAGGCTGCGCCCAACGGTGTGACGGCGTCGAAGCCCGGAAGCACGAGGAAGGTACCGCTCGCTGTAGGTCGAGTGAACTTCATCAAAGCGTCCATCTCGTCCAGCCGCTGCTGGGTGGCGACGAATGTCCGCAGGTCGTTCTGGAACGAGATGAACACAAGTCCTGAGTCGACACCGTTGTCGTAGGAGTAACTGCGCCTGAGCATCAGCTCGGATCCGGTGAATGACGGATGCGCCGCCCTCGCGTGAGCGTGTGCAGGCACGATGAACTCTCCCTCTGGCGTCTTGGAGTTGAGGTCGATCTGGTCATCGGGGCCGCCACCCGACAGGGGAGCGCCGTCGGTCAGGGTGCGCCCGATGACGCCCTCCCGCTCGCCGATGTCGAGCGTGCGGAATCGCGTCGTATCGATCGCTAGTCTTCGAATCACACACACTGTGCCCCCGGCCAGCGGCCCGCTCGTCACCCACACCCCGCGGTCCAGTTCATCGCTCGTGCGGGGGACTATCACGCCATCCATGAAACCGAGAGTGTTGCGGGCTTTGGTTCCCACGCCTGCGCCCCGGAATGTCGCCTGTTCCCACTGACGGGTGGATTCCGGGATGAGCAGCGCAAGGTCGTCGACGACGGCGGCAAGTACCGTGGGGTCGCTCGAGTGGACGGCGAGCAGTACGTCACCACCGACATGCCCGGGGGTGATGCCCTCGTCTCCCGCAAAGGCGGGCAGATCGGTAGTTCCGATGATCGTCGGATCCGCGGCTCGCACCAGTCGGGGACCGATCCCGACCGAGATCGTGAGATCGCCGGGACCATCGGGCAGGATCTCCCCATCTCCGTCTTCGGTCAGCTGGATAACGCGCCGCCCCAGAGCCGCGAGCCACCCCAGAGTGCTCCCACCGATTTCGAGCACCGCGATGCGACCGAACAACTGGGGCGAGGCAGGGAGGTGGATGCCCGCCTGGTAGCAACCCGACGCGGGGACGGGCTGCGGCCTGCCTGCGCCGGGTCGAGCGGCCGGGGTTGCCGCGGTGCCCGACACGACAGCGGCTCCGGAGCCGGCTCCCGCCGCGAACCCGATGGCACCTCCCAAAGCGCCCTGCAGCAGGCCGCGACGGGTGGGGCGCAGCTGTCCAGACTCCCGATCGGGCTCAGGGGTGCCCGCATCCTCCGGGCGGTCGTCGTGCGTCACGGGGCACCGGGTGTTGTGATCGGGATATCGGCCGAGCCGGTGCTGAGGTCGAGCGTCATCCATTCCGCCCCGACTGGCGCTTCGAACCTGAGGAGCAGTCCGCGATCGTCGACCCAGTAGCGTGCCCGTTCCGACCCGTCAGTCGAGACGGTTGCATCGTCGGCGGATGGGCCGATGAACACTCCCACGGCAGCGCCTCCGATCGTGTCGGACCGCACCCACAGCGCATCGGACTGGGCCAGTAGCTGCGGGTTCTCCGGTCGGTCGGAGCCCAGACTGCCCACGAGCGTAAGCGCCGTTGCGAGCGGATTGGAGCCGGGGTCAAGCGGATAGCTGACCCAACCATCCGTGGGCAGCGGGATAGACGCCTCGCTGGCCGGCACGTCGCGCACGGCTACCGTGCTCTCCGACCACCACAGGGTCCCGCCATCTTTCACGAGGCCGTACCCAATGTGCTGTTCGAAATCGAACCATCCCGTGAGATCGACGGCGCCGACCTGCGTCGAGGGAATCGACAGGTGGATGGCTCGGATACCCGCATCGAAGTTGCGGAATCGCGTGACGGCCAATTGTTCTGCCTGCTCGCTGCTGAGACCGGTGGGTTGCTGGCTCGAGTCTGAGGCAGGGTCTGAGGCAGGCGGTGGCGATCCTGCAGGAGTGCAGGCGACGAGTCCGACAACGATGACGGACGCCAGCACCGGGGCGGCGAGCCTCATCCCCTCGTCAACTCTTCGAGGAACGAGCGATCTGGCACGGCGATCGTGTCGAGCTCGGGAAACGTCACTGTGCCCGGCAACGCGGCCGGGACATCCCGAACGTCTCCCGCCATGCCCAGCTGCCGTGGTCCCGCCGCGATCTTGAGAAACGAGACTCCTCGCGGGACGTCGAGAGCTGGCAGCTGCGCACGCGAGCCGGACACAGAGGTGGAACCGCACGCAGCGGCGAGACCGGCCGGCAGGAAAGACACGGTGTCGGTCGGGGAGACACAGTTGTCCGAGGCTGGCGCTCGAGGTGCCGACAGATCCGCGACATCCACGCCATTCGATTCGAAGACATTGTCGATGAGTCGGTTTCCTTCGGACGACAGGTCTTCGGTGTTGGTCAATTGCACTCCGGATGACGGGTTGTCCGCAATGAGATTGCGTTCGATGACGTTCTGGTTCGCCCCCGACAGGCCGATGCCGACTCCGAAGGCGCCGTTGGCCTGCGCCGGGGAGTCACCCGAAGCGTTATCGGCGATAACGTTGCCGACGACGGTCGCGGCTCTTTGAGGCAGGTACGCTTCCTGATACCACGAGAGCAGGGTCAGCCCGACCCGGTTGTCGGAGAAGCGATTTGCCGCCACCAGCACGGAATCCGAGGCGTTGGCGTTCTCATATCCGATCGCGTTGTGTTCAGCCACGTTGCCGGTCACCAGAATGTCGCAGTTCGCGCACTGGCCGACGTAGTAGCCCGAATCGGCGGAGCCCGACGCATAGTTGTCACGGATGACGCCGTGCTGGGAATTGAAGGCATAGATCCCGTAGAGCCCGTTGTTGCTCGCGGTGACGTTACTCACCTCGAATCGCTGCAGTGGCGGAAACTTCTCGGGGTCGAGCGTGGTGTATCCATCGAGGCTGTGGGCCTGGGCGCCGTTGGCGTCGTGCAGGCCGGTCACGAGCACACCATTGAAGGTGTGGTTCGTCACCGTGAGGTTCTGCACCCTCACCCCATCGGCGATGACCTGGATGCCGTTGGGCCGCAGTCCCTCCCCGTCGATGACCACCGAATTGCGGTCGGTGCCCCTGACCGTCACGTCGTCCTTGTCGACGGTCACGGATTCCAGGTAGGTGCCGGGGGAGACCAGAACGAGCCCGCCGGGGGAGACTGCCTCGATGGCCTCACTGATTGTCGCCGCGTCCCCGGGTACTTCGACGACGGATCGCCCCACAGGTGCGGGAGCAGATCCCGTCGAGGCGCACCCAGAGATGGTCAGCAGCGCCGCCAGGATCACAGCCGAGACACCCGCAACGCGACGCGGGTGTGCCCGGGGGATGCTGGTCGGACTTAGCGTCATCCGGCAAGTGTAAACGTCTCCCGCCGTCAACCCGTGGAGCGCGCGACACTGCCATCTTGTCCACCGTACTGGGGACTTATGTGTACCCCGAACTGCGGTATATCGTTGCGGCTGGTAGCTGTTCGAGATTGCCTGTAGCAGCGACCGCCCCGCACGCGACCTGGCGGCGGCACTCCAACAACCCGAACGGTTTTCATCCCATGCATACCCGCCGTGTTCTTTCGCGCCTGCCATCTTCCGTCGCCCTTCTGACCGCCGCAGTTCTCGTCTTTTCCGGATCCGCCATTGCCGCTGGAACCAGCGCGGCGAGGGCCGCTGCCGCTGGCACGGTGTCTGGCCACGTCTTCCGCGACTTCAACGCGAACGGACTCCGCGACACCATCGCGACACCCCACGGCGGCGTGTCGGTCGACACCGGGATCACCGGAGTCGTCGTCACGGCGTACGACTCTGACGACACAGTGTTCGCAACGACAACAGTCTCGTCGGCCGACGGCTCGTATACCTTGACCGGTTCCCCGTCCCCGTCGCCGTCCGACCAGCTCCGTGTCGAGTTCACCGGACTGCCCGCAGGGTTCGAAGAGACGCCGGTCTTCAGTTCGACCGGAACGCGATCCGGCACGAGCGTGCAGTTCGTCGCTGTCGGCGCGTCGGGTGTCGACTTCGGAGCGGGTGTTCCGGAGGAATACTCGCAGAACAACCCGCCCGTTGTCACAGCAATCCAGTATTCGGGGATCCCAACATCCACTTCGGCGAACCAGCCCTCGATCGTTGCCCAGGCGTACTCCACCAATTTCAGCACGGCGGCAGCCCAGGGAACCGGGTTCCCAGGCAGGTCCACCATGGCTACCTTCAGCCAGGTCGGTTCAGTCTGGGGCGTGGCCTACAACGCCGCGGAGAACGACCTCTTCGCCGCAGCAACCTATAAGCGGCATTCAGGCCTCGGGACGCTGGGGCTCGGCGGTATTTACCGCGTCACCGACGTTGTCACCAACGGTTCGGTCTCGACAAGCGGGACGACTGTGCAACCCTGGCTGGACGTCACGACCCTCGGTATCGACGTGGGCACAGCCCTCAGCAACTCAGCCCGCGGCCTGTCCGCAGGTAACGTCGAAGCGCGCGATATCGATGCATTCCAGCGCGCAGGCAAGATCGGCATCGGTGGCGTCGCAACAAGCCTCGACGGAACTCGCCTGTACTTCGTCAACCTCTTCGACAAGACTCTCGTCACCCTCGACATCTCCGACCTCGCCGCGCCAGCAGTGGCGTCGGTCACGTCGCTGGGATTGACCACGGGCCAGCGCCCGTGGGCTGTCACGGTGCGCGCCGGGCAGGTGTTCGTCGGATACGTCACCACGGGAGAAACTCTCGTGGGCGGCGTGGAGACGGCCAATCCTGGCGTCTCAGCGGCCGCCGCCGGACTTTCGGCCGGTGTGATCGCAACGGATATGCCGGTCACCGCGGCATCGATGTTCCAGAGTGTGCTGAATGCGCCGCTTGGGTATGCAAAGGGTGACGTCTACGCGAACGTGCTCGCTCCCCAAAGCCAGCGCTGGAACACCTGGGCAGACTCCTGGACCTGGCCTGCCCTCGGCGGGGTCCCCGCGGGATCGGTGGCCCAGACCACGGGTACCGGAAGCCGCTGGCAGATCTACCCGTCGGCCGTGCTCGAGGGGCTGTCCTTCGATGCAGCCGGATTCCTGACCCTGGGATTCGGAGACCGAACGGGAATTCAGGGTGGCAACCGCAACCACCCCGCGCAACCCACGGATACCTCGCACTATGAGACGGGCTCCAGTGGGGACATCCTGATCGCAGCTCCCAATGCGGCAGGTACTGCATGGACCATCGAGTCAGCGGGAACGGCAGGCACGCGCGCCGCCGCCGGGTTGCCGGCTGGCAGGGCGACGAACAATCAGGGCCCCGGTGGTGGCGAGTTCTTCGCCGATGCCATAAACCAGGGTAAAGGCAATACTCACCAGGAGGTCGCTCTCGGCGCTCTCGCGAGCATGCGCGGCACGGAAGAAGTTGTCGCAACCCAATACGACCCGTTGAGCGGTATCCGGCTCGCCGGGCTCTCCTGGCTCTCGACCACCACCGGTGAAGCTGTCGGCGGATACGAGCACAACGTCGACGCTGGCGGAGCAATCTCGGTCGAGGGCACCTTCCAGAAGGGGGGAGGCCTCGGCGGCATCCAGATCCTCGCCGAGCAGGCTCCCCTCGAGATCGGCAACCGGGCGTGGTTCGACGCGGACCAGGACGGATCGCAGAATGCCGACGAGCCACCGCTCTCCGGAGTCACGGTTCAGCTCTGGCAAGGAGGTGCGGTTCTCAAGGAGGTCGTCACCGGCGCAGACGGCACCTACTACTTCTCGACCGACAGTGATTCACCCTTCTACGCACCGGGCTTCACCTCCGCTGGTGGTGACTACATAATCACGTTCGTCACGCCGACCTCGGGCAACGTGGCCTTTGGCACCGCCGACCAGGCGACGTTCGGCACTGTGCCGTGGAACATTCTCGAACTGACCAGACAGGATGCGGGCAGCAACCAGACGGACTCCGACCCTGATGCTGCCGGCAACGTGTCGTACTCCGCTGCCCCCGCGGGAGAGAGCGACCACTCGATCGACGCCGGCTTCATCGCGAATGCGTCATTCACCATTGCCAAGCAACTGGCGGCGGGCAGCGGACCGGCACGTGCCGGCCAGGTGTTCTCCATCGCGGCAACGGCCGTCGACTTCCGAGGTAACGCACAACCGCTGCCCGATTCCCCGGTGACGGTTGCGGCAGGAGACACGAGCTCCGCCATCTCCGCACCAGTGGGATCGAGGGTCACGGTCACCGAGTCGAACGGCGGCCAGTATCGCAGTGCGACGGTCACGCCAGCCACCCCGACCCTCGCCTCCGCCGAAGCGCCGACAGCATTCACCGTGACCAACGACCTGTTCGATGTGGGGCAGTTCAGAATCTCGAAGACGGTGACGGGGCCGGGGGGCTCTCTCATCCCCCTAGACCAGTCGTTCACCGTCAGTTACACCTACCCGGGGCTTGCCTCGCCCAAAACCCTGACTGTGACCAAGGGGGGCACGTCCGCCCTGTCCGATGAGATCCCCTACGGAACCATCGTGACTCTTAGCGAGGCAACGCCGACGGGCGGTCCGGCCGGGGTCGGCTGGGATACGCCGGGATGGTCGAAGGGCAGCGGAACCGGGGTCGTCACTGACAACGGCGACGGGACATCCACGCTGACGATAGGTGATGCGTCGACCGTGTCGGTGGACCTGGTCAACCCGACCACGGTGACACCGGCCGTGACGATCCTGCGCGGCGACCTGGTGGGACCGAGTTATCACGCCGCGGATACCATCACGGACGGTGAGGTTTACACCCCCGGTGAAACCCGCGACGTCGTCTTCACCGTGACGAATTCGGGCACGGAAGAGCTGAGAGATGTCGTTCTGGGTGACTCGACTAACTCGGGGCCGGCTGTGAGCGACATCACCTGGACGTTCCCCGACGGCTCTACCGTCACGACGCCGGCTGGCACGTCGGTCGAGTGGCCCAACTCCTTCGACGGGACCAGCACCTGGATTCCCGGGGCGGTCATCACAGGAACCGCGAGTCTCACGGTCGACCTTGGCGACCAGCCCCACATTGCCACAGCGACCGTGGACGCTGTCGGCACCGGATCGGGAACTCCCGTCTCCGACTCCAACGACTACAACGCCTTCACCGGCGGCATACAGGTCATCAAGTACGACGGTAACCTGCCTGATCCTGCCATCGTCGATGGTTCGGGCGCGGGCAGCGTTCCGGCGAAGTCGAGCGTTCCCGCTCCACAGAACGCTGACAGCACAGCGGATGCCGTGACCTACCCGGTCAACACAGCGCAGAGTGTGCGCATGGTCGTCTCCAATACCGGAACCACACCGCTCACCACTATTTCGCTCGCGGATCTCACGACCGATGGGCCGGCACTCAACGGTCCCTGGATTGCCGACCTCAGCGCGTTCGGAGGCCCGGCGGACTTCGACTTCGGCGGCGGCGCAGTCTGGACAGGCGTCCTGAAGCCTGGCGAGTCGTTCTACGCTGAAAGCAGCCTGACGCTTCCCGTCAGCGACACTCACGCAGGCGACGTCACTGTCCTGGCGACGGTCGTCGTTCCCGTCCTGGATCGCAGTGGCCTTCCCCATGGAGAGCCGACGTTCGACGTCGCCGGTGATCCCGTCACGGCCCACAGGAACGGTGCACCCGCCACGGTGACCGACAGCGACCCGTTCAACGCCAGGACCGGGGTGGGGCCGCAACTCGGAATCCAGCTCGGAGACGGCACCGGAACCACGATCATCCACGACGCGAACACTATGCCCCAGGCCGAGGTGTACCAGCCCGGGGAAACGCGACCCATCGTGTTCACGGTCACCAACACCGGCACCGAGGCGCTGCGCGATATCTCCCTCATCAGCGAGGTGCTGTCTGGTGTCGATCTGGACGGCCCCATCGTCTGGACGTTCCCGGACGGTTCCACCGCGACATCCAGCATCGTGAATGGGACATGGGTCGTCGAATGGCCGAACTCCTTCGACGGCACGAGCGCCTGGGCTCCTGGCGATGTGATCACGGGCATCTCGGCCCTGACGCTCCACCCATCCGACCCGCCGCACGTGAGCACGGTGACCGTCACAGGAACCGGGGTGCTGTCGGGCGCCGATGTCACGGCTACCGACCCGTACAACGCTTTCACCGGGGCGATCCAGGTGATCGAGTACGACGGTACCCAGCCTGACCCCGCTGTGAAAGCCGGTTCAGGCGACTGGATCATCCCCAGCAAGCCAGCGGTAGGGACGAGCACCGATGCCGACACGATTTCTGCAGCCGTCATCTATGAGCCCCGAGTGGCGCAGGCAGTGCGCTGGGTCGTCACCAACACGGGGTCGACAGCGATGACGAACCTCACCCTGACGAACCTGGCAGGTACCAGCGCATCGGTCGGAGCGGACTGGACGGCGGATCTCTCACCGCTCGGCGGACCATCGGATTACAACTTCGCCGCGAGTGGTCCGTGGACGGGCATCCTTTTACCGGGCCAGTCGTTCTACGCCTCTGGCACCCTGACTCTCGAGGCAGGGGAGACCCACTCCAATATTGTGACCGTGACGGGGCACGTGATCGTCCCCGAGGTCGACGGCGCAGGAATTCCGACGGGCCAGCCGAGCACGCTTCTGGGCGTGCCACAGCTCGCCACACTGGCGGATGGTTCGGCCTTCATTGTGACCTCGAGCGATCCCTTCAATGCCGTTGCGCCGGCGGCCGCACCGCCGTTCGGCCCGTTCGGGCCTGGCCTCGCCTTCACCGGAACCGCGGCGGGTCTCCCCCTCGCGATCGGGCTGCTGTTGCTCGTCGGTGGACTGTTGCTGGTGAGTCGACGTCGGGTGAGTGTGCGTCCCTAGCAGCACGGACAGTCGAGGAGGGGTGCCCGTGCCATCGGCTCCGGGCGCCCCCGATCACGCACCCACTACCCTGTGGACATGAGGCCGATGGTGCGCAGGATCGTTCTCGATGTCGTCGTGACGGTCGTCGTCGCGCTTGCTCTCCTGGTGGTGTGGCGGCTGACTGCCGGCGCTGCTCCGGCCGATGCGACCGCCCAGGCGGCCCAACGGTTGTTCCTGTTCATGGATATCGGCCTGCTCGCGTGGCTGGTGATGCTCGCCATCGCCGCTTTCCGCGGCCGGCCGGCCGGTGCGTGGCTCACGATCGTGCTCGCCACCGTCGGTGCGTTGCTCAATCTCGGGACTGTCGTCGTGGTCGGCTTCGTCCAGCAGGGCGTGTGGGCTGAGCTGTTCATCCAGTTCGCCATCGAAGCTGGATTCGCGTTCCTGGTCGCCTCCGTCCTGGCCGTCTTACTCGTGCACAGAGTGATTCTCAAGCCCCCGCCAGCATCCTGGTCTCGACCGTAGTCTGGGCAGATGCCTCGACTCCGCCGCAGTGATTCGAGCGGAAGGGGATTGCGCAGGATAGGCGCCGGGGCAGGGTTCACCTACCGCGATGATCGCGGCACGCTGGTGTCAGCAGATGAACGGGCGCGCATCGAAGCCCTCGCCATTCCGCCCGCCTGGTCGGATGTATGGATCTCGCCCCATCCCAACGGACACATCCTGGCGACAGGAGTGGATGACGCCGGCAGAACCCAGTACATCTACCATCCGTTCTGGCGGCTGCAGAAGGACCGCCTCAAGTTCGACAGGGCGCTGAGTCTCGCTGAGTCGCTGCCTGCTGCGCGCAGACGGGTGACCGCCGACCTCAGGAGTGCAGAGCCGTCGAAGTCCAGGGCGCTCGCCGCGGCGTTCAGGATGCTCGACACCGGCTCATTGCGAGTCGGCTCTGAACGCTACGCGGAGCAGCACGGCAGCCACGGCCTGTCGACCCTGGTCTGTTCGCATGTCAGCGTCTCCGGAGATACAGTTTCCCTCGACTTCCCGGGAAAGAGTGGGCAGAAGTGGGATTCCGTGATCATCGACGCGGAACTCGCCAGCGTCTTGAGGTCGCTCAAGCGGCGCGGTCCGGATGCGCGGCTTCTCGCCTGGAAAGATGGGAGGTCCTGGCGTCCGCTAAGTGCGGAGGACGTCAATGCATACGTCGCCGAGCGCACGGGCGGGGAATTCACGGCGAAGGACTTCCGCACCCTGCACGGAACGGTGACTGCCGCAGTGAGCCTCGCATCGGTGGGCCCCCAGAAAACTGTCACCGCCCGAAGACGCGCTGTCGCCCAGGCCATGCGGGATGTCGCCAGCGTGCTCGGAAACACCCCCGCCGTGGCGAAATCCAGCTATGTCGACCCGCGGGTGGTCGACAAGTTCGACAAGGGGCATGTGATGGATGTCTCGGGTCGAACCTCCCCGGAGACCCGACTCCGCGAACTCCTCGTAAGCTGACGTCGCCCCTATAAATCCTCGATTTCGCGACACGCCGTGAAGCGACACGCCCGGGTTGCAGCAATGCCAACTCTGTGACAAACTCTTCTAGTTCAACACTTCCCGCTCACGTAGCGCGGAATCACTTCCAGGCAGTGCATAGCTCAGGTCCCTGCAGCGTTCATTCGTTGCAGAGTTCAGGATCCAGATCGGGCTAGGCCGCGGGAAGCAGAACCAGGTTCAACCACACCACCCGAAGCGCTTCGGAATCGTTCTGTTGCCGCGCGGGCGGGAGTTGTGTAGTAAAGCAAGCAATTGACAGATAAACAGTGGTGCGAAAGCAGAAGTGCTGAGCATATGGCGTCGAAAGGCTCCACGCTGCAGTCCTGAGTAGTACACGGTTTGAGTTACAAGACGAAAGAGAGTTACCCATGGCGGGACAGAAGATCCGCATTCGACTGAAGTCGTATGACCACGAGGTCATCGACTCGTCGGCACGCAAGATCGTCGACACGGTAACCCGCGCGGGTGCCACGGTAGTGGGCCCGGTGCCGCTGCCCACCGAGAAGAACGTGATCGCTGTGATCCGTTCCCCTCACAAGTACAAGGACAGCCGCGAGCACTTCGAGAAGCGCACCCACAAGCGACTCATCGACATCATCGACCCGACTCCCAAGGCCGTCGACTCGCTCATGCGACTCGACCTCCCTGCCGACGTCAACATCGAGATCAAGCTCTAGCTCGCGCTCGAGCTACTTCAGTCGAATAGGAAACCTCCATGACTAACACCAAGACGATCAAGGGATTGCTGGGCAAGAAGCTCGGCATGACCCAGGTCTGGGATGCGAACAACAAGCTCGTCCCCGTGACCGTTGTCGAAATCACCCCCAACGTCGTGACGCAGCTGCGCACGCCGGAGATCGACGGCTACAGCGCCGTGCAGATCGCATACGGGCAGATCGACCCCCGCAAGGTCACGAAGCCCCTCACGGGCCACTTCGACGCCGCTGGCGTCACCCCCCGCCGCCACCTCACCGAGCTGCGCACCGATGACACGAGCGAGTACTCGCTCGGCCAGGAGCTGACCGTCGACATGTTCGAGGCCGGCAAGAAGGTCGACGTCATGGGCACCAGCAAGGGCAAGGGATTCGCCGGTGTCATGAAGCGTCACAACTTCAAGGGCGTCTCTTCCAGCCACGGTTCGCACCGCAACCACCGCAAGCCCGGTTCCATCGGTGCTTCATCGACCCCCAGCCGTGTCTTCAAGGGCATGCGCATGGCCGGCCGTATGGGTGGTGACCGCGTTACCGTCCTCAACCTGATCGTCCACTCGGTCGACCTCGAGAAGGGCATCCTGCTCGTCAAGGGCGCCGTTCCCGGTGCCCGTGGTCGCATCGTCTTCGTCCGCAACGCAGTGAAGGGGGCCTAGCCCATGGCTACCTCAACCGACGTCACAGCACTTGACGTAATCGACGCCAAGGGTAAGAAGGTCGGCAGTGTCGATCTTCCCGCCGAGGTGTTCGACGTGCAGACCAACGTCCCGCTCATCCACCAGGTCGTCGTCGCCCAGCGCGCCGCGGCTCGCCAGGGAACGCACAACACGCTGCGTCGCGGCGAGGTGTCAGGAGCCGGCCGCAAGCCGTTCAAGCAGAAGGGAACCGGTCGCGCTCGCCAGGGCTCGATCCGTGCTCCCCAGATGCGTGGTGGTGGAATCGTGCACGGTCCGCACCCCCGCGACTACTCGCAGCGCACCCCCAAGAAGATGATCGCTGCTGCACTGCGCGGAGCACTGTCCGACCGCGCCCGCGGCGACCGTCTTCACGTTATCGACTCCCTCTCGGTCGGCAACCTGCCGTCGACGAAGGCCATGGCGTCACTGCTGCTCGACATCGCACCCTCGAAGAACGTGCTCATCGTTCTGCAGCGCGACGACGAGACGAGCTACAAGAGCGTCCGCAACCTGCAGACGGTCCACGTTTTGCCATTCGACCAGCTGAACGCCTACGACGTGCTCATCAGTGACGACATCGTCTTCACCAAGGGCGCATTCGATGAGTTCGTGGCCTGGAACACCAAGGCGACCAAGGAAGAGGTCAGCGCATGACCACCGTGACGTTCAAAGACCCCCGCGACATCATCATCGCGCCCGTCGTCTCCGAGAAGAGCTACAGCCTGATCGATGACGGCAAGTACACCTTCGAGGTAGACCCCCGCGCCAACAAGACAGAGATCAAGCTCGCCATCGAGAAGATCTTCGATGTCAAGGTCGGATCGGTCAACACGCTGAACCGCACGGGCAAGACCCGTCGCACCAAGTTCGGTATCGGCAAGCGCAAAGACACCAAGCGCGCAATCGTCACAATCAAGTCCGGTTCCATCGACATCTTCACTGCTGTCGGCTAGGGACTGAGGAGAAAAAACAATGGCTATTCGCAAGTACAAGCCCACGACTCCCGGTCGTCGCGGTTCCTCGGTCGCTGACTTTGCCGAGATCACCCGCTCGACCCCGGAGAAGTCGCTGCTCCGTCCACTGCCCAAAACCGGTGGTCGTAACAACGCTGGTCGCATCACGACCCGCCACATCGGTGGTGGCCACAAGCGCCAGTACCGTGTAATCGACTTCAAGCGCAACGACAAAGACGGCGTCAACGCCCGCGTTGCCGAGATCGAGTACGACCCCAACCGCACGGCACGCATCGCGCTGCTGCACTACTTCGATGGTTCGAAGCGATACATCATCGCCCCGAACAAGCTCAACCAGGGCGACATCGTGGAGTCGGGCGCATCCGCTGACATCAAGCCGGGTAACAACCTTCCGCTGAAGAACATCCCGGTCGGTACCGTCATCCACATGATCGAGCTGCGTCCGGGTGGTGGCGCCAAGATGGCCCGCTCCGCCGGTGCGTCGGTTCGACTCGTCGCCAAGGACGGCCCCTTCGCCCAGCTGCGTCTGCCGTCCGGTGAAATCCGTAACGTGGACATCCGTTGCCGCGCCACCATCGGCGAGGTCGGCAACGCCGAGCAGTCCAACATCAACTGGGGAAAGGCCGGCCGCATGCGCTGGAAGGGCGTTCGCCCGACCGTCCGTGGTGTCGCCATGAACCCCGTCGACCACCCTCACGGTGGTGGTGAGGGTAAGACGTCCGGTGGACGTCACCCCGTTACCCCCTGGGGCCAGAAGGAAGGCCGTACGCGTAAGCGCAACCTTCCGAGTGACAAGCTCATCGTCCGCCGCCGCAATGTCGGCAAGAAGCGCAAGTAGGAGTCAAGAAGATGCCACGCAGTCTGAAGAAGGGCCCCTTCGTCGACGACCACCTGCTGCAGAAGGTCGTCAAGGCGAATGAGGCCAGTAGCAAGAACGTGATCAAGACCTGGTCGCGCCGCTCGATGATCATCCCGGCCATGCTGGGTCACACCATCGCGGTGCACGACGGTCGTAAGCACATCCCGGTGTTCATCACCGAAACCATGGTGGGCCACAAGCTCGGAGAATTCTCCCCCACCCGTACCTTCCGTGGACACGTGAAGGATGACAAGAAGGGTCGTCGTCGCTAATGGTTGAATCCATCGCTCGCGTGAAGCACATTCGCGTCACCCCGACGAAGGCTCGTCGCGTCGTCAACCTGATCCGCGGGAAGCAGGCGGTCGAAGCTCTGGCCATCCTGAAGTTCGCACCCCAGGGTGCAAGCGAACCCGTCTACAAGCTCGTCGCAGCGGCCATGGCTAACGCGAAGGTCAAGGCGGACTCCACCAACAGCTACCTGGACGAGCAGGACCTGTTCGTCTCAGAAGCATTCGTCGACGAGGGAACGACCCTGAAGCGGTTCCAGCCGCGTGCACAGGGCCGCGCGTTCCAGATCCTGAAGCGCACGAGCCACATCACGATCGTGCTCGCGACTCCGACCGAAGCCGACGTTGAGAAGGCGTCAGCTCGCTCGACAGGAACGAAGACCACCGCCACGAAGGCAGGGAAGAAGTAATGGGACAGAAGGTAAACCCCTACGGTTTCCGTCTGGGAATCACCACCGACCACGTGTCGCGCTGGTTCTCCGACAGCACCAAGGCCGGCCAGCGTTACAGCGACTACGTTGCTGAAGACGTCAAGATCCGCAACCTGCTCAAGACATCGCTCGACCGTGCAGGCGTCGCCCGCATCGAGATCGAGCGCACCCGTGATCGTGTCCGTGTCGACATCCACACGGCGCGCCCCGGTATCGTCATCGGTCGTCGTGGAGCAGAGGCAGAGCGCATCCGCTCCGACCTCGAGAAGCTCTCGGGCAAGCAGATCCAGCTCAACATCCTCGAGGTCAAGAACCCCGAGGCTGAGGCTCAGCTCGTTGCACAGGGAATCGCGGAGCAGCTCGCTGCTCGAGTCGCGTTCCGTCGTGCAATGCGCAAGGGCATGCAGGGCGCCCAGCGCGTCGGCTCGGTCAAGGGTGTTCGCATCCAGGTGTCCGGTCGACTCGGCGGCGCTGAGATGAGCCGTTCAGAGTTCTACCGTGAAGGCCGCGTTCCGCTGCACACCCTTCGCGCCAACATCGACTACGGCTTCTACGAGGCCAAGACGACGTTCGGCCGCATCGGCGTGAAGGTCTGGATCTACAAGGGCGACCTCACGAACAAGGAGCTTGCTCGCGAGCAGGCCAACCAGAAGTCATCCCGTCCGGAGCGTCGTGACGACCGTGGCGGCGACCGCCGCGACAGCCGTCCGCCCCGCGGTGCAGGCGGCTCGACCGCAGCACCCAAGGCCGACGCACCAGTTGCAGCAGGAGTTGAGGCGTAACCATGTTGATTCCCCGCAAGGTCAAGCACCGCAAGCAGCACCACCCCGGCCGTAGTGGCCAGGCGACTGGTGGAACGGTCATCTCGTTCGGCGAGTACGGCATCCAGGCACTCACGCCTGCGTATGTCACCAACCGCCAGATCGAGGCCGCTCGAATTGCGATGACCCGTCACATCAAGCGTGGTGGAAAGGTGTGGATCAACATCTACCCCGACCGCCCGCTCACCAAGAAGCCCGCCGAAACCCGCATGGGTTCCGGTAAGGGTTCGCCCGAGTGGTGGATCGCCAACGTCAAGCCAGGTCGCGTGCTCTTCGAGCTCGCCGGCGTCAGCGAAGAGGTTGCCCGCGAAGCTCTCACTCGTGCCATTCACAAGCTGCCCCTGAAGGCACGCATCATCAAGCGCGAGGAGGGCGACGCATAATGGCGATCGGAACCAAGGAGCTCGCCCCAGTCGAGCTCGACACCTATGAAGACGAGCGACTCGTCGAAGAGCTGAAGAAGGCGAAGGAAGAACTGTTCAACCTTCGCTTCCAGGCCGCGACCGGCCAGCTCGAAAGCCACGGACGCATCCGCGCTGTCAAGCGCGACATCGCTCGCATCTACACGGTCATCCGTGAGCGCGAGCTGGGCATCCGCGCAACGCCCGTCGCAGTCGAGGCTCCGGCCAAGGCTGAGAAGAAGGCAAAGACCACCAAGCCTGTGAAAGACACAGCGAAGACCGATGCAGCGGCCAAGCCCGCAGCTGAGGTCACCACTGCGCCTGTTCAAGACGCGACGAAGGAGGCGTAATCATGGCCAAGACAGAAGCACCCACAGAAGGTGCAACCACGGCGGCTGAGACTGCTGAGCTCGCTCGCGGCTACCGCAAGTCACGTCGCGGATATGTACTGAGCAACAAGATGGACAAGACCATCGTTGTCGAGGTCGAAGACCGCGTAAAGCACCCCCTGTACGGCAAGGTCATCCGCCGCACATCCAAGGTCAAGGTTCACGACGAGGCCAATGAGGCCGGCGTCGGTGACCTCGTTCTCATCAGCGAGACCCGTCCGCTCAGTGCAACAAAGCGCTGGCGCCTGGTCGAGATCCTCGAAAAGGCCAAGTAATGCTTCAGCAGGAATCCCGAGTCAAAGTCGCCGACAACACCGGCGCCAAGGAACTCCTCACGATTCGCGTTCTCGGTGGCTCCGGCCGTCGCTACGCGGGCCTCGGTGACGTCATCGTCGCCACTGTCAAAGACGCGATCCCCGGCGGAAACGTCAAGAAGGGTGATGTGGTCAAGGCCGTCATCGTCCGCGTCATCAAGCAGACCCGCCGTTCAGACGGGTCGTACATCAAGTTCGACGAGAACGCCGCCGTCATCCTGAAGGCAGACGGAGACCCTCGTGGTACCCGTATCTTCGGGCCGGTCGGCCGCGAGCTTCGTGACAAGAAGTTCATGAAGATCATCTCGCTCGCACCGGAGGTGCTGTAACTCATGGCAAACATTCGCAAGGGTGACCTCGTTCAGGTCATCAGTGGACCGACCCAGGATCGCGGCGGAGACCGCGGCAAGCAGGGTCGCGTCATCGGTGTCATCGCTGAGAAGAACCGCGTGATCGTGGAGGGTGTCAACTTCGTCACCAAGCACGTCAAGGTCGGCCAGACACAGCGTGGCACGAAGACCGGTGGCATCGAGACGATGGAGGCACCGATTCACGTGTCGAACATCGCGCTCGTCGACCCCGAGACCAAGCTCCCCGCTCGCGTGGGCTTCACCGTCGAGACGGACGACCGTGGCAAGACCACGCGCGTGCGTTACTTCAAGAAGTCACGTCGTGTCGAGACCAAGAAGTCGAAGGCACTGAAGGGCGAGGCTGCCGAAGAGAAGGCAACCGAGAAGCCCGCCAAGGCAGCCCCCAAGGCCAAGAAGGAAGCAGCAGCTGAGAAGCCCGCCGCAACCGAGAAGGACGCAAACTAATGACTGACACAGCAACTGCTGCGCCCACTGGCAAGACCCAGCCGCGCCTGAAGCAGAAGTACCGCACCGAGATCGCTGCGCAGCTCAAGAAGGACTTCGGGTTCACGAACGTGCACCAGGTTCCCGGGCTCGTGAAGATCGTCGTCAACACCGGTGTCGGTGAGGCAGCCCGCGACGGCAAGATCATCGACGGCGCTGTGAAGGACCTCACGGCCATCACCGGTCAGAAGCCGCAGGTTACCAACGCTCGCAAGTCCATCGCGCAGTTCAAACTGCGTGAAGGCCAGCCGATCGGCGCACACGTGACACTTCGTGGCGACCGCGCATGGGAGTTCCTCGACCGCCTCGTCACGCTCGCGCTTCCGCGTATCCGTGACTTCCGTGGCCTGAGCGACAAGCAGTTCGACGGCCGCGGCAACTACACGTTCGGCCTCACGGAGCAGTCGATGTTCCACGAGATCGACCAGGACAAGATCGACCGCGTTCGTGGTTTCGACATCACCGTCGTCACCACGGCCAAGACCGACGACGAGGGTCGCGCGCTGCTCAAGGCGCTCGGTTTCCCGTTCCGCTCCGCCGAGAACACGAAGTAGTCGTTCACCACAGACTCACCGCCATACGGCACAGTTCACCCAGGCAACACCGATCGACCAGGTCGGCATTCGCGTAACGGATGTCGAAACCGGGCGAGATATGGAAACACCCATCATGACAATGACAGATCCGGTCGCAGACCTGCTGACCAGACTGAGGAACGCCAACTCGGCGTACCACGACACGGTTTCGCTGCCCAGCAGCAAGCTGAAGTCCCACATCGCCGAGATGCTCAAGAATGAGGGTTACATCGCGGCGTGGAAGATCGAGGACGCCCGCGTGGGCCAGACCCTCACGATCGACCTCAAGTACGGCCCCAACCGCGAACGCTCCATCGTGGGCATCAAGCGCGTCTCGAAGCCCGGCCTGCGTGTATACGCAAAGTCGACCGAGATCCCCAAGGTCCTCGGTGGCCTCGGTGTGGCCATCCTGTCCACCTCCTCCGGTCTGCTGACCGACAAAGAGGCGACCTCGAAGGGCGTAGGTGGGGAAGTCCTCGCCTACGTGTGGTAACTCAACATGTCACGTATTGGACGCCTTCCCATCTCGGTGCCTGCAGGGGTCGAGATTAAGATCGACGGCCAGGCCGTCGCAGTCAAGGGCCCGAAGGGTGAGCTCACGCTCACCGTCAAGAACCCGATCAGGGTTGCACTCGAAGACGGACAGGTGCTCGTCACCCGCCCGGACGACGAGCGCGAGTCCCGTTCGCTTCACGGTCTCACCCGCACGCTCATCGCGAACCAGATCGTCGGCGTCACCGACGGTTACACCAAGGGCCTCGAGGTCGTCGGAACCGGTTACCGCGTCGCAGCCAAGGGCGCATCGCTCGAGTTCGCCCTCGGTTACTCGCACTCCATCACGGTTGACCCGCCAGCGGGTATCAGCTTCACGGTCGAGGGCAACAACAAGGTGACCGTCGTCGGCATCGACAAGCAGGCTGTCGGCGAGGTCGCAGCCAACATCCGCAAGCTGCGCAAGCCAGAGCCCTACAAGGGCAAGGGCGTGCGTTACGCCGGAGAAGTAGTCCGCCGCAAGGCCGGAAAGAGTGGTAAGTGATCATGGCTCTCGGAATCAAACGAGGTAAGAGCAAGTCGGCAGCCAAGGCCCGCCGTCACACACGCCTTCGCAAGAAGGTCGTCGGCACCGAGGTGCGCCCGCGTCTTGTCGTCACGCGTTCGGCCAGGCACGTATTCGTGCAGGTCGTCGACGACTCGAAGGGATTCACCCTGGCATCGGCATCCACGCTCGAAGCCGACATGCGCACCTTCGACGGTGACAAGACGGCCAAGGCACGCAAGGTCGGCGAACTCGTCGCAGAGCGCGCTAAGGCAGCAGGCATCGAGGCAGTCGTATTCGACCGTGGCGGAAGCCGCTACGCAGGACGCGTTGCAGCCATCGCTGATGGAGCACGAGAGGGCGGGTTGAACCTGTGACCGACGCAACCAATACCAACAAGGAGCAGGACGTGACGTCCGAAGTAACTGACGCACCCGCAGTAGTCACGGCCGAGGCCGTCGCTTCAGCGGCAGTCGTCGACGCGCCGGCAACGGACGTCACTAACGAGCCTCGCGAGGCGCGTCGTGGCGGTCGTGAGCGCAGCCCCAGCCGTGACCGTGGCAACAGCCGCGACGCGGAGAAGAGCCAGTTCCTGGAGCGCGTCGTCACCATCAACCGCGTCTCCAAGGTCGTGAAGGGTGGTCGTCGCTTCAGCTTCACCGCTCTCGTGGTCGTCGGGGACGGCAACGGACTCGTCGGTGTCGGCTACGGCAAGGCCCGCGAGGTTCCCACCGCGATCTCCAAGGGTGTCGAGGAAGCGAAGAAGAACTTCTTCCGCGTTCCCCGCGTCGCCCAGACGATCCCGCACCCCGTCCAGGGCGAGGCTGCTGCAGGCGTCGTCCTGCTGCGTCCGGCTTCGGCGGGTACCGGAGTTATCGCGGGTGGACCCGTTCGCGCCGTACTCGAGTGCGCCGGCATCCACGATGTTCTGAGCAAGTCGCTCGGTTCGTCGAACACGATCAACATCGTGCACGCAACGGTCGCTGCGCTCAAGCAGCTCGAGGAGCCTCGTGCGGTTGCCGCACGTCGTGGCCTCGCCCCCGAGCACGTCATCCCGGCTCGCCTCCTGCGCGCCGAGGCAGAAGCTAAGGCAGGTGTCTGATGGCCGCACGCCTGAAGGTAACCCAGATCAAGTCCAAAATCAGTGAGAAGCAGAACCAGCGCGACACCCTGCGGAGCCTCGGGCTCCACCGCATCGGTGATGTCGTGGTTCGCGAAGACAATTCGCAGAACCGCGGCTACGTTCGCACTGTCGCTCACCTTGTCAAGGTCGAGGAGATTGACTAATGGCTGACGAAACGAAGGCTGCCGATACGGCTGCCCCCAAGAAGGCTCCGGCCAAGACGGCCGCCGCCAAGGCACCGGCTGCCAAGGCTCCGGCCAAGACGGCCGCGACGAAGGCTCCTGCTGCCAAGGCTCCGGCCAAGGCTGCAGCATCCAGCTCTGATGATGCTGTCGCCGCCAAGGCTCCTGCATCGAAGAGCGCTGCCGCGAAGAAGGCTGCGTCGACTGACGTACCGACACGCGCGCAGGTGCTGAAGGTGCACCACCTTCGCCCGGCGCCCGGTGCCAAGAAGGACAAGACCCGCGTAGGCCGCGGTGAAGGTTCCAAGGGTAAGACGGCTGGTCGTGGAACCAAGGGCACCAAGGCCCGTTACCAGATGCGCGTCGGCTTCGAGGGTGGTGGCGTCAACTTCGTCATGCGCGCTCCGAAGCTGCGCGGGTTCAAGAACCCGTTCCGCGTCGAGTACCAGGTCGTGAACCTCGAGAAGCTGGCCGAGCTCTACCCCAAGGGTGGCGACGTCACGATCCTCGACCTCGTTGCCAAGGGCGCCGTTCGCAAGAACGAGAAGGTCAAGGTTCTCGGCGACGGTGACATTGCGGTTAAGCTGAATGTTGCAGTCGATAAGGTCTCCAGCTCTGCTGAGCAGAAGATCGTCGCCGCTGGCGGTTCCATTAAGTAACCTTCCGGCAACTTGCGAGAGTAAGTGTTGGCGTAAACGAGTGGGGTTCCCTCCCGGGGAGCCCCACTCGACTGCATTACTACATAATCGGAGGCCTTGTGTTTAGAGCTGTCGCGCGGATCTTCCGCACGCCCGACCTTCGCAGGAAGATCGGGTTCACGCTCGGCATCGTTGCGCTGTTCCGTCTCGGTTCGTTCATCCCCGCACCGTTCGTCGACTTTGGCAACGTGCAGCTGTGTCTCGCGAGCAACGCGGGCACGCAGGGGCTGTACGACCTCGTCAACCTCTTCAGCGGTGGTGCGCTGCTGCAACTGTCAGTCTTCGCGCTCGGCATCATGCCGTACATCACCGCGTCGATCATCGTGCAGCTGCTACGCGTGGTCATCCCACACTTCGAAACCCTCTACAAAGAAGGCCAGGCCGGGCAGTCCAAGCTGACCCAGTACACCCGCTACCTCACTATTGCTCTTGCGGTCCTGCAGTCGACGACGCTGATCACGGTCGCGCGCAGTGGCGCCCTGTTCCCCTCGAACTCCGGGGTCGCAGAGTGCAGCCAGTTGATCACCGACGATTCCTGGTACGCCATCATGCTGATGGTCATCACCATGACCGCCGGTACCGGCCTCATCATGTGGATGGGCGAGCTCATCACCGAGCGCGGCATCGGTAACGGTATGTCGCTTCTGATCTTCACCTCGATTTCGGCGCAGTTCCCCGGATCGCTCGGCAGCATCCTTTCCGCCCAGGGCGTCGAGGTGTTTATCGCTGTGATCGCGGTCGGAGTCGTAATCGTTGCGGCCGTGGTCTTCGTCGAACAATCGCAGCGTCGCATCCCTGTGCAGTACGCCAAGCGCATGGTCGGCAGGCGTACCTATGGTGGAAACAACACGTACATACCGATCAAGGTGAACATGGCCGGCGTCGTGCCGGTGATCTTCGCATCGTCGCTGCTCTATCTGCCGGCCCTGATCGCACAGTTCAACACTCCGGCCGCCGGCGAAGCGCCAGCCGCCTGGGTGGTCTGGATCCAGAACTACCTCACCACCGGTGACCACCCGCTCTACATGCTGCTCTACTTCCTGCTCATCGTCGGATTCACCTACTTCTACGTCGCGATCACCTTCAACCCTGAAGAGGTCGCTGACAACATGAAGAAGTACGGCGGGTTCATCCCCGGCATCCGAGCAGGGCGACCGACCGCGGAGTACCTGGATTATGTCCTGACTCGCGTGACGCTCCCCGGCTCGCTGTATCTGGGTCTCATCGCCCTGATCCCGCTCATCGCGCTCGTGCTCGTCGGCGCGAACACGAACTTCCCGTTCGGCGGTGCGAGCATCCTGATCATCGTCGGTGTCGGCCTGGAGACTGTGAAGCAGATCGACTCACAGCTCCAGCAGCGTCACTACGAAGGTCTGCTCCGTTGACCCGGCTTCTGCTGATCGGCCCGCCCGGCGCGGGAAAAGGCACCCAGGCTGTTCGGCTGGCCGAGAGCTACGGCATCCCCGCCATCTCCACGGGGGACATCTTCCGTTCGAACGTGAAGAACGAAACCGAGCTGGGCGCCAAGGCGAAGGCATTCATGGATGCCGGTGACAACGTCCCCGATTCCCTCACGAACGCGCTCATCCGAGACCGCCTTGCCGAGAGTGACTGCGAGTCCGGCTTTCTGCTCGATGGCTACCCGCGGACGACCGACCAGGTGCGTGACCTCGATGAGTTTCTCGCCAGCCACGGGACCGCGCTCGACGTCGTCATCGAACTTGTGGCAGATCCCGATGTCGTGGTGGAACGGTTGCGCAAGCGGGCGGATGACCAGGGTCGAAGCGACGACGACGAATCTGTCGTCAGGCACAGGCTCGACGTCTATGCGAGCCAGACCGCACCCCTCGTGGATGTCTACGATGGCCGTGGGGTACTGGTGAAGATCGATGCGCTCGGCGAGATCGACGACGTGACAGTGCGCATCACCGAGGC
Source organism: Salinibacterium sp. CAN_S4 (assembly GCF_015752305.1). Taxonomy (NCBI): domain Bacteria; kingdom Bacillati; phylum Actinomycetota; class Actinomycetes; order Micrococcales; family Microbacteriaceae; genus Salinibacterium; species Salinibacterium sp. CAN_S4. The sequence goes on along the minus strand of NZ_JADOVB010000003.1, from coordinate 235,747 downwards.
GCTGGCCGGTCGCGGGATCGCCTTGCCGGACCACTCAGCCCGCTAGTCGTGGCGTTCGGCAACCGAAAGCTTTACAAGACCGCGGAAGAGCTGCGCCTCATGGTGCAACCCGGTCGACTCACCGCTGCCGCGCTCACAGCGGTCCGCGCTGCGATCACGCCCGGGGTTACCACTCTGGAACTCGACGCGATAGCGGAGAAGGTCATCCGCGATGGTGGTGGAGTGCCGAACTTCATGAAGGAGCCCGGATACCGGCACACAATCTGCGCCTCAGTGAACGACGAGATCGTGCACGGGGTGCCAGGGGCCAGGGTCATCATGCCGGGCGATCTGGTCTCGATCGACTGCGGTGCCGAAGTCGGCGGCTGGAACGGCGACGCCGCGTTCAGCGTGGTCGTCCCTGATCCGCAACGGCCCGAGGTGGTTGCGCAGCGGCAGCAACTGTCAGACGCAACCGAAGGATCCCTGTGGGCCGGCATCGCTGCCCTCGCCTCTGCGCGCAAACTCAATGACGTGAGTGCGGCGATAGAGGATGCGTTGACGGGAGGCTGGGAGTACGGCATCGTCGAGGACTACACCGGGCACGGTATCGGCCGGTCGATGCATGAGGATCCTCCGGTGTTCAACTACCGGGTGCGCGGCTCCAGCCCTGACGTGCGGCCGGGACTCGTGGTCGCCATCGAACCGATGGTCACCATGGGTGGCATCGATTCACACGTCCTCGATGATGACTGGACAGTCGCCACCGACGATGAGCAGGACGCGGCTCATTGGGAGCATTCGATCGCCGTTCACGCTGACGGCATTTGGGTGCTGACCTCGGACGATGGTGGCGCCTCGAAGCTCGCTCCGTTCGGCGTGACTCCGAGAGCTATTCCCTAGTCGATCGACGCGCCGCATAGTGGTAGCGAAACGCCTCCGCATGATCTAAGCTTGATCTTTGGTGTCTGCGCCGTGCGCAAACATCGAATTCCCCGCAGACCAGCGAAAACTAACTTTTAGCGACGAAGAGGCTATGGCCAAAAAAGACGGTGTCATCGAGATCGAGGGCGCAGTAGTCGAAGCTCTACCCAACGCGATGTTTCGTGTTGAGTTGACCAACGGCCACCGTGTACTTGCTCACATCTCGGGCAAAATGCGACAGAACTACATCAGGATCCTCCCGGAGGACCGTGTGGTTGTGGAGTTGAGCCCGTATGACCTGACCCGCGGCCGCATTACCTATAGATACAAATAGGCCTGCCGCTACAAGTAGTGCCGTGACGGACATCGCCGAAGGGTTGTGCCCCACGGACATCGCGCTGGAAAGTAACGACTCGTGGCATCCCACGAGTACGAAGACAGCGAGTGCAAGGAACGACAATGAAGGTAAACCCCAGCGTCAAGCCCATCTGTGACCACTGCCGCGTCATCCGCCGCAATGGAAACGTCATGGTGATCTGCAAGTCCAACCCGCGTCATAAGCAGCGTCAGGGCTAACAGTCTCACCAGCTCGGCCAGAGTTACAGCAGCACAGTTACAACTGAACAGGAACGGCAGAAGCAGAAGGCGCAATCGTGCAGACGATTGCGCCGGACACCACCGGTTGGAGGCCGGCGCACAGGTTCTGTCCCACACCTCCACTCACTCACAGGAGAAGCCACCATGGCACGTCTAGCAGGCGTCGACATCCCGCGCGATAAGCGCGTTGAGGTCGCACTGACTTACATCTACGGTGTTGGCCGTACGAGGGCCCTCAAGACCCTCGCCGACACCGGCATCAGCGGTGAGATCCGCGTCAAGGATCTGACCGATGAGCAGCTCATCGCACTTCGCGACTACGTCGAGGTCAATTTCAAGGTAGAGGGTGACCTCCGTCGTGAGGTTGCCGCTGACATCCGCCGCAAGGTCGAGATCGGCAGCTACCAGGGAATTCGCCACCGTAAGGGCCTGCCCGTTCACGGACAGCGCACCAAGACCAACGCTCGTACCCGCAAGGGACCGAAGCGCACCGTAGCCGGCAAGAAGAAGGCCCGATAGCGAGCACTGCTCGCGTCGCCATACACGTTTTAGGAGAACACCATGGCAGCACCAAAATCGGCCGTTCGTAAGCCGCGCAAGAAAGAAAAGAAGAACATCGCGCTGGGCCAGGCCCACATCAAGTCGACGTTCAACAACACCATCGTGACGATCACCGACCCCACGGGCGCGGTCATCAGCTGGGCATCGTCGGGCACCGTCGGCTTCAAGGGATCGCGTAAGTCGACCCCGTTCGCCGCACAGCTCTCCGCCGAGTCGGCAGCACGCCAGGCGCAGGAGCACGGCCTCAAGAAGGTCGACGTCTTCGTCAAGGGACCGGGTTCAGGTCGCGAGACCGCGATCCGCTCACTTCAGGCCGCTGGCCTCGAGGTCGGTTCGATCAACGACGTGACACCGCAGGCGCACAACGGTTGCCGCCCGCCCAAGCGCCGCCGCGTTTGACCTCCTGGGCTGATGGCCGCACGCACGAGCATGCTCGTCGCGCGGCCATCAGCTCCCGCTTTCCGCATAAATAATTCACAACTCAACAGATCGACGGGCCAGCCACTCGTCGCGCCTCAAGTGTCATATAGCGGACACTTTGCCGAAAGGAATCACCAGTGCTCATCGCACAGCGCCCCACTCTTGCTGAAGAGAACATCTCCGAGTTCCGCTCGCGCTTCGTAATCGAGCCGCTTGAACCCGGTTTCGGTTACACACTCGGAAACTCACTGCGTCGTACGCTGCTCTCCTCGATCCCGGGAGCTGCCGTCACGAGCATCCGCATCGATGGCGTGCTGCACGAGTTCAGCACCGTTCCCGGTGTCAAGGAAGACGTCACCGAGGTCATCCTGAACATCAAGAACCTCGTCGTCTCGAGCGAGCACGACGAGCCGATCACCGCCTACCTGCGCAAGCAGGGCGCGGGCGAGGTCACCGCAGCCGACATCTCGGCTCCGGCCGGCGTCGAGATCCACAACCCCGACCTCGTCATCGCGACGCTGAACGACAAGGCGAAGTTCGAGCTCGAGCTCACGATCGAGCGTGGCCGCGGCTACGTGTCGGCAACCCAGAACCGCAGCGAGTTCAGCGAAGCCGGCCAGATCCCGGTCGACTCGATCTACTCGCCCGTGCTGAAGGTCACCTACCGCGTCGAGGCAACTCGTGCCGGTGAGCGCACCGACTTCGACCGCCTGGTCGTGGATGTCGAGACCAAGAATGCGATCACCCCGCGTGACGCCGTTGCTTCGGCCGGTCGTACGCTGACCGAGCTGTTCGGTCTCGCTCGCGAGCTGAACAACGCAGCCGAGGGCATCGAGATCGGCCCGGCTCCTGTTGACGCAGTGCTGTCGAGCGAGCTCAGCATGCCGATCGAAGACCTCGACCTCTCCGTGCGCAGCTACAACTGCCTCAAGCGTGAGGGCATCAACACCGTGAGCGAACTCGTCGCACTGTCGGAGACGCAGCTCATGAACATCCGGAACTTCGGCCAGAAGTCGGTAGACGAAGTGAAAGACAAGCTCGTCGAGATGGGGCTGTCGCTGAAAGACAGCGTTCCCGGATTCGACGGAGCCCACTTCTTCGGCGGCTACGACGACGAAACCCCCGCGTAAGCGTCTCACCACACACTTCTGATACTGGAGAACTAGAAAATGCCTACACCCACAAAGGGACCCCGCCTCGGCGGAGGGCCGGCCCACGAGCGACTCATGCTCGCGAACCTGGCTGCAGCCCTGTTCACACACAAGAGCATCAAGACGACCGAGACGAAGGCCAAGCGCCTGCGTCCCGTCGCCGAGCGACTGATCACCTTCGCGAAGAAGGGCGACCTGCACAACCGTCGTCGCGCGCTGTCGATCATCGGCGACAAGAGCGTCATCCACGAGCTCTTCACCGAGATCGCGCCGCTGGTCGAACTGCGTGACGGCGGATACACCCGCATCACGAAGCTCGGATTCCGCAAGGGCGACAACGCCTCGATGGTTCAGATCGAGCTCGTGCTCGAGCCCGTGAACCCGAAGCCGAAGTCCGCGAAGAAGACCGCAGCAGCCAAGGCTGACGCTGCAGTTGCCGACGAGACCGTTGCTGAAGAGCCTGTTGCTGACGAGCCTGTGGGCGACGAGGCGGCTGCCGACGAGATCGTCGATGCCGCCTCGACCGACACGACTGACGACGCAGCGACCGAGGCTCCGGCCGAGGATGCCGCTGACGAGGCTCCTGCGAAGGACGCCAAGTAGCACCACGCTTCAGGTTCGGCCCCGCTTTCGAGCGGGGCCGAACGTCGTTAAGGTGCTGCTTTGTGAGCCTGCCGGGGGCGGTACAGGCGTAGTTTGGACGCATGGCCAGCGACGCGATGATGGTGCAGGTTCCCGGCCCCCACGGGCAGCGCGAGATCCGCGTCTCGAGCCCGTCGAGGGTGCTATGGCCGGAGCAGGGCATCACGAAACTCCAGCTCGCTGAGTACATGATCGCGGTCGGAGAGGCCTTCGTCCTCGCCAACGGCGACAGGCCGGTGTCCCTTCAGCGATTCTCGGCAGGGATCGATGGCGAGGCGTTCTTCTCCAAGAATCCGCCCAAGGGTGCACCCGACTTCGTTCGGAGTGTCCCCGTCGTCTATCCCAGCGGACGTTCGCATCCCCAGCTGGTCATCGACGAGCCGGCGGCGGCAGTGTGGGCCGTCCAGATGAACACCATCACGTTTCATCCGTGGCCGTCTCGCGCCGAGGACAGCGACAATCCGGACCAGTTCCGTATCGACCTCGACCCTCAGCCGGGGACGGATTTCAGGGATGCCTCGAAAGTTGCCGTGGAGTTACGCGCTGTCATGGCGGAAGCGGGGCTCACGGCGTTCATCAAGACGTCAGGAAACAGGGGCATCCACGTTTTCGCGCCGATCGTGCCCGACCACGAATTCCTTGATGTGAGGCACGCGGTCATCGCGGCGGCACGGGAGCTGGAGAGGAGGATGCCGTCAGAGGTGACGACGTCGTGGTGGAAAGAAGAGCGCGGCGAGAAGGTATTCGTCGACTACAACCAGGCGAATCGGGATCGCACCATGGCGGGCGCATACAGCGCGAGACCGCTTCCCCTCGCCCCGGTCTCGACACCGCTCGAATGGTCGGAACTGGATGCCGCTGATCCACGGGACTTCACGGTTCTGACCGTGCCGGGCAGGCTGACGTCCGTGGGCGATCCCTGGGAGCACTTCGCGAACGATCCGGGCGATATCTCCACCCTGCTCGAATGGTGGGAGCGTGACCTCGGGGATGGACTCGGTGAGCTGCCCTTCCCGCCCGACTTTCCGAAGATGCCGGGGGAGCCACCCCGGGTGCAGCCCTCACGGGCGAAGAAGCGCTAGGTGCCCCCTTCCCTTACAATCGCACAGTGGTCGACCCCTTAGAACCCTCCGCTGCCACTACTCGGTTGCGCGTGGCCATCGCTTACGACGGCACCGACTTCACCGGGTGGGCGCGCCAACCCGGTATCCGCACCGTTCAGGGCGAGCTCGAGGCGGCGCTCGCGACGGTATTCCGCCGGTTCGGCCCGCCGCCCACCCTGACCGTCGCTGGACGCACGGACGCCGGCGTGCACGCCACCGGGCAGGTGGCGCACCTCGATCTGACCGCAGCGCAGATCGCGCACCTCGCGTCGCCGCACGGCAGGGGAGCAAAATCTCAGCAGCCCACGTCTGCGCTCGCAAAACGCCTCAACGGTATCGCCGGACTGAAGAGCGACGTCTATGTCTCGGCTGTGACTTTTGCGCCAGAAGGGTTCGATGCCAGATTCTCCCCGATCTTCCGCCGATACGAATATCGGATCGCGGATGCCGCTGCCCGCCGTGATCCGCTGCTTCGCCACCACACGGTCTGGTACCCGGCGACACTCGACCTCGACGCGATGAACGCTGCTGCGCGTGAGCTGCTCGGGTTGCACGACTGGGCCGCGTATTGCCGGCCGCGGGAGGGGGCGACGACAATCCGCGAGCTGCAGGATTTCCGCTGGCACCGCGACGACAGCGGGGTCCTCATCGCGCAGCTCCAGGCCGACGCGTTCTGCCACAGCATGGTGCGAGCCCTGGTGGGCTCTGTCGTGTCTGTGGGGGAGTCGAAGCTCGACGGAGAAAGACTGGTGGGCATCCGGAACGACGCCCGCCGCACGAGCGAATTCAAGGTGATGCCCGCAGCCGGCCTCACCCTCGTCGAGGTCGGATATCCTGACGATGATGAGGTCGGCCTGCGTGCCGCGCAGACCCGGGCACGACGCAGCGTCGATGGCGGTTTGACCGGAGGCGTGTCGAGCGCCTAGACTCGACCCTTGGTGTCTGCGCCCCGTGCCTGGCATCCGATCATGAGCCCTCCAGTGTTGTAAAACACGCGGCTGCGTTCCGAGACATCGTCGAGGAACAGGCCACGGAGTGGGATTCACGAACACCTCAATCGATCAATGAAAGCAGCACTATCGTGACGCGTACATTTTCACCCAAGCCCGAAGACGTCCAGCGCGACTGGGTCATCATCGACGCAACCGACATCGTTCTCGGCCGTCTCGCGACCCACGTGGCAGTTCTGCTCCGCGGCAAGCACAAGGCGACCTTCGCTCCCCACATGGATATGGGTGACTTCGTCATCGTCATCAATGCGGAGAAGGTAGCTCTCACCGGCTCGAAGCTCGCCAACAAGAACTACTTCAGCCACTCGGGTTACCCGGGCGGACTGACCGTGACGACGTACTCCGAGATGGTCGCGAAGCACCCGACCCGCGCGGTCGAGAAGGCCGTCCGTGGAATGCTCCCGAAGAACTCGATCGGTCGCGCACAGCTCACGAAGCTCAAGGTCTACGCAGGCGCCGAGCACCCTCACGCGGCTCAGCAGCCCACGCCGTACACCCTTTCCCAGGTCGCCCAGTAGCGCCCGCGCTTCTCACGCACAGAACTAAGGACATATAAATTGGCCAAGATCGAAGACTCCGTCGCCGAGTCAGCACCCGAGAGCTACACCACCGAGACGCCAGCAGGCGGATACTCGACCGAGACTCCCGCTGAGGACGCCCCCAAGGCTCCCCGCGCAGTCCTGACCGTTCCCGGCGCAGCCGTGGGTCGTCGCAAGCAGGCCATCGCCCGCGTGCGCCTCATCCCCGGTGCCGGAACCATCACCGTCAACGGTCGCGAGCTCGCAGAGTACTTCCCGAACAAGCTGCACCAGCAGCTCATCAACGACCCGTTCAAGATCCTCGACCTGCTCGGCAGCTACGACGTCATCGCGAAGATCACCGGCGGTGGCCCCTCCGGCCAGGCCGGTGCACTGCGCCTCGGCATCGCACGCTCGCTCAACCAGATCGATGAAGAGAACAACCGTGCGGCCCTGAAGAAGGCTGGATTCCTCAGCCGCGACGCTCGTGTCAAGGAACGCAAGAAGGCCGGACTCAAGAAGGCCCGTAAGGCTCCTCAGTTCTCGAAGCGCTAAAGCGCCTCGACAACCATCAGGTATGCCAAGGCTCTTTGGTACGGATGGCGTTCGCGGTCTCGCGAATGACGCACTTACCGTCGATCTTGCTCTGAACCTTGCCCAGGCGGCTGCCGTCGTCCTGGGCAAGGGCAGGGTGGCCGACGGTCGTCGTGCATCGGGGCGTCGCCCCGTCGCCGTGATTGCCCGTGACCCCAGGGTCTCGGGAGAATTCATTGCAGCGGCCGTTGCTGCCGGTCTCGCAAGTTCCGGCGTGGATGTGTACGACGCTGGTGTCGTGCCGACCCCGGCGCTGGCGTACCTCGTCGCCGACTTCAAGGCCGACCTCGGGGTCATGGTCTCGGCCTCTCACAACCCCGCTCCCGACAACGGGATCAAGTTCTTCGCCGCCGGAGGCACGAAGCTGCCGGATGAGGTCGAAGACCGCATCGAAGCGATGCTCGACCAGCCGAAGCTGGCACCCAAGGGTGCCGACGTAGGGCGTATCCGTCGCTTCTCGGACGCGGAAGATCGTTACCTCGTCCACCTGCTTTCGACGCTTCCCCACAGGCTCGACGGCATCCACGTCGTGCTCGACTGCGCTCACGGCGCAGCGGCCGGCGTTTCGCCGCAGGTCTTCACGGATGCCGGCGCGAAGGTGACAGTCATCGGTGCAGATCCGGATGGGATCAACATCAACGACGGTGTCGGATCCACGTATCTCGGCCCGCTGTCCGCTGCCGTGGTGTCCCACGGGGCCGACCTCGGAATCGCCCACGACGGTGACGCAGATCGATGCCTCGCGGTCGACGCTGAGGGCAAAACCATCGACGGTGACCAGATCATGGCGATCCTCGCGCTGTCGATGGCAGAGCGGGGCGTACTCAACGACCGCGCGCTGGTGGCGACGGTCATGAGCAACCTGGGACTGCGTCGCGCGATGGCGGCGAACGACATCAGGATGGTCGAAACGGCAGTCGGGGATCGGTACGTGCTCGAGGCACTTGCCGCAGAATCCCTCTCCCTCGGCGGTGAGCAGTCCGGGCACGTCATCATGACGAAGTTCGCGACGACGGGGGACGGCATCCTCACCGGGCTCCATCTCGCCGCCGAGATGGCCAGGACGGGCAAGACCATCGCCCAGTTGGCGTCAGCCATGACGGTGTACCCGCAGGTACTCATCAACGTTCGGGGCGTCGACCACCACGCGCTGAGATCAGACCTGGTCATCGCGGAGGCCGTTGCCGCCGCTGAGGCGGAGCTGGGTGACTCAGGGCGTGTGCTGCTGAGGCCGTCCGGTACAGAGCCCATGGTGCGTGTCATGGTCGAGGCCGAACACCAGGACGTGGCCGAGAAGATCGCCGAGGGCCTTGCGGTCGTCGTGCGCGAGCAGCTCGCCCTCTAGGTTTTTCGAAGCAGAACGCTGGAAACGGCGTGGTTCGAGCCCTTTCGCAGCACGAGCGATGCGCGAGGCCGTGTCGGCAGGATGTTCTTCTCGAGGTTCGGTGCGTTGATGCTTGCCCAGATGCGATGGGCACGCGCGCGGGCCTCATCCTCACTCAGTTCGGCGAACCGATGGAAGTACGACTTCGGGTTGGAGAACGCTCCCTGCTGCAGGCGGAGGAACCGCTCTTCGTACCAGCGGGCGATGTCGCTCGAACGGGCATCCACATAGATCGAGAAGTCGAAGAGATCGCTGACGGCGAGACTGCGGCCCGCCGCCGCTGGCTGCAGCACGTTGAGGCCCTCGATGATGAGCACGTCAGGTGCGTTCACGACGATCTCGGCGTCGGGCACGATGTCGTAGGCGAGGTGCGAGTAGAAGGGTGCACGCACGACGGGTGCCCCGCTCTTGATCTTGCTGACGAATCGCAGCAGGGCCCTGCGGTCGTATGACTCCGGGAATCCCTTGCGCTCCATGAGACCGCGACGTTCCAGCTCGGCGTTGGGAAAGAGAAAACCATCGGTCGTGACGAGCTCGACCCGCGGGGTGTCGTCCCAGCGTGCCAGCAACTCGCGAAGCAGCCTCGCGATCGTCGACTTGCCCACGGCGACGGAGCCGGCAATGCCGATGACGAACGGAGTGCGGGCGGCTTTCTGGCCCAGGAAGGCGGATGTCGCGGTGTGGAGCTTTTGCGAGCCCTCCGCGTACAGGCTCAGGAGTCGGCTGAGCGGCACGTACACTTCCTCGACCTCGACGAGATCGAGTTCGTCGCCGAGCCCGCGGAGCCCGACGATCTCGGTCCGGCTCAGCGGAGTAGTCATCGTGGGGGCGAGGGCAGCCCAATCGGCACGACCCAGCTCGATAAACGGCGAGACGTGGCCGTTGTTGCTGACGGGCTCAGACATCGGCTAAATCCTACCTGTGCGGCGAAGGGGGTCTGAGGCAACTAAAATCGGTGAACATGTGCGGAATCGTGGGTTACGTGGGGAACAAGTCCAGTGGCGACAGCAAGAGCATCGAGGTGTTGCTCGGCGGGCTGAAGAGACTGGAGTACCGGGGCTACGATTCGGCGGGCATCGCGGTCATCGATGAGTCGGGTCACATCGGGAGCCGGAAGCGCGCGGGGAAGCTCCAGATACTCCTCGACAATCTCGAAGACGAGCCCCTCGCGAACGGCATGACCGGCATCGGGCACACCCGGTGGGCGACCCATGGCGGGCCCACCGACCGCAACGCACATCCCCACCTCTCTGCCGACGGAAAACTGGCCCTGATCCACAACGGCATCATCGAGAACTTCGCCGAGCTCAAAGCCGAGCTCGAAGCCACGGGAGCGACGTTCACCAGTGAGACCGATACCGAGGTCGCAGCCCTCTTGGTCGGTCGCGAGTACGACGTGGTCGGCGACCTCACGCTCGCCCTGCGCAACATCGTCGCCAGGCTGGAGGGAGCCTTCACGCTTCTGGTCATGCACGAGAACGAGCCGGGTGTCGTCGTCGGTGCTCGCCGCAACTCACCGCTGGTGATCGGCTTGGGTGACGGAGAGAACTTCCTGGGATCGGATGTCGCGGCCTTCGTCGAATTCACCCGGAGGGCCGTGGCGATCGGACAGGACCAGATGGTCACTATCCGCCCAGAGTCTGTCGAGATCACTGATTTCGACGGCAACGCTGTGGAGGCCGACGAGTTCGATATCGCCTGGGACGCGTCAGCATCCGAGAAGGGCGGCTGGTCGAGCTTCATGGCCAAGGAGATCAGCGAGGAGCCCGAGGCCGTCGCGAACACGATCCTCGGCCGTGTGCACGAAGGACTCGTCTCGCTGAAGGAACTGGATCCGATCGGCGATGAAGCCCTCGCCGGTGTCGATCGCATCGTCATCGTGGCCTGTGGCACGGCCGCCTATGCGGGAATGCTGGGCAAGTACGCCATCGAGGAATGGTCGCGGATCCCCGTGGATGTCGAGCTCTCGCACGAGTTCCGCTACCGTAATCCGATCATCACCGAGCGAACCCTCGTCATCTCGATCAGCCAGTCCGGCGAGACGATGGACACCCTCATGGCCGTGCAGCATGCCACGAAGGCAGGAGCACGAGTGCTGTCGATCTGCAATACTCAGGGCGCCACGATCCCGCGGGAGTCGCACGCCGTCGTGTACACGCACGCCGGGCCCGAGGTCGCCGTCGCATCCACCAAGGCCTTCCTGGCGCAGGTGACCGCGCTGTACCTCGTCGGCCTGCACCTCGGGAGGGTGCGGGGAACACAGACTGACGAGCAGATCCGCGAGAGCGTGCTCGAACTGCAGGCCGTGCCGGAGAAGATCGCCGAGGTGCTGAGCGTCTCGCAGGCCGAGATCGGCCAGCTGGCGGGCTGGATGACGGATACCCAGTCCGTGCTGTTCCTCGGTCGCAACGTGGGCTACCCGGTGGCGCTCGAGGGCGCACTCAAGCTCAAGGAGCTCGCCTACATCCATGCAGAAGGATTCGCCGCTGGTGAACTGAAACACGGGCCGATCGCCCTCATCGAGCCCGGCCAGGTGGTGATCGTGGTCGTCCCCAGTCCGCGTGACCCGCAGTCGCTTCATCCCAAGGTCGTCTCGAACATCCAGGAGATCCGTGCTCGCGGCGCCAGGGTGATCGCCATCGCCGAGAAGGGTGATGCTGCAGTGCTGCCGTTCGCGGATGAGGTCATTCCCATCCCGCTGGCAGGTTCGCTGTTCGAGCCGTTCCTGGCTGTCGTTCCCCTGCACATCTTCGGGATGGAACTGGCCGCGGCAAAGGGGCTCGACGTCGACCAGCCTCGCAACCTCGCCAAGTCCGTCACCGTCGAATGACACCAGAACCGAGAGCTGCGGGGAGCTGACCACGTGATATCCGGGATCGGCGTCGACCTCGTCGACATCGCGCGCTTCGAGCACGGGCTGAAGCGCACCCCGGCACTGTTGACACGGTTGTTCGCCGAGAGCGAACGAAACAAGGACGGCAAGCCCATGCCGTTGCGCTCGCTGGCCGGTCGATTCGCCGCCAAAGAAGCCTTCATCAAGGCGCTCGGTGACTCCACGGGAGTGACCTGGCACGACATGCGGGTCGTCAGCGACGAGCTCGGGAATCCCGGACTCGTCCTGGGCTCCGCCACGCAGGCGATCGCCGACGCGAAGGGCATCACGGCGATCCACCTGTCCATGAGCCACGATGCCGGGATGGCCATCGCCTACGTGATAGTCGAGTCGACTCCGTGATGCGCGAAGCACTCATCGACCTCGGCGCCGTGTCGCGCAACGTCGAGACCCTCAGGTCGTCCGTCGGCAACATGACATCGATGGTGGTCGTCAAAGCCAACGGATACGGTCACGGCGCCGTGCACGCCGCGCGAGCCGCTCTCGACGGTGGTGCGGACTGGCTCGGTGTCGTCGACATCGACGAAGCGCTCGAACTGCGGGCCTCAGGCATCGAAGCTCCCGTGCTCGCGTGGCTGCACGATCCGGAGCAGGATTTCAGTGCGGCCGTAGCGGCGCGGGTCGATCTCGGGGTGAGCTACCTGCAGCAGCTCGATCGGGTGGCCGCGGCATCCGGAGTCGCCCTGGTGCATCTCAAGGTCGATACCGGACTGGGCCGCAATGGTGCGGCGCCGGGGGAGTGGGAGGCGTTCTTCGCTGCGGCCGCCACTCACGAGCGCGCTGGACGCGTCAGCATCCGCGGGCTCTTCAGCCACCTCGCTGGAGTGGATGACGCGCTGCAGGTCGCGTCATTCGAGGTCGCTCTCGCCGCCGCTGCGGCCGCCGGGTTGCGCATCCAGATCGCCCACATCGCGGCGAGCGGAGCCGCCATCGCGACCCCGGGTTCGCGGTTCGATATGGTGCGGCTGGGGATCGCGGCCTACGGGCTGTCGCCATTCAGTAAGCACCTGCCAGGTGCACCGACGCTGACGCCGGCGATGCAGCTCAGTGGCGCCGTCGTCTCCGTCAAGCGCGTCACGGCCGGCACGGGAGTGTCGTACGGCCACGAGTTCGTCGCAGCGAAAGACACGACCCTGGCCCTGGTGCCGCTCGGGTACGGCGACGGCATTCCCCGCCATGGCTCAGGCACCGGTCCGATCAGCATCAACGGCCAGGCCTACACCGTGGCAGGCCGGGTCGCCATGGACCAGGTGGTCGTCGACGTGGGCGATGACGCCGTCGCACTGGGGGATCGCGCGATCTTCTTCGGGGACCCCGCGACGGGCGTGCCCTCCGCGGATGACTGGGCCGCGGCATCCGGCACCATCAACTACGAGATCGTCACCCGCATCGGTGCACGCGTCGTTCGGCGGTATCTCTCGTGAGTGGCGTGTCGCTCGTGATCGAGACGCCGGAGTCGATGGGACAACTGGGTGCAACCCTCGCGGGCCGGCTAGAAGCCGGAGATCTCGTGCTGCTCAACGGTGAACTCGGCGCGGGCAAAACCACCCTCACCCGAGGGATCGGTGAGGCTCTCGGCGTCAGGGGAGCCGTCACCAGCCCCACCTTCGTGCTCGCCCGCACTCACCCTCGCGAGGGCGGTGCACCCCTCGTCCACGTGGATGCCTACCGGCTCGGCAGCGCCGTGGAGCTGGATGACCTCGACATCGATTTCGCGGCATCCATCGTCGTCGTGGAATGGGGCTCCGGCATGCTCGACGGTGTCGTCGACTCATGGCTGGAGCTCGACATCGACCGCCCGCACGGCGGAGACATGGAGGCCGAGGTGGAGCCCAGACAGGTTCGCATCACCGGCCATGGACCGCGCTGGGCGCAACTGGGATGGCTCGATGCTGCTCGCGATTGATACCTCCGCCGGAACCAGCGTCGCCGTGGTGGACCGCGATGGCGGCATCCTCGCCGAGCACTCGTCCGACGACACGCGACGCCATGCCGAGGTGATCGGCACCCTGATTGCGCGCAGTATCGCCGAGGCGGGGATCGAGGTCGCCCAGCTCTCCGGGGTGGTCGCGGGCATGGGGCCGGGTCCGTTCACGGGGCTCAGGGTGGGGATCGCCGCAGCGCGCGCGTTTGCACTCGGTGCCGGAAAGCCGATCATCCCGGCCGTGAGCCACGATGCCATCGCCTTCGGATGCACGGGGCCCACACTCGTGGCGACGGACGCGCGGCGACGCGAGGTCTACTGGTCGACCTATTCCGGCTCGGATGCCGCCGGCCTGCCGATCCGTACGACCGGGCCGAAACTCACCCGGGTGGGCGAGCTCGAGACCAGCGTGGACGGATTCGCGGGGTATCGGCTGCTCGAGGCCGGCACGGTCTCGGCTGGGGCGCTGGGGATGCTCGCGGAGACGATGTTCGCGAACGGCCGCGCCTTCGACGATGCATTCGACGGCCACCCCGGCGCGCTCTACCTGCGCTCGCCCGATGTCACGATGTCCAGCGGCCCGAAGCGGGTCACCTCATGACCTGGCAGTTGAGACGCGCCACGGTCGACGACCTCGACGCCATCATGGACATCGAGACCACGGTCTTCACGACCGACGCGTGGTCGTCGGCGATCATGCGCGCCGAGATCGGGGATCGGCACGGCTACTACGTCGTTGCCTTCCCGCCGGATGCACCGACGCAGATCGACGCATACGCGGGGTTGCGCGCGCCTCTGCGGGAGCCGCAGGCCGACATCCAGACGATCGCCGTGTCGGGGTCCGCCCGCCGCAACGGTCTCGGTCGGGTGCTGATGCTGCACCTGATCTCCGAGGCACGAACGCGGGGCGCGAGGGAGATCTTCCTCGAGGTGCGCGACGACAACCCCTCGGCGCAGTCGCTGTACCTGTCGCTCGGCTTCGAGCAGATCGCGATACGGCCGAAGTACTACCAGCCGGACGGCGTCGACGCGATCATCATGCGCCTGGCCATCCCTGAGCCCGAAGTGAGGGTGGCATGAGACAGCCATTGGTCCTCGGCATCGAATCGAGCTGCGACGAGACCGGTATCGGCATCGTGCGCGGTACAGAACTTCTCGCCAATGTGATCTCGTCATCGATGGATGAGCACGCCCGCTACGGCGGGGTGGTGCCCGAGGTGGCGGCGCGTGCCCACCTCGAAGCGATGGTTCCTGCCATCGAGCAGGCGCTGGCGGAGGCGGATGTCACGCTCGCCGAGCTCGACGCGATCGCGGTGACCAGCGGACCCGGGCTGGCCGGGGCACTCATGGTCGGGGTGGGAGCAGCCAAGGCGCTCGCTGTCGCGCTCGACAAGCCGCTGTACGCGGTGAACCACCTCGTCGGCCATGTCGGAGCAGACCTCATCAGCACAGGACTTGCTGGAGATGGCGAGCCGCTCGACTACCCGACGATCGCCCTGCTCGTCTCCGGTGGGCACACCTCGCTTCTGCTCGTGAGGGACCTCGTCTCCGACGTGGAGCTGCTCGGGGAGACCATCGACGATGCCGCCGGCGAAGCGTTCGACAAGGTCGCACGACTTCTCGGACTGCCATACCCCGGTGGGCCCCACATCGACAGGGTCGCCGTGGGGGGAGACCCGAAGGCGATCAGGTTCCCGAGGGGCCTGAGCCAGCCCAAAGACATGGAAAAGCACCGCTACGACTTCTCCTTCTCCGGGCTCAAGACGGCGGTGGCGCGCTGGGTCGAACGGGAGCAGGATGCCGGCTCCGAGGTTCCCGTCGCCGACGTGGCAGCGAGCTTCCGTGAGGCGGTCGTCGACGTACTGCTCACGAAGGCCGTGGCCGCGTGCACCGACCTCGGCGTGCCGAGACTCCTGCTCGGTGGCGGGGTGGTCGCCAACGCGAGGGTGCGGGAGCTCGCGGCCGAGCGCTGCGCCGCCGCGGGCATCCGGCTGCGCATTCCGCCACTGTCGCTGTGTACGGACAACGGCGCGATGATCGCTGCACTCGGGGCGCAACTGATCATGGCAGGGCACGCGCCCTCGACGCTCGACTTCGGGGCGGATTCCACGCTTCCCGTCACGACGATCCAGGCGTAGCCGCGCAATCGGCCTCGCGGCTGCCCGCGCGGTCGCGTTGACATGCCAGCGGGACGCTGCCACGATGGGCAACGCCGATACGGCACCGACTTTCCTAAGGAGACCGCTCATGACCGAACCCACCCCGTACTCGACCCCCCAGCCGCAGCAGCCGTATGGCGCTCAGCCCGCCGGACCCAAGACGAACGTGCTGGCGATCATCGCGTTGATCGGTGGATTCGTGATTCCGCTTGCGGGAATCATCGTCGGATTCATCGCCCTGAACCAGATCAAGACCTCGGGTGAAGGCGGCCGCGGGCTCGCGATCGGCGGAATCGTCGTCGGTTTCGTCGTGGGCGCGCTGACCATCCTGCTGGTCGCGTTCTCCGTCATCATCCCCCTGATGCTCGTCGGATCGTACGGCGGCTACAACTACTGATCACGAGGAGAGCCTTGCACTGGGGTGTGAGGTTCCATCGTCGTGGTGACCCTCGGATCGACTGGAGTACGCATGGCTGACAAGACCCCCGACAACGACATTCCGCCGATCCCGGTTCCGGCATCGGCTGACGCTGCGCCACCCGCGCCGGTGGAGCCTGCCCCTCGTGTCGCCCCGCCGACCTCGGCGGCGCCCGTCGCCCCGCCTGCGCCACTTCCTCCGGTCGCCACGCCAGCCCCCGAGGCACCGGCTCCGGCCGCCGCGCGCCCCGATCCCTATGCCGCTCCGTCAGCTGTCCCGCCGTATGCCGCGTCTGCGGAGCCGCAGCCATACGCGTCGCAGCCATACGCGTCGCAGCCGTACGCGTCGCAGCCGTACGCGTCGCAGCCGTACGCGTCGCAGCCCACCGGCCAGCCGAACCCGTACGCCCCCGTCGCCGCAGGCCCCACCCAGACCCTCAGCATCATCGGCATGATCGCCGGAATCGTGGGCGTGCTCGGCTCTTTCGTCGGCTTCGGATTCCTGCCGGCGCTCGCGGGAGTGATCCTGGGCCACATCGCGCAGAAGCGGGAACCGTGGGCCAAGGGCCTCTGGGTGACCGCCCTCATCACGGGCTATGTGGGCGTGGGTATTTCGCTCTTTGCGGGCATCGGCTTGCTGTTCTTCTTTGTGCTCGGAATGTCGGGTTCCACCTTCTAGAAGGTCACCCTGTCGACGAGCAGCGCCCGTCGCTGCGCGCCCACCCTAGTGAGTATGAGGGTGCCGCTCGCCTCGCCCTTCGGCGCGAGCGCGGTCCTGAATGCGGCGGGATCGATGTCGACTCCGCGCTTCTTAATCTCGAGAGTCCCGATGCCACGCGCGGCGATCTCGCGCTTGAGCGTGCGTTTGTCGAGCGGAAACTCCTCGATCACGCGAAAGCACGAAGCGAAGGGCGTGTGCCGGGCCTCGTCCGACGTCACATAGGCGATGGAAGGCTCGAGCATCCTGCCGCCCAGGGTTCGCGCCAGATCGCCGATCAGTCGGGCCCGGATGACCGCACCATCGGGCTCGTAGACGAATCCGCCGAGCGCGCCGGTCTCCGCGTCCTCGCTGTCGGCGGCCGCGGTCAGCTCCGCGGTTCCCGTGCCGCTGATGACGAGCGCCGAGCGCCGGATGCCCGGTCGGGCGAGGGACCCGAACCAGAGTCCGAGCTCGACCACGTCGCGGTCCACCGAGATCCACTGCGCTTCCGCGTCGTCGGGAATGAGCTCACGGTCGATGCCGGGGCCGAGCTTGATTCCGGTCGGATACAGTTCGGCGAGGCCGAAGGCGAAGTCGAGGGATGGCGACCAGTCACCGGGATCGCGCAGTCGACGCGCGCCGTCGCGACGGGCGGGGTCGAGGTAGATGCCGTCGACTCCGGCGAGATCGACGTCTTCGGCGGAGGAGTGTTCCACGCGGGCATTCGACCATGGCGCCAGGTTGTACGCCGCAATGGCTGCCGTGACCTCGTCGCGTTCGACCGCGGTCACCTCGAGCTCGAGTGCGGCGATGGCGAGGGCATCCGCCCCGATGCCGCACCCGAGATCCGCCACCCATTTCACGCCGGCATCGGCGAAGCGTCCGGCGTGGTGGGCCGCGACACCGAGGCGCGTGGCCTGTTCGAGACCGGCCTCGGTGAACAGCATCCGCTCAGCGAACGACCCGAATTTCGCGGTTGCACGATGGCGTAGTTTTGCCTGGTTGAGCACGGCGGCCACCAGCGCAGCGTCATGACCGGCTTTGCGCAGGTCGGATACCGAGCGGACCACGTCGGCAGTCGAGTCGAAGGGCGGCAGGGAGTCGAGCAGCCTGAGCCCCTCTGTGGAGAAGAGTTCTCTGAGCTCGGCCTGATCCATTCCCTCACGGTACCCGTGGTTGCGGAGTCGACACGATACGGGCCGGATTGATCTGGCACTCACGTTGATCGAGTGCCAACGAAGCTCTATAGTTGTGTTGGCACTCTCACAGGGAGTGTGCCAACCCAAGTTTTCAGGAAAGCAGAGGTCAACCGTGTCGGTGTCCATCAAGCCGCTCGAAGATCGAATCGTCATCAAGCAGGTAGAGGCAGAAACGACCACAGCGTCGGGTCTTGTCATCCCTGACACCGCGAAGGAGAAGCCCCAGGAGGGCGAGGTCGTCGCAGTGGGCCCCGGCCGCATCGACGACAACGGCAACCGCGTTCCCCTCGACATCGCAGTCGGTGACAAGGTCATCTACTCCAAGTACGGTGGAACCGAAGTGAAGTACGGCGGAGAAGACCTCCTCGTGCTGTCGGCTCGCGACGTGCTCGCGGTCGTCGTCCGCTAGTTTCGACTCCTCAGGCCCCGTTCTCACGGGTTCCTGCCATAAAGGCCCCGTGGTTCTGCCACGGGGTCTTGTGCGTGGTGCGTCAGCCGTAGGCTGGATCAGTGCCCACGACCCCCACCGCCGTCGACCGGGTGTCGCGGCCTGGGCTCGCGTTCGCCCTGGCGTCCTATGTGCTGTGGGGATTCCTCCCCGTACTGTTCGTGTCGCTGCAGCCCGCAGGCCCCATCGAGATCGTCGCGTGGCGCATCGTGCTCTCCCTCATCTTCTGTGCGCTCCTGATCTCGGTCACCCGCGGCTGGCCCCGGTTGCTCGCCATCCTCCGCGATCGGTCCACACTCGTGACGCTGTCGGTTGCGGGGGTATTCATCCTCGTGAACTGGGTCGTGTACGTGTACGCGAGCGTCACGGGTCACGTGGTGGAAGCATCGCTGGGCTACTTCACGAACCCCATCGTCACAGTGCTGCTCGGCGTGATCGTGCTTCGCGAGCGCTTGCGTCCGCTGCAATGGGTGGCGATCGGCGTCAGCGCGATCGCTGTCCTGGTGCTGGCGATCGGCTATGGTGCTTTTCCCTGGATCGCCCTCACGCTCGCCTTCAGTTTCGGTGTGTATGGACTCGTGAAGAAGCGAGTGGGTCCCCAAGCCGATGCGATCAGCGGATTGACGATCGAGACTGCCGTTCTCGCTCCCGCCGCGGCCGTCGCACTCGTCGTCATCGGCGCGGCCGGTGGGCTGACGATCGCGACGGAGGGCACCGGTCACACGGCGCTCATCCTGTCGCTCGGTGTGGCCACCGCGGTTCCGCTCATCCTGTTCGCCGCGGCATCCAGACGACTCCCGCTCACCTACATGGGGCTCGTGCAGTACATCGCACCGATCCTGCAGCTCCTCGTCGGTGTCGTGGTGCTCAAGGAAGACATGCCACCGGAGCGCTGGCTCGGCTTCGGGATCGTGTGGCTGGCGCTCGCCATCCTCACCATCGACATGTTCATTGCTGCCAGACGGCAACGGCGCGGAGCTCGCCCAGAGAACCGCAGATGACATCGGCTACGATGGCCGGGCCGCTCAACACCAACCCGAGTGTGGCGTGTCACGGGGTCACGTCGTGTGATCACGAGTCGGGCCAGAAACTCTGATGAAAAATACCATGCCCACGTTCCCTTCCACTCGTCACGTCAGGACCGCCATCGTCGGCGTGGCCGCTGTCGTCGCCGTCGTGCTGTCCGGATGCACCAGCGCTCCCGCTGAGCCCACAGCGACTCCACTCCCGCGGCCCGCCCTGACGCTGTCTATCGGCGCCCTGCTGCCGCAGACGGGCTCCCTGGCCGCGTTCGGCCCCGCGGCACAGGCTGGAGTCGATCTCGCCGTCCAGGAGATCAACGACGCCGACGTCGGGCTCACCATCACCACGTCGAGCCAGGATGCCGGTGATGCCACGGCAGATGTCGCCACGGCATCCACAACGACGCTGATCGACAGCGGCGTCTCGGTCATCATCGGGGCGCTTTCCGACGGTGTATCCAAGAAGGTCATCGACCAGATCGTGAACGCCGGGGTCGTCCAGATTTCGCCGGGGAATGTCTCCCTGGATTTCAGTCGCTACGCCGATGACAACCTCTACTGGCGCACAGCTCCATCCTGCGCCAGGGAGGGCGCGGCGCTGGGGGAGCAGATTGCCAGGTCAGGAGCGCAGTCCCTGGGGATCGTGTACCAGAGCGGATATTGCGAACCCGGGCTACCTGAAGCGCTTGCCGACGCGTTCGAGCGCGAAGGGGGGACCGTGGTGTCGAGAGTCGCGTTCGATGCGGCATCCACGACCCTCTCGGCCGAGGTGGCCGAGGTGGTCGCGGGTTCGCCTGCAGCGGTTGCCGTGCTCACGCCGACCCTCGCGAAGCTCGCGGTGCCGGACCTCGCGGCAGCCGGATTCACCGGTGAGGAGCTGTACTTCGTGGGGCTGCCCATCAGCGACCAGAGTGCGGAGATCGCGGCCGGTAGCCTGGCCGGTGCGACGGCGACACGACCGGGGCTCGATCTCTCCACGATGACGGATTTCACGGACCGCCTGCTCGAGATCAACCCGGCTCTCACCGAGTTCCGCTATGCGGCCGAGTCCTATGATGCCGTCGTCCTCGCGGCGCTGGCCGCGCTGGCCGCGAACGATACCTCGGGAGTCGCCATCGCCGCGGAACTCCAGGAGGTGTCAGGAGGCAGCGGAGGCGGAGAGAAGGCCACGACCTTCGAGCAGGCCGCGCGGGTCATCCTCGAAGGAAATACCGTGGACTATGACGGGCCGTCCGGCAGGATCACCTTCGACCAGAACGGCGATCCCAGCGACGCGGTGATCGGCCTCTTCGCCTATGGTGCGGACAACGGCCTTACGCGAATCGATTGATGACAGATGTTCCGACAGTCGACATCCACTCTCTCCTGTCAAGATCACGGAATATAACGATCGTGCCGTGTTACACGTCTGTAACACCCTTGTATTGTGCGCGGACCCCGCTACGCCTAACTTTGCTGAATGGTCACGTTTGTCGTGACTTTCACATTCCCGGCTAATACAACACGCAAGGAGCAACATGAGCGTATTCGCGAAGGCCAAGGCCCCACGCTCGCGGTCACTTAAGTCCCTGATCGGTGGCATCGCCATCGTCGGTGTCAGTGCAATCGTCTTGAGCGGCTGTGCAGCACCCGCAGAAGAGGGTGGAAGCAGCAGCGGTCCAGCGCAAGACCTTTCGCTGAAGCTCGGTACGGCTCTCCCGGTCACGGGTAACCTCGCCTTCCTCGGCCCGCCCGAAATCGCCGGTGGCGAGTACGCGGTCTCCGAGATCAACGCAGCCGACCTGGGCATCCAGATCGAACTCGTGCAGGGTGACTCGGGCGACACCGACAACAAGGCATACGAGACCGAGATCCCCCGCCTCCTGGGTGAAGACGTCAAGGCCATCCTCGGTGCGGCATCATCCGGTGTCTCGCTGCAGTTCATCGACCAGGTCACTGGCGCCGGCGTCATCCAGTTCTCGCCGGCAAACACCTCGGCGGCGTTCACCGACTACGACGACAACGGACTCTACTTCCGCACCGCCCCGTCGGACGTGCTCCAGGGTGAGGTTCTCGGAAACCTGATCGCAGAGTCCGGAGCAGAGACGCTCGGCATGATCGTGCTGAACGACTCATACGGAACCGGTCTCGCCAGCTTCACCAAGGAAGCCTTCGAAGCCGCTGGTGGAGAGGTAGTCGCAGAGACCACCTACAACACCGGTGACACCACGTTCGACGCGCAGATCAGCGAAGTTCTTGCTGCCGACCCCGACGCGATCGCACTGATCACGTTCGAGGAAGTCTCCACGATGATTCCGGGCCTCAGCGGATACCCCGCTGACCAGCTCTACTTCGTCGACGGTAACCTGAAGAACTTCGCGGACACGTTCCCGGCTGGCACCCTCACCGGCGCCAAGGGCACGCTTCCCGGCCTCAGCGTCGACACCATCGCCGACTTCACCGGCGCGCTGAACGACTTCTGGGTCAGCGAAGGCAACACCGACCTCGAAGACTTCAGCTACGCGGCTGAGTCGTACGACTCGGTGATCCTGCTGGCTCTCGCATCGATGGCAGCAGGGTCGACCGACTCAGCCGAGATCGCAGCGAAGCTCCAGGAGGTCTCCGGTGGTTCGGGTGACGGCGAGAAGTGCACCACGTTCGCCGACTGCGCGGCCATCATCAACGATGGCGGCACTGTCGACTACGACGGCATCTCGGGCCCGATCACGTTCAACGACGTGGGAGACCCCACCGAAGCCACCATCGGCATCTACCAGTACGGTGAAGACAACAACTACACCGCGTTCAACTAACACTAACGTCAGCTGAATCCAGCTGACCGACGCGAAGGGCCCCGGCTTCGGTCGGGGCCCTTTTGCGTGCTCGGCCAGTGCCGTTGCCAGCACGCGTGCTGTCAGGGCGTCAGGATGCCGTCGGCTCCCCGTTCGCGGCATGGTGAGCGGCAGCGTCCATGGTCGACCCGTCCCGGGGTGCGACAGGCCGCCGCAGGCCGCCGCAGGCCGCCGCAGGCCGCCGCAGGGGCGTGCAGAACCCGGACAGCGAAAGACCCCGCTCCTGCCGCAGGAGCGGGGTCTGTCGTGAGAGAGGAATCAGGTACCGAGAGTACCGAGGTACAGGCCGATGACCTTGGGGTCGTTGAGCAGTTCGCGACCCGTGCCGGTGTAAGCGTCGCGACCCTGGTCGAGCACGTAGCCCCTGTCGCAGATCTGGAGGCAGCGCCTGGCGTTCTGCTCGACCATGATGGTCGTCACGCCGGCCTTATTGATCTCTGAGACGCGCAGGAACGCCTCGTCCTGGCGCGCCGGGGAGAGTCCTGCGGACGGCTCGTCGAGCAGCAGCACATGCGGATCCATCATGAGGGCCCTGGACATCGCCACCATCTGGCGCTCTCCGCCCGACAGGGACCCGGCTCGCTGCTTGAGTCGCTTTCCGAGTTCGGCGAAGATCCCGGTGACGAACTGCAGGCGCTCCGCATAGATCTTCGGGTTCTGGTAGAGCCCCATCTGGAGGTTCTCTTCGATGGTGAGGCTGGGGAACACGTTGTTGTTCTGGGGCACGAAGCCGACGCCTCGGGCGACGAGCTTGTTCGCCTTCAAGCCCGTGATGTCGTCACCGTTGAGCAGGATGCTGCCGTCCCGGATCTTCACCTGCCCGAAGATGGCCTTCAGCAGCGTCGACTTGCCGGCGCCGTTGGGACCGATGATGCCGATGAGCTCACCCTGCTCGGCGACGAGGTTCGTGCCGTTGAGGATGTTGACGCCGGGAAGGTATCCCGCAGTCAGATTGGTGACCTTGACGACGGCGGTCTTGGTGGCGGTGTCGCTCATGAGGTCTTCTCCGGGTTGCTCTGTGGAGTGCTGTCGTTGATGGCGCTGTCGAGGGCGGCAACCTCTGCCGCGAGATCCTGCGCCTCCGCCGGAATCTCTCCAGCGATACGACCTGTCACGACACCGAGGTCGACGTCCTGGTGGGCACCGAGGTACGCATCGATCACGGCCTGGTTCTTCATGACCTGGTCCGGCGGCCCTTCGGCAACGACCCGTCCCTCGGCCATGACGATGACCCAGTCGGCGATGTGGCGCACCATGTGCATGTCGTGCTCGACGAAGAGCACGGTCATGCCCTCATCCTTCAGGTCGAGGATGTGGTCGAGCAGCGACTGGGTCAGCGCCGGGTTGACCCCGGCCATGGGCTCGTCGAGCATCACCAGGGTCGGCTGGCTCATGAGTGCGCGAGCCATCTCGAGCAGCTTGCGCTGGCCGCCGGAGAGGCTCGCCGCGAAGTCTTCGCTCTTCGCATCGAGCTTGAACTTCTGCAGCAGCGTCATGGCGCGCTGCTCGATGGCCTCTTCCTGCTTGCGCCACAGCCCGGGGAACAGGCTCGAGAAGAATTTCTCGCCGCGCTGGTCCTTGGCGCCGAGCTTCATGTTCTCGAGAACGGTGAGAAGTCCAAGCGCCTTGGTGAGCTGGAACGTGCGGACCTGGCCGAGTCGCGCGACCTTGAACGCCGGCATGCCCGCGAGGGAATTGCCCTCGAAGGTCCAGCTGCCGCTGTCGGGCTTATCGAATCCGGTCAGCAGGTTGAACAGGGTCGTCTTGCCAGCGCCGTTGGGGCCGATGAGGGCCGTGATGGCGTTGCGGGGGATCTCGATGTGGTCGACATCGACGGCGGTGAGGCCACCGAATGTGCGACGGATGCCGTCGGCGATGACGATCGGATCGACCTTGGCCACACCCGGGGCGATGTCGCCCTTGTGCAGGTTCGTCGCCTTCTCGCGCTGGACCGGAGCCTCGTTGATAGGCGTGTCACTGTTTGACAAAGGTCAGCTCCTTCTTGTTTCCCAGGAGGCCCTGGGGTTTGAAGATCACCAATAACATCAACGCGACCCCGACGAGGATGAACCTGAGCGTCTGCGACTGCGAGGTCGACATGAACGGCAGCACGCCGCTGACGACCAGCGCGGGCAGCAGGTTGCTCAGGAAGGTCTGCACCACCCAGAAGAGCACGGCGCCGAGTACCGGGCCGAAGACCGTGGCGGCACCACCGAGCAGCAGCGCGGTATAGACGAAGAAGGTGAGGGATGTGACGTAGACGCCGGGGTTCACCGACGACGGGAGCGCGTACACGATTCCACCTAAGGCCCCGAAAATACCACCGAGCACGAGGGCCTGCAGCTTATAAGCGAACACGTTCTTACCGAGCGCACGAACCGCATCCTCGTCTTCACGGATGCCCTTGATGACGCGACCCCAGGGGCTGCGCATCACGGTCCACACGATGAGCACGGCGATGGCGAGGATGAGCACGCCGATGATGCGGACCCACCAGCCCGTCGCGTTGTAGGTGAACGGACCGAACCCGTATGTGCCATCCGGCAGCGGGTTCGCCGCCCTGAAGCTGTCGTGGTACCCGCTGAGGCCGTCGGCCGAACCCGTAATGGCGTCGAAGGCATTCGTCAGGAACAGCAGGCGGATCACCTCCGCCGCCGCGATGGTCACGATGGCGAGGTAGTCACCCCTCAAGCGCAGGGTCGGTATTCCGAGGATGAGCGAGAAGATGACAGAGCCGACGATGCCGACGAGCACCCCGCCCCACCAGGGCAGGCCGAACGTGAGCACCGAGATGGCGTAACCGTAGGCACCGATGGCCATGTAGGCCGCGATACCGAAGTTGAGAAGGCCTGTGTAGCCGAAGTGCACGGCGAGGCCGACAGCTGCGAGAGCGTAGGCGATCGTTGCCGGGCCGAGTATCGACGAAACAGTGTTCGACAGGATCTGTAGAAGGTCCATGGACTAGCCCACTCTCTCTCGCCTGCCGAGGATTCCCTGCGGGCGGAACAACAGGATGACGATCAGGACCACGAGAGCCCCGACGTATTTGAGGTCGGCGGGAATCCAGAGGCTGGACACCTCGACCAGCAAGCCGATGACGATGGAGCCGATGAGCGCACCGAATGCCGTTCCGAGCCCACCGAGCGTGACCGCGGCGAAGATGAGCAGCAGGATCTGCGCTCCCATGTCCCAGCGGATTCCCGGGCGGAAGTATGCCCACAGGATTCCCGAGAGCCCCGCGAGGCCCGCAGCGACGATCCACACGATCCTGACGACCTGGTCGACGTCGATTCCGGATGCGGCAGCCAGCGACGGGTTGTCGGAGACCGCCCTGGTCGCCTTGCCGATGCGGGTGTTCAGCAGCCACCACGCCACCGCGATGATGACGACGACGCTGATGCCCATGCTCACCATGTCGACGACGCTGAGTGACACGGCTCCGAACAGGTCGACCTGGGGCGAATCCGACCCGGGGAGCTGCTCGGTTCCTCCGCCGATGAAGTACTGGAAGATGTAGCGCAGCGCGAGCGACAGGCCGATGCTCACGATCATCAGCTGCACGACACCGACCCCGCGTTTTCGCAGGGGTCTCCACAGCCCGACATCCATCACGTAGCCGAATGCCGCGCTCAGGAGGATGGCGATGGGAATGCCGGCCCAGATGGGCAGGCCTAACACTCCGGAGAAGACAAGGGTGATGATGGCCCCGAAGGTCACCATCTCACCGTGTGCGAAGTTCGAGATGCCCGTGGTGCCGTAGACCAGCGAGAGCCCGATCGCGGCCAGCCCCAGCATGAGACCGAAGTTGAGACCGTTGACGATGCGCTCGACGAACTGGTCGACGAAGCTGGTCTGGTTGCGCTCACCGCGGCCGATGAAGAAGTTCATGACCGAACTGCCGCTCTGGCCGATCGTCACCTCTTTGACGTTGGGCGAGTCGTCGGCTTCGTCGATCACGGCGATGTCGGTGGGCAGAGTGGACTCGTCGAGAGTGACCGTGTAGTCGCCCCTCTCCGGCACTCCGACGGCCCAGCGGCCTTCGACGTCCGTGACGATGTCGACGGTGTATCCGCTGCCGGCGACGGTCAGGGCCACATCTTCGAGTGGCTCGCTGTTCAACTTGACGTTTCCGCTGACCTTGAAGTCGTACTGGTCGAGGTTGATCTCGTCGGCCGATGCGGGGCCTGAGAGCATCGTCAGCGCGAGGGTCGCGACTGTGGCGGCGAGAGCCACGATGCCGATGCGTCGGGTCTTTCGCGCATGACGGATTCGAACTGTAGTCACAAGACCTCCTGACGGCACCAGCCGAAACTGTGCTCTGCGGGTGCTGGCGCACCGTCTTCGATGACGATACTGCGCAATTGTGTCCTTGATGTTTCGTTCAGGGCACAAAGCGGTCTGGCTATTATGCGGTGTGGAATACCCGGAGGTCTAACGGGTTAATATTGGATACCGGAATTCAGTGCAGCATCCCGGTCTCAATTGCTCCTAAGTAAGAGGAACTCATGGACCAGCCTGACCCCTTCGGATTCATCGGCCTGACATACGACGACGTCATGCTGCTGCCGGGGCACACCGATGTTATCCCGAGCGAGGCAGACACCAGTTCGCGCCTGACCCGCCGGATCACTGTTGCCTCGCCCCTGCTGTCAGCGGCGATGGACAGCGTGACCGAATCGCGCATGGCGATCGCGATGGCGCGAAACGGTGGCATCGGCATCCTGCACCGGAACCTGTCGATCGAGGACCAGGCGGCGTACGTCGACAAGGTCAAGCGCAGCGAATCCGGCATGATCACCAACCCGGTCACAACGACTCCGGATGCCACGGTCGCCGAGGTGGACGCGCTGTGTGGACAGTTCCGCGTCTCGGGTCTTCCCGTGATCGAGTCAGACGGAACTCTCGTCGGCATCATCACGAACCGCGACATGCGCTTCGTGTCGCCCTTCGAGAAGTCGACGACTCTCGTGCGTGACGTGATGACCCGTTCCCCTCTCATCACCGCGCCGATGGGAATCGACCCCGACTCGGCGGTCGCGATCTTCGCTCAGCACAAGATCGAGAAGCTGCCGCTCATCGATGACCGCGGCAGGCTGACCGGGCTCATCACGGTCAAGGACTTCGAGAAGACCGAAAAATATCCCAACGCGACGAAGGATGACGAGGGCAGGCTCCGCGTCGGCGCCGCCATCGGGTTCTTCGGCGACTCATGGGACCGCGCGGGGCAGTTGCGCGACGCCGGTGTCGACGTGATCGTGGTCGACACCGCGAACGGTGACTCCGCCGGCGTGCTCGACATCATCCGCAGGCTCAAGGGTGACAGCGCTTTCGACGCCATCGACATCATCGGTGGAAACGTCGCGACCCGATCGGGCGCCAAGTCGCTCATCGAAGCCGGCGCCGACGCCGTCAAGGTCGGGGTCGGGCCGGGCTCCATCTGCACTACGCGCGTGGTGGCAGGAGTCGGCGTGCCGCAGGTGACCGCCGTCTACGAAGCGTCCCTCGCGGCCCGAGAGTTCAACATCCCCGTGATTGCCGACGGCGGCCTCCAGTATTCGGGCGATATCGCCAAGGCGCTCGTCGCCGGTGCCGAGACCGTGATGCTCGGCTCTCTTCTCGCCGGAACAGACGAGAGCCCCGGCGATCTCATGTTCGTCAACGGCAAGCAGTTCAAGAGCTACCGCGGCATGGGCTCGCTCGGTGCGCTCCAGACCCGTGGCAAGAAGACCTCGTACTCTCGCGACCGCTACTTCCAGTCGGATGTGCCGTCTGACGAGCAGCTCATCGCCGAGGGCATCGAAGGCCAGGTGCCGTACCGCGGCCCCGTGTCATCCGTGGTCTACCAGCTGCTCGGGGGGCTTCGCCAGTCGATGTTCTACACCGGCGCGAGGACGATCGAGGAATTGCGCATGAAAGGCAAGTTCGTGAGGATCACGGCGGCAGGGCTCAAGGAATCGCACCCGCACGACATCCAGATGGTGGTCGAAGCTCCCAACTATCGCGGCTAGTCAGTACCGCGGCTAGTCAGTCACGGTTAGTCGGGCTCAGAGCGCGAGCGCCATCCGATTGATGGCCTCAGCGAGCACCTCGGGGCTGCACGCGAGGTTCAGCCTCGCATGGCCGCGACCCTCGGTTCCGAACGTCGGTCCGGCATTGAGTGCGACCCGAGCTTCTTCGAGGATCCGGATGCTCGGATCGTCGCCGAGCTCCATCGCTGTGAAGTCGAGCCAGGCGAGATAGCTCGCGTCCGGCATCCGGTACCTGACATCGGGCAGAAACTCCTCGAGGAGGCTGGACAGTAGTTCGCGGTTCCCCGTGATCGCGGCGAGCGCGCCCTCGAGCCACTCCCCGCCGTGTTCGAACGCGGTGATGCTGGCGTGCAGTCCGAAGAGGCTCGTACGGAAGGCGACCTCGTAGGGCATGCGGTCGAGCACACGCATGCCCCGCTTGCCGCCGGCGACCATGATGGCGCACTTGAGCCCGGCGAGGTTCCAGCCCTTGCTCGCTGAGGTGACGGTGATTCCTCGCTTGCGCGCGGCGTCTGACACGCTGAGATACGGCGTGAAGTGCACTCCCGGATGCACCAGGGGCCCGTGGATCTCGTCGCTGATCACCGTGACTTTATGGTCCTCGGCGAGCACGGCCAGGGCCTCGAGGCTATCCCGGGAGTGCACCAGTCCCAGGGGATTGTGCGGGTTACACAGCAGCATCGCCGTGGCCCCGGCCGCGAAGGCGCGCTCGAGCCCCGCGAGGTCGAGGCTCCAGGTGCTTCCATCGTCGAGAAGGGGAACCTCCGCCACGACTCCGCCGGCCTCCGGCACCAGGTCGAAGAACGGCGGGTAGATGGGAGGAGTGATCACGACACTGTCGCCCGGGCTGATCGCCTGGCGCAGTGTCTCGACGATGGCGACGCTGACATCCGTCGTGGTCCGCACCCGCTCCGGGTCGACCGTCCACCCCCAGGTGCGTTCGGCGAAACCCGCGAACGCGGCAGGCAGGGCGCCGGGCGAACCGACATATCCGGTGTCGGATGCCGCGATCCTCGCCATCAGCGACTCCGCGATGACGGGCGCCAGTGGGTAGTCCATCTCCGCGACGAACAGGGGAAGAACATCCGCCGGATACGCCGTCCACTTCTCGCTGGAACGCTGGCGCAGCAGCTCGATCGGGTCTGCTGTCACGGGCTTCATGCGTCCAGCTTGCCGCATGCGATGCGTCCCGGTCGTGGTGGTGCCTAGACTTGACGGGTGAGTGACATCGAAATCGGCCGCGCCAAGCGTGCCCGCCGTGTGTACGCCTTCGACGACATAGCGATAGTGCCGTCCCGGCGCACGCGCGATCCGCAGGATGTCTCGATCAGCTGGACGATCGACGCGTACACGTTCGACATTCCCGTGCTCGCCGCCCCGATGGACTCCGTGGTGAGCCCGAGCACGGCGATCGCAATGGGAAAGCTCGGCGGTCTCGGAGTGCTCGACCTCGAGGGCGTCTGGACGCGATACGAAGATCCTGAACCGCTGCTGGCCGAGATCCGTGGACTCGACGCTGCCACCGCCACGAAGCGTATGCAGCAGATCTACTCGGAGCCGATCAAGCCGGAACTCGTGACCGCGAGGCTCGCTGAGATCCGCGCCGCCGGAGTTCCCGTTGCCGGGGCCCTGAGCCCGCAGCGCACGAAAGAGCTGTACCAGACCGTCGTCGACGCCGGCGTCGACCTCTTCGTGATCCGTGGCACGACCGTGAGCGCCGAGCACGTGTCGAAAGCCGTCGAGCCGCTCAACCTCAAGGAGTTCATCTACGAACTCGACGTTCCCGTGATCGTCGGTGGCGCAGCGACGTACACCGCGGCACTGCACCTGATGCGTACCGGCGCTGCCGGCGTGCTCGTGGGCTTTGGCGGGGGAGCTGCGTCGACGACGCGCGCGAGCCTGGGCATCCACGCTCCCATGGCGACGGCGGTAGCCGATGTCGCCGGCGCGAGGCGTGACTACATGGATGAGTCAGGCGGACGCTACGTCCACGTGATTGCCGATGGCGGTCTTGGCACGAGCGGAGACATCGTGAAGGCGATCTCCGTCGGCGCAGACGCGGTGATGCTCGGCAGCACTCTGGCACGCGCGACCGACGCACCCGGTGGCGGTTGGCACTGGGGCGCAGAGGCTCACCATTCTGAGCTTCCGCGCGGCAATCGCGTCGAGGTGGGATCACTCGCTCCGCTGAAGGAGATCCTCTACGGCCCGTCGAGCGTCGCCGATGGCCGGGTGAACCTCATGGGGGCCCTTCGTCGCTCGATGGCGACGACCGGATATTCAGACCTGAAAGAGTTCCAGCGCGTCGAAGTCGTCGTCGCGCCCTACAACGCGGGGTAACCATGGCCACACCGTCTGTCACTCGTTCGTCAAAGCTCGGCCCGGCGGAGCGCGCTGCGGCACTCGAGGCGCTCAAGTCCAAAGAGCTCGACATCCTGGTGATCGGCGGTGGGATCGTCGGCACCGGTTCCGCGCTGGATGCCGCGACCCGCGGCTTGCGGGTCGGGATGGTCGAGGCGCGGGACTGGGCCTCCGGCACCTCGAGCCGTTCGTCGAAACTGGTGCATGGCGGCATCCGGTACCTGGAGCAACTGGACTTCAGGCTCGTGCGGGAGGCGCTCATCGAGCGTGGCCTGTTGTTGCAGCGCATCGCGCCCCACCTCGTGAAGCCCGTGCGTTTTCTCTACCCGCTCACCAAGCCGGTGTTCGAGCGCATCTACATCGGCGCAGGGATGCTGCTGTACGACCTGTTCAGTTATTCGGGTGGTCGCCCGCCCGGAGTGCCCCATCACCGCCACCTGACCAAGCGCCAGATGCTGCGCGCAATGCCGAGCCTTGCGAGCGACGCCTTCGTCGGTGGGCTCACCTACTACGACGCGCAGGTCGACGATGCGAGGTACGTCGCGAACCTCGCGCGCACCGCGAGTTTCTATGGTGCCCACGTCGCCAGCCGCGTGCGTGTCGAGGGGTTCATCAAAGTGGGTGAGCGCGTGGTGGGGGTCAACGCGCATGACCTCGAGACCGGCGAACACTTCGAGATCAGGGCGCGGCAGGTGGTCAATGCCACCGGCGTCTGGACCGACGACACCCAGGCGATGGTCGGAGCGCGCGGGCAATTCAAGGTGAGGGCCTCGAAGGGCGTGCACCTCGTGATTCCGCGAGACCGCATCCACTCGAACCTCGGTTTGCTGCTGCGCACGGAGAAGAGCGTGCTGTTCGTCATTCCGTGGGGCAGACACTGGCTGGTCGGCACGACCGACACCGACTGGGATCTCGACAAGGCGCATCCGGCCGCTACCTCCGCCGACATCGACTACATCCTCGACCACGTGAATAAGGTGCTCGCGGTGCCGCTCACCCGCGACGACGTCGAGGGCGTGTTCGCCGGCCTCCGTCCGCTGCTCGCCGGCGAGTCGGACCAGACGTCGAAACTCTCGAGGGAGCACATCGTCGCCCACGCCGTCCCCGGGCTCGTGGTGGTGGCCGGAGGCAAGTGGACGACCTATCGCATCATGGCGATGGATGCGATCGACGAGGCGGTCGCCGCCCTGGACGGCACGATTTCCAAGAGCATCACGGCAGACGTCGCCCTGCTCGGCGCCGAGGGCTACCAGGCCGCCTGGAACAAGCGCAGCAAGATGGCGCGAGCATTCGGCGTGCACAGGGTACGCATCGAGCACCTGCTCAATCGCTACGGCGTGATGACCGACGAGTTGCTCGACCTGATCCGCGAGCGACCGGAGCTGGTGGAGCCGCTCCCCGGCGCCGACGACTACATCGGTGCCGAGGTCGTCTATGCGGCCACACACGAGGGCGCGCTGCACCTCGACGATGTGCTGGCGCGACGCACGAGGATCTCCATCGAAGCCTGGGATAGGGGCATTTCTGCCGCTCCCGTCGCTGCCGCCCTGATGGCCGGCGCTCTCGGCTGGGATGCCGAGCGCACCCAGAGCGAGATCGACCACTACCTCGAGCGGGTGGCCGCCGAGATCGCGAGCCAGTTGGAGCCGGATGACGCCTCAGCCGATCGCGTGAGGCTCGAAGCCCGCGACATCTGACGCACAGTTTCGGTCATACACCGCCGACATAGACTAGGACCATGGTTGACGTTCGTCGTGTAAAGCTCCCCGGCGTCGGTGTATTGCACACCTTCGTGACGGATGACGGCGGAAAAGTGGGCGTGATCACTCACCGGTCGGGCCACAGCGACCTCATCAGTTTCTCCGACGACGATGGCGGTTCTGACACGACCAAAGTGTCGCTGCGACTCGACGAGGACGAGGCTCATACCCTCGCCGAACTGCTCGGCGGCACGAGGATCACCGAATCGCTCTCGAAGCTCGACGCCATCCCCGGCCTCACCATCGACTGGTTCACTGTGGACTACGAAGACCACATCGCCGGCCAGAAGCTGGGCAATCTCGCGAGTCGCGGAGTCGTCGGTCTGACCGTCGTTGCGGTGGTCCGAGGCGAGTCCGCCAACCCCGCCCCCGCAGATGACTTCACCGTGTTCCCCGGGGACACCCTCGTCGTGGCAGGCTCACCCGAGAAGGTAGCCAAAGCGTTCAGCTTCTACCGCACCGGCGAGGTCCACAAAGCTCCAGCTGACCCCGCCGCCGGGGGATAGCCCGTGCACGTAGGAGAAGACCTTCTCGTCCTGGGCATTCTCTTTGTCATTGCGTACGTCCTCGGCCGTGTCGGCAAGCGCATCGGGCTGCCGGCGATCCCGATCTACATGCTCGTGGGGCTCATCGCGAGCCCGAATTCGCATTTCTTCCCGCTGAGCTTCGAATCGGCCGACGTGGAACTCGTCGCCGTGTTCGGCCTCATCCTGCTGCTGTTCAGCCTGGGTCTCGAGTTCGACCAGGACGAGTTCTACGGAAACGCCGGCGCCCTCCTGCTGTCGGGCGGAACCCGGATCGCGATCAACCTCGGGGTCGGGTTCGCCCTCGGGATGTGGATCGGCTGGGGCACCAGGGAGGCGCTGATCATCGCGGGAATGACGGCAACGTCATCCAGCGCCATCATCACCAAGTTGCTCATCGAGCTCAGAAGGCTCGCGAACAGGGAGACGCCGACGATCCTCGGCATCATGGTGCTGGAGGACGTCTTCGTCGCGGTCTACCTCGCCATCGTCGGCGTCATCCTCGGTGGCGAGTCCGACCTCGGCGCGATCGCACTGCAACTCGCGATCTCGTTCACCTTCCTGATCGTGATGTTCGCCCTCGCGCGCTGGGGTGGCCGCATCGTCTCGAGGCTCGTGAACACGAAAGACGACGAGCTGTTCACGATCCTGTTCTTCGGGCTTGCCGTGGCATTCGGCGGTATCGGTGAGCTTCTCGGGGTGTCCGATGCGATCGGCGCCTTCCTCATCGGGCTCGTGCTGGGGGCGACCCGATTCCGATCGAGGATCGAAGCGCTCGCGCTGCCGCTGAGAGACGTGTTCGGCGCGTTCTTCTTCCTCAACTTCGGGCTCGCCCTCGATGTGTCGACGTTCGGCGAGGTGCTGGTTCCGGTCGGTGTCGCCGTCGTCTTGACCCTCATCGTGAACACGCTCGGCGGCCAGCTGATCGCGTGGCAGAACAAGCTCACCCAGGCCGAAGGGCTCAATGCGAGTGCGATGCTGCAGAACCGGGGCGAGTTCGCGCTGATCCTCGCCACTCTCGCCACGGCGGCGGGGCTCGATCCCCGGCTGACTCCGTTCGCGGGACTCTACGTCCTCTCCATGGCGATCGTCGGCCCCGTGCTCGCCGTCAACTCCGAAAAGATCGGGCGGGTGGTGTTCCGCTCGACGAGCGCGAAGACGGCGCAGCCCGTTCGGGACAGGATGCGCGCAGAAGACATAGCCCTCGTCGAGGCGGCCATGTCGGGCAAAGACGTCCCGGAGTCGCGGGACGACGACAGCGTCGCCGAGAGAGACGGGGTCAGCGACAGTGACCCGGTGTCGGCCGATCCTCAGGCCGAGCAGGCCAGCCAGCAGTCAGACCAACAGTTCGAACGCACACGAGATCCGGAATATTGATGCAGACCCAGGCCACGATGTGGCAGATCGCACGGCGGCCACGATGGATCGGCGCGCTCGTGCTCGCGCTTGCGATTGCCGGAGGATTCGCCGCGCTCGGCCAGTGGCAGCTCTCGAGGAGCTTCGAGAGCGGTGCAGCGCCGGACGAGCAGACCGAGAACATCGTCGCCCTCGACGCCGTGAGTACGCCGCAGCAACCCGTGCCGGCGCTGGCGACCGGGCAGCTCGTGACCGCTGAGGCGACGTTCGTAGCCGGCGACTACGTCGTGCTGAGTGACCGCTTCAACGACGTCAACGCAGCGCCAGGATTCTGGGTGGTGGGGCACGGCATCACGCCCGACGGCGCGAGCCTCGCCGTGGCTCTCGGCTGGTCGGCCACCGCCGACGAGGCCGAGAGCGCCGTCGCAGGGCTGGAACAGTCCGCCCCCGACGGCGTTCTCACCGGCCGATACCTGCCCAGCGAGTCCCCGCAGGAATCGGACTTCGAGGCGGGCCAGCGCAGTGCGCTCGCGGTGTCCGAACTCGTGAACCTCTGGGCGCAGCAGCCGGCGGGCGTCCACGGCGGTTACCTGGTGACGGATGCCGCGGCATCCGGTCTCGTCAGAATCGACTCGCCGGCGCCGCTGAGCGAGGTCTCGCTCAACCTGTTGAACGTGTTCTATGCGATCGAGTGGGTCGTTTTCGCTGGCTTCGCGATCTTCCTCTGGTATCGCCTCGTGCGTGACACCTGGGAGGCCGAGGGTGAGGCTTTGCGCGATGCCGAGCTCGCAGCAACCCCCCACGCACCGCCGGTAGAATAGGGCAATGCCCATCGGTCCCCGGCCAGAAGACGTCTCCAGAATCCGACGCACAGTCTCCATCTACAAGGTGTCGTCGTACATCACGGGCACGTTCCTGCTGTTGCTGCTTCTCATGATGGTGTTCAGGTACGGCTTCGGTGTCGACATCGAGCTGCTCGGCCCCTACGGATTCCTCGCACTCACGCCGAAGGACCTCATCGACGGCATCAACCTGTCGACCCTGATCCTGATCGCCCACGGCTGGTTCTACGTGCTGTATCTCGGTGCCGATTTCGTGATGTGGCGGCTTATCCGCTGGTCATTCACGAAGTTCCTGCTGATCGCTCTCGGCGGGGTCATCCCCTTCCTCTCGTTCTACTTCGAGCGTCGCGTGCCGAAAGATGCCATGGCCGCGATCGCCACCCTCGAGACCCAGGAAAAGGTCGCAGCATGACAGAATCCTCCTCCACCGAGGCGCGACCCGTCCTCGTCGTCGACTTCGGGGCGCAGTATGCGCAACTGATCGCGCGTCGGGTGCGTGAGGCCAGCGTCTATAGCGAGATCGTGCCGCACACGATCACCGCTGCCGAGGTCGCCGAGAAGAACCCGGTCGGCATCGTGCTGAGCGGCGGCCCCTCGAGCGTCTACGACGCAGGGTCTCCCACCCTCGACCCCGCTATTCTCGGCCTCGGCGTTCCCGTGCTCGGCATCTGCTACGGGTTCCAGGTGATGGCCCAGCAGCTGGGCGGCGAGGTGGCGAACACGGGCCTGCGTGAATACGGCGCGACGGATGTCACGCTCACCCCCGGCACGAGCACACTACTCGGCGACCAGCCGAGCCTCCAGACGACGTGGATGAGCCATGGCGACTCCGTGTCCAGAGCGCCGGAGGGATTCGACGTGCTGGCCTCGAGCGCGTCGACGCCGGTAGCGGCATTCGCGAGCGATGAGCGTCGCCTGTACGGCGTCCAGTGGCATCCTGAGGTCAAGCACTCGGAGTTCGGCCAGCGCGTGCTCGAGAACTTCCTGCACACCGCTGCCGGCATCCCCGCCGACTGGAACAGCGCGAACGTCATCGACGAGCAGGTCGCCCGCATCCGCGAGCAGGTCGGCACCTCGCGCGTGATCTGCGGGCTGTCCGGCGGAGTCGACTCCGCGGTCGCCGCTGCGATCGTGCACAAGGCCGTCGGCGACCAGCTCGTCTGCATCTTCGTCGACCACGGGTTGCTGCGACAGGATGAACGCCGCCAGGTCGAGGAAGACTATGTCGCCTCCACCGGAGTGCGCCTCGTCACGGTGGATGCCGTCGACCAGTTCCTCGACGCGCTCGCCGGAGTGACCGACCCCGAGACGAAGCGCAAGATCATCGGGCGCGAATTCATCAGGTCGTTCGAGAACGCGGCCGAAGCCCTCGTGCTCGAAGCGCAGGGCGACGGCGCCTCCATCGACTTCCTCGTGCAGGGAACGCTCTACCCCGACGTGGTCGAGTCTGGCGGGGGCACCGGAACGGCCAACATCAAGAGCCACCACAACGTCGGTGGGCTCCCGGAAGACCTGAAGTTCTCGCTCGTCGAACCGCTGCGCACCCTCTTCAAGGACGAGGTGCGCGCCATCGGGCGTGAACTCGGCCTGCCGGAGGTCATCGTCGGTCGCCAGCCCTTTCCGGGGCCAGGCCTCGGGATCCGCATCGTGGGCGAGGTTACCCGTGAGCGACTCGAGCTGCTCCGTTCGGCGGATGCGATCGCCAGGTTCGAACTGAGTGCGGCCGGCCTCGACAACGAGATCTGGCAGTGCCCGGTCGTGCTGCTCGCCGACGTTCGCAGCGTGGGCGTGCAGGGCGATGGCCGCACCTACGGCCACCCGATCGTGCTGAGGCCCGTGTCATCCGAAGACGCGATGACGGCGGACTGGACGCGGCTTCCCTACGACGTGCTCGCGAAGATCTCCAACCGGATCACCAACGAGGTGCCCGGGGTGAACCGAGTGGTGCTCGACGTCACGTCGAAGCCCCCGGGGACCATCGAGTGGGAGTAGCCGCGCGCTAGCCAAGGCAGCGGCGCGCCCGGGCGTCTAGCCTCCCTGCCGGGTTGATGTCGCCGGGGCGCCCCGAAACTCCAGTTATGACGCACGGCCGGATTCTGCGCGCGGAAACTGGAGTTTCGCGCGAGTGACGGGAGCTCATGCGGCGCGCCCGCCGCGTGTTCATAACTCCTGCAATCCGTGGGCGCAGCAGTGCCCGCGCCGCGGAAGTGAGCCGATCGCCGCCTGTGGTCCGCCGCATTGCAGGAGTTACGGACACGGGAGTGGGGTTAACGACGAATGGCCGCCCCGAAGGGCGGCCATTCGCGAATCCGGAGCTAGTTGCTGCCCCGCAGGATCGAGATCAGGCGAAGGATCTCGACGTAGAGCCAGATGATCGTCAGCGTGATGCCGAAGGCGGCCTTCCAGCCCCAGCGGCTGGGAGCTCCACCATCCACGCCCTGCTTCACCGCGGTGAAGTCGAGCACGAGCGAGTACGCACCCATGAGGATCGCGATCGGTCCGATGATCAGGCCGAACGGGATGTCGGTACCGGGGATCGACGTGCCGTTGATGCCCCACGGGTTGTCGTTGAGCCCGGTCAGCTGGGTCACGAGGTTGACCAGGGAGAGCGCGGCGTACGAGATGCCCGCGATCATGAAGATCTTCGTGGCCCGCTTCGACGCGCGCACCTTGCCGCTCGCGAACAGCGCGAGGGTCACTCCGAAGACGATGCCGGTCGCAATGAGCGCCTGGAAGATGATGCCGGGAGCGTTTGCCTCGACGATGCGCGACAGGCCACCGACGAAGATTCCCTGGGCGACGGCGTACGCGATGACGAGAGCCGGTGACGGCTCCTTCTTGAAGATGTTGACCAGCGCGAGCACGAAGCCGATGATGGCGAACGGAATGGCCAGGGCGGGCACCACGAATCCGATGGCCGCTCCGGCGACGACGAAGGCGAGGGTGATGACGGTCTTGAGAATGGTGTTCTCATAGGTCATGCGCTCGGTGTCTGAACCGCCGCCTGCCGGTCGGTTGTAGATTTCCTGGAGCTGCTCAGCGCTGAGCCCCGGCTGCACTGTGGTGTTCATCCTGCCGGCGGCAGTTGCCGGGCTCGCGAAAGACTTCGCGCTGAATGCGGGATTGGACAAGGCCATTGGTGGTCGTCTCCTTCGGCCTTTCGGCCATCGTTAGGACTGATTTTAGCGGACGGGTGCCGAAAAAACGCTGGGTGTTGTTGTGCGCGGCTGTGCGCTCACAGCGATCAGCCGCGCAAGCCACGCTGCTCCCACGAATACCGACAGCGAGACGACCAGCGCCACCGGCATGCCGGAGTACTCCATGAAGAACTGGGGGATGACGATCCCGTTCGCCAGCGGCAGAAGCACAGTCACATAGCTCCGGGCGGGCCTGTGCCTCACGAGCATCCAGCACAGGTACGGGATGACGAACATCCAGACTGAGCCGGGCCCCGTCAGCAGCAGCCAGATCTGCGCCGTCGCTGGCACGATCACGAGCATCCTGCGCCAGCCGCGTGCCGGCATGATCGACCAGCCGACGATGTGGGCGGTGGTGCCGATCAGCAGCAGGGGAAGGGTCCACGTGTTCGAGCCCTGGAGCTGCACGGCACCGCCGACGATGAGCAGGAGCCCGGCGAGGTACCGGCCCCGGTAGGTGCCCCAGCGCAGAGAGAGGGTCGAGGTGGGCTCGCGCCAGGAGGGGGCGGCCATGATCAGCGGAGCACCGCGGCAGCGGCGAAGATCACGCCGATGACACCGACGACGGCCAGGACGATGACGATGAGTGCGCCGGGAGGTATCGTGCGGGAGGGCGAAGCGCTCACCGTGTGTTCAGGTCGAATGGCCCCGGGGATAGGTTCCCCGCGCAGTTCGGTGGCTCTGGCGACGGGAGCGCCGCACGTGACGCAGAACTTCCACAGCGGGTCGAGCTCGGTGGAACACGAGACGCAGGCTGGCATAACCGAATGTTACTCGGGGCCTACCCTTATAGTGTGAGCCCGGAACGCACGCCCCTCGTGATCGCCCACCGCGGAGCAAGTGGCTACCGACCCGAACATTCGCGAGCGGCGTACGAGCTCGCTTTCGAGCTCGGCGCCGACGCCATCGAACCCGATGTCGTGCCGACGAAAGACGGGGTGCTCGTCGTCCGCCACGAGAACGAGATCTCCGGCACGACGGATGTCGCGGAGCACCCCGAGTTCGCCGAGCGCCGCACCACGAAGACCGTGGACGGCGTCACGCAGACCGGCTGGTTCACCGAGGACTTCACATGGGCGGAGCTCGGCTCGCTGCGTGCGAAAGAGCGACTGCCGGGCATCCGGAGCGACAGTGCGGGCTTCGATGGGCAGTTCCCGATCCTCAGGCTGACCGACCTCTTCGGGATCATCGACGCGCAGGAGCGGGCCGCCATCATGGTCGCCGAGATCAAGCACGCCAGCTATTTCGCCTCGATCGGCCTGCCGATGGATGAGCTGTTCGCCGCCGAGATCGCCGGCTGGGCCACCGATGGCAACCTCGTGGTCGAGAGTTTCGAACAGTCGGTGCTCGGCCGGATCCGCGGCAGGGGAGTGCCTGGCCGATCCGTGTTCCTGGCCGAAGCGGCCGGAGTTCCCGCCGACCTGCTCGCGCGCGACGGGGCCTCGGCGCGAACGTATGCCGACCACCTCACGACCGCCGGACTGGCCAGGCTGGCCGAGGAGGTGGATGGGGTGAGCGTCGAGAAGAAGTTGCTCGTCACCGACTCGGGCAGCTTGTTCGTCGAGGCTGCGCACACCGCTGGGCTCGACGTGTTCACGTGGACGCTGCGAGCCGAGAACAGGTTCCTGCACAGCGACTACCGCCGCGGGGTCGAGCCCGCCGCGTGGGGCGATTGGCTCGGGGAGTTCAGGCGCATCCTCGACACCGGCGTGGATGGCGTCTTCGCGGACCAGCCGGACCTCGTGCTCGAGGCGCTCGCAGACTGAGCCCGCCACCGGGGTCGGCCGTCCCGCCTAGAATTGCGGGCGATGACTTACCTTCTTGACTCGTTCGAGCAGCCCGGCCGCGCGACAGCCGGCGGAATCGATCCAGCCCTGCTGGCGGGCCTCAATCCCCAACAGGGCGAGGCCGTGACCTACCGCGGCCAGTCGCTGCTCATCGTCGCGGGCGCGGGCTCGGGCAAGACGAGCGTGCTCACGCGGCGCATCGCCGGACTGCTGCAGACCAGGGAGGCGTGGCCGAGCCAGATTCTCGCGATCACCTTCACGAATAAGGCCGCCGCCGAGATGCGGGAGCGTGTGAAATCGCTCGTCGGTGATGCGGCCGAGGGCATGTGGATCTCGACGTTCCACTCGGCGTGCACGCGCATCCTCCGCCGGCAGGCGGAATCCATGGGCATGAAGCAGAGCTTCACCATCTACGACACCGCGGACCAGCGTGCACTGCTCAAGCGGATCATCAAGGAACTGGGCGCTGACACCGTCGGTTTCACTCCGGGTGGGGTGTCGAGCCGCATCTCGAAGCTCAAGAACGAGCTGACCGACATCGACGCCTTCGCCCGCAGCGTCAACATGGACGACCCCAAAGAGGCGGGCTTCGTCGAGATCTTCAAGCGGTACACCTCGGCGCTGCGTCGGGCGAACGCGCTCGACTTCGACGACATCATCGCCGAGACCGTCTACCTGTTCCGTGCTTTTCCGGATGTCGCGGCGCTCTACCAGCGCCGGTTCAGGCACGTGCTCGTCGACGAGTACCAGGACACGAACCACGCCCAGTACGCGCTCATCAGGGAGTTCGTGCGCGCGGTCGCGCCACAGAATGTTCCGACAGACACCCGGATGCAGCTCGACCCCAGTGGCGGCATCCCCGGGGCATCGCTCACGGTCGTCGGCGACAGCGACCAGTCGATCTACGCGTTCCGCGGGGCCGACATCCGCAACATCACCGAGTTCGAGCGGGACTTCCCGAACTCGAAGGTGATTCTGCTCGAGCAGAACTACCGCTCGACCCAAAACATCCTCGATGCGGCGAATGCCGTCATCTCGAACAACTTCGACCGTAAGGCGAAGAACCTGTTCACGGTGGTGGGTGCTGGCGAGAAGATCACCGGGTTCACCGGATATTCGGGCCACGACGAGGCCCAGTTCGTGGCGGACGAGATCGAATCGTTGCGCGCGGCCGGTGGCAGCCTCAACGACGTCGCCATCTTCGTGCGCACCAATTCGCAGACCCGACCGCTCGAAGAGATCTTCATCCGATCCGCAATCCCGTATCGCATCCCGGGCGGCACCAAGTTCTACGAGCGCGCCGAGATCAAGGATGCGATGGCCTACCTGATCCAGGTCGCCAACCCCGACGACGACCTCGCCCTGCGCCGCATCATGAACGTGCCGAAGCGCGGCATCGGCCCCGCCACCGAGGCCGCGATGCAGGCGCACGCGAACCGCATCGGCACCCCACTGCGCGAGGTGCTCGCGGATGCCGGCCAGCTCGGCCTCGGCCCCAAGGTGACGGCGGCGATCGTCGAACTCGGCGAGATCCTCGACGACGCCGGGAGGGTCGCCACAACGGCAGCTCCGCATGACATCCTGACGGACATCCTGAACCGCACCGGCTATCACAAGGCGCTCAAGACCAGCGGAGATGCGCAGGATGAGGCGCGCGCCGAGAACCTGGAAGAACTGGTCTCGCAGACCAAGGAGTTCAGGACGGTCAACCCCGAGGGCTCGCTCATCGATTTCCTCACCGGCGTGGCGCTCTTCGCCGCGGCCGACGAGATCGACGACGAAGACGGATCGGTCTCGATCATGACGCTGCACACCGCGAAGGGGCTCGAATACGACGCCGTCTTCCTCACCGGTGTCGAGGAAGACCTGCTGCCGCACCGGATGTCGGCCAACGAACCCGGCGGGCTGCAGGAGGAGCGGCGACTCTTCTACGTGGGCATCACCCGCGCGCGCAAGCGGCTGTACATCTCGCTCGCCACCTCCCGTGCGAGCTTCGGCGAGGTGAATGTGGCCATGCCGAGCCGCTACCTGCAGGAGATTCCGGCCGACCTCATCGAGTGGAAGCAGTCCGGCGGAGCCGGCGGGTTCCGCCCGGGCGGCCGGGCGCTGAACGCGCGCGGCCCCGCGATGCGATCCGGCTATTCCCGCGACGAGCTGCCGCCGGCACCGCCACGGGTGAAGTCGGAATGGACGAGCGCCGTGACCGGGCTCGTGCGCGACAACGGCGACATGACGCTCGACGCTGGCGACCGCATCCGGCACACCGATTTCGGCGAGGGCACGGTGAACGCCGTGACCGGCGAGGGCACCAAGCGCGTTGCCGAGGTGCAGTTCGACACCGCGGGCCGCAAACGGCTGCTGATCAAGATCGCCCCGATCGAGAAGCTGTGACGCAGCACCAGCACGCCCGCGAGCACATAGTCGTGCCGTCGGTGGCGCTCACCGGGCAGATGGACCTGCTCGCGTCGACGCTGCAGAAGATCCGCGACGACCTCGAGCTCTCCGAGGGCTTTCCCGCTGAGGTCGACGCCGAGGCTGCCCCGACAGTCGCCGCTGTGATGCTGCCAGCCGACGACCTGACGGCGATCGAGTTCGTCACCATCGATCCGGATGGTGCCACCGACCTCGACCAGGCCGTGCACATCGCGCGCAGTGCCGACGGGTTCGTCGTGAGCTACGCCATTGCGGATGTGCCGTTGTTCGTGCCGCCCGGCGGAGCGGTCGACGCCGAGTCGCGCCGCCGCGGCCAGACGATCTACGCACCCGACGGCCGCATCCCCCTGCACCCCACGGTGATCAGCGAGGGGGCCGCGTCACTGTTGGCTGGCGAGATCCGCAGTGCTTTCGTGTGGAGATTCGAGCTGGATGCCGCGACCAGGGTCACGGCGACGACGCTGCACAGGGCTCGAGTGCGGTCGCGGCGGCAGCTCTCCTATGCCGAAGCGCAGGCATCCATCGACGACGGATCCGCGCCGGAATCCCTCGCGCTGCTGAAAGCCGTCGGGCTCGGGCGACTCGCGCTCGAGCGTGAGCGGGGCGGCGCGAGTCTCAACCTCCCCGACGAGGAGATCTCGTTCGCCGATGGACGGTATCTGCTGGTGCGGCGCAGCCCGTTGCCGGTGGAAGGCTGGAACGCGCAGGTCTCGCTCATGACCGGTATGGCGGCGGCGGCAATCATGATCGAGGGTGGCACGGGCATCCTGCGGACCATGCCTTCGCCCGATGCCGAGACTCTCGACGATTTCAGGAACAGGGTGGCGGCGATCGGATGTCCGTGGCCAGCCGAACAGCCCTACGGCGAGTACCTTCGTGGGCTCGACAGCGCGAACCCGAAGGGCCTCGCCGCCATCAATGCTGCAGGATCACTGTTCCGCGGCGCGGGGTACACGGCCTTCGACGGTGAGGCGCCCGCCGAGCGACTCCAGGCCGCGGTGGCCGCGCCCTACGCCCACACCACAGCTCCGCTGCGTCGACTCGTCGACCGCTTCGTGCTCGTCACCTGCGAGGCGCTGGTCGCGGGTCGAGCGGTTCCCGAATGGGTTCGCGAGGCGTTGCCGACCCTCCCCAAGCTGATGGGGAAATCCGATGGTGTTGCCTCCGCCGTCGACCGGCAATCGCTGGACGCGATCGAAGCAGCACTCCTCGTCGACCGGGTCGGAGAGGTCTTCGACTCTGTCGTCATCTCGGTGAAGATCGGCGATGGGCGGGCGGCGGCAGGGGTCATCCAGCTCACCGACCCCGTGGTGACGGCCAGGGTCGAGGGAACAGTGGCGGCGGGTCAGTC
The DNA here is from genome assembly GCF_015752305.1 of Salinibacterium sp. CAN_S4. NCBI lineage: Bacteria > Bacillati > Actinomycetota > Actinomycetes > Micrococcales > Microbacteriaceae > Salinibacterium > Salinibacterium sp. CAN_S4. Next base: position 191,631 of record NZ_JADOVB010000003.1, on the reverse strand, counting down.
GATCCGGGCGACCCTGGTCTCGGCCGATATCGCGACCGGGGCCGTCGTCTTCCGCGTCTGAGTTCTTCCGCGGCTGAGTTCTCCCGCGACTGAGTGCTCCCTCGCCTCGCCCGCTGCAGCCCGTCGTATCCGAGCCACCGTTCGTCGCAACGAGACCACCTCCGATCGCCTCCCGGGGTCTGAACTCCCAGCCCCCTTTTATCCTCGGGGGACGCAGTGTCGCGACCCCCAGGAGATCATCATGTCGAAGGCCCCCACCGCCCGTTCCCCGAAGCCGGGAGGTGATCCGTCTCTGGATTCGCCGCCTCCGCGTTCCGTCGACCAGTCGCCGTCGACGAAGAAATCCTGGACACCGCCGAAGATCGCCCTGTGGGCGGCGATCGCTCTTCTCGGCGGGGTGTCGTGGACGATGCTCGCGATAGTCCGGGGCGAGACGGTCAACGCCATCTGGTTCGTGTTCGCGGCGCTCTGCTCGTACCTGATCGCGTATCGCTTCTACTCCAAGGTCATCCAGAAGTTCATCACCAAGCCCGATGACACCAGGGCGACGCCGGCGGAATACAATGCGGACGGCAAGGACTTCGTCCAGACCGATCGCAGGGTGCTTTTCGGCCATCACTTCGCGGCCATCGCTGGCGCGGGCCCCCTCGTCGGCCCCGTGCTCGCCGTGCAGATGGGATTCCTGCCGGGGACGATCTGGATCATCGTCGGCGTGATCTTCGCCGGTGCGGTGCAGGACTATCTCGTGCTTTTCTTCTCCACCCGCCGCGGCGGTCGTTCACTGGGCCAGATGGCGCGAGATGAGCTCGGCAAGGTCGGTGGCACCGCCGCCATCGTCGCCTCGCTGCTCATCATGATCATCATCATCGCGATTCTCGCGCTCGTGGTCGTCAACGCCCTGGCCGAGAGCCCGTGGGGCGTGTTCAGCGTCGGCATGACCATCCCGATCGCGCTCTTCATGGGCGTGTACCTGCGCTTCTTCCGCCCGGGTCGCATCACCGAGATCTCGATCATCGGATTCGTGCTGCTCATGCTCGCCATCATCGGCGGCGGCTGGGTCGGCGAAACCGACTGGGGTGTCGCGATCTTCACGCTCGATCGCACCACCCTCGCGTGGGCGCTCATCATCTACGGCTTCATCGCCGCGGTTCTTCCCGTATGGCTGCTGCTCGCCCCGCGCGACTACCTCTCGACCTTCATGAAGATCGGCGTGATCGGGCTGCTGGCTGCCGCGATCGTCATCGTGCGGCCCGAGATCTCGGTCCCCGCCTTCAGCACGTTCGCGGGCGGTGAGACGGGGCCGGTCGTGCCGGGAACACTCTTCCCGTTCCTGTTCGTGACGATCGCCTGTGGTGCGCTTTCCGGATTCCACGCCCTCATCGCCTCCGGAACGACACCGAAGCTGCTGCAGAAGGAACGCCAGTCGCGATTCATCGGCTACGGCGGCATGCTCATGGAGTCGATGGTGGCCATCATGGCTCTCGTCGCCGCAGTCACGCTCGACCAGGGCATCTACTACGCCATGAACTCATCGGCCGCGGCCACCGGCGGCACGGTCGAGGGTGCTGTCGCGTGGGTCAATTCGCTCGGGCTCACGGGCGTCAACCTGACCCCGGATCAGCTGACCCAGACCGCGAACGATGTGGGTGAGGCATCCATCGTCTCCCGCACCGGCGGGGCGCCGACACTCGCGCTCGGCCTCGCCAACGTCATGCACCAACTCATCGGCGGAACCGGGATGATGTCGTTCTGGTATCACTTCGCCATCATGTTCGAGGCGCTCTTCATCCTGACGGCGGTGGATGCCGGAACCCGCGTCTCGCGCTTCCAGCTGCAGGACACGATCGGCAACATCGTCCCCGCCTTCAAGAACACGTCATGGCGACCCGGTGTCTTCATCTCGACGGCGATCATGGTCGCCGGCTGGGGTGCGATCCTGCTCATGGGCGTCACCGATCCTCTCGGTGGCATCAACACGCTGTTCCCGCTGTTCGGCATCGCCAACCAGCTGCTCGCGGCGATCGCGCTTGCCGTCTGCCTGGCGATCATCGCCAAGAACAACAACTTCAGGTGGTTGTGGGTGGTCGCCGTCCCGCTCGCGTTCGTGGCCGTCATCACCATCTCGGCCTCGTTCCTGAAGATCTTCTCACCGGTGACCGCGGTCGGCTACTGGGCCAACCATGTGGCCTTCCGCGACGCCCTTGCGGCGGGTGAGACCAGTTTCGGTAGTGCTCAGACCGTCGAGGCGATGGAGGCCGTGGTGCGCAATACCTTCATCCAGGGCACGCTCTCGATCATCTTCGTCACCCTCGCGATCATCGTGATCGCGACGGCGATCGTCGCGACGGTCAGGTCGTACCGCTCCGGCGGTGGCCCCAGCTCCGAAGACCCGAGGGTGGAGTCCCGCGTCTTCGCGCCGAGCGGACTGACCTCCACGCCGGAGGAGAAAGAGATCCAGAAGCAGTGGGATGCACTTCCCGCCTCCCAGCGCGCGACCGTCCGCGGTGGGCACTGAGGTGGCTGGCACTGAGGTGGCTGGCACTGAAATGAGGGGCCGCACGGCGACCGGCAGGGTGCCAGCCCTTGCGGGCTGGGCCGGCCGGGGTGCCCGCAGCATCCGCTGGTACGTGACGTCGCTCATGGGTGACCGTGCCTATGACGTCTACGTCGCGCACCTGGCGGTGGAACATCCGGGACAGCCGCCGCAGGCGGAACGCGAGTTCTGGGTGCAGCGATACCGGGAGCAAGAGTCCACCCCGGGGGCCCGGTGCTGCTGAGCTGACTGGTGGCTAGGCTTCACCCATGGGCACATCGACGCTGATCGCCGCGATCGCGGGGGCGATGGTCGGTGCCATCCTGACTCTCCTGGTCGTCGTGGCTGTCAGATTCGCTCGCGGCTCGCGCGAGCTGGGGAGCGACGGCGAGCAGGCGACCTACCGCACCCTGCATCTCGCATCCAGGGCCGCGGAGAACCTGCGGGGCGGGCTGGCCAACGAGGGTGCCGTGCGTGCCGCCCGGCATCTGCGCACGCTGCTGGCCTGCGACATTCTGGCCATCGCCGATGCGAGGGGCGCGGTCGCGATCGACGGTCCGGGCGAGTCGTTGCGGGAGTTCGTGGCGTCCATCGTCGCGGAACCGTTCGACGGCGCCCGCACCAGGGTGCTGCAGGTTCCTGTCGAAGCGCGGGTGGCGACCCCCTGGGCGATCGCTGCACCGATCATCATCGACGGCGCTGTGGCAGGGGTGGTGATCGCGTTCGCCGGATCCCGCCACGCGCCCATGGTGAGGGCGACGGGAGAAGTCGCGGGGTGGGTCACGGCCCAGTTGCGACTCGGCGATCTCGAGGCATCCCGCACCGCGCTCGCCGAAGCCGAGTTGCGGTCGCTGCGGTCGCAGATCAGCCCGCACTTCATCTACAACGCCCTCAACGCGATCGCGTCGTTCATCATCACCGATCCACCGACGGCCAGGGAGCTCGTCATCGAGTTCGCCGACTTCACGAGGTACTCGTTCCGGCGTGCCGGGGACTTCACGACTGTCGCCGAAGAGCTGCGGAGCATCCACTCGTACCTCGTGCTGGAGCGCGCCCGATTCGGCGACAGGCTGGACGTCACGTTGCGGATCGCGCCGGAGACGCTCTCGGCTGTGATCCCGTTCCTGTCAGTCCAACCGCTGGTGGAGAACTCGGTGCGGCACGGTCTGGAGGCCAGGGAGCGGGGCGGCCGCATCACGATCAGCGCCGAGGAGATCGGTGCTGACGTGCAGATCGTCGTCGAAGACAACGGTGTGGGCATCGACCCCGACTGGCTCGAATCGCACCTGGCGGGCCGGGCGGGTCGACCCGACGAAGACGATCACGTGGGTCTGCGCAACGTCGACACGAGGCTTCGCCGGATGTATGGCGAGGAATACGGGCTGGTGATCGAGACCAACATCGGAGCAGGAACCCTCATCAGGATGAGTGTTCCGAGATCCCAGCCGATGCACGACGCCGAACTCTCCGCAGATCTCGTGACGGGGCCGACGGCATGATCGACGTGCTCATCGCCGATGACGAGGGTCCGGCGCTCGATGCCCTCGAATTCCTCCTGCGTCAGGATCCGCGTATCGCCCTGATCCGACGCGCCAACACCGGCGCGGAGGCGCTCGGAATTCTCACAAGCGAGAAAGTGGATGCGGCGTTGCTCGACATCCACATGCCCGGACTGTCTGGCTTCGACCTGGCGCGGGCCACCAACCTGTTCGCCTCGCCGCCACTGATCGTCTTCGTGACGGCGGACGAGGAGACGGCAGTGGATGCGTTCGACCTCGACGCCACAGACTTCCTGCTCAAGCCGGTGCGCCAAAAGCGCCTCGAGCGTGCAGTCTCCCGCATCGAAGCTGCGCTGGCGCCGGGCAGGCCGTCGCCGCAGGACGACCAGGTCATCACCGTGATCAGGGGAGCCACGATTCGCCGCATCCGGCGCAGCGATGTCCGTTACGTGCAGGCGCAGGGAGACTACGCGCGCCTGCACACGGAGGACGACAGCTACATCGTGCGCATCACGATCACCGAACTCGGTGAACAATGGGCTGGCTCGGGTTTCCTGAGGATCCACCGGTCGTTTCTCGTCGCCCTCGACTCGATTTCGAGCGTGCGCGTGGGCTCGAACCCGGTGGTGACCGTGGGCGGAGTCGACCTGCCCGTGAGCAGGCGACTTCTTCCCGCTGTCCGCGACGCCTTCGAGGCCAGGGGCGGGCGCGCGTGACGGTCGACCCGCCAGCAGAGCCCTCTGCGCTGCCACGCAGGCGGGTCACCGCGCCCCGGCGGGCATCCGCGGATCAGCCTGTCGGTCCTGCCGTCGATCCTGGCATTCCGGATGCCTCGGCTGTCTATCTCGGGACGCTCATCCGTGCGCAGCTCAGGCTGGCCACCACGCTCGCGATCGGCTTCGTCATGGCCCTTGCCGCGGCATCCGTCGCCATCGCCACCATTCCCGCCCTTCAGTCGGAGTCGGTCTTCGGTGTGCCATGGTCGTGGGCATTGCAGGCCTATGGGATGTACCCGCTCGTGGTGGTGTTCGCCCTCGTGTATGTGCGAGCGTCGCGCAGGAACGAGCAGCGGTATCGCTCGCTGGAGTCGCGCCGGTGAATCCCGTGCTGTCGGTGGGGGCGATAGCTTTCGTCGTGCTCGCGACGGTCGTGATCGGATTCTTCGGCCTGCGGATCTCCCGCACCACCGATGATTTCCTGGTCGCGTCACGGACGGTGCGACCGTGGTGGAACGCCTCGGCCATCAGCGGCGAGTACCTCTCGGCCGCCACCTTCCTCGGTCTGGCTGGCCTGATCCTGCTCTCGGGCAGCAGCGCGTTCTGGTTCCCGATCGGTTACAGCGCAGGCTATCTCGCCCTGTTGCTGTTCGTGGCCGCACCGCTTCGCCGCAGTGGGGCCCGCACGATTCCTGATTTCTTCGATGCGAGACTCGACTCGGCTGGCGTCCGCAGACTCACGAGCGTGCTCGTGGTGCTCATTGCCTGGCTGTACATAGTTCCGCAGTTCCACGGCGCCGCCCTGGCGATCAACGTCGTGCTCGGGCTGCCGCCGTGGGTCGGAGCGGTGGGCGTCGCGGTGCTCGTCGCCGTCATCGTCGCGGCGGGCGGGATGCGATCGATCACCTTCGTGCAGGCCTTCCACTACTGGCTCAAACTGACGGCACTCGCGGTGCCCGTCATGTTCCTGCTCATCGTCACCTCCGACTCCGGGATCAGCATTGACCCCGCCCTCGTCTTTCCCGTCGAGGCCGGACCCGCGAACCAGAACGTCTACGGCACGGTGTCGCTGCTGCTGGCCCTGCTGCTCGGCACGATGGGGCTGCCGCATGTGCTCGTTCGTTTCTATACGAGCCCGACCGGAGGATCAGCGCGGAGCACCACAGTCATCGTCATCGTGATGATCAGCGTGTTCTACATGGTCTCGACCACAATGGGGCTCATCGCCCGCCGGTTTGCTGGCGACCTCGCGAGCCCTGCCACCGCCGACTCGGTGGTGCTGTTGCTGCCGTCACGGCTCATCCCCGGCGTCGGCGGACAGCTGCTGACCGCGCTCATCATCGCTGGCGCGTTTGCGGCGTTCATTGCTACGGCATCCGGACTCGTCGTCTCCATCGCAGGCGTCGTTAGCCAGGAGGTGCTGGGCGGTGGGGTGCGTGCGTTCAGGATCTCGGCCCTGGCGAGCGTCGTCGTGCCGTTGCTGCTCACGTTCGTGACAGTGCCGAACGGGTTGACCTCGAGCGTCGGCCTGGTGTTCCTGGTCGCCGCGTCGAGCCTTTCCCCGGTGCTGCTGCTCGGGGTGTGGTGGCGGGGGCTGACGGCGCGAGGGGCCATCGCCGGGATGCTCACGGGCAGTGGGTCCGTCGCTCTCGCGCTCATCGTGACCGCGTTCGGTTCGGTGAGCGATCCCGTCCTCGAGGCGGCCCTGGCCCAGCCCGCGGCGTGGATCGTTCCGCTCGCGACGCTCACCACCGTGCTCGTCTCGCTCGGCACGCGGCGGCACCGGTCAGGGCATGTCGACCGATTCTTCCTCAGGCTGCATGCCCCCGAACGGTGACCCGCCCGACATCTCGGCTACTCCGCTCGCTTCCGGAACGCGGCTCGCTTCCGGAACGCCGCGAGGTATCGCCGACTCGGAGCGTGACGGATCCACCGCGGGAGTCGCGGATATACGGCTCTCGTGAATCTCACGAGCCGCGCGTACCTGCGCTCATCGACGTCGAGGCCGAACGCGTCCCGGAGGGCGGGGGTGAGTAGCCCCGCGGTCACGAGCCTCACGGTGGGCATGGCGGCGCGCATCCACCACGGTGCTGTCGACGGATGAAGCAGCTCGACTGCCACGCCGCGGGCGACGTCATCCACCCGGAGTGCGGCTTCTGCGTCGGCCCAGTAGCGCGCGAACGCGGCAGGATTCTCGGGCCACACCGCCCGCGGAACCCCGAGCGCGGTCGCGATCACCGAGTAGTCAGCGAGCAGCGACTCGGCGTCACTCTCAGACAGTGGGCCGTAGACGAGTTCACGCACGCGCATCGCCGTGTCGTAGAGGGTGGCGGCCACCCAGAGCTGGAGCTGGTCGTCGCGCGCGTCGTAGGGCACGGGGTCGCCAGGTTGTGAGCGCACAGGTGCGTGGGCGGCGCCCACCTCGCGTGCGACTCTCGCGGCTTCGGCGGGAGTGCCGTAGACGAGCACATAGAGATAGGTGAGGGTGCCGTGCAGGCGATCGAGCGGTCGGTTCGCGAAGTCGCTGTGTGCGGCCACGCCGTGCCCGACGCCGGGGTTCGCGAGCTGCAACAGGATGGCCCTGCCACCGCCGGCCAGCAGCAGGGCCTCAGCCGAGACATCCGCTATCCGCAGCGGTGACGACCGGGGTGCTGGCATGAGTCCATTCTCCCGTGCCGGGTCTCCGGTCGGGCTCCTCCCGGTCGCTCACCTGCGCCGAGTGTTCCGCTTGAGTGGGTGTCGGGGCGACCAGAGCGACAGAAGCGGAACACTCGGCGAGGTGGAGAGGTGGCGGGGACTCGGAGAGGTGGAGAGGTGAAGAGGTGGCGGGGACTCGGCGAGGTGGCGAGGGGGAGAGGTGGCGAGGCAGGGACGCGGCGCGGCAGGGGCGCGGCGCGGCGCAGCGTGCCTGGCGATGTGCAGTACCGAAAGTTCCGCAGAACTTAAGCCCGCTTGAAGGGCCCCGCGAACGCGGCGGCCCGGCAGAGTGGGTAGTCTGGTGATTGGCCAAAGTGTCTTGATGTCGAGTTAGTTCGGCAGAGAGCTCGTGCCTTTCAACTGAAACCGACGCGCGATTGCGAGAGTTACGTGGATCTTTTCGAGTACCAGGCTCGGGACCTTTTCGAATCCTATGGAGTGCCTGTACTTGCCGGCATCATTGCCGACACACCGGCTGAGGCGAGAGCGGCGGCCGAGAAAATCGGTGGCACCGTCGTCGTCAAGGCGCAGGTCAAGGCCGGAGGTCGCGGCAAGGCCGGCGGCGTCAAGGTCGTGCACAATCCTGAGGATGCCGCCACCGCGGCCGAGGCCATTCTCGGCCTCGAGATCAAGGGCCTGACCGTCAACCGTGTCATGGTCGCTGCCGGAGCACGTATCGCCTCGGAGTTCTACTTCTCGATCCTGCTCGACAGGGCGAACCGTTCATACCTCTCGCTGTGCAGCGTCGAGGGTGGAATGGAGATCGAGGAACTCGCGGTCGAGCGTCCTGACGCTCTCGCGAAGATCGAGGTCAACCCGCTCGACGGCATCGACCTCGCCAAGGCGACGGAGATCGCGCTCGCGGGTGGCTTCGACGCCGAGCTGGCCGACAAAGTCGCGCCGGTGCTCGTCAAGCTCTACGACGTCTACAAGGGTGAGGACGCGACGCTCGTCGAGGTCAACCCGCTCGTGCTCACCGAAGACGGCCAGATCCTGGCCCTCGACGGCAAGGTCACGCTCGACGAGAACGCCGAGTTCCGTCACGCCAACCACGAGGCGCTCGAGGATGCCGCGGCTGCGGATCCCCTCGAGGCCAAGGCGAAGGCTGCCGGCCTCAACTACGTCAAGCTCGACGGCGAGGTCGGCATCATCGGAAACGGTGCCGGGCTCGTGATGTCGACCCTCGACGTGGTCAGCTATGCGGGGGAGAAGCACGGCGGCGTTCGACCCGCCAACTTCCTCGACATCGGCGGCGGGGCATCCGCTGAGGTCATGGCCGCTGGCCTCGACGTCATCCTCGGTGACCCGCAGGTGAAGAGCGTGTTCGTGAACGTCTTCGGCGGCATCACCGCCTGTGACGCGGTCGCGAACGGCATCGTGGGTGCGCTGAAGGTTCTCGGCGACACCGCCACCAAGCCGCTGGTCGTGCGACTCGACGGCAACAAGGTCGAGGAAGGCCGCGCCATCCTGACCGCAGCAGGCAACCCGCTGGTCACCCTGGCGGACACCATGGACGAAGGCGCCGACAAGGCCGCCGAGCTGGCTTCGAAGTAAGGGCAACGGAACAATGTCAATCTTCCTCAACAAGGATTCCAAGGTCATCGTCCAGGGCATCACCGGCGGCGAGGGCACCAAGCACACTGCACTCATGCTGAAGGCGGGCACGCAGGTCGTCGGTGGCGTCAACGCGCGCAAGGCCGGAACGACCGTCTCGCACGATGGTGGCGTGGAGCTGCCCGTGTTCGGCACCGTCACCGAGGCGATGGATGCCACGTCAGCCGACGTCTCGATCGTCTTCGTTCCGCCGGCTTTCGCGAAGGATGCCGTCGTCGAGGCCATCGAGGCCGAGATCCCGCTCGTCGTCGTCATCACCGAGGGAATCCCGGTGCAGGACTCGGCCGAGTTCTGGGCGCTCGCCAAGAGCAAGGGCGGCAAGACCCGCATCATCGGGCCCAATTGCCCCGGCATCATCACCCCGGGAGAGTCGCTCGTCGGCATCACCCCGGCCACCATCACCGGCAAGGGGCCGGTCGGGCTCGTCTCCAAGTCGGGCACCCTGACCTACCAGATGATGTATGAACTGCGGGATCTCGGCTTCTCGACCGCCATCGGTATCGGTGGTGACCCCATCGTGGGTACCACCCACATCGACGCTCTCGAGGCGTTCGAGGCCGACCCCGAGACCAGGGCGATCGTCATGATCGGTGAGATCGGAGGCGACGCTGAGGAGCGTGCAGCCGACTACATCAAGGCGAACCTGACCAAGCCGGTCGTGGCATACGTCGCAGGCTTCACCGCGCCAGAGGGAAAGACGATGGGCCACGCCGGCGCGATCGTCTCCGCCGGTGCCGGAACCGCACAGGGCAAGAAGGAGGCCCTCGAGGCCGCCGGAGTCAAGGTCGGCAAGACGCCGAGCGAGACCGCTACCCTGCTGCGCGAGGTGCTCGCAGCGCTGTAAGACACCTGCTGTTAAGCAACTGCTGTATCGAACGGGATGGTCCACTTCGGTGGGCCATCCCGTTCGTTCTACCAGACTCGTTCGCTCTACCAGACTCGTTCCTGTTACCCGACCCGTTCCTGTTACCAGACGAGGACGGGCGAGAATCCGCTGGTCTTCGACGGCAGGATGAGATCGGTCCCGGCGTAGCGTGCCGTCAGCCAGTGCAGTCCACGCGAGAGCGCCGGAAGCGTGATGCGAATCCGGCCATCATCACCGTTCTCGAGAGTGCCCGTCGCTATGACGACTCCGCGATCCAGTACCTCGACGGATCCGGTCGGATCTGCCTCGCCCGCCGTCACCACCGCTGTGTACTTCACTCGCGTGGTCGTGCTCGCGAAGAACTGGTTCGCCGAGCCGCGGATGCTGCTGGCCAGTGGCACCGGCTGTTCAGCTTCCGTGAGCACCGCGACAGTGCGCGCCGGCACCGTGACGGTACCTGTCGCCGCGTCCCAGGTGGTCTGCTTCACTGTCTCGTCGAGACCATGGGACTGGATGTCGCTGAGACCGAAGTCGCGGCCGGCGAGCCCTCCGATGACCTGGGTCGTGGCATCCGGTGACGCATTGAAGACCACGATGAGTCCGTCGAGCTCCTCGTCGACGTCCGCTCCCAGGGTGTCGTCCACGGTCATCGTGATGACACCCGGGGCGGCGTCGGGGCCGCTACCGGGGAACGCGAGCTTCTCCCCGATGGTGGCGGCGTCTCCGAGCCTGAACAACGTGGTCGACTGCTTGAGTCGCAGCAGATCCTGGGCCGCTGCCGTGCTAGCGGCGATGTCCGCCGGTGCCGGGCTCAGCGCGGGGTCTTCGAGCAGCGGGATCATGATCGGCCATTTATCCTCGTTGTCGGCCGCCGTCGGGAGCCCGACCCCGAAGTTGTTCGACTGGCCCGTCCAGTCGATCCGGTTGAACCAGTCGCCGGAGTTGTAGCTGTTGCGGTCGAGCGACTTCGACCGCAACAGGTCGGTGCCAGCGTGCCACAGCGACGGCGACTGTGACAGGGTCGCGGTCGCCAGCGACAGCGTGTTCATCCGCACCCTGTCTGACATGGGGGTGTCGGCCGGGAGCTTGAGCGCGAGCAGGTCGAAGAGGGTCTCGTTGTCGTGGGCATCCACGTAGTTGAGGTTCTCCGCTGGCTGGCTCGCGTAACCGGCTGGCTGGCCGTTGTAGTCGAACTGGTCACCTCGCTTGAGCGTTCCGTCCGAGGCCACGAAGCTGAAGTCGCTCAGGTTGCCGGTGAGACCGAGGCGCACGAGGTCGGTCTGCTGCGCCAGGCGCTCGAGCGCCTCGTCGGGAGTCCCGTTGATGGGGGCAGCGTTCGGGTCCGTCCCGAGCCCTGTGCCGAACCCCTGCTGCTGGATGGTGCCGCCGTCGACGGGGCTGCCACCATGCACGCCATCGCGGAGACGGTCGTTGAACGTGCCGATGCCGGTGCCGTCGAGCTGGCCCTGTGTCGCCTGCTCGAAGAGCGCGTTGTCGGCCACCTCACCGAAGTTCCACCCTTCGCCGTAGAGGTAGACGGCCGAGCCGTCGACCCCGTCCTTCTTCACGGTCAGGGCATCGAGGGCCTCGCGCACCGCGATCATGTTCGCCTTCGAGTGGTGACCCATGAGGTCGAACCTGAAGCCGTCGACCTTGTACTGCCGCGCCCACAGCACCACCGAGTCGACCATCAGTTTCTCGGCCATGTCGTGTTCGGTGGCGACATTCTGGCAGCATGTGGATGTCTCGACCCCGCCGCTGGCGTTGAGGCGCTGGTAGTACCCCGGCACCACCTTGTCGAGCACCGACTTCTCGCCCTGCCCGCTTTGCGCGGTGTGGTTGAACACCTCGTCGAGCACGACCTGCAGGCCCGTCTCGTGAAGAGCGCCGACCATGCTGCGGAACTCGGCGATGCGAGCTCCGCCCCGGGGATCGACGGCGTACGAGCCCTCGGGAACCGAGAAGTGATACGGGTCGTATCCCCAGTTGAAGCCGTCGGTGTCGGCAACGGCCTGGATGCATGCCTGCTGTTCGATGGAGGCGGGCCCGAACGATGCCAGGTCGCAATCGGGAGTCGCCTGGGCGGCCCTGTCTTCTTCGATCGTGGCGATGTCGAAGGTCGGGAGCAGGTGCACGGTGTTGAGTCCGGCATCCGCCAGTTGAGCGAGGTGCCGGGTTCCTGCGCTGTCTACGTCGAATGCGCCGTACGTGCCGCGCAGGTTCTCGGGAACAGTCTCATCGGAGAGCGAGAAGTCGCGCACGTGCAGTTCGTAAATGGAGCGGTCTACCGGATTCTCGATCGCGGGAGCCGGAGTCTTCTCCCACTCCTTCGGCCGGTACCGCTTATTCGCCAGGTCGACGAGCACCGAACGCTCAGAGTTCACGGTGAGCGCCACGGAGTATGGATCAGTGACCAGGTTGACCTCGATCGCGCCCGTCGTCGGTGCGAAGACCGTGACCTCGAAAGCGTATGACGAGCCAGCCCAGGCCTTCTTGCCGGTGGCGGTCCAGGCGCCATCGTCCTGCCTCGACAGCGCAACCCGAGTCGGATCCGCGTCATCGCCGCCGGTCCAGACGAGCGCATCGACCTTTTGCGCAGTGGGTGCCCAGATCGCCATCGTCGGCGTCGATTTCGACCACGACGTGCCGAGAGTGCGCCCGGATGCTGCTTCGGCGAACAAGTCGTCGAGCACGCCGGGAAGCTGCACGCCGCTCAGGGCGGTGAGTGCGTCATCCGGCGCGAACTGGGCCAGCAGCAACTGGGTGGTGAGTAGCCGTTCGACCGCGGCGCGATCCACTCCGACAGGCCGAAGCGCGACGGAGTCGGCGAGAGCCGGGAACAGCGCCTTCTCGGCGTCGCTGAGGCCGGCCGGGTCGTATTCGAGCTCGACCACGTCGCCGCCGGTCACCGTCCCGTCTGCGCTGGTGAGCCCGGCCGTGGCCGAGGAGTAGAGCGCGAAGCGCTGGTCTTTCGGGTCGCCGTTCGTCGGCAGGAGATCACGAGGCCAGGCCAGCGTCCTTTCAGAGACCCAGTGTGCCCGCTGCTGCCCCGTGCCGGCGAGCGGCGGGTCAGCGGTCTCGATCGTGAGCACGTGGGTCGCCAGCGTGTAGCTGAACAGTGTGGACGTGCCTTCCTCGGCAGAGAACGGGATGTTGGGGCCATCAAGGACTCCGCCAGCGCCGTAGTTCTCTGCCCAGTCGAGGTTGTGCGCGACCTTTCCTTCATAGGATCCGGTCGGCAGGGTGGAGGTCGAGAAGGTGAAGACGCCGTCGCCATCCGCATCCTGCATCCAGGTCGCCAGGCAATCGGGCTGCCAGTCGCCCGGGCATCCTGATTCGGACTGGAATGACCCGGGAGCCACGATCAGGTCGCCCTGTGCTGAGTTTTGGAAGAACTTCGTGCGGGGGTCGAAGTAGAAGGCGACAGGTCCACCGGGAGCGGTGTATGCGACATTCGTGCCCTGTGCCACCCCGCCCGCGCCGTAGTTGATGTCCCATGTGCCATTGATCGCGACCTTGTACTCGTAGTCGCCGGCCGGGATGTCGAAGGTGCCCGAATAGATGCCGTCGGCACGTTTCGTGAGCTTCGCGGCCTCGCAACCCGGCTGCCAGTCACCAGCACATCCCATCTCGGAGTTATGGCTGCCCGGCACGGTCACCAGGGCGATATCAGGCTCGGGATCGACCGTCTCGGCGAGATTCACCGCATTCCCGATCGAGGCGAACGTGGATGCCGCGGCCCGCTGCCCCGCGGCGTCCACCGAGATCGCGCGGTACTCGACCAGTGTTCCTGCGGCGAGACCGGCCGTGTCGTGGAACACCCGTGGACTCGTGTCTTCAGCCGTGCCGAGGGCGGTCCAGTCCGTCGAGCCGAGAACACGCCAGGCGAAGCTCGACTCCTGCCACGTTGCGTCCGCGACATCGGCGCTCACCGGCGTCACGCCGCTGAGGCCGGCGCCCGCTGCGGGAACATCGATCGTGATCGCCGTTGCCGCATCCGGAGCCGTCACCGTCCGGTCGGCGAGAAGCACGATCGAGGCGAGGGCCGGAACCGTGATGGTGACCTCTCCGGCGGCGTTCGCCGAGGTGGCGGCACCGGCGTCTCCGTAGAGCACCGAATAGTCTGCACCTGCGGTCAGAGTGGTGAACGTGACGGTCTGTGCCGCGTTCGAGTTGTTCAGCGCGACGAGGTGCTCGACCTTTTCGGTGCGATCCACGCGGCTGAATGCGTACACGCCGGCTCCCGAATCGGCATAGCGCTCGAGCTGCGCACCCTGCGCGAGCGCGGGGTGCGCCTTGCGAAGAGCCGACAGCGCCGCGATGTGGGTGTAGAGCGGGGTGTCCGTGCCGAAACGGTCGACGGATCCGGCGGTCTCACCGGTGATGAGCGGCTGGGTCGTGTACTCGTCGACCTGGCTCGCGAAGAGGGACTGCCGCGCACTCTGGTCGTTGCCTGCCCCGGCACCGGCGAATCCCTGCTCGTCGCCGTAGTAGACGACGGGCTGGCCGCGCGTGAGATACATGAGTTCGTGGGCCAGTTCGTCACGGGCCAGGGGCGCGTCGGTGTTCTTCAGGAAGTAACCGATCCGGCCCATGTCGTGATTGCCGAGGAAGGTCGGCAGCGCATAGGCGTTGGAGTCCGGCGTCGTGTAGAGATCGTCGCTCGCGAACAGGCCGCTGAGCCCCTTCGCGCTGTTGCCGGCGGCGAAGCTCGTTGCCTGCGACTGGAACGAGAAGTCGAGAACCGAGTTGATGTCGGTCTTGCGCACGTAGGGAGAGGTGTTGGCTGCGTTGGCGTCATAGACCTCCCCGAACATGAAGAAGTCGGGGTTTCCCTTCGATTCGGCGTAGTCGATCACCTCTGTCGACCACTTCTGCCAGAACTCGAGGTTCACGTGCTTGACGGTATCGATGCGGAACCCGTCGATGCCGAAATCTACCCAGTTCTTGTAGACGTCGATGAATCCGTCGACGACCTTCGGGTTCTCCGTCATGAGGTCGTCGAGGCCTGAGAAGTCGCCGTCGAGCACGCTCTCGCCCTCGAAGGTCGAGTCACCACGGTTGTGATAAAGCGTCGGATCGTTGAGCCATGCCGGCACTTTGCGATCCGCGTTCTCAGCGGTGATCACCGGTGTGTACGGGAAGGATGTCGCGGCATCCAGTTCGGGGAAGTCCGCACTGCCTGCGACCGTCGCCGGGTCGAACGGCTCCCCGCTCGCCGTCAGGTACGGCTCGGTCGACTTGTCCACGTAGTCGTAGGTCTTGTCGACGTTGTCGATGATGTCGGCGGTGTGGTTGGTGATGATGTCGAAGTAGACCTTCATGCCGCGAGCGTGAGCGTCGTCGATGAGCTCGGACAGTTCAGCGTTGGTGCCGAGGTGCGGGTCGATCTGGGTGAAATCGGTGATCCAGTAGCCGTGGTATCCGGCCGACGCGTTCTCGCCCGTTCCCTGCACGGGATTATTGAGGAACGACGGCGTCAGCCAGATGGCGCTCGTACCGAGGCCCTCGATGTAGTCGAGCTGGGAACGCAGCCCCGCGAGGTCACCGCCGTTGTAGAAGCCCTTCCGGGTGGGGTCGTATCCCGAGTCGAGGGGGTCGCTTCCGAGGTCTGCCGTGTTGTTGGCGGGATCCCCGTCTTTGAAGCGATCGGTCATGACGAAGTAGAACTGCTCGTCGCTGCCGGCCTGGCGGATCGGATCGGCGACCAGGGCGGCATCCTCGTCGTCGTAGGCGCCTGAGAGGCCGAGAGCTTCGAGGCCGACGCGCTTCTTCGCCAGGTCGAAGGTGAACCGGATGCTGCTGTCGCCGGCGACCGTGAGCGGGATGTTGTCCGCGCCACCGTCAAGCCCATAGGTCTCATCCCAGGAGTCGTCGAGCGCGATCTTGTACTCGAAGGATCCGGCGGGAATGGTGAATTCTGCCGACCACACCCCGGCGGTGCCGGTTGGTACGAGTTCCGTGTCGGCGCAGGCGGGATCCCAGTCGGCGGTGCACCCCAGTTCAGACTGGAGGCTGCCGACGAGGGCGACGGTCGGGTCTGCTGCGTCCGCAGGCAGAGGTGCGACGAGCAGGCCCGCGGCGGCGATAGCCACCGCAGAGATCGTGGCGAGCGCGCGAAAAGCGCGGTGCGGCTGTGTCATCTTTGACTCCCGTACTGTGGTGCGCTACCCCGCGCAGAGACCAACGTGAGCGACGGTACTCGACTGGTTCTGGAACTGCAAGCGTTTGCAGGACAAAAAGTTCTACCCCCATGCGGGGGTCGCGCAGTTCCGCACACTTTCCGGCGCATCCGAGCTCCGTGCCTGGGTCGGGCGGCCCTTATGCTTGACGCACGTCCTGAGGAGTTGTGTGTGAACCGTCGTCTTTCCACTCTCGCGATCGTCGGTTCGCTGGCGCTCGTGCTGTCCGGCTGCACTTTCCTGTCGCCCGCACCCGTTCCCTCTGAGACTCAGGGGCCGACACCCACGGACACCGAGGGCTTCTATGGCCAGTCCCTGGTCTGGACGGAGTGCGGGGAGGGGCTGGAGTGCGCCACCGCGAAGGCGCCGATCGACTGGGACGCTCCATCCGATGGGGCGATCGATCTTGCGCTCGTGAAGCATCCTGCGACCGGCACCGCACAGGGTTCGCTCCTGCTGAACCCGGGCGGCCCCGGTGGTTCGGGGTGGGACTACGTGTTCTACAGCGGCGAGTCATCCGCCACCGCAGCGGTCGCTGAGAACTTCGACATCGTCGGCTGGGACCCCCGCGGCGTCGGGCAATCGACCCAGGTCGTCTGCTACACCGATCCGAAGCAGACCGATGAGACCCTGTACGGCACGTACGACAGCGCCTATGACACCCAGGGCTGGATCGATGAGCTCGCCACCGAAGAGCAGTCGTTCGCTGCCGCGTGCGAGGAAAACACCGGTGAGCTTCTCGGCAACGTCGACACCGCCAGCAACGCCAAGGACATGGACATGTTGCGCGAGGTGCTCGGCGACGACAAGCTGAACTACCTCGGCTACTCCTACGGCACCTACTTCGGCACGGTCTACGCCGAGCTCTTCCCCGACAAGGTGGGGCGACTCGTTCTCGACGGCGCCGTTGATCCGCTGGTGAGCGACTTCGAGAGCCTCAAGTTCCAGATGGCCGGCTTCGACAGCGCGTTCAGGGCCTACCTCGCGGACTGCCTCAGCGGCCCGGACTGCTTCTTCCGGGGATCGGTGGATGACGCGGCCGCCCAGGCCCGCTCGGCGCTCGACAACATCGACGCCCAGGGCTTCACCAATGCCGACGGTCGGGTGCTCGACTCTGCGACCCTGGCCACGGGCATCCTCTCCAACCTGTACTCGGAGAGCTACTGGCCCGACCTGACCGCGATGTTCGCGTCCCTCGCGGACGGCGACCCCGGGCCCACGTTCACGAGCGCTGACAGCTACAACTCGCGCAACGACGACGGCAGCTATCAGAGCAACTCCTACGAGGTCTACGTGGCGGCGACCTGCGTCGACGGTGATTTCGTGAATGACCCCGCGACCACCCTCGAGCGCATCGCGGAGATCGACGCTGCGGCCCCCATCCTCGGCAAGTACGCCACCTACGACGACTTCGCCGTGCTCGACACCGCCTGCTCGAACTGGCCGGTTCCGCGCGCCGACCTCCCCACGTCCTTCACCGCGGACGGCGCGGCCCCCATCCTCGTGATCGGCACGACCAACGACCCGGCGACGCCGTATGCGTCGGCAGTGTCGCTCGCCGAGCAGCTGTCGAGCGGCGTGCTCATCTCCTACGAGGGGGAGGGGCACACGATCTACAACCAGGGTGTGCCGTGCATCGACGACGTCGTGGACGACTACCTCGTGAACGGAACAGTGCCGGCCGCCGACCCGATGTGCTGACGCTCGCCGTCGCGGTGGGGTCGCGAACTGCGTCATATGAGCACTCGGAACATAGTCCAGAAGACATATGACGAGGTTGGCGCGATTTCTGGTGCAACGTGGTGGCGGGAATCCCTGCCCGCACACGGCCTGGCGGTGCACGTAATCCCAGAACCGCGTGCAGGGGTTGTCGGCGCCCTGATCCGGGGGTAGCGTCACGAAAACAGGCACGACACCCGTACTCAACGAAGAGAAGGCCCAGTCATGAAAAAGCTCATTAACGCACCCGAGACAGTCCTGGCTGACGCGCTCGTCGGCATCGAGGCCGCGCATCCTGAACTGAAGGTCGACCACACCAACCGCATCATCTACCGCGGAACTCCCACGAAAGCGGGCAAGGTCGCGCTCATCTCCGGTGGCGGGGCTGGTCACGAGCCGCTGCACGGAGGCTTTGTGGGCTTCGGGATGCTCGATGCCGCCTGTGCCGGCGAGGTCTTCACCTCTCCGACCCCCGACCAGATGCAGGAGGCCACGAAGGTGGCGGATTCCGGCGCAGGGGTGCTCCACATCGTGAAGAACTACACGGGCGACGTGATGAACTTCGAGATGGCGGCCGAGATGGCGGAGGCAGAGACCGGCGTTGCGGTCGCCTCGGTCGTGGTCAACGACGACGTCGCCGTGGAGGACTCCACCTGGACCGCTGGCCGCCGTGGTGTCGGAACCACGGTGTTCCTGGAGAAGATCGTCGGCGCCGCAGCCGAAGAGGGTCGCGATCTCGCCTCCATCACAGCGCTGGCGAACCGCGTGAATCAGTCGGGTCGCTCGATGGGCATGGCCCTGACGAGCTGCACGGTGCCCGCGGCCGGAAAGCCCACGTTCGAGATTCCGGACGACATGATGGAGATCGGCGTGGGCATCCACGGCGAGCCTGGTCGACACCGCGTCCCGCTCGCTGGCGCGTCATCCGTCGCCCAGCAGCTCGTCGAGCCGATTCTGGCCGACCTCGATTTCACCGGCGGGCCCGTGATCGCGATGCTCAACGGCATGGGCGGCACGCCCCTCATCGAGCTGTATCTCATGTACGGCGAGGTGGCGAAACTGCTCGAGAAGGCTGGCATCTCGGTCGCACGCAACCTCGTGGGCAACTACATCACGAGCCTCGACATGGCGGGCTGCTCTGTAACCCTGCTCAAAGTCGACGACGAACTGTTGAAGCTCTGGGATGCCCCGGTCAACACGTCCGGACTGCGCTGGGGAGTCTGAGCGCATGACGACTGGCGCTGTGTCTCTCGACCAACTCGTGGGCTGGCTCTCGCGGTTCCGAGACCTCGTGACGGAACAGCAGGGTTACCTGACCGACCTGGACTCGGCCATCGGCGATGCCGACCACGGTTCGAACATGAGCCGCGGCATGAACGCGGTGATGGAGAAGATCGGAGCCTTACAGGCTGAGGGAGCTCCAGCGACCTCCATCGATGGCCTGTTCAAGTCCGTCGGGATGACGCTCGTGACCTCCGTCGGCGGAGCGAGCGGGCCGCTCTACGGCACCTTCTTTCTCCGGATGGGGGTGACCGCGGGGCCGGTCACCTCTCTCGATGGTGCCGCGCTGTCCGCCGCACTGCGAGCCGGGCTCGGCGGAGTCCTGGCGAGGGGCAAGGCCGAAGCCGGGGACAAGACGATGGTCGATGCCATGGCGCCGGCGCTGGACGCGCTGGATGCGAGCCTCGATGCCGGCGCCGACTGTGCCGCCGCGGCATCCGCCGCCTTCGATGCCGCCACGGCGGGACGGGATGCGACGGAGCCGCTCGTGGCCCGGAAGGGCAGGGCGAGCTACCTCGGCGAGCGCAGCGCCGGTCACCTCGATCCGGGAGCGACCTCGACCGCGCTGCTCTTCGAGGCTCTCGCCGACACGCTGGGACGGTAGTCGTGATCGGGATCGTCGTCGTCTCGCACAGCCCGGCGCTGGCCCGATCCGCGGTGGATCTCGCGCTCGAGATGGTGGGGGAATCCCCGCCGCCGATCGCGATCGCCGCGGGTGCCGGCGACGGGATCATCGGAACGGATGCCACGAGGGTCGCCGACGCGATCGACGAGGTGGCGTCGGCCGAGGGGGTTCTCGTGTTCATGGACCTCGGATCGGCGGTGTTGAGCGCGACGATGGCTCTCGAGTTCATGGCGACGACGGAGGAGGTGCGGCTCAGTGATGCTCCGTTCGTGGAAGGCATCGTCGCCGCGGTCGTGCTCGCGGCTGCCGGCGCGAGCCTCGACGAGGTGGACGGGGAGTCGCGCGCCGCGATGGATGCCAAGCGGGGGCAGCTGGATAGGCAGCCTGCGGCCGTGCACGTCAAACCTGTCGAGGCCGTAATCGAAAACAGCGGCATCGACGTCACCCTCGTCAATCCCGATGGCCTGCACTCCCGCCCTGCGGCAGCGATAGTCAAGGCCATGGCGGCGTTCGAGGCGACGCTGACCATCGCCAACGCGACCACGGGCAAGGGTCCCGTCGCGGCGAACAGCCTCATCGGCATCCTGTCGCTGGGCGCGAACACGGGCGACGTCATCCGGATCTCGGGCACCGGCCCGCAGGCCGCCGAGGCTGTGGAAGCACTAGGCGCCATGGCAGTCGACGGATTCGGAGAGTTGCCTGACACGCGAATCGGAGCCTGACCGGTAGGCCGCGCGGGAGCTTCGCCCCGTCACGGGTAGTGTCGCCAAGGTCATGAATCGCCAGCTCACTGCCCTGTTCGCCGCGTTCGAGGCGATCCTCGTGGTCGCTATTGGTGTGGCGATACCGCTGGTTCCCCTGACGCTGCTGTGGGGCATCCAGTTCGGGCTCGCCATCGACTGGGCCGTGTTCTGGCGGGTATCGGTCGACACCTGGCTGCTCGGTCACGGCGTCGACATCGCGATGACGCTCGATCCCGTGACAGCGGCGCAATTGGGACTGCCTGCCGCTGGTGAGCCGTTCACACTAACGATCGCGCTGCTGGGCTTTGCGCTGCTGACCGTGCTGCTCGGCATCCGGGCCGGCCGGCGTGTGGCCGAAACGCGACACAGGATCCTCGGCGAACTCGTGTCGCTCGCAACGTTCGCTCTCGCTTCGTTCGCGGTGACGTTCACCGCGCTGCACCCCGATGCCACACCGTCGCTCGTGCAGGGAACCCTGCTGCCGACTCTCGTCTTCGCTGTGGGCATGGCGATCGGGGTGCGTCGAACCCGCAATCTGCAGGATGACCGTGGCAGCTCCATCCGCGACTGGATCAACGACTGGCCTGCCTCAGTGCGTGCCATCGTGGTGACAGCCCTGCGTGGAGGTGCCGCAGCGGCAGCCAGCGTGGTGACCCTCGCGGCGGTGCTCACTGCGGCGGCAATCCTGCTGTCATACGCGCGGATCATCACGCTCTACGAAGGGCTCCACACCGAGGTGCTCGGCGGCGTCACGATCACTCTCGCGCAGCTCGCGCTGCTGCCGAACCTCGTCATCTACACCGCGAGCTGGCTCGTCGGGCCCGGCTTCGCGCTCGGCACAGGATCGGCGGTCAGCCCGCTGGCCACCCAGCTGGGGCCCGTCCCCGCCATCCCCGTGCTCGGGGCGTTGCCCCCCGAAGCCCTTGCCTTCGGATTCGTCGGCCTGCTCGTTCCCGTCGTCGCGGGATTCCTCGTGGGGGCGATCCTCGGGCCAGGGGCCCGCAAGAAGCTCGGTCGTGGGCAACTCGCGCTCGTGGCGGTCGGCATCGGCCTGGTCGGCGGCGTCGTCCTCGGGCTTCTGGCCTGGGCGTCCACCGGCGCTGCAGGCCCGGGTCGACTGCAGGATGTCGGTCCGGATCCGCTCGCCGTCGGCGGCTGGGCCGCCCTCGAACTCGGGCTCGCTGCGATGGCCGGGCTGTTCGCGAGTCTCAAGCGCAGCGCCGTCAAGGTCGGGGAGGCCGAGCGCTAGAATTGCGGGGTGTTATCACTCGTGGTCCTGATTTCGGGAGGCGGGTCTAACCTTCTCGCGCTGCTCGAGGCTGCTGAAGACGCCGAATTTCCCGCTCGGGTTCTTGCCGTCGGCGCCGACCGTCCCGCTGACGGATTCGATCACGCCGAGCGCTTCGGCGTGCCGACCTTCTCCGTTGCGATGTCGAATTTCGCCGATCGTGACGAGTGGGGTGATGCCATGCTCGAGCAAATCGAGGTCTGGCAGCCCGACCTCGTAATCCTCAGCGGCTTCATGAAGTTGCTGCCGCCTCGCGTCATCGCCGCACTGTCGCCGAACCTGGTCAACACCCACCCCGCCTATCTGCCCGAGTTCCCCGGTGCACACGGAGTGCGGGATGCGCTCGCCGCGGGAGTCAGCGAGACCGGCGCGAGCGTCATCGTCGTCGACAACGGGGTGGACAGCGGGCCGATCATCTCGCAGGAGCGCGTTCCCGTGCTCCCCGGCGACACGGAGTCGAGCCTGCACGAACGAATCAAACCCGTCGAACGCCGGCTGCTGATCCAGGCCGTGCTCGACATCGCCAACTCGCACATCGACCTGAAGGAGCTCTCATGACCGCGGTGGAGCTATGACGGTCGCGAAGCGGCCTGCGACCCCAGCGCCGAGAGAGCTTGCGACCGAGGAGAAGACAGAATGAGTGCAACAATCCGTAACGAATCCGACTACCGCCAGCGCGACGTCATCCAGATCCAGCGGGCGTTGATCTCAGTCAGCGACAAGACCGGCCTCGTCGAGCTCGCGACGGCGCTCGTCGCCGCCGGGGTCGAGATCGTGTCGACAGGTTCCACGGCGAAGACCATCGCCGCCGCCGGTCTCGCCGTGACCGAGGTGGCCGAGGTCACAGGATTCCCGGAGTCGCTCGATGGCCGTGTTCGCACGCTGCACCCCGCCATCCACGCCGGAATCCTCGCCGACCTGCGGCTCGAATCGCATGAACGAGAGCTCGGCGAGCTCGGCATCGCGGCGTTCCAGCTCGTCGTCTCCAATCTCTATCCTTTCGTCGAGACCGTAGCCACCGGCGCTGCCGTCGACGATGTCATCGAGCAGATCGATATCGGGGGCCCAGCCCTCGTTCGCGCCTCTGCCAAGAACCACGCGAATGTCGCGATCGTCACCAGCCCGGCGAGCTACCAGCAGGTCGAGAAGGCACTCACGCTCGGGGGAACCACCCTTGCGCAGCGCCAGCGACTCGCGGGCGAGGCGTTTATGCACACTGCGGCATATGACACGGCCGTCGCCGCTTACTTCGCAGCGAACGTCGGGATCGCTGCCGAGAGAGCCGCATCGGAGGAGTCGACCTTCGCCGACACCCTGACGTTCGAGGTCCACCTCAAGAACACGTTGCGCTACGGGGAGAACTCCCACCAGTCGGCGGCACTTTTCGTGGAGGATGGTGGCCGCGGAATCGCGCAGTCCACCCAGCTGCATGGCAAAGACATGTCGTATAACAACTACGTGGATGCCGACGCCGCCGTGCGCGCGGCCTACGACTTCGACGAACCGGCCGTCGCCATCATCAAGCACGCCAACCCCTGCGGCATCGCGGTGTCGCGTGGGGCGGGGGATGCCGTGGCATCCGCCCACGCACGGGCGCATGCCTGCGACCCGGTTTCGGCGTTCGGCGGTGTGATCGCGTCCAACCGATCCATCACTCTCGAAGCGGCCCAGTCGATCAGGGACATCTTCACCGAGGTCGTCGTGGCGCCGGGATTCGACGCTGACGCTCTCGAGGTGCTGCAGTCGAAGAAGAACCTCCGTCTGCTGCAACTGCCGGAGGGCTTCGGCCGCTCCGAGCAGGAGTTCCGCCAGATTTCCGGAGGCGCACTCGTGCAGTCGCCGGATACCTACGCCGATTTCAGCTCGGATGGCTGGACTCTCGTAGCGGGCACAGAGGTCGACGCGACTACCCGCGCAGATCTCGAGTTCGCGTGGCGGGCCGTGCGGGCTGTGAAGTCCAACGCCATCCTGCTCGCCCAGGACGGCGCATCGGTGGGCGTGGGCATGGGCCAGGTCAACCGGGTCGATTCCTGCCAGCTCGCCGTCACACGGGCGGGAGACCGTGCCTCGGGTTCGGTCGCCGCGAGCGACGCGTTCTTCCCCTTCGCCGACGGGCTGGAGATCCTGCTCGACGCCGGGGTGCGCGCTGTCGTGCAGCCCGGAGGGTCTATCCGCGACGAAGAAGTGATCGCGGCTGCGAACGCTGCAGGCATCGCGATGTACTTCACGGGTGAGCGGCACTTCTTCCACTAGACCGCGTAGGCCGACGAGCGCTCCCAGCAACCGCAAAGGCGATCATCGGTATGTTGTGCGCATGCACCTCAGCGCCCTGAATCGCCCCCTGCCCATCGGTCGTCGAGTCGCGGCGGCGGTGATCTCGGGATTCGTGGTCGCTGCACTCACGCACATTCTCACGGTGCTCGTCTTCTTCGTGTCCAACGGTGCGGCGGCGGCGAACATCGTGCCGATCAGTGACTATTTCGTACCGGCCAGCATCCTGCTGTTCGTGCTCTACTCGGTCGCGGCGCTGCTGGGCGCGAACCGGATCCGGTTGGTCGCCTTCGCCGCAGGGCTCATCGCCGGAGTGATCGCAACATTCCTCGGCACGCTCTACGCGGTGTCGCTGGGTGGGCCGCTCACCCCCGACGCCGTCGGTTTCGTAGCGGGGAGCCTCCTGGGCTCGAACCTGCTGTACTTCATCGTGGCCGGTTTGGTCGCCGCGACAGCGGGCCGCTGGGCCTGGACAGCGATCGTCACCCGCCGATCGAACCGCATCGCGTTCATCCGCCAGCCTGCGTCGACTCTCTCCGATGGTGAGATCACCCACATCGTGCGCACCGAGCTGGATGCGACCCTCGCCGACACCCAGTGGGACGACTACGTCGAGGCCCTCACGAAGGCCGGTTTCGAGACCGTCGAATTGCCCGTCGCCGACGAGCACCCCGACTCGGTTTTCATCGAGGATGCCGTCGTCGTGCTCGGGGGAACCGCGATCATCACGCGCCCCGGCGCCGAGTCCCGCCGCGGTGAGACCGACGCGGTGGCCCCCATCGCGCGCAGAGCCGGCCTCACGGTGCGCGAGATCGTCGAACCCGGGACGCTCGACGGCGGTGACGTGCTGGTGGTGGATGCCACGATCTACGTCGGTCGCGGAGGGCGCACGAATGCCGACGGCATCCGCCAGTTCCGCTCGATCGCGACGGCGCTCGGATACACGGTGGTCGCCGTCCCCGTCACGAAGGTGTTGCACCTCAAGAGCGCGGTGACGGCTCTGCCCGACGGCACTGTCGTCGGATTCCCCGAGCACGTGGATGACCCGCGGGTCTTTGACCGGTTCCTCGCGATGCCGGAGCCCGGCGCCGCCGTGGTCGTGCTCTCTCACGACACCGTGCTCATGGCGACGTCAGTCCCGAAATCCATAGCTCTCGTCGAGGACCTCGGATACACCGTGGTCGCCGTCGATGTCAGCGAATTCGAGAAGCTCGAGGGCTGCGTCACGTGTCTCTCGGTGCGAGTGGGCTGATCCACGCCCTGTCCGGATCCAGCTCTATCCCGATCGTGAGTTGTGATCGGGTATTGCGCGGGGATGATCTGTGGGCATATTCTGGAGGGCTGCCCGGGCCCGCCCAGCGAGTCCCGGAGCTGACCATACGTATCCGGGAGGGCTCCATGCACAACACAGGTATCGATTCGACGCGCGGCTTCGCGATCCTGGGCGCACCCGCTGGCTCATCTGCTTTCGGCGCCAGCACCCCACGACCGCTTCACGCCGCCTAGTACGACCTTTCAGCCTTCTCCGGGTCGGACACCCCACCAGGGCCTGTCCGATCATCCCAACGTCATCATTCGGGGCGCCGTGTCGCCCATCCCCATAAGGGACGCTCATGCCTGAAATCTCGACCCCTCCGGGGGCTCCCCAGCCGGTCAGCACCTTCGCCTCGATCCGGCGTCTCTACCCGTATATGAAGCCGGCACTGCCGCGCATCTACCTCGGCATGGTCGCGGCGCTTGCTGCCGCAGTCGTAGCGCTGCTGATCCCGCAGGTACTGCGCGGCCTCGTCGACGGCCCGTTGAAGTCGGGCGACGCACAGCAGATCTACCCCGCCTTCGCGATCGTTCTCGGTCTCGGCATTGTCGAAGCCGCGATGGTCTTCCTCAGGCGCATGTTCGTGCTCACCCCTGGCACGCACATCGAGGCGCGCATGCGCAACGCGCTCTACGAGAAGCTCCAGGTGCTCCCGGTGAGCTTCCACGACCGCTGGCCGAGCGGGCAGTTGCTCTCGAGAGCGGTCAGCGACCTGAACCTCATCCGGCGCTGGATCTCGTTCGGTCTCGTGCTGCTCGTCGTCAACGTGCTCACCATCATCGTGGGTTTCGCGTTCCTGGTGAACATCTCGTGGGTGCTCGGCGTGCTGTTCATGGTGTGCTCGATCCCGCTCTGGATCTACGGCTTCGTGTTCGAGAACAAGTACTCGACAGTCGCACGCCGCAGCCAGGACCAGGCCGGCGACCTCGCGACGACGGTCGAGGAGTCGGTGCACGGCATCCGTGTGCTCAAAGCATTCGGCCGGGGCAAGCACGCGCTCAACAACTTCGCGAACCAGGCCGAGGAGCTCCGCGGCACCGAGATCGAGAAGGCACGCGCCATTGCCGGCATCTGGCTGTGGTTGCTGCTGGTTCCGGATGTCACGTTCGCCCTGTGTCTGCTCGGAGGGGTGTGGCTCGCGGTCAACGGCCAGATCAGCGTCGGCGACCTCGTCGCGTTCTTCGCCACAGCCACCGTGCTGCGCTTCCCGGTGGAGTCGATCGGCTTCCTGCTGTCGATGACCTTCGACACCCGCACCGCGACCGACAGGTTCTTCGAGGTCATCGACTCCGAGAACAGCATCGTCGATCCGGTCGCACCGCTGACCGTGGCTGACCCGAAAGGCAGGCTCGTGTTCCACGACGTGCACTTCAGGTACCAGGATTCGCCCGAGCACATCCCCGATCTCGTCAACGGAGTCGATCTCGCCATCGAGCCGGGGGAGACCATGGCTCTCGTCGGGCTCACCGGCTCCGGCAAGTCCACGATCACCGCCCTCACGACGCGACTCTACGACGTGACGGGTGGTTCGATCACCGTCGACGGCGTGGATGTGCGTGAGCTCAGGCTCACGGAGCTGCGCTCGCTCGTCGCCATGGCGTTCGAGGATGCCACCCTGTTCTCGGCGAGCGTGCGCGACAACGTGCTTCTCGGTCGACCGGATGGCTCAGAAGCAGATCTCGCCGAGGCCATCGAGATCGCGCAGGCAGCGTTCGTGCACGACCTGCCCGATGGCATCGAGACCCGGGTGGGCGAGGAAGGGCTCAGTCTCTCCGGCGGGCAGCGGCAGCGGCTCGCACTCGCGAGAGCCGTCGCAGCCAAACCGTCGGTGCTCGTGCTCGACGACCCGCTGTCCGCGCTCGACGTCGACACGGAGGCTCTCGTAGAGGCGGCACTCAGAAGGGTGCTGGCCTCGACGACCGCACTCATCGTGGCCCACCGGCCATCCACCGTCATGCTCTCCGACAGGGTCGCGCTGCTGCAGGATGGCCGCGTCACGGCGGTCGGAACGCACTCGGAGCTCCTGGAATCGAGCGAACACTATCGCTTCGTGATCTCCAGTCTCGAAGACGAAGAACAGCGTGAAAGAGAAGAGGTGGGCTCATGAGCGTCATCGGCGTCGAAGGCGAAGAGCGCAGCGACTTCAGCAAGGCAGAGAGCAAACAGATCAGGCAGCGCTCGCTGCGGTTGCTCGGCTCGCTGGTGCGCCCGCTGAAGGCTCGCGTCATCCTGACCATGGCCGTGGTGATCGTCAGCACGGCGGCGCAGGTAGCAGGCCCCGCGCTCATCGCGTTCGGCATCGACCGGGGCCTTCCCGCCCTCGTGGATCGGGACTGGGTGCCGCTCGCGTTCGCCGTCGCGGCCTACCTGATCAGCGGTGTCGTGGGTGCGACCCTGATCGCGTGGTACACCGTGCTCACGGCACGCATCAGCCAGGCGATCCTGTTCGACCTGCGCAAGCGCGTGTTCCTGCACACCCAGCGGCTGTCGCTCGAATTCCACGAGAGCTACACCTCCGGTCGCATCATCGCGCGCCAGACGAGCGACCTCGATGCGATCAGGGAGTTGCTGGATTCCGGCATCAACCAGCTCGTGCAGGGCGCGCTGTACATGTTGTTCATTGCGATCGCGATGTTCTCGCTCGACTGGGTGAGCGGGCTCGTGCTCTTCGGTTCACTCGTGCCGCTCGCGTTCCTCACGAGGTGGTTCCAGAAGCGCTCGCAGAAGTCGTTCCGCGAGACCAGGACGGCCTCGGCGCAGCTGATCGTGCAGTTCGTGGAGACCATGACGGGCATCCGAGCCGTGAAGGCCTTCCGCAAAGAGAAGCGCAACGAGGCGGAGTTCGGCGGGCTCGTCGAGAACTATCGCGTCAGCAACAGCCGCGTCATCCAGCTTTTCGGGATCTTCGATCCAGGGCTCGTGCTGATCGGGAATGTGACGCTCGCGGTCATCCTGCTCGTCGGTGGCCTGCGGGTCGCCGGGGGCGGGCTCGCGATCGGTGTGCTGCTGGCAACGCTGCTCTACGCGCGGCAATTCTTTGCTCCTGCGCAGGAGATGGCGATGTTCTACAACTCGTACCAATCGGCTGCCGCCGCGCTCGAGAAGATCTCGGGTGTGCTCGAGGAGCTGCCGAGCGTGCCTGACCCGACCGCCCCGATCGACCTGCTGCAGGCACACGGGCGGGTGAGTTTCGACGATGTCGAGTTCGCGTACAAGTCGGACAGGGTCATCCTGCCCCGATTCGACCTGGAGCTGCCAGCGGGTCAGACTATCGCGCTCGTGGGTTCGACGGGCGCGGGCAAATCGACACTCGCGAAGTTGATCTCGCGCTTCTACGACCCGTCGCACGGCACCATCTCGCTCGACGGGATCGACCTGCGCCAGTTGCATCCGAAAGACCTGCGCCGGGCGATCGTGATGGTCACCCAGGAGGCGTACCTGTTCTCGGGCACCGTCGCCGACAACATCGCGCTCGGAAAGCCGGATGCCACGCGCGAGGAGATCGTGCGCGCCGCGAAGGCGGTCGGGGCGCACGAGTTCATCGAGTCGCTGCCCGGCGGTTACGACACCGACGTGAACAAGCGCGGCGGACGGGTGTCTGCCGGCCAACGGCAGTTGCTCTCGTTCGCGCGGGCGTTCATCGCGGATCCCGTCGTGCTGATCCTCGACGAAGCGACGGCATCGCTCGACATCCCGTCGGAGCGGCTCGTGCAGGAAGGGCTCCAGACGCTCCTCGCCGACCGCACGGCGATCATCATCGCCCACCGGTTGTCGACTGTCGCGATCGCGGATCGGGTGCTCGTCATGGAGCACGGCATCATCGTCGAAGACGGCACCCCGCGCGAGCTGATTGCGGGCACGGGGCGCTTCGCGCAACTCCATGCCGCCTGGAGGGAATCCCTGGTGTAGACCTGAGGCCATGACGACCATCACGCCCTACCTCTGGTTCGACAACAACGCCGAAGAGGCGATCGGTTTGTACTCGTCGCTGTTCGACGACGCGAAGACCATCAACCTGGCTCGCTACCCGGACGGCACGCCGCTGGCCGGCACACTCATGAACGCCGAGTTCGAGCTCGCCGGCCAGCGGTTCATCGCCCTGAACGGCGGGCCGCACTTCGCGTTCACCGAGGCAGTCTCGTTCTTCGTCTCCGTCGAGACCCAGGCGGAGGTCGACCGGCTCTGGCACGCTCTCGTCGCCGATGGCGGTACCGAGTCGCGCTGCGGCTGGCTGAAAGACCGTTTCGGGCTGTCGTGGCAGATCATCCCGACCGCGCTTCCGCGGTACCTCAGCGATGCCGATCCGCAGAAAGCGAGCAGGGTAATGGCGGCGATGATGCAGATGAGCAGGATCGTTATCGCCGACCTGGATGCCGCCGCCGCCGGCTGAGCGCTCACGGCAGTTCTTTTTCTGCGCTCCGCACCCACCCGGCCTCCCGCCCTCCCGGCTCCCGACCCCCGGCCCTCCCGGCCGTTCCGGCTTCCCGGCTCCCGACCCTTCCCGCCCTCCCGGCTCCCGACCCTTCCGGCCTCCCGACCCTTCCGAAACCCCGGAGATGGCCGTGGGTACTCCCGTCGTTGCGGGGGTCGGCCAGCCACATCCGTCGCAATCTCCGTCGTTTCGGAAGCAGGAGAGTGGATGCCACAGCCCGGGCGCCCCGTCATGCCAGGTGGTCACCACTGCTCATGGCCGCCTCCACCGCCGCCATGACTTCGGGCCACCGTTCGCTCACCTGCCAGTAGCTGAACCGCAGCACGCGGAATCCGAGCGCGCGAAGCACTGCGTCCCGCCGATGATCCTCCTCGAAGCCATCCCGTGTCGCGTGGAACTCGGCGCCATCGATCTCGACGACGAGTCGATTGCCGAGCACGAAATCGACGCGGATGTCTGCGGTGATCTGAACCTGTTGGGCGAAAGAGATGCCGGCTTCAACGAATCCGAATTTCGCGATGGACTCTCCGCCACTGCCGCTGAGGCCATTCACCGTCCTGAGTTTCAGCTGCGTCGCACGGGGCAATGCTCGTGCGGCTCGCGCCCAACCGCGGTTCGAGACCTTCCCGAGCGCGATCGCCGACTCGACCGCTGCGAACGCGATGACGGCGGGCTGGGTGCGTGCGATATCCAGAACGCAGCCGAGGGCGCCGATGAGGGATCGTGTTCCAGGCGCTGCGCGGTCGGTCCAGTGGACGCGTAAGCGGTGGCGGCGGAGCTGCGACAGCCGCACCGACATGTCTACCGGGCTACGGAGGGCACGGGCATCCGGGGCGACCGTCACGTCGAGCGGGATCCGGGTGGGCGTCCAGATCCCGTGGCGGCGGGCACCTGCCAGGCCGGTGAGCCGACCCCCGACTCTGACCGCGTGGAGCTCTTGCGCGTCCAGCTCGGGGCAGGCGTAGTGCCCCTGGCGTGCGCGCACGACCTCGCCACGACGCACCGCCGCCGTCAAGTGGTGCGAGGTGTGTCCGTCCCGCAGCAGTTCCCAGGTGCGAGCGATACCGCCGCGCCGCCACACGTCGTGGTAGATCGATCCCATGCGCCGAGCCTTGCTGCCCTCCCGCATCTCGCGAGCGGCGAGCACCGATCTGTGAACATCCCGTCTTCCCTTCCGAAATGACGGAGAAGAGTGGATGCCGTGACTTCTGTCCCCAGTAGCGAGCTGGACTGGCCGGGCAGAACTCCGTCGTTTCGGAAGAATACGCAGTGCGGACGGGCGGGGCCGCGGAACGGCAGGGTGCGGAGGCGCTGCGCTTACGGCGTGTAGCGCGCGGCAGCCAGATCCACGCGGAACACTCCGTCGCGCGACCACCTGAGCGGGGTGGCCTCCGCGCGGTAGTGCTCGAGTGCCCGCTGTTCGTGATGGATGGCCGGATGACCGCTCGCGCGCACCACCCGCCACCACGGGACATCCGATCCGTAGTGCGACATGATTTGGCCGATGGCCCTCGCGGCTCGAGATCCGATCGCGGCAGCCACGTCGCCATAGGTCATGACCGAGCCGGGAGGAATCGACTCGACGACGTCGAGCGCACGGCCGATGAAGTCGTCCGCGGGAGTGGCCACTACAGGCCGAGTACGCCGATGTTTTCGCCGTACTGGGTCTCGCCGCTGATAGTAAAGCCCACGCGCAGGAAGAACTGCTCTGGCCCGTCGTCCCCGGGCTCCCAGACCGCGGTCACACGATCGAAGCCGCGATTCTTCGCTTCTTCGGCCAGGGCGACGACGGCGAAACGACCCACGCCGGTGCCCTGCTCGCTCGCGGCTACTGTCACGCGCCAGATGCAGCTGCGGAACTCCTCCTGGGTGGATTCAGGGTCGAAATTTCCGCGAATGAACCCGACGACCTCGTCGTCGGAATTGAGCACGACGCGGGGCCACGATGTCACGGGGCTGAGATACGCATCGGCTATCGCATACGACGGCGGAGTGACGAACTGCTCCTGGCCGCGACGCAACGACAGGTTGTTCGCCGCGACGATGGTCTTGGCAGAAAGTTCTTCCAGTCTCAGCTCACCCATGCACACAGGCTATCCCCCGAGCCCGTCCAGTGCCACAGCGCTCCCGAGAAGTATCTCGATATCGAGATACTTCTGCGAACGAGTATGCTGAACACGGCCCAAAAGACTAAGGAGTTTCGCTTGTCAAAGATCAAGGTAGAAGGCACGGTCGTCGAGCTGGATGGCGATGAGATGACTCGCATCATCTGGCAGAAGATCAAAGACACGCTCATCCACCCGTACCTCGACATCAACCTCGAGTACTACGACCTCGGCATCGAGCACCGCGACGCGACCGACGACCAGGTCACCATCGATGCAGCCCACGCCATCCAGAAGCACGGAGTCGGCGTCAAGTGCGCGACCATCACGCCCGATGAGGCGCGCGTCGAGGAATTCGGCCTCAAGAAGATGTGGAAGAGCCCGAACGGCACCATCCGCAACATCCTCGGTGGCGTCATCTTCCGCGAGCCGATCATCATCTCGAACATCCCGCGACTGGTTCCCGGCTGGAACAAGCCGATCATTATCGGTCGCCACGCCTTCGGTGACCAGTACAAGGCCACCGACTTCCGCTTCGCCGGCAAGGGCAAGCTCACCGTCGAGTTCACCCCCGACGATGGTTCAGAGGCCCAGAAGTTCGAGGTGTACCACTCCCCGGGCGACGGCGTCGCACAGGTGCAGTACAACCTCGACGAGTCGATCCGCGACTTCGCGCGCGCCTCGCTCAACTACGGTCTCACCCGCAACTACCCGGTGTACCTCTCCACGAAGAACACCATCCTGAAGGCCTATGACGGTCGCTTCAAAGACATCTTCGAAGAGATCTTCGTCGCCGAGTTCAAGGAGCAGTTCGACGCTGCAAACCTCACCTACGAGCACCGCCTGATCGACGACATGGTCGCTTCTGCCATGAAGTGGGAGGGCGGTTACGTCTGGGCCTGCAAGAACTACGACGGTGACGTGCAGTCAGACACCGTGGCCCAGGGCTTCGGATCACTCGGGCTCATGACCTCTGTGCTGTCGGTTCCGGATGGGTCGGTCGTCGAGGCTGAGGCCGCGCACGGCACGGTCACCCGTCACTACCGCCAGCACCAGGCCGGAAAGCCGACATCCACGAACCCGATCGCGTCGATCTACGCGTGGACCCGTGGACTCGCCCACCGCGCCAAGCTCGACGGAAACCCGGCGCTCGCCGAGTTCGCGGACACCCTCGAAGACGTCGTCATCAAGAGTGTCGAGGCCGGTCACATGACGAAGGACCTCGCGGCTCTCGTCGGACCTGACCAGAAGTGGGAAACGACCGAGGAGTTCCTCGACACGCTCGACAAGAACCTGGCCTCGCGCCTGGCGTAACTGCTCGATGAACGGCCCTCAGGCTTCGGCCTGGGGGCCTTTCGGCTTTTGCGGGTAGATCGTTTCGCCCCGCGCCAGCATCTCCACATAACCGGTGATCCTCGACTGGCGGGTCGATTCGCGCTTGAGTGAGCCCAGCCGGAACAGGATCGCCCACCGGTTCTGCGCGGTCAGCGCGGCGAACATCGTGGATGCCGCGGGGCTGGCGTCGAGCGCGGCCTGCAGGTCTGCGGGCACTCCGGCTCCCTTCTGCCGGTATGCGGCCTCCCACCGGCCATCCTCTTTCGCGCGATCGATCTCTGCGTGACCGGCCGGGCGCATCCTGCCTTCGGCGATCAGTCTCTCAACATGGGCCTGGTTGATCTGCGACCAGGGGCTGCGGGCGCGGCGTTGCGAGAAGCCCACCGAGTAGAAGTCGGCACCGATGGAGCCGGCCTGGCCGTCGATCCAGCCATGGCACAGGGCGACATCGAGGGCCTCGGCGTAGGTGATTCCCGGCAGTGTCGTGCCCTTCTTGCGAAGGGTGAGGCGAATGCCGCCGTGCTCCCGGTTGTCGATAAGCCAGGATTCCCACGCGGCGGGATCGTCGAACTGCAGCAGCGGTCGATCAGCGATGGCGGCCATGCAGCCCATGGTAGAACCGGCTACCGACGGCGGTCGAGTGTTCCGCTTCCGCCACCTCGCCCCGCGGTCAGGCCACAGAGGCGGAACACTCGCGGGAAGGTTGGCCCCGGCGAGCTAGTAGCCCGAGAAGTAGTCGGAGTGCACTTTCTTCGCGCCCTGGGAGCGCAGCGCCGAACGCAGGTCGGTGACGAGCGCGGGCGGGCCAGAGACGTAAGCGCGACGAAGGGCCAGATCCGGGATGGCGTTGGCCAGGCGCTCCCCGGTCACGCGCCCGCTTCCCCCGTACTGCCAGCCTGGCGGCATCGTGGCGGGCGCCTCGGGGGAGTACAGCACGACCCTCGCGCCGGAGCGCTCGAGCATTGCTGCGTACGGCAGATCCCCCGTCGAACTCGTCGCGTATGCCACCACCACGTCGCGCTTCTCCCCGCGCGCCGTGGCATGGGCCAGCTGGCTGGCGAACGGGGTGATGCCGATGCCTCCCGCAACGAGCAGCAGCGGCTGGGAGACGTCCTTCGGCAGGAAGAAATCACCGCCGACGCCGGTGCCGTGCACGATCGCGCCGGGCTCCAGGTCGAGCAGCGCCTGCTTGAAGCTCGAAGATTTCGACGGCACGGTGATGGCGAACGTGATCGGCCCGTCGTCGCTCGGGGCCGAGGAGATGCTGAAGTAGCGCCGGGTGCCGCGGAAGTCCGCCCTGCGGTGCGGGATCGTCAGCTCCATGTACTGGCCGGGGGAGAAACGCACTGGCCGAGCCGGCTGGAAGGCGAGTTCGAACGTGGACGGTCCGACCTGCTGCTTGCCGACGAAACTCAGCCGGATGCCGCGGCGCTGGCCGAAGGCGAAGGCGACGAGGTTCGCGGCCAGCAGCGCCAGCAGGTACTTATTCGTCAGGCCGGAGTTGAACGGCACCGCGAACACGAGCGCGGCGATTCCCGCGACGACGAGCTGCTGCCACAGGCGCGGCGGCAGTGTAAGAGGCTCGCTCAGCATGAACCCGGCGAAGAAGAACAGCGCTGACGACAGGAAGGCGAAGCCGAGTGCGGCCTCCAGGCTGCTGCCGCCGAGCAGCGATGCAGAGACACTGATGACTCCGGCGAGCCCGGCGAACACCACTCCCATCGCCAGTCGCTGCGTGCGGTAGAGCACGAGCAGCGCGCCGATGATGATCACCGGCTGCAGGTAGGGCGTGCCGATCCACCACACGGGGAACGCTATCCCGGCGATGCCGATGATGAATGTTCCGGTGGCGGCGGGGTTGAAGACGTGGCGACCGCGCACCGCGATGAGGTACTTGGAGGCGCTCGCGACGACTCCCGAGAGCGCTATTCCGCCGAGAGCGACAGGCTCGATGGTCGGCTCCATGATCATGAAGATCAACAGACCGGTGATGATGGATGACTCGGGGTGCGGTTGCCGTTTCGCCAGCCGTGCCGCGATCCACCCCGACCCGCTCGTGGCCGCGATCGCGACGAGCAGGGAGGCGACCAGCTCCAGCGGGCTCCGGGAGAGCTGCCCGGCGAAAGACAGCACGAAAGCCAGCGCCGTGATCGCTGCGAGGCCGATCACGACGAGCTTGTACATCGGGATAGCGCCGGTGACCCGGTCGAGCAGTCGTCTCATGTGAATATCTCCCCGTCGAGTCCCGTTGATCGTTCCACCCGTCCGTCAGTCAACATCCTCACCCAGTCGAAGGAGAATTCGGCTTCGAGCCGCTCCGGATCCGTGAAGAACAGAGCAGTGGCCAGTCCGTCGGCCTCCAGCGCGAGGGGCGTGATCGCCCAGGTCGCGATGACCTCCCGGGTCGGCAGCCCCGTCGTCGCGTCGACGACATGATGCAGCCCGTCGCCCCAGGCTCGCCTGTTGGACGCCGAGGCACAGATCGAGCCGTTGCCAATGTTCGCGATCCCGATGGCTTTGCTAGGGTCTCTCGGATGCTCGAGCGCCACCCTGATCGGCTCGGCGCCACGGTGCCGGATGTCGCCGCTCGCGTCCACGATCGCCTCGGTGTGGCCGGCCTCCGCCAGCAGCTCGAGCACGAGGTCGACGAGGTATCCCTTACCGACCGCGCCGACATCGATCGACACCGGCCGCAGGGTGGTCAGGGCGCGCCCGTCCCACGCGAACGCCTCGTCCCAGTTCGGGGCAGCCCGCACCCGTCCGGTGGGCCTCAGCGAATAAGTCCGGTCGTAGCCGAGATCGTCCATGGCCCGCCCGACGAGCGGTGACATGCGCCCGTCGGTGGCGGCGTACAGGCGGCGGTAGGTGTCGAAGAGGGCGGCCGCATCATCCGGAAACCCGAAGGTGCCGGGCGAGCGCGCGATAGTCGACACGAGCGAATCGTCGCGGAAGCGGGAGTATGTGCGATCGAATTCGTCGATGCGGGCGTGGATGCGCGTGGCGAGGCCCTGCGAGATCGGCTCCGCCGTGTCGATCTGCCAGCCCGTGCCGATCGCGTCGAACCTCACGTCAGGACGCTGCGTCTGCCTTGATCGCGTCGACGGCGGAGTTGAATCCGCCGCTCGTCAGGGACGATCCGGCTACCTTACTGACCGTGAGCGTGTCGATGTCTTTTCCGACGACCTCTGCGGCGATCCCGTCGATGAATTCGCCCTGGTAGCGCTGGGAATCGCGGCTCTCGCCCTGGCCGACCACCTCGACATCGGTGACGATTCCGTCGCCGAGGGTGATCGTCACATCCACGGTCTCGGTGCCATTGGGGGACTGGTAGCTGCCGCTCTCGGTGTACGTTCCGTCGGCGTAGGTCGCTCCGCTCGGCACCGCGACATCGGAGTCGCTGTTCGAATCCGATCCGTTCGATTCGGATCCGGTTGTCGTGCTGCTGCACCCGGCCAGAGCCCCGACGAGGGTGAGGCCGGCAAGAACGGCGATGGTCGGCTTGTGGTCGTGAAGTGATCGCATGTCTGTCCTCGTCGTCATGAGTTGTTTCTACAAGCATGTCGTATCGGCTGTGAGTTTCCCTGAAAACGGTAATCCCGAAAAGAAGCGAAAAAACTTGCGTTCTACCCCTTTTCGGGGGTGATTTTTGGCTAGGGTGACAAGAGCGGACCCGACCGCCTCCGGTATCAACCCTTTTCGCCTTAAGGACTCCTGTGAGAATTCGTGTCGAACGTGCTACTGCTCGTCCCTCCATCAGATCGGCGGTAGCGGCGCTCGCCACTGCCTCGCTGGTCGCGGCTGGCCTCGTCGTCGGCACTGCTGCCGTTGCCAGCGCAGCACCGGGCGGGCTCGGTCAAACGAGTTTCGAACCCGGACGCTACATCGTCACCCTCGCCGACAGTGCTGTCGCGACGTATGACGGAAGCATCCCCGGATATCCGGCGACCTCGCCTGACGAGGGCGACCAGCTGAACGCGCGACGTGCGCCGGCGCTGAGCTACACCGATTACCTCACCGAGAAGCAGGAGACTGTGGCGGCGGATGCCGGCGTCACCATCGATTCGTCGTACACGGCGGCGCTCAACGGGTTTTCGGCAGACCTGACCACGGCACAGGCGGCGCAGTTGATCGCGGACAAGAACGTCGTCGCCGTGACGCCCGACGAGATGAAGCGCATCACCGCTGTTCCGTCGACGACTTTCCTCGGACTCGACGGCCCCGATGGCGTGTGGGAGTCGATCGGTGGTGCCGACCAGGCCGGTGACGGAGTCGTTGTCGGTGTGCTCGACACCGGTATCGCTGCGGAGAACCCGGCGTTCGCGGGTGACCCGCTCGCCGGATCGGTCTCGCCTGCACCGTACCTCGATGGCGACGCCACGGTGTTCGAGAAGGCCGACGGAAGCACGTTCCGCGGAGTCTGCCAGACCGGTGAGCAGTTCACTGCCGACGACTGCAGCACGAAGGTCATCGGCGCCCGCTACTTCCTCGATGGATTCGGCGCGGATCGCCTCGGCGACGCGACGACGGGCTCGGGGGAATTCGTCTCGCCCCGTGATGGCGATGGTCACGGTTCGCACACGGCGAGCACCGCTGCCGGCAATGTCGCAACACCGGCCAGCGTCGGTGGCATCGACTTCGGCACCATCACCGGTGTGGCACCAGCCGCCAAGATCGCCGTGTACAAGGTGTGCTGGTCAGGACCCGATCCCACCGTCCAGACCGACGACGGTTGCACCACGACCGACCTCCTCGCCGCGATCGACCAGGCGGTAGTCGATGGCGTCGACGTCATCAACTACTCCATCGGCGGCGGAGCCGCGCAGACGACCTTCTCCCCGACGGATGAGGCGTTCCTCGGCGCGGCCGCAGCAGGAGTGTTCGTCGCGGCGTCAGCCGGCAACGACGGCCCCGGCGCGTCCACCCTCGACAACGCGAGCCCGTGGATCACGACGGTCGCAGCATCGACGATCCCCTCATACGAAGCCACGGCGACCCTCGGCGACGGCACGGCATTTGCCGGGGCATCCATCACCGTCGATTTCGACCCCGAGGCCACGCCGTTGACCGGCGCCCTCGTGAACTCCACGGCATTCGCCGCCCCCGGGGTGACTGACGCAAATCTCTGTGGCCCCGACTCGCTGACGGCTGTTCCCGAGGGATCCATCGTGCTCTGTGAGCGTGGTGTCTACGACCGGGTGGCAAAGTCTGCCGAGGTCGCGCGCGTGGGGGGCATCGGAATGCTGCTCGTCAACCGCACGCCCGGCTCCATCGACACCGACTTCCACAGTGTGCCGACAGTGCATCTCGATTCCCTCTATCGCGACCAGGTGGTCGCGTACGCGGCGACCGAAGGCGCGACCGTCACGTTCACGACCGGAAACCAGACAGGGTCGACACCTCCGGCTCCGCAGGTCGCCGGCTTCTCGTCGCGTGGACCGGTGCTCGCCGATGGCAGTGACCTCCTGAAGCCGGATATCTCGGCTCCCGGCGTCTCGATCCTCGCCGCCGGCCCCAATGCCGAGTCGGTGGACCCGACCTTCGAGTTCCTCAGCGGAACCTCGATGGCCGCGCCCCACATCGCTGGGCTCGCCGCCCTGTACCTCGGTGAGCGTCCTAACGCGACCCCGGCAGAGATCAAGTCCGCCATGATGACGACGGCGGGGGACACGGTGGACGCGGAGGGCGCTGCCGTCACCGATCCGTTCACGCAGGGCGCTGGACAGGCGGATCCGACCCGGTTCTTCGAACCCGGCCTGCTGTACCTGAACGGCACGGGAGACTGGCTGGCCTACCTCCAGGCGCTCGGCTACGACGCCGGGGTCGAACCGGTGGATCCGAGCAACCTGAACCTCGCCTCGATCTCCGTCGGCACCCTGACGGCTCCTGAGGCAGTGACGCGAACGGTGACGGCGACCCAGGCCGGCACCTTCACGGCGAGCGTCGATGGCCTTGCCGGCGTCGATGCCGTGGTCGAACCGTCGACCCTCACCTTCGGAGCGGCGGGCGAGAGCGCGAGCTACACGATCACGCTGTCGCGCACGGATGCCGCACTCGATGAGTTCGCGACGGGTTCGCTGACGTGGTCGTCGGGTGACACCACCGTTCGTAGCCCCATCGCGGTCCGTCCGGTCACCATCGTCGCGCCGGATTCGGCCGAGGGCACCGGAGTCACGGGGTCTGTGGACGTCACGGTCACCCCGGGTGGCAACGGGGACATCCCGCTGACGGCCTCCGGTCTCTCGCTGGGAACCCTGCTTCCTGATCCCACCGGCACCCAGACCGAGCACTCGGGATTCGGCGGAACCGGTGACAGCGCCGAATACACCGTCGATGTGCCGGAGGGCGCGGAGTTCGCGCGTTTCGACCTCGATGCGATTGACGACACCACCGACCTCGACCTCGTGGTCTACCAGCTGGATGCCGCGGGCGAACCTGTAGCGGGTTGGCAGTCGGCGACCGGCTCGGCCGACGAGCGGGTCGACCTGGTCGCTCCCGAGGCAGCGACCTACCAGGTGCTGGTGGATGTGTTCGCCGCAGCCGACGGCACGGCCTGGGATGTGACTGTCACCTCGGTCGTTCCCGGCGGAGCGCCTCTGTCCCTGACACCGGCCGTGCTGCCTGGCGTGCAGGGAGTTGCCGTGACGTACACCGCGTCATGGGCCGACCTCGCGCCGCTGTCGAAGTATCTCGCGCTCGTGAACTACGCAGACACCGGTCGCTACACGGCGGTGGCGGTTACGACGGGTGAGGCTCCGGCGCCGGATGCCCCGCTCAACCTCGTCGCACCGGTCATCTCCGGCAAGGCCGACGTGGGCAAGAAGCTCACGGCGACTTCCGGGGAGTGGGACACCGAGGATCTGACCTTTGCGTACCAGTGGCAGTCCAACGGCGTGGATATCGCTGGCGCCACGAGAGCGAAGTACACGGTCACGGCGGCAGACCAGGGCAAGCAGCTGACGGTCGTCGTCACTGCGACTGCTGAAGGCCTCCCCCCGGGAACGGCGACCTCGGAGGCGGTGACCGTGCGGTACACCTCGACCACGTCGCTGTCGCTGAGCCGCCAGGTCTACTTCTCCTGGCAGACCTCGACCGCGAAGGTCGCGGTAAAGTCCGCGGCCCCGGCAGCCGCCAGCGGCACGGTCAGGATCACGATCGATGGTCGCACCACGACCAGGCCGCTCACCCTCGCCGCAGATGGCACAGTCAGCTACACGCTGCCGAAGCTGTCGCGTGGCGTCCACACGGTGACCGTTGCTTATGCGGGTGACGCCGCCGTGGCCGGTTCGACCAGTTCGACGAAGCTCCTTTGGGTGATCTTCTAGAGGACGCAGCCTCCTAGAAGCAGGCAGAACAGACGTGATGGGCGGAGGCTGCGGCTTCCGCCCATCACTGCGTTTGAGGACGCTTCCCAACCCCAAGCCCGTTGGTGTCGAATAGCAGGTATGGGTAACCGAAACACCGTGCTTGTCGCGATCATCTCAGCCGTGCTCGCTGTCGGATCGGCGGTGGCGCTGGTCGCGTGTTCGCCGTCGCTGCCTGACCCGGTGTCGGAGCCGCGTGATCCGAACGCCACGAGGGTCGCGTTCTACGGGGACTCGTACACTCTCGGCACCGGCGCGAGTGATGCAGACCTGCGCTGGTCGACCGTCATCTGCGACGACCGCGGGTGGAGCGAATTCAACCCGAGCGTGAACGGACTGGGCTTCATCAACAACCGATCTATCTTCGGAGACGGTGACGAGCCGAGCCAGGTCATCGACGACAACCCGGACATCGTCTTCGTCACGATGGGACTCAACGACAATTTCAGTTTCGACTCGAAAGCCGCCGAGATCGAAGTGCAGATCACCGACGATCTGACGAGGCTGAACGATGCGTTGCCCGACGCGCGATTCATTGTCGTCGAGCCCTTCTGGTATACGGATGAGCGGCCGCGGTCGGTCGAGGTCATCAACGGATGGGTGGAGGATGCCGCGGCGGCAATCGGGGCCGACTACATCCGGGGCGCGTCCCGCTGGATCGAGAATCATCCAGAGTGGATGGCCGACGACGGACTTCATCCGAACGACGACGGCTACGCCGCAATTGCCGAGCGGATGAATGCCGAACTCGCGAAGCTGGGCCTCTGAGCGGCGCTAAACTGGAGGGGTGAGCAAACCCGTCGACGTCGCCCTCATCGGCGGGGGCATCATGAGTGCCACCCTCGGTGCCCT
The DNA here is from genome assembly GCF_015752305.1 of Salinibacterium sp. CAN_S4. NCBI lineage: Bacteria > Bacillati > Actinomycetota > Actinomycetes > Micrococcales > Microbacteriaceae > Salinibacterium > Salinibacterium sp. CAN_S4. Next base: position 150,198 of record NZ_JADOVB010000003.1, on the reverse strand, counting down.
TCTCCAGCAGCTCGAGCCCGACTGGGAGATCCAGATCTTCGAGCGGCTCGACGAGCTCGCGCTCGAGAGCACGAACCCGTGGAACAACGCGGGAACCGGCCACTCCGCGCTGTGTGAGCTCAACTACACCCCGCAGCGCGCCGACGGCTCCATCGACATCGCCAGTGCCGTGAAGGTCAACGAACAGTTCCAGGTCTCGCGCCAGTTCTGGTCGTTCCTCGTGGAGAGCGGCGCGCTGCCCGAGCCCACAGAGTTCATCAACGCGACCCCGCACATGAGCTTCGTGTGGGGCGAGAAGAACGTCGAATACCTGCGCGCTCGATACGACGCGCTCAAGGACCACCCGCTCTTCCAGGGCATGGAGTACAGCGAAGATGCGAAGGTCATCCGCTCCTGGGCGCCCCTGATGATCCCGGGCCGCAGCAAGTCGCAGCCGATCGCGGCGACGCACATCGCCTCAGGCACCGACGTCGACTTCGGTTCTCTCACCCACCTGCTCACGCAGAATCTCGTCGACGGCGGCGCCAAGCTCAACACCGGCGTGGTCGTCACCGGCCTCAAGCGCACCAGGGACAACCTCTGGCAACTCAGGATGCGCCGGGATATCGGTGGAACGCCGATCAAGCCGCTGAACGCCCGTTTCGTGTTCGTGGGCGCCGGCGGTTACGCACTGAACCTCCTGCAGAAGTCCGGCATCAAAGAGATCCGCGGATTCGGAGGGTTCCCCGTCAGCGGCGAGTTCCTCCGCACCGACAACCCGGAACTGGTCGCCAGGCACACAGCAAAGGTCTACGGTAAGGCCGCCACGGGCTCGCCGCCCATGTCGGTTCCCCACCTCGACCTGCGAGTCGTGGATGGCACGGGCAGCCTGATGTTCGGACCGTATGCCGGTGCCAGCCCCAAGTTCCTGAAGACCGGCTCGATCCTGGACCTGTTCGCGTCGCTGCGCTGGCACAACGTCGTTCCCATGGTGGCTGCCGGAGTGCAGAATCTCAGCCTCGTGAAGTACCTCGTCGGCCAGCTCGCCGCATCGAAGTCCACGAAGTTCAGCGAACTGCAGGAGTTCTACCCCGACGCGAAGCCCGAAGACTGGTACACCATCACGGCCGGCCAGCGCGTGCAGGTGATGAAGAAGGACAAAAAGAAGATCGGTGTGTTGCAGTTCGGCACCGAGGTCGTCGCGGCCTCCGATGGCAGCATCGCGGGTCTCCTCGGAGCGTCACCCGGGGCATCCACTGCCGTCCCCATCATGCTCGGACTCGTCGAAAAGTGCTTCCCCGACCGCATGGATGCCTGGCGACCCGAGCTCGAGCGCATGGTCCCGACCTACGGCCAGTCGCTTGCTGACCAGCCGGAGCTCGCGCACGACACCATCGCGCGCACGGCTCGCGTGCTCCACATCACGGCCTGAGGGTTGACAGATATTCGAACACATGTTCGAATGTCTGGATGAGGTGGAGCGGGCAGGGCTTGGATTCCGAGCAGCCGGACGCGCTGCCGGGGATGGCGAGGCTGTCGAACCTGGTGCGCACGGTGTCCACCCCCGAGTTCGCCGGCATGCGATTCCATGAGGTGCTCGCGAAATCCGCCCTGAACAAGGTGCCGGCATCGAGTGAGATGCCGTTCAGCTGGACGATCAACCCGTACCGCGGCTGTTCCCATGCCTGTACGTTCTGCTTCGCCCGCAATACACACACCAACCTGGATCTCGATGCGGGGAACGACTTCGACCGGGAGATCATCGTCAAGACGAATGTCGCCGAGATCCTCGCCAGGGAATTGTCGCGGGCGAGCTGGAAGCACGAGCCCGTGGCGCTGGGGACGAATACAGATCCTTACCAGCGGGCCGAGGGTCGCTACCGGCTGATGCCGGGCATCATCGCGACGCTCGCCGACAGTGGCACTCCGTTCAGTATTTTGACGAAGGGCACGCTGTTGCGTCGAGACCTTCCGCTGCTGGCGGAGGCCAATAAGCATGTCGTCGTCGATATCGCGATGACGATCGCGGTGCACGACGACGAGCTTCAGAAGTCTGTGGAGCCCGGCGCGCCAGCAACGCGAGGCCGGCTCGACACCGTGCGCGCCGTGCGGGAGAGCGGGCTCGACTGCACGGTGTTCATGATGCCGATCCTGCCGTACCTCACCGACTCCCGCGATCACCTCGAACGAGCCCTGGAGCAGCTCTCAGCGGCCGGGGCGACCTCGGTGATGTATTCGGCGCTCCACCTCAGGCAGGGGGCCAGGCAGTGGTTTATGCAGTGGCTCGAGTCGAATCATCCTGAGCTCGTCGGGACGTATTCGAGCATGTACTCGAGAAGCGCGTATGCACCGAAGGAGTATCGGCGGTGGCTGGCCGACAAGATCCGGCCGATCATCCGGAGGCATTCTCTGGAGCGACGGTCGATCGACCCGGCGACCTCGCTTCCGCGGTCCTCCAGGGAACGTACCCTGATCGCTGAGGAACTACCGCCCTCACTGGTGCAGGCAACACTCTTCTGACACACGCTCCGTCACAGGGCACAGTTCTGACACCGCGATACCGTCACCGTCTGTCCCCCAGCGCGTCCCCCAGCCCGTGTACCCCGATTGTGGGCTGTCGGGCCCGGTCGCTCCGTGCCATCATTGAGTAATTCACCGTTGTGGGGCACGGTGAGCCGCCTTCACCCAGCGGATTCGTCGTGCCTCGCTATGCACCGAACCCCCGAGGAACACCCGATGACAGTCCCAGATTCTGCGGCGCGCGACGCGGACGAGCACACGCCGACGCGAGTACGACTCGCCGTGCTCGATGACCACGAGTTGCTCCTCGACAGTCTCGGGAGCTGGATCGGCGCGAACGCTCCGGACTTCGACCTGGTGCTGAGCGCCAGCACCTGGCTCCAGCTCGTGCACAGCAGCAGCTTCCCGACCGACCTCGTGTTCCTCGACTTCCAGCTCAAAGAACCGGTGTCGATCGAAGCACGAGTGCGCACGTGTCGTGCCGCTGGAGCAAAAGTCATAGTGCTGTCGAGTCTCGATACCCCTGAGGCGCGTGAGCGGGCCCTCGCGGCAGGCGCTGTCGCCTTCCTTTCGAAGACACTCCCGATGCGTGAGGTGATGGATACCGCCCGCGCGGTGATGGGTGTTGCGCCCGACCCCGACAAGCGCGACTGGCGTCCGCGGCCGACGGGAGCCACGGCGCGCGTGCGCCCGAAGCTGAGTGCGGGGGAGGCGCAGGCGTTCACGCTGTACGCCTCCGGGCTCAGCACTCCCGAGGTGGCCGAGCGCATGAATGTGCAATATGAGACGGCTAAGACGTATCTTCGACGTGTACGCGAAAAGTATTCGAAGGTGGATCGCCCGGCGAGTAAGAAGACCGAACTCATCAGGCGGGCAGCCGAGGATGGTTTCCTGCGCTGAGCAGAGAAGGATCATGAGCAAGCTATATTTCCGCTACGGCGCGATGAACAGCGGTAAGAGCACGGCGTTACTGCAGGCGGCATTCAATTACGAAGAGCGCGGGCACCATGTGCTGCTCGCCAAACCCCAGGTCGATACCAAGGGCGACTCCGCGATCGTGTCGAGGCTCGGAGTCACTCGACCGGTCGACTTCACCATCGCTCCCGACGAAGACATACTGGAGAAGTTCCTCGCGCAGCGCGCCGAGGTGCTCGCCTCCACGGGGTCGACGGTGAGTTGCCTGCTCGTCGATGAAGCACAGTTTCTCACCGAGGGGCAGGTCGACGACCTCCTGAGGATCGCGATCCTCGAGAGCGTGCCTGTGCTGGCCTACGGCATCCGCACCGACTTCCAGACCGTCGCGTTTCCCGGAAGTCGCAGGCTGCTCGAGATCGCGCATTCCCTCGAAGAGTTGAAGACGATCTGCCGTTGTGGTCGCAAGGCGGTCTTCAACGCCAGGCGGGTGGGGGATCGCTACATCTTCGACGGCGACCAGGTGGCGATCGACGGTGTCGACGTCACCTACGAGTCGCTGTGCGGGGCCTGCTACCTCCAGGAGAGCGGCGGGGTGCTCAACAACGGCTGGCGGCCCAGGGCCGAATTCAGCTACGGAAGCGCACCTGATCCTGACTTCGCCTGAGGCGCGGGCCTATCTTCAGCACTTAACAAAGAATCGCCCTCCCAAAGGAGGGCGATTCTTTGTCCGGCCGTGGGCCGGAATGTGTCGGGGTAGCGGGATTTGAACCCACGACCTCTTCGTCCCGAACGAAGCGCGCTACCAAGCTGCGCCACACCCCGATCATTCACGCCGAAGCGCGAACTCCTCAAGAATAGCTGAAATCTCGAGCCGTCAAAGTCACAACCACCGCTTCGGGCGGGCAGGCGAACCGTACGGGGGCGTAGATGGATGTCCCGATGCCGGCACTCACGTTCAGATAGGCCGCGTGGCGGGCGTGATGCCACAGGCTCAGGCCCTGCGCCTGGTCACGGGGAATGTCGCAATTGGTCACGAGCGCGGGTTGCCCGGGGATGCGGACCTGGCCGCCGTGGGTGTGCCCGGCGAAGATCATTTCGGCCCCGTAGTTGACGAAAGAATCGAGCACCCGCCGGTACGGGGCATGGGTAACACCGATCGAGATCGCCTCTGGCCCTGACCTGTCGTCGTTCCAGCCCACGTTCTCGCGCATCTCCTCGATGACGCCGGGCAGTTTATCGAGCCTGTCCCATCCGCGGTGGGCGTCGTTGGTGCCGAAGAATTCGAGTCTCGACCCGCGCATCTCGATCGCCCGTGCGGTGTTGTTGAGTGACAGCCATCCCAGGTCGTCCTCGAAGAACGCTTCGAGGCGGTCGGTATCGAGCGTGGCGGCGCGGGACGGCCTGGACGACGGTCCTCCGAAATAGGAAAAGGGGTTCTTGGCCTGCGGGCCGAAGTAGTCGTTGGATCCGTTGACGAAAACCCCGGGAACTCCGGCGAAAGGCGCCAGTGCTTCGATCACGCCGTCGATTCCGTCCGGGTGACCGAGATTGTCACCGGTGTTGACGATGAGGTCGGGTTCGAGAAGCGCGAGCGAGCGCACCCACTCCTGCTTCGCCGACTGCCACGGCGCCATGTGCAGGTCGGCCACATGCAGCACCGTGAGCGGTCTGGCGCCGGGCTCGAGCACGGCGACAGTCTCGTGGCGGATGGTGAAGCGATTGCGCTCGACGAGTGAACCCCACGCGAACGCCGCGGCACCCGCCGTTGCCGCAGCACCCAGCGCTGCGGCAACGATCCGTGCTGAGGATGAACTCACTAGCAGGTGATCTTGCCGATGCCCAGCGTCACCGTCGCACCCGGCACAGTGGGAGCGCCGGGGGCAGGATTACTGGCCTGTACTTTTCCTACGCGCGGGTCGGTCGGAAGCACGGGCCCCGGTCCCGATGACGGGGCGAGCACGATACAGGTCTGCACCACAGTCGGGTAGCCCGCGGCCTGGACGAGAGTTCTCGCCTGGTTGAAGTCGTTGGACTTTCCGTCGGCGACCACATCCGGGAAGGGGATCTGGTTCCCCTTACTCGTGTACACGGTGATGGTCGTGCCCTTGGAGGAGATCGATCCAATGGGAGGATCCGTGCTCACTACCCGACCGGCTTCGAGGGACGAGTCGACGGCTCCGCCGTCGGCATAGGAGAATCCGAGGCCCTCGAGAATGGTCTCAGCTGCACCCGCAGTGAGTCCGGTGACGTCTGGCACGCTCTGGCCACCGCCGGTCATCAGCTCTGGATCGGGAGCTGGCCAGTCCGCTCCGCCGTACTTGGCGTTGAGCGACGCTACGGTCGGTTCCATGATGTAGTGCCTCAACCGGATGCCGGCAACCCCGGCGTATCCGGAATCGAGGATGTCGTAGTCCCCGATGATGTTTCCGACCCAGACGACGGTTCCCGCCGTCGAGGTGCCGGTCGCCATCCAGGTGTGGTTCGCGCTGTCGGTGGTGCCCGTCTTGCCGAAGATCGGGATACCGTCATCCGGGTTCGAGTACACCTGGTTGCCGGTCACCATGACGCCCTTGAGCACGTCGATCGCGGTATCGGCGACGTTCGGTGCGATGGCCTGGCGGCAGTCGGGGCTCTGCCCGGCGGCCGACGAGCCATCAGGCATGGTCACGCTGTCGACAATGATCGGCTTGCAGTAGAGGCCGTTCGCGGCAATGGCGGCGTACGACGCGGCCATGCTGAGGGGTGTGACGGTGTTCGTGCCGATGATCGAGGTCGGGTTGGTTTCCAGAGGATCTCCGTCGGCCCGCTCCACGCCGAGACTGGCGGCGACATCGCGGATATCACACAGGTCGAGTTGCTTCGCCATGGAGAAGAAGGCGCCGTTCACCGAGTTCACCGTTCCGCTGCGGACGGTGTACGAACCGGCTTCACCGGCGTTGTTCTTGAACGAGAACGTGCCGCCGCTGAGTTTGGATCCGCAGGCCGTGTACGAGCTGAACGGCTCCTGACGGTTCGGATTTCCGCTCACTCGCTCTTCGACTCCCTTGCCGGCCTTGAGCCAGTCGAGGAGGGTGAAGACCTTATAGGTCGAGCCCGGCTGGAATCCTGACGATCCGCCGTATTGGTAGCTCGTGTTGAAGTTGACCGCTGTGCCGACAGAGCCGATGCCTTCTGCGGTGTCGTCGAAGAGTTTGTTCTGGGTCATGACCAGCACGCGACCGGTGCCGGGCTGCACGGTCGAGGTCGCGCTTCCGAGGGCGAACTCGGTCTCGGTGTTGGGCGCGTATGTCCAGGTCGCTACCTGCGCGGGAATCTGCACGTCCATATCGAGGGTCGTATAGAGCTTGTATCCGCCACGCTTCCAGTTTGCGCTGCGCTCCGTTTCGTTACCGCCCAGGAAGGCGAAGTCGCCGACACTCTTGACGACGTAGTCACAGAAGAACTTCGCGTAGTCGTTTGCTGCGATGCATCCGTTCTTGGCGGGCTGGAGCCTGAGGGTGGTGTCGTCCACCGGGGTCGCGATGGCTTCATCACGCTCGGCGGCGGTGATGTTCCCGGCACCGAACATGGCATTGATGATGTAGTTGCGGCGTTCGGTGTTGGATTCGTAGTTCGCGGGATCACCGAGGTTGCGCTGGTTCGGGTACTGCACGATTGCCACGAGGCTCGCCGCCTGGGCGAGGTTCAGGTCGCTAGCATTGACGCTGAAATACCGCTGGGCTGCGGCCTGGATGCCGTAGGTCGCATTGCCGAAGTTCGCGATGTTGAGGTACGCGGTGAGGATTTCCTTCTTCGTGTACTTCTTCTCGAGGCCGATCGCCTGCTTCATCTCTTTCAACTTGCGGTCGAAAGACTCCTGCTTGGCCTTTTCGTAGGCGGCGTCACGCTCTTCCTGGGTGGGAAGATTCTCGGCTTCCTGGGTGGCGATGTTCTTGACCAGCTGCATAGAGAGGGTGGATGCCCCACTCTCCACCTCGCCGGAACGCAGGTTGGCGAGCGCGGCACGAACCACCGACGAGACATCCACTCCGCCGTGCTCGAAGAAGCGCGCGTCCTCGCCGTCGACCGTGGCGTCCAGGGCGAACTTCGAGATCTGGTCGTAGTTGACTTCCTCGCGGTTCTGGTCGTAGATCGTGGCGATCAGTGCGTGGCCGTTGACGTTGCCCTCACCGGTGAACGTGGCCCAGATCTCGTTGCGCTGGGCCTGCTGGCCGATGTTGATGTACTCGGGCAGGCTGTCGAACACGCCGATGGTGCTCGACGCTGTCACGCCGGTAACCGCGATCGCAGGGGCCACCATGACGGTCACCAGGACTCCGGAAAGAAGGCTGAAACCGAGGAGTCCGGCAATGCCGGAGATGACGCCTCTACGGGGGGGTTTTTGGGCAGACATAGACTCAGGGTACGGGACGATCCCGTATTCCAAGCTGAACGGAAGCCGACAAATGCCCAAGTGGGAGTACCTCACTACGCCGCTCATCATCCACAACACCTCCGCGATCCTCAATAACTGGGGATCTGAGGGGTGGGAACTGGTCCAGGTGGTGACCGGTCCCGAAGGTGGACTCGTCGCCTATTTGAAGAGACAGAAAGAAGATTCCTGATGTCAGCACTGGATGACCGCCTCGCCGAACTCGGTATCTCGATCCCGTCCGTGGCGAAACCCGTTGCGGCCTATGTTCCCGCCGTGATCGTCGGAAACCTCGTCTACACCTCGGGACAGCTGCCTTCCGTCGAGGGAAAGCTGGCATTCACCGGCAAGGTCGGCGCCGACGTGGACGCAGACACCGCGAAGGATCTCGCCCGCACCTGCGTGCTCAATGGGCTCGCCGCCGCGAAGAACGTGCTCGGCTCTCTCGACCGCATCACCCGCGTCGTGAAAGTCGTCGGTTTCGTCGCCTCAGACCCGTCGTTCACGGGCCAACCCGGTGTTATCAACGGCGCTTCTGAACTGCTCGGCGAGATCTTCGGTGACGCGGGGATCCATGCCCGCAGCGCTGTCGGGGTCGCCGTGCTCCCGCTCGATGCTCCCGTGGAGATCGAGTTCCTGTTCGAGTTCGCATGATGGGGTTCGCATGATGGAGGTCTGGTCAGACGGCCAGGCCGGCGCCAGTGCGACACCGCACGACCTCGACCTCGGCCGCTATGACGACGCTCTCACCGGCATCGTGGTCCGCGGGCGTCGGCTCGTGCAGGACAGCAGAGCCCTTGAACCGGGTGACGTCTTCATCGCGCTGGGACGACCAGGGGCGCCCGCCCTTCCATGGGTGCAGGATGCCCTCGACCGCGGTGCCGCGGCGGTGCTCGTGGATGCCACGGAGCTTCTCGACGGCACGGAGCTCCTGGACGGCACGGAGCTCGCGGGCGAGCTGCCGGAGCACGTGTACGGCGTGGCCGGGCTGAAGGCAGTACTCGGGCGTATGGCCGACGACTTTGCGGGGCATCCATCCCGGGCGATGACGATGGTCGGAATCACCGGAACCAATGGAAAGACCTCGACCGCGCACCTTCTCACCCAGGCGTGGAACGCGCTCGGCACAGCATCGGCGACGATCGGGACCCTCGGTGCCGGCGTCACGGGCGACCCGCGGATCAACATGGGCATGACCACACCCCAGGTGTCGACCGTGCACCAGTTCCTCGCGGACTTCGTCGCGAGAGGCGTCAAGGATGTCGCGATGGAGGTCAGTTCGCACGCCCTCGAGCAGGGCAGGGTGGACGCCGTCGAATTCGACATCGTCGCTTTCACCAACTTCACCAGGGACCACCTGGACTACCACGGCACGATGGAGGAGTACGCGCGGCAGAAGGCGAAGATCTTCACCCTGCCCGGGATCACCGCTGCCGTCGTCAACCTCGACGACGCGTTCGGGCTCGAGCACTTCACCACTCTCGGGGAAGGAATCCGCCGCATCGGCCTGAGCTCTCACGGGCACGCCGACGCGACGGTCTCGGCCGACAACGTCGAACTCACCACGCAGGGCCTGCGCTTCGATCTCAGGATCGACGGCACGAGACATGCAGTCGCGAGCTCACTCATCGGCCGCTTCAATGTCGACAACCTGCTCACGGTGGCCGGCGTGCTGCACGCCCAGGGTGTCCCCGCCGCGCGCGTCGCCGAACTCCTCGGACCACTCACCCCCGTGGTCGGCAGGATGACGCGCATCCAGCCGTCCCCGTCGCTGCCGCTCGTGGTGGTGGATGCTGGGCACACTCCGGATGCCGTGCAGCAGGCCGTCACCGCGCTGCGGGACTCCGGTCACTCCCGGCTGGTCACAGTCTTCGGCGCGACAGGTGACCGCGATCCCGGCAAGCGGCCCGAGATGGCGCGCATCGTGGAGGCCGGTTCCGACCTCGTCATCGTCACGGATGATGACGTGCACTTCGAGGACGGCGACCACATCCTCGACGACATCCGGGCGGGCTTCGAGCATCCCGAGCGCGTTGTCGAGATCCGTGACCGCGCGACCGCGATCGCCTATGCGATCGATGCAGCGGGCCCAGACGACGTCGTGCTGCTCCAGGGCAAAGGCCACGAGCCGTACCAGATCATCGGCGACCAGCGAGTGCCGTTCAGCGACCTCGACACGGCCGAGAGGCTGCTCGCCGAAAGAATGTAGCTCGCCGAACCCTCGAGTGTTCCGCTTCCGCTGCCAGCAACCTGCTCACGGCGGCAGAAGCGGAACACTCGGCGGTGGTGTGCCTTACTTCAGCCTGTCGGAGATGATCTGCATCACCGAGGTGTCTGCGAGCGTCGTCGTATCGCCGATCTCGCGGCCCTCAGCGACATCCTGAAGCAGCCTGCGCATGATCTTGCCTGAGCGCGTCTTGGGCAGCTCAGAGACGATGAACACCTGGCGGGGACGGGCGATCGCCCCGATCTGCTGCGACACATGAGTCCGTAGCAGGGCGGATGCCTCATCCACCGTCATCGCGACGGCCTGGTTCGACTTCAGAATGACGAAGGCCACGACGGCCTGTCCGGTCGCCTCATCCGCGGCTCCGACCACAGCGGCCTCGGCGACCATGTGGTGCGAGACCAGCGCAGACTCGATTTCCTGTGTGGACAGACGGTGACCCGACACGTTCATCACGTCGTCGACGCGACCGAGCAGCACGATGTCGCCATCGGAGTCGACGTGCGCACCGTCACCGGCGAAGTACTTCCACTCGGCATCCACGCCATCGGCGGCTGGCGTCGAGAATCGCGACCAGTAGGTCTCCTTGAAGCGCTCAGGATCGCCCCAGATGCCGCGCAGCATGGCCGGCCAGGGTTCCGACACCACGAGCAGACCGCCCTGCGGCGGATCGACTCGAGTGCCGTCTTCACCGAGGATGTCGATCTTCACACCGGGCACCGGTACCTGTGCCGATCCGGGCTTGAGCGTCGTGAGTCCGGGCAACGCGGAGATCATGATGCCGCCGGTCTCCGTCTGCCACCACGTGTCGACGATGGGCGCGGTGCCGGCGCCGATCACATCCCGGTACCAGATCCACGCCTCGGGGTTGATGGGTTCGCCCACTGAGCCGAGCACCCTGATCGAGCTGAGGTCGAAGCCCTGCGGAACCTGACGCCCGATCTTCATGAAGGAGCGGATCGCCGTCGGTGCCGTGTAGAAGATCGACACCCTGTACTTTTCGATGAGCTCCCACCACCGGCCAGAGTGGGGAGTGTCCGGCGTTCCCTCGTACATGACCTGGGTCGCGCCGTTAGCGAGCGGACCGTAGACGACATAGCTGTGGCCGGTGATCCAGCCCACATCGGCGGTGCACCAGTAGACGTCGGTCTCGGGGTGAAGATCGAAGACATTCTTATGAGTGAAGGCGACCTGGGTCAGGTAGCCCCCGCTCGTGTGCAGGATGCCCTTCGGCTTGCCCGTGGTTCCGGAGGTATAGAGCACGAACAGCGGATTCTCCGCCTCGAACCCCTGCGCCTCGTGCTCGGGGTCTGCCTTGGCCAGTTCGTCGTGCCACCAGAGGTCGCGACCCTCTGTCCACTCGACGTCGTTGTCGCCACGCTTGACGACCAGCACATTGGTGACGGTGGATGTCCCGTTCTCGAGTGCTCCGTCGACCGCAGCCTTGAGGGGGAACACCTTCCCCTTGCGCCAGCCACCGTCGGCGGTGATCACCAGTTTCGCGCTTGCGTCGTCGATGCGGCTGCGGAGGCTCTCCGAACTGAATCCACCGAACACGACAGAATGCACGGCTCCGAGCCTCGCAATGGCGAGCATTGCGATGACCGCTTCGGGGATGACCGGCATGTAGACGGCGACCCTGTCGCCCTGCCCGATGCCGAGAGCGGCGATGGCGTTGGCCGCGCGCTTCACCTCGGCCGTCAACTCGGAATAGGTATAGCTCCGGCTGTCGCCAGGCTCGCCTTCCCAGTGGATGGCCACCCTGTCGCCGTTTCCGGCGATCACGTGGCGGTCGAGGCAGTTGTAGGCGACGTTGAGCTCCCCATCACCGAACCACCGCGCGACTGGCGCATTCGACCAGTCGAGAGTCTCGGTGAAAGGCTTATGCCAGTGCAGGATGTCGCGGGCCTGGTCGGCCCAGAACGCCACCCGATCGCCCTTGGCGTCGTCGTAGATGGTCGGGCTGGCAATGGCTGATGCCGCGAATTCATCGGTCGGCGGGAACCGGCGTGATTCGTGCAGCAGGCTGTCAATCGAATTTGTGGACATGAGATCCTCGTCGATCACGCGGCCTGCCAGGAACCGCGAAGTGTGTGTACAAAGCGAACTCTCCGATACTACCCAAACTCTCATTGCGCCTTCGCCCCCGTGCGATACAATGACTCAGTCAAAGTCACATTTGACTGGCAGCGCACGTGATTCCCCCCAATCCCGCGCTGCCGTGGCGGCGCCTGTTCCCCCCAATAGGCGCCGCCCCTCTTTTTAACGGTGTTTCGAGCGACCGAGGCGCTCGTCCTGTCCACAGTGTGACTGTGCAGGCCGTGCCCACAGTTCTCATTCCGCACGTCGGTTCGGGTCGGGATGGGGGCTACCGTGCTGCCATGTCGTTCGAACCGGACCCTGTGCCCTTTGTCGTCCGGCGTCCCGGAGGGCCTGATCCCGGCACACCCCTTCCCGCTGTCCGTCGGGTCGGCAGCGCGGATTTCGGGCCGCTTCGGTCGCTGTTCGCCGACCCGGGCGTCACCGACATCTTCGTCAACGGCGGCCGGGAGGTCTGGGTCGATCGGGGTGCGGGTCTCGAACGGCAACCGGCGATGGGTTTCATCGAGGCGGAGTTACGTGAGTTCGCCGTCAGGCTTGTAGCCCTCGGCGGGAGACACATCGATGAGTCGAACCCGTGTGTGGACACCCGCATCCACGATGGAATCCGCGTGCATGCCGTTCTTCCGCCGATATCGCCCCAGGGGACGCTGCTCTCCATTCGTATCCCGCATCAGCAACCGCTTTCGCTGGGCGACCTCGAGAGCGCGGGATTCTTCGACGACGTCGCGTCAGCAGTCGTCCGCCAGCTCGTGGCCACTCGGCAGAATATCCTCATCACCGGCGCGGGCGGCAGCGGCAAGACGACGCTGTTGTCAGCGATCCTGGGGGAGGCGGCCGCGACCGAACGGATCATCGCGATCGAAGATGTCAGCGAACTGCGGGTGCAGCATCCTCATTTCCTGTCCCTCGAAGCGCGACAGGCGAATCTCGAGGGTGCGGGCGGCCTGGGCCTGGCGAGGTTGCTCCGGGAAGCATTGCGGATGCGCCCGGACAGGCTCGTGCTCGGCGAATGTCGCGGCGCCGAGATCCGCGAACTTCTCGGGGCGCTGAACACCGGTCACGATGGGGGAGGGGGAACTCTTCACGCGAACTCCCTGGCCGACGTGCCGGCGAGGCTTGAGGCCCTCGGAGCTCTCGCCGGCCTCGGTCCGACGGCGATCGCGCGACAGGCCGTGAGCGCCATAGGCGCCGTGCTGCATCTCGAGCGGCGGCACGGCGTGCGCCGACTCGAGCGGGTCGGCAGTTTCGCGCTGGATGATCGGGGTCGACTTCTCGTGGTGGAGTCGCCGTGAGAGCCCGCGGCCGCACGGTCCCGTCACGCACGGAGCCTCTCGCTGAGGTCGCCGCGGTGACGCAACGACTCTCGGTGCTGCTGGCTGCGGGGGTGACCCCTGGATCGGCCTGGCAGCATGTGGCGACATCCACCGGGTCGGTCGTGGCAGCGCGGGTTGCGGCGTCCCCGTCAGCACCAGTGGCCGACACGGTGCTGGCAGAGGTCGAGGCGCTCGACCCGGTCGAGGGTGCAGCCTGGCGTGGATTGGCAGCCGCCTGGACGGTCGCGACGCGGGCCGGAGCTCCGCTCGCTCCGTGCCTGAGACGGTATGCCCAGTCCTTGCGTGACCTCGCCCAGACCCAGCGAGACGCTTCGGTGGCGCTCGCGGCGCCGGCCGCCACGGCCAGGATGGTGCTGGCCCTGCCCGTCGTGGGGGTGTTGTTCGGGATGGCGCTGGGTTTCAATACTCTCGCTGTGCTGTTCGGCACACCGGTCGGCTGGGTCTGCCTTGCTGTGGGTGCGGCTCTGATGGCAACCGCGTGGAGATGGAACGCAGCCATGGTGGTGGCAGCGCGCCCGAAAGACCCAGCGCCCGGCATCAGCTGTGATCTCATGGCGATTGCCGTGAGCGGCGGTAACGCGCTCGATCACGCCAGGTCCATCGTGGATGAGGCGGTCGTGCGGTTCTCTCTTCCTGCCGTCGTCGGCGTCGATGAGGTGCTCGAGTTGTCACGGAGTGCGGGGGTGCCGGCCGCCGACCTCCTCACGAGTGAGGCCGAGGAACTCCGCAGGGTCGCCACCGCGAGAGCGCAGGAGAGTGCAGCGGCGCTCGGGGTGCGCCTGATGCTGCCGCTCGGGTTGTGCATCCTGCCGGCATTCATGGTGCTGGGGGTGTTGCCGCTCCTGGTCGCCGTCATCACGTCGACAGTCGGTTCGTTCTGACGGCAGGTCGGCACGATACTCTGGCTGGATCATGGAGGCGACACCCGGCGAACACGACACCCTGTTGAAAGATGTATTGGTCTGGGATGTGCGTACCTGGGCCGTGGCGGTCGACCTGTGGGAGGAGTCCCTTCCGCAGGGTGATTCACCGCTCACCTGCCTGGAGATCGGCGCAGGGCCGGGTGGGCCGTCTCTCTGGCTCGCGCTCAAAGGGCACAACGTCGTCTGCTCGAACCTCACCAACACGCAGGCTATGGCTGAGCCTCTGCACCAGAAATACGGGGTGTCGGAGAATATCGAGTATCGCGATATCGACGTCACAGATGTTCCCTTCGAGAACCACTTCGACGTCGTCATCTTCAAGTCGGTGCTCGGCGGTGTCGGGTCCCTTCAGACCCAGGCAATGACCCAGATCCTCAAATCACTCAAGCCCGGCGGAACCCTCCTCTTCGCCGAGAATATCCGCGGCACGGTGTTTCACCGGCTGGCGCGTTCCATCGCATACCGGATTCGCGGAACGTCCTGGCGCTATCCGACTTTCGCCCACATGACGGAGTTGCTCGCCGGATTCTCGACCGCTGAGGTTCGGTCTTCGGGGTTCCTCGCGATGTTCGGCACGAGCGAGTCGAAGCGACTGGCGCTCGCCGCCGTCGATGACCGGGTATTCAACCGCATCACGCCGCGTTCGTGGAAGTACGTCAGCTACGGCGCAGCCACGAAATAGTCACTCGTCTTCCCCACGCTCTGCCTCCGCTTCTTCCGCACCGATTGACGCGGAGAATGCCGCAGCGCGCGGCATCCCATGAGACTGGATGTGCTCGGCCAGAACAGGATGCACGATGTCAGGAAGTGTAGCCGCGGCTCGGAAGCTGCTGCGAAAAGAAGAGGGTGCCGCGACCGCCGAGTATGCGATCGCCACGATGGCGGCGGTCGGCTTCGCCGGGCTGCTGGTGGTCATCATGCGCTCGGATGAGGTGCGCGGGCTGCTGACGGACATCATCCGCACGGCGCTGTCGATCCCGGGATGATCGGCAGCGCTGCAGGCGGGGGTGGGGCCGGGCACGACGACGGCAGCATCACGGCGGAGTTTGCCGTGACGATGCCGGCGGTCATCCTCGTGCTCGCCTTCTGCCTGGCGGGAGTGCAGGTCGCCGGGCAGCAAGTGCGATTGCAGGATGCCGCGGCCGCCGCAGCGCGGTCACTCGCCCGCGGCGACTCAGCAGCCGTCACTGCCTCGCGACTCGCGCCGGGAGCGACAGTCACTGAGCGCTCGGACGGCGACATCGACTGTGTGACGCTGTCGGACCAGCCGAGGGTGGCGACGGGCACTATTGCTGGCTTCACTCTTTCCGCATCGAGCTGTGCCCTTGGCGGCGGGCTGTGACGGGCGGACTGTGACCGGCGGGCTTTGGCGGTGGAACTCTGACAAGCGGACCGTGACGGGCGGGTTGTGACATGTGGCGCACAGTGAGTGACAACGGTTCGGGCTCGATCCTCACCGTCGCGATCCTCGGGGCGATCACCGCACTCTTCGTGATGCTTCTCCCTCTCTACATGGGGCTCGCGACCCGGCAGTCCGTCGCTGGCGCGGCAGACGCGGCGGCCCTCGCTGGCGCTGACACCGCCGTCGGTATCGTGCCAGGCATGCCGTGTGAAGTGGCGGAGCGAGTGGCCGCGGCGAATGGGGCATCCATCGTCTCGTGCGACGTTGACGGGCTGATCGTGACGGTCGTCGCGGCTCGGATGATGCTGGGCGTGTCGGTCACTGCGGCGGCGACGGCGGGCCCCGGTGACTCACCTGTGGATTAGGTGAGAGTGCGGTTTGTGTGTGTATGGTGTCGCTGACAGGGGGCATTCACGCCATCCCGTTCGTCCCAACCCAAGGAGTACCGTGCCCGGCACGAAGAAACTCGTCATCGTCGAGTCGCCCACCAAGGCAAAGACGATCGCCCAGTACCTCGGCGATGGCTACGAGGTGCAGTCTTCGGTTGGCCATATCCGCGACCTGATCGAGCCGAAGAACCTGCCGCCCGAACTCAAGAAAGGCACGCTCGGCAAGTTCTCCGTCGACGTCGAAAACGGCTTCGAGCCCTACTACGTCGTGTCCGACGCGAAGAAGAAGACCGTCGCCGACCTGAAGAGAGCGCTCAAGAGCGCCGACGAGCTCTACCTCGCGACTGATGAGGACCGCGAAGGTGAAGCCATCGCATGGCACCTGCTGCAGGAGCTCAAGCCGAAGGTTCCCGTGCATCGCATGGTCTTCCACGAGATCACCAAGGAGGCGATCAAGCACGCTATCGACAACCCACGCGCGCTCGATACGGCGCTCGTCGATGCCCAGGAGACCCGCCGCATCCTCGACCGACTCTATGGTTTCGAGATCTCGCCGGTGCTCTGGCGCAAGGTCGGCCCCGGGCTCTCTGCGGGACGGGTGCAGTCCGCAGCGACCCGGCTCGTCGTCGACCGCGAACGCGAGCGCCTCGCGTTCGTCACCGCTGGCTACTGGGATCTCATCGCGCAGTTCACTCCGACGACCTCGACGCAGCAGTTCGAATCACGGCTCGTGCGTCTGGATGGCAAGCGCATAGCGGCAGGTCGGGATTTCGACGACAAGGGAAATCTCAAAGGTGACGCCACCGTCGTCGATGAGGCGTCGGCACACTCCCTCGCGAAAGCTCTACGCGACCCGAGCACCACCATCACCGTCAACTCCGTCGAGTCGAAGCCGTATACGCGCCGGCCAGCGGCCCCGTTCACCACGTCGACGCTGCAGCAGGAGGCCGGGCGCAAGCTCAGGTTCTCGGCACGCCAGACGATGAGTGTGGCGCAGTCGCTCTACGAGAACGGCTACATCACCTACATGCGAACCGACTCGCCGACGCTCTCGCAGCAGGCGATCGACGCGGCCCGCAACCAGGCACGAAGCCTCTACGGAGCCGAGACGGTGCCCGATAAGCCGCGCCTCTACTCCGGCAAGAGCAAGAACGCGCAGGAGGCTCACGAGGCGATCCGCCCATCGGGTGACACGTTCCGCACGCCGAGCGAGGTAGCGTCGAGCCTTCGAGGCAACGACTTCAAGCTGTACGACCTGATCTGGAAGCGCACCGTCGCATCCCAGATGGCGGATGCGAAAGGCTCGACCGCATCCATCACCATCGGTGCGGGCCCCACGCCGGCAGGTTCCATCGCCGAGTTCGTCGCGACCGGCACGATCATCACCTTCCGCGGCTTCATGCACGCCTACGAGGAGAGCCGTGACGAGGTCCGCAATGAAACCGCCGAGCCGACCGAGGCGAAGCTCCCACCGCTGACCGAGGGGCAGTCGCTGTCGCTGGTCGAGGTCGAGGCCAAAGGGCACGAGACGTCAGCACCGCCCCGCTACACGGAGGCGAGCCTCGTCAAGACGCTCGAAGAGCTCGGTATCGGGCGCCCGTCGACGTACGCATCCATCATCTCGACGATCATCGACCGCGGGTACGTCACCCCTCGCGGCCAGGCCCTTGTGCCGAACTGGATCGCGTTCTCTGTCGTGCGGTTGCTCGAGGAGTACTTCTCCGACCTGGTCCAGTACGACTTCACTGCGGGCATGGAAGACGACCTCGACCGCATCGCCGGTGGCGAGGCCGATCGGGTCGAGTGGCTCACGGGCTTCTACTTCGGCAGCGAGAAGCACCGCGGACTCCGCACCGTGATCGACAACATGGGCGAGATCGACGCGCGAGAGATCAACTCGATCAGGATCGCGGATGACGTCACCCTGCGCATCGGCAAGTACGGCCCGTACCTCGAAGCCCCCGGTGACGATCCCGAGACGCCGCGTCGCGTCAACATCCCGCAGGAACTGGCTCCGGATGAGCTGACCGCCGAGAAGGCGCGCGAACTGATCGACGCTCCCGTCGTCGGCGACCGCGTGATCGGTCTGAACCCGGAGAACGGCAAAGAGATCGTCGCCAAAGACGGTCGCTTCGGCCCGTACGTGACCGAACTCGAGCCGGAGCCGGCTCCCGTCGAACCCGAATATGTGCTCGATAAGAAGACGGGCGAACTCAAGGAGAAGAAGGCCAAGAAGGTCGCCGTCGTCAAGCCGCGAACGGCATCCATCTTTAAGTCGATGGATCTCGCGACAGTCGACCTCGACACGGCCCTCGCGCTGCTGTCGCTGCCCCGGGTTGTCGGGCTCGACCCCGAGACCGGCGCCGAGATCCTCTCGCAGAATGGTCGCTTCGGTGCCTACCTGAAGAAGGGCACGGACACACGGTCACTCACGAGTGAAGACCAGATCTTCGAGATCGACCTGGCCGGCGCGCTCGAACTGTTCGCCCAGCCGAAATACGGCGGGCGGGCGGCATCCAGCGCCCTCAAGGAATTCGAGGCTGACCCGGTCAGCGAGAAGCCGATCAAGATCAAGGATGGCCGTTTCGGGGCCTACGTCACGGACGGCACGACCAACGCGACAATCCCGCGCGGCGAGAACATCGACGACATCGATTTCGATCGCGCCGTGCAGCTGCTCGCGGATAAGCGCGCCAAGGGGCCGGCCAAGAAGCCCGCCGCGCGCAAGCCGGCAGCAAAGAAGCCAGCATCAAAGAAACCGGCAGTGAAGAAGCCCGCTGCCAGGAAGCCCGCTGCCAAAAAGCCCGCCGCGAAGAAGCCCGCAGCATCGGCGGCGTCGACGACAGCTGATGCTGCACCCACGCCACCCGTGGTGCGCAAGCCTGCTGTGCGCAAACCTGCCGTGCGTAAACCCGCCGCGCGAAAGACCGCCTCGAGCGCAGCAGCGGCCACGACGCCAGCTGCTGCACCCGTCTCCGTCGACTAGTGGCGGGGTTGTTCATCACCCTCGAGGGGGGCGACGGGTCGGGTAAATCCACCCAGTCCGCCATCCTCGTGGAATGGCTGGAAGGCTCGGGTCGCACTGTCGTCGTCTCGCGCGAGCCCGGGGGAACCGATCTCGGTCTCGAGCTGAGAGAGATCGTGCTCCACCGTCGAGGCGAGATCGCTCCCAGGGCCGAAGCGCTCATCTACGCGGCCGACCGTGCCCACAACATCGCCACGAAAGTCCGCCCCGCCCTCGAGCGTGGCGACGTCGTTGTGCAGGATCGCTACCTCGACTCGTCCGTCGCCTACCAGGGCGCCGGTCGAGTGCTCGGCGGTGACGACGTGCGGGACATCTCGCTGTGGGCGGCCGAGGGCCTGCTTCCGAATCTCACGGTGCTGCTCGACCTTCACGAAGACGCGGGCAAAGACCGGCTCGCCGATTCGCGAACGCGCTACGACCGCCTCGAGGCCGAAGCCATCGACTTCCACGGCCGGGTACGCGCCGGGTATCTCCAGCTGGCCGCCGCAGAGCCCGGGCGCTTCCTGGTGCTGGATGCCCGCGACAGCGTCGAATCGATCGCCGCCGCGATCCGCGCCAGGGTCGAGTCGCTGCTCGCATAGTGACCCGTCACCCGCCCCGCGGCGCAGCCACAGCACGGCCACAGCATTGGTCACAGCGTTGGTCGCAGCGTGCTGTCGGGCGCAGCGCTTAGGCTGGGCCTATGGCAGTCTGGGACGAGTTGACAGGTCAACCCGAAGCGATCGCGATCGTGGAGGCTGCTGCCGCGGCGTCGGCGATCGGCGGATCCGGCGACTCGTCCATGACCCACTCCTGGCTTATCACGGGCCCTCCGGGTTCTGGCCGATCCAACCTCGCGTATGCGTTCGCGACCGCCCTCCTGAGCCCGGGTGACCCGGACGGGGATGCGGCAGCAGCCCGGCAGGTGGCCGCCCGCACCCATCCTGATCTTGCCGTGCTGAGCACGGAGCGGGTGATCATCGCCATCGAGGAGGTACGCGCGCTCGTCGCGACCTCGCAATTTTCGCCGTCGGTCGGTCGATACCGCGTGATGGTCATCGAGGACGCCGATCGCATGGCGGAACGCACGTCGAATGTGTTGCTCAAAGCGCTCGAAGAACCTCCGCCGCGCACGGTGTGGATCCTGTGCGCTCCCAGCGAGGCCGACCTCATCCCGACGATCCGTTCGCGGGTGCGCACGGTGCGGTTACGGGTGCCGGACATCGCTGAAGTCGCCGCGCTGCTCGAACGCCGTGATGGTGTGGATGCCGCGACCGCCACCCGCGCGGCCCGCGAAGCCCAGTCGCACATCGGCATGGCCCACCGTCTGGCGACGAATGCCGACGCGCGGGAGCGCCGTGAACGCACCCTCGACATCGCGCTGGGCATCCGCTCGGTGTCCGGTGCCGTGATGGCTGCCGCGTCACTGCTCGAGTTGGCGAAGTCCGATGCGGTGGCGATCACCGAGCAGCGCGATACGGAAGAACGTAATTCGGCCATGCGATCCCTCGGGATCGAGCCGGGAGGCACCATCCCCCCGGCGCTTCGAAGCCAGCTGAGAAATCTCGACGACGACCAGAAGAGACGCGCCACCAGGAGCCTCAGGGACGGTATCGACCGGATCATGGTCGACCTGCTGACGCTGTACCGCGACATCCTGCTGCTGCAGCTCGGTGTACCGGGGGAGCCGATCAACCTGAGAATCCTCGACAGGCTCAGGGTCGCGGGGGAGGGCTGCACTGCCGTCGATACGCTGGCGACCATGGATGCCATCGCCACAGCCCGCGAACGCATCGAGAGCAATGTGCCCCCGGCGCTGGCTCTCGAGGCGATGCTGATCACCGCTATCCGCGGAGGCCGGAGGTGAAACGTCGCAGCGTCGCCGCTGTCGCGATTGCCATGGCGGTGCTGGTGCCCCTCAGCGGGTGCGTCTCGTGGTTCATGCCGCCCGAGGCGAACACGACATCCGCGCCGACGGGTGAGGACGTTGCGGCGGAGCTTTCCCCGTTCTACTCCCAGATCCTGGAATGGTCGAACTGCGACGGCGGAATGCAGTGTTCGACGGCGACGGCCCCGCTCGACTGGGCAGTCCCCGGTGGCGAATCCATCGAACTCGCACTCGTGCGCCAGCCCGCGACATCCTCTGCCCGCATCGGCTCGCTGCTGGTGAACCCGGGTGGGCCCGGTGGCTCCGGAGTCGACTTCGTCAAAGACAGCGTCGACTTTGCGACAGACGAGCGGCTGCAGTCGAGTTTCGACATCGTCGGCTTCGACCCCCGCGGTGTGAACCGCTCCACGCCCGTCACCTGCTACACGGACCCCGCCGAACTCGACGCGTACCTGTACGACATCCTGCCCGGCACTCCGGGCTCGGACGACTGGATCGCTGCCGCCAACGCATCGACGAAACAGTTTGGCGAGCGGTGCCTCGAACTGACGGGGCCGCTGCTCGGCAACGTGGATACGATCAGTGCCGCCCGCGACCTCGACATGCTGCGCGCGATCCTGGGCGACACCACGCTCCACTACCTCGGGTATTCCTACGGCACCCTGCTCGGGCAGGTCTATGCCGACCTCTACCCGGATAAGACGGGCAGGCTCGTGCTGGATGGGGCAGTCGATCCGGCGTCCGACGATTTCGAGGGCACAGCCACCCAGGCTCAGGGCTTCGAGAGTGCGCTGAGAGCGTTCCTCGAAGACTGCGGTTCGGTCGAGGATTGCCCGTTTCCCGGTTCGGTGGATGCCTCGATGACCACGATTCGCGCGCTGCTCGACAGCCTCGACGCGAGCCCGCTGGCCAGCGACGACGGCCGGGAACTGGGCAGCAGCGCGATGTTCACCGCGATCATCCTGCCCCTGTACAACCCCGACAGCTGGGTCTCGCTGCGCGAGCTGTTCACGAGTGTCTTCGAGGGTGATGCGAATTACGCCTTCCAGCTCGCGGACACCTACAACGGCCGCGATGTCGACGGCAACTATGCCGAGAACCAGACGGAGGCGTTCATCGGCATCAATTGCCTGGACGCTCGAGGTGACGGGAACGTTGCGCAGATGCGAGCGGAGGCAGCGGAGTTGACGGAGCTCGCGCCGGTCCTCGGCCCCCAGATGTCGTGGGGTGGCACAGGATGCCCGAACTGGCCGGTCCCGGCGAAACGTGGCCGCGCTCCGATCGTCGCTGAAGGTTCGGCGGACATCCTTGTCGTGGGAACCACGAATGACCCGGCAACCCCGTACACGTGGGCACAGACTGTCGCGGAGACTCTCGAGAACGGCCACCTGGTCACGTACGACGGTGAGGGTCACACGGCATACAACAAATCCAACGATTGCGTGAATGACGCGGTGGACGAGTACCTGATCAACGGAACTGTGCCAGCAGCCGACCCTCTGTGCTGACATTCCGTGTGTGGTGAGCCGTCCGGGCCGCCTTTGATCACTGCAAAATTGCACGATGTGCAAGAATGACAGCATGACGATGGATCCCACCGCACCCGGCCTGCGCGAACGCAAACGGCTCGCGACCAGGCGGTCGATCCAGCTCGCCGTGCTGGATCTTGTGGCCGAGCGCGGGCTCGAGGGAGTGACGGTCGACGAGGTCAGCCGGATCGCGGATATCTCTCCTCGCACCTTCTTCAACTATTTCGCCTCGAAAGAGGAGGCGCTCATGGGCAATCCCCCCGAGCTGCCGTCCGGCGAGCAGGTGGAGCGTTTCGTCACGGGTGGCAGTGCGGGCAGCCTGCTCGAGGACATCACGACCCTGCTCATCAGCGCGGGGGAGGCCTCGAGCAATGATGTCGAGATCTTTCATCGCCGGCACGCATTGCTGAAGCAGTATCCCCACCTTTTCGCCATGAGGATGGCCACGATGCGTGTGTTCGAGGAGGAGGTTGCGGCGGTGATCGCACGCAGGCTTTCCGTGGACGAGCCAAACCTCGCTGCTGATCCACATCGACTCGGCGAGCGGGCCAGGCTTATTACTCTCGTGTCGTTTGCCACCATGCGTCACGCCTGGACCAGCTGGGCGCTGGGCGAATCGCCGTCGAAGCTGACCGAGCGCCTGACTGAGTCGTTCGGCGAGCTGAAGACCCTCTTTTCCCCGTCGCGGGGCTGAGTGTCATGATGGCACCGAATCTCGGCTAGGCTTTCATGCTGTGCCTCGGGTAACCCGGGCCCGCCGCCTTAGCTCAGTCGGTAGAGCATCTCACTCGTAATGAGAAGGTCAAGAGTTCGATTCTCTTAGGCGGCTCCGCAACTCAACCCGGTAGCGGAGTATGTCCCCCATTCATGGGACATTCCGCAACGAAACACCCCCAGTTGTGGGGTCGACTGGTTGATCCTGTCCCTCACTGCTTGCGGGTGGCCCCGTAGTACCAATAGCTTGTACCCGCGGGCACACGCTATTGGGGGATTGTGCCGCTGTGGTACGGGGGTACACACCATGAAAAGATCTGCTGTCCTGTCGACGGTCTTCACGACCGGTCTGGTTCTCGCGCTGACCATCGGCGGCGGGGCGGGCCCGGTGCTCAGTACATCGGTGGTCGCTGATGCCGGCACGACTGCCCCACCGCTCGCGACCGTGCCCGTCCCGGTAGCGGCCTCGATCGCTGCTGCACCTCGGATTGAGATCGCCACGACCACCAGGGTCGCCCCCGAACCTGTCCTCGAGAGCACGGCGGCATCCATGGGCGTTGTCAGCCAGGGCTGGGAGCGACTTGCTCAGAAACCCGTGCCGAAGTCCGTACCGGTGATCGCGGGGAGCGGGGCCGTGAACACCGGAGGTGCAGGAGCACCACAACTTCCCGGCTGCCCTGCCTCCGCAGGTGGCGTCGTCGGATCGGCCCCCGGTGTGACGTCCGCTGGCGGTGTCCAGGGAACCACCTCGGCCGACCTGGTGTCATTCGCTTCCCAGTACAACGCGATCAGGATGGCGAACTGCCTCGAGCCGATCTCCTACAGCAACTTCCGTTACGACTCGTGCATGGAAGCGCGACTGTTCTGGATGGCCGAATCACCCAGTCCCGACCCGATGGATGCGTGGGGCCACGTCGGCTCTGTACGGATCGACGGCGTTCCGAGTACAGGGTGTGACGGCAACCTCGCAGGCGGCTCGGGTAACACCGGCGCGACGGTGGCGCAGAAGTGGTGGAACTCGACCTCTCACCGGGCTTCGCTGTACCGCCCGGGGTCCAGCATCGTTGGAGCGTGCATCGCATTCGCGATGAGCCACGGCGGCATCGACGAGCCCGTCTCCTTCGTCAGGGCTGCGGCGCGCTGGACAACCTGCTGAGCCCGCCGGGGTCACAGCCCTGCTCTCGGTATCATTGACCGATGAGTGAGGCGCGGACACCCCAGGGAAAGTCGGGCGGCGGCATCCGGGCAGTGATTGCCAAACATCCGATGGCCTGGTTGATTACCGCGCTTGCGCTCGTGTTCGTGTTGCTCGGCACAGGGGCAGTATTCCTCGGGGTGTCCGCCGCACCCGCGAGTAACGCTGTCGTGGCCGTCCCGACGAGCACATCCACGGAAAAACCGGGCAGGGTCCAGCCCGATTCCGCACTGCCGGCGGTGAGTCTTCGTACGTGTTCGGTGGGCGCTGCCGCGGCTGATCCGCTGCTCGGAACCCTCGCAGCATCGGTTGTCGATGCCGCCACGGGAGCGACACTGTTCGACCGATCGGGAGCCTCGCCCCAGAGCCCCGCTGGCGCGTTGCAGTTGCTGACGGCGGCAACCGCGGTGGCGACGCTGGGACCGGATGCGACCCTGTCGACGAAGGTCGTCGACGGCACGGCACCGGGAACCATCGTGCTGGTGGGGGGCGGGGATGCGACGCTGTCGACCTCGCCCGACAGCGTCTACACGGGCGCGCCGCTCATCGCGGATCTGGCGAAAGCGGCGATGGAGAAGTACACGGCGGCCCATCCGGGGGTGCCCATCACGAGTATCATCCTGGATTCCATGCTCTGGGACCCCACGGATAACTGGAACCCGTCATGGCCGACCTCGGAGCGGACCGCGGGTTACCAGCCGTTCATCACGGCACTGATGGTCGATGGCGACCGGGCCGACCCCACACAGCTCATCAGCCCCAGAGGCGAAGATCCGATCGTGCGCGCGGGCCAGGCTTTCACCGCGGCCGCTGGCCTCACGGGTGTGACCTTCGCCCCGGGCAAGGCCACTGGGTCCGCAGTGCTCGCCGAAGTGACCTCGCAGCCCGTCTCCACCCTCGTGAGCCAGATGCTGATGACGAGTGACAACGCTCTCGCCGAGATGCTGGCGCGAGCCAGCTCCGTGAAGCAGGGCCTCGGTGGTTCGTCCGCATCACTCCAGGAACTCATGCGCTCCGCGCTATCCGGGCTCGGGATGACCGGAACCGAGGTGCTCACCATCACAGACGGATCGGGCGTGAGTGCGTACAACGCGGTTCCCCCCGTCTTCATGGCGCAGTTGATGGCCAAGATCAGGAACGGCGACAACGGCCTGGACGTGGTGTTCGACGGCTTGCCGATCGGCGGCGCCTCAGGCGACCTCGCTGAACGTTTCACGGGAGACAACGCCGCTGCCGGATCGGCGACGCACGCGAAATCCGGCTGGATCTTTCACGAGCGGTCCCTGGCGGGATCGGTGACGGCTGCGGATGCTGCCGTGCTCACCTTCGCCTTCTACGGTCTCGGCGACGCCATCACCTTCGATACCCGCGAATCACTCGACACCCTCGTCGCCGCGGTGTACGCCTGCGGCAACAACCTGAGCAATAACTGACCTGGAGTGCGAACTGTGAGCTCGGCACTTTTCATCATCGATGTGCAGAACGACTTCACCGAGGGTGGGGCACTCGGCGTGGCAGGCGGGGGTGCCGTGGCAGCGGGGATCTCGCGGCTGCTGGCGGAGCATCCTGGATCGTACGATCACATCTTCGCCTCCCGTGACTGGCACGACGGCGATAACGACAACGGCGGACATTTCAGTGGGTCACCCGACTTCGTCGACTCGTGGCCCGTGCACTGCATCGCGGGAACTCCCGGTGCTGAGTACCACGCCGCGCTCGATCTCGGCCCCGGCGTCATCCATGTGCACAAAGGCCAGGGAATCCCGGCCTATTCGATCTTCGAAGGCACCACCGGCTCGGGGGAGTCAGTTCAGGATGCGCTGTCGCGACTCGGGGTGACCACGATCGACGTCGCCGGCATCGCCACGGACTACTGCGTTCTCGCATCGGCCACAGACGCGCTCGGAGCCGGATTCACCGTCAGGGTGCTCACGGACCTCGTGGCCGGGGTGGCACCGGAGTCGAGTGTTGCTGCCCTCGACCGACTCGCCGCGGCTGGTGCCACGGTCACCACCTCGAGTCTCGATGGCTGACGACAATGAGCTGGACGACAACGAGCCGGAATTCGAGCCGCTCGCGGAAGCCAGGGACGTCGAGCCCGTCCGTGAACGGGGGCAGGGACTGAGGCTGGGTGTGTCGCTGGTTCTGGCGGGGCTCGCTCTCGGCGCCATCGTGGCTGTGGGCACGATCGTTGTCGGTGGTTTCGCCCAGACCGAAGCCGGGCTGTGCCGCATCACCTGGGCGCCATGCACCGAGCTCTCCCTCGGCAGCGTGACGGCCCTGAGCGGGGTGGACCTGCCCGAGGGTGCCGAGGTGGTGAGTGGATTCTCGCGCGAGTCTGAGCAGTCTCCCGAGTTCCGTGCAGAGGTGACCATTCCCGACGGTGCGCTCTTCACCCTGTCGACCGAATACGGGGAACTCGACGGCAACCAGCCGGATCTGGTGCCGGCTGTCGAGGGCGCGGACATCACCGGAGTGCGGTACTGGCTGAGGTTCGAACAACCCGGTGGCGCGATCGCCGCGGCCGCCCAGGGCTTCGACCAGCAGGGGCGCACGGTCATCCTGTTCGACACCCACCCCGTGGACTGAACAGTGCCCGTCATCCCGATCACGGATCTCTCAGACCCGAGGCTCAGCGACTACTCCCACCAGACCGACGTGGCGTTGAAGAAGGCACAGGGCACGGAGCACGGGCTCTATATCGCCGAGTCTGCGCTCGTGCTCGAGCGCGCCCTTCGGGCAGGGCACCGTCCGCGGTCGGTGCTCGCACTCGGTAACACCGTCGAGGAAGCGGTCGCCCTGGTAGGCCCCGACGTGCCGGTATTCTCCGGCCCACCGCACGTGCTGGAGCAGCTCACGGGCTATCTGCTGCACCGCGGGCTCATCGCGTCGATGCACAGGCCGGCGCTTCGGGAGGTCGAGGAGGTGCTGGCCGCGGCGCGGCGGGTGGTCATCCTCGAGAACGTCGCCGATCCCACCAATGTCGGTGCCATCTTCCGGTCTGTTGCCGGCATCGGCGCAGACGCCGTGCTGGTCACGGCCCGCTGTTCGGATCCGTTCTATCGGCGTGCGATCAGGGTCTCGATGGGCACTGTGCTGCAGGTGCCATGGTCGAGGATCGGCTCGTGGGCCGAAGCGAGACAGCAGCTTTCCGGTTTCCACATCGCCGCCCTCGCGCTTTCTCCGGATGCCGTATCCCTGCGCGAGTTCGCGGCGGCAGCGCCGGAGCGGGTCGCACTGGTGCTCGGGGCGGAGGGGGAAGGGCTCACGCCCGAGGCCCTGGACGCCGCAGATACGGTGGTGAGGATCCCGATGGCGCACGGCATCGATTCCCTGAACGTCGCGGCGACGGCTGCCGTCGCGATGTATGCGATCGCCCAATAGGCCCATCGCTTAGATCGCGCGCACCCTGTTGTTGCGGGCGTCGTGCGTCAGTTCGACCAGCCCGAGGCTCTCGAGCAGCGGTGGAAGGTACATCCCGAACCGACCCCGATACCCCTTGCGCAGTCCGTACCAGCCGCCGACCGGATTCGACTCCGACCTGCCCCACGCCTCGACAGAGCTCTCAGGGGCCGCCTTACTCTCGTCGGCTGCCCCGAGAGCCACCCAGTCGCCCTGCTCCCTGAGCCAGGCTGCAAGGTCGTCGATGGCCCGAGCGTGATACTTCAGAGTCGTGGATCCGACCTGGCACACGAGCTCATCACCCTCGACGAACATCGAGTAGGTCGAGCTCCCCGGCGCGGTCACCAGCTGCCACGGGTCGTCCTTCGTCCCAGCGTTCATGCCTGAACGGTACACCTGCAGCTTCGCCGCCGCACCCGTCGATCAGACGAGAAGCTGGTGCTTGGCGAGCTGCTTGTAGAGCGGGGTCGTCGCCACGAGTTCCGAGTGAGTTCCGATGCCGACCACCCTGCCGTGATCGAGCACCACGATCTGGTCTGAGTCGACGACGGTCGACAGGCGGTGCGCTATGACGATGAGGGTGCGATTCTCGGCGACAGCGTCGATGGCTTCACGCAGCAGTTGCTCGTTCAGCCCGTCGAGAGACGATGTCGACTCGTCGAGCAGCAGGATGGGTGCGGCCGCGAGCAGCGCCCGAGCGATGGCGAGTCGCTGACGCTCGCCGCCCGAGAGCATGATCCCGTCTTCTCCGACTGGCGCTTGCAGACCCAATTCGTTGCGCTCGAGCACTTCGGTCAGGTTCACCGAGCGCAGCACATCGACACACTGCTGGTCCGTGGCATCCGGGGCTCCGATGCGAAGGTTCTCCGCAAGAGTTCCAGCGAGCACGGGCGCGTCCTGCTCGACGTATCCGATCTGCGCCCTGAGTTCCGTACGGTCGAGGGCGCGGATGTCGACCCCGCCGAGCCTGACGACGCCGGCCTGAGGGTCGTAGAACCGTTCGATCAGCGCGAGGATGGTGCTCTTGCCGGCACCGGACGGGCCGACCAGGGCCGTGCGCTGGCCCCGGACTGCCGAGAACGACACCCCGCGCAGCACGGCGCGTGGCTCGCTGACCTCGACCGCCGGCGGTGTGCCGTCAGCGGAGGGGGCGACCGGCGGCACGGCGTATTCGAAGTCGACGTCGTGGAACGAGATCGCATCCGACGACGCGATAGTGGAGGCTGCGTCGCCCGCGATGCGGGAATCGTCCTCGGTCTCGGTCGGCAGGCCGATGATTTCCTGGATGCGGCCGAGAGCGCCGAGCGCCTGGTTGACCGAATTGATCGCGCCGAAGGCGGTGGTCAGCGGCATGATCATCATGAACAGGAACAGGATGAACGACACGAGGCTCGCGATGGTGATCGCTCCGCTGGCCACCCTGAACCCGCCGACGCCGAGCACCATGAGCAGTGAGACCTGCAGCGCGATCCCGGCCACGGGCACGACGAGAGCGGAGATCTTCGCGACCGCGATCCCCATCTCCCAGGCGCCCTTCGCATCCTTCTCGATGGTGGCGATCTCGCGGTCTGTGGCGTTGGATGCCCGCACCGTGCGGATCGCGCCGAGGGCCCGTTCCACGGCGGCGGCGAGGTCGCCGACCTTCTCCTGCTGCTTTCGGCTGGCGACGCGGATGCGGCCGGAGAGCAGCACGACCGTCACGACGGAGATGGCGATGACCAGCACGGTCAGGCCCAGCAGCAGTGGGTCGATGATGAGCATGGCGATGAGGGCTCCGACGAAAACCAGTGCCCCGCCGACCGCATCCACGAGCCCCTGGGTGATGACGGCGTACAGCAGGGTCGTGTCCGAACCGACGCGCGAGACCAGGTCTCCGGTGCGGCGGGAATCGTATTCGCTGATCGGCAGCCGCAGCATCCGGCGGATGAGCTGGCGCCGCGCCGAGAGCACGACGGAGGTGCCGGTGCGCTGCAGGAGGTAGTGCTGGAATCCGCTGATGATGGCCGAGGCGACGACAAGACCCACGAGCACCCAGACGAGGGTGCCGAGGGTGTCACCGGCCTGCACTCGCGTGATGACCTGGCTAACGAGCAACGGTTGCGCGAGAGAGGCACCGGCGCCGACGATGCTGAGCCCGATGACGACGCTGAGGATCCTGCGGTGCTCCGCCAGGTACGGCAGCAGCTGTCGGAAGGTGGCACGGGGGCCGCCGTCGTCCTTGGCGCCGAATCGTGATCGTGGGGAGCGTGCAGGGGAGTTGCTCATGATTCCTTCAGTCTTGCGTGCGGCTCGTGGCTGCGCATACTCCGAGCGGCGTCACAGTGGCGGGCGCCAGCCCTCCCACGAGCGTACTTCGTCCCGGCTGGTCACGCTCTCCACTGATACTTTCTCGATTTTCTCTCCCGGCATCCTGTGCCGGTGTCGCGGGCCTCAGCTAGGCTGAAATTCATGCCGGCTCCCGTGATCACCGCCACCTCCCTGACCAAGAAGTACAAGGAGTTCACCGCCGTGGACGGCATCTCGTTCGAGGTCGCCCCCGGCGAATCGTTCGGACTCCTCGGCCCCAACGGCGCAGGCAAATCCACCACCATGCGTATGGTCGGGGCTGTCTCCACGCGCACGAGTGGCGACCTCAGCATTCTCGGATTCGATCCCGACGAGTTCGGCCCCGAGATCCGGTCGCAGCTGGGCGTCGTTCCCCAGGCCGACAATCTCGACACCGAACTGCGGGTGCGAGACAACCTGCTCGTGTACGGCCGATACTTCGGGCTGTCCCGCGCCGTCATCGCGAAGCGTGCAGACGAGCTTCTCGACTTCGCCCAGCTCGCCGATCGCGCGAAGGCGAAGGTCGACGACCTGAGTGGCGGCATGAAGCGCCGCCTCACCATCGCGAGGGCGCTGATCAACGATCCGCGCATTCTGTTGCTGGATGAACCGACCACCGGTCTCGACCCTCAGGCCCGTCACATCCTCTGGGACCGCCTGTTCAGGCTCAAGGAACAGGGGACGACGCTCGTGCTGACCACCCACTACATGGATGAGGCCGAGCAGCTGTGCGACAGGCTCGTCGTCGTGGACAAGGGCCAGATCATGGCCGAGGGCGCCCCGGCGGCGCTGATCCGGGAGCACTCGAGCCGCGAGGTACTCGAGGTGCGGTTTGGCTCCGACCGGAATGCCGAGGCAGCACAGAAGGTCGAGGGCATCGGTCGACTCGAGGTGCTGCCCGACCGCATCCTCATCTACTCGGAAGACGGCGACGGAGCACTCTCCGAGGTCGTGCGACGGGGCCTTACCCCGATCACGAGCCTCGTGAGGCGCTCGAGCCTCGAAGACGTCTTCCTCCGCCTCACGGGACGGACGCTGATCGAATGACCGCGATTATTGCCACCAGGGCCCGTCGCTGGGGTGCCTGGTACGTGGCAGAACACAGGCTGCGCGCCATGCGCACGTACGCCGGCACCATCGTGGCGACCGCGCTGGGAACCCCCATCCTGTACCTCTTCGCGTTCGGCGTCGGGCTCGCGACCCTCGTGACCGGCAACGTCGGCCCCGGTGGCTCGAGCTACCTGCAGTTCGTGGCCCCGGCGCTGCTCGCCACGGCGGCGGTGACGGTCGGCACCGAGGAGTACCTGTTCGGCATCCTCATGGGATTCAAGTGGAACCCCATCTTCACCGGCATGAACTCGACCCCGCTGACCGCCCGGCAGATCATCGACGGCACGGCGATCTTCATCATGATCAGGATGGCGATCGTCGTGGTCGTCTACTACGTCGTGATGCTGGCGTTCGGGGCCGTGCCCTCGCCCTGGGGTCTCGCGATGATCCCCATCGGCATCCTCACCGGGCTCGCCTTCTCGCCGCTGGCGGCATTCTCGGCGACGATCTACGAAGACAAAGGCCAGTTCGCCGTGCTGCAGCGCGTCGTGATCCTGCCGCTCACGCTGTTCAGCGGCACGGTCTTCCCTCTTACCCAATTGCCGATCTATCTGCAGTGGATCGGATGGCTCTCGCCGCTGTGGCATGGTTCCGAGCTCGGCAGGCAGGCCTCGTACGGTCCGACGGAACCGGCCTGGCTCACGATCGTCCACGTCGTGTACCTGCTGGCCTTCGCCCTCGGCGGCTGGGCTCTCACCGTGCGCCTGGCGACGAAGAGGCTGAACAAGTGAGCACCCTCAAGGAGAATACCGGCGCACCGGATGCCGCGGCGAAGGTCCGCGGGTCCGGCAGCGTGCGCGCGCTCTACTCCGGCAACGCCACAGCCGTGCTCGGTCGTGGGCTGCTCGCGACCCGCAGCACGAACTGGATCATCGTGCTCACGGGAGTGTTCGAGCCGATCTTCTACCTGCTGGCGCTCGGGCTCGGGCTCGGCAGCTACATCCAGAACGTGACAGACCCGCTCGGAAACCAGATTCCCTACGCGGCATATATCGCCCCGGCACTGCTCGCCGTGTCGGCGATGAACGGTGCGATCTACGACTCCACCTGGAACGTGTTCTTCAAAATGAATTTCGGCAAGCTCTACGAGGGAATGCTCGCCACCCGGCTCGGGCCGCTCGATGTCGCACTCGGCGAGATCTCCCTCGCGCTGCTGCGCGGGGCGGCGTACGGGCTCGCGTTCCTGCTGGTGATGCAGGTGCTCGGGCTGAACCTGTCGTGGTCGGCCATCCTTGCCCTGCCGGCGCTGGTCGTGATCGCGTTCGGATTCGCGAGTCTCGGGATGGGAGTCACGAGCTACCTCAAGACCTTCCAGCAGATGGACTGGATCCCGTTCGTGCTGCTGCCGATGTTCCTGCTGTCGGCGACGTTCTACCCGCTGTCGGTCTATCCGCAGCCCATCCAGTTCGTCGTGCAGCTGCTGCCGCTGTGGCACGGCGTCGAGCTGGTGCGCGGCCTCACGACGGGTGCCCTGGCTCCGGTGATGCTGCTGCACCTGCTGTACTTCGTGGTGATGATCGCCGTCGGGCTGTTCTTCACCACCAGGCGCCTGCGTGCGCTGTTCCTGGACTAACGTTGTTCCTGGATTAGGTGGGCCGGCGCTACTTCACACTCTTGATCGGGATGACGGCGAGTCCGCCGAGCACGGCCGCGATCGCCGAGCAGACGAACAATCCGGTGTAGCCACCGAGCGCGGCGACGACGAACGCTCCGAGCAGCGGAGCCACGGCCTGCGGCACGGTGGTCGCGATGTTCATGATCCCGAGGTCTTTGCCGCGGCTGTGGGTGTTCGGCAGCACCTGGGTGGCGAGCGCCTGGTCGACGGCCATGTAGCAGCCGTATCCGAGGCCGAGGAGGCCTGCGCCGACCTGCGCGATCGTGAAGTCGGGGATGAATGCGAGCAGCAGCGCTGCCAGCGCCTGCAGGTACGCGGCGAGGTAGACGAACGGCTTGCGACGCCCGATCCTGTCGCTGAGTTTTCCGAGCAGCAACGCGGCCGCGATGAAGAAGACCAGGTAGATGACGGTCAGCAGCAGCAGGTCATCCTGAGCAGTCTCCGGGCGGTCGAGCCCGTAGATCAGGAAGTAGAGCAGCAGGGTGGTGCCGAGGGCATTACCGATATTGACGAGGATGCGCCCGAGCAGTGTCCAGCCGAAGTCGGGGTGCGCGACGGGGTTGATCCAGAATCCCTTGATCAGCGCGAGAAGGCTGAACGGAGGCCGCAGCACCCTGGGGAGCACCTCGTCGGGGACGAAGAACAGGAACGGTGCCACGAGCAGGATGAGCAATACGGCGACGAGCGTGTAGCCGACGAGCACTCCGAGCGTGAGGCCGAGCACGAGCGCGAGCCCCAGCACGGTTCCCATCGCCTGGGGGGCAGACACCCAGCCTGAGACGTAGCCGCGCTGGTCGACGGGCACCTGGTCAGAGATGGTGGCGGTGATGCCGGCTGACACCATGCAGAATCCGATGATCGTCAGCGACCAGAAGATCCCGATGCCGACGAGGGTGGACTGCAGGCCCAGCAGGAACAGCGCGATGGCGAAGACCAGCGTGCCCGCGAGCATCCACGGTCGGCGCCGGCCGAAGCGCGAGGTGGTGCGGTCAGAGAGTGCGCCTGTCAGCGGATACACGATGAGCGCGAATGCCCCGGCGATGCCGGAGATCACGCCGAACGCGACGACGCTCTCAATACCGGATGCACTGTCCGTGCCGGACGCGCTGCCCACGAGTCCGTCGATCTGGGTGGGCAGCAGCAGCTGCACCGGGGTGAGCTGCGCCATCCAGATCCCGAGCCAGGCCGTGGCGAACAGCGCGATCCATCCGCCCGTCACCTTCCGTTTCGGTTCGGCGAACGGGGCGAATGCTGCGGGCGTCGAAACTGGCTTGGGCACGGTCACTGCGCCAGAGTACTAGTCCGTCTACTGCCCGTCAGCACATCGACGCGGCGGCAGTGAATTACTTCGAGTTTCGGATGCCCCGCAGGATGATCGCGGTGGCGAGAGCCGCCTCCGCGGCCTCAGCACCCTTGTCTTCCTTCGAGCCGGGGAGTCCTGCCCTGTCGAGTCCCTGCTGTTCGTCGTCCAGGGTGAGCACGCCGAAGCCCACGGGCTTACCCGTGTCGATGGCGACCCGCGTGAGTCCATCCGTCGCGGCGGCGCTCACGTACTCGAAGTGCGGGGTCCCGCCGCGCACGATGACGCCGAGTGCCACGACGGCATCCGCGCCGGCATCCAGCGCCACTTTCGAGGCCACCGGGAGCTCGAAACTGCCGGGCACCTGGATCTCGGTGACCTCGGCCCCGGAGGCGAGCAGCACGCGGCGGGCACCAGCGAGCAGTCCATCGGCGATGCCGTGATGCCACAGGCCCGAGACGATGGTGACCTTCAGCCCTGTGCCGTCGGTGTCGAGTACGGGATGTCCTTCGCCGCTCATGATTGTTCTGCCTTTCGTGCTGTCGCGGTGGCGAGCACCGAGTCGAGCACATCGTTGGTGGGGATGACGTGGCCCATGCGGTCACGTTTGGCCTCGAGGTAAGCCTCGTTGAACTCGCCGACACCGACAACGAGCGGCACGCGCTCGACGATGGTGATGCCGCGCTCTTCGAGCTGGCGCAGCTTCTCGGGGTTATTGGTGACTGCCCTGACCCTCGAGATTCCGAGGTCGTCGAGGATGGCGACGGCCGCGCTGTAGTCGCGACCGTCCGCGGGGAAGCCGAGGGCGAGGTTCGCGTCGAGGGTGTCGAGCCCGTCTTCCTGCAGCCGGTAGGCCTTCAACTTGTTGATGAGCCCGATTCCGCGCCCCTCGTGGCCTCTCATGTAGATGACGATGCCGCCCTGGTCGTGGATCATGTCGAGGGCCGCGTCCAGTTGGGGTCCGCATTCGCATTTGCCCGAGTGGAAGACCTCACCCGTCAGGCACTCCGAGTGCACGCGGATGAGCGTGCCGTCGGGGGGAGTGCCACCGCCGGCGACATCGCTGATCACAGCGAGGTGGTCGGCCCCGGTCATCCTGTCGCGATACGCGCGGAAGCGGAAAGTGCCGTGAGCGGTGGGAACCGTCGTCTCGACCTCGAAGATCACCCTCGAGGTCTCGGGGATGTCGACGACGACGGGAACGTCTGCGTCGCAGTGCCACTCCTGCAGGTAGTCGATGAGGGCAGCGATCGTGATGACGGGGATGTCCATCGATTCGCCGAGCGCGATGAGGCCAGGCAGCCGCATCATCTCGCCGTCATCGGCCACGATCTCACCGATGGCGCCGACCGGCACGAGTCCGGCGAGCTTGAGCAGGTCGATTGTCGCCTCGGTGTGCCCTGGCCGCTCCCGCACACCGCCATCTGCTGCGCGCAGGGGGATGATGTGGCCGGGCCGGTGAAGGCTCATCGGCGTGGATGTCACGTCGGCAAGCACGCGCAGCGTGTGCGCGCGGTCTGCGGCGCTGATGCCGGTGCTCAGGCGATCCGCGGCATCCACGCTGATCGTGTATGCGGTACCGAGCGGATCCTCGTTGTCGACGACCATGAGCGGCAGCTCCAGGCGGTCCGCGATCTCGTTGGTCATCGGCGCGCAGATGAAGCCAGAAGTGTTGCGGATCGTCCAGGCGAGCCACTCCTGGGTGGCCGACTGTGCCGCGAGGATGACATCGCCCTCGTTCTCACGGCTCTCGTTGTCGGCGACGATCACGGGCTTTCCGGCGCGCAGCGCCTCGAGCGCCGCGGGGATGTTCGTAAGACTCATCGGTCTGACCTCTCGAAGTTCACCATGCGTTCGACGTGGCGGGCAAGGATGTCCGTCTCGATGTTCACCGAGTCGCCCACGACTTTTGCGCCGAGGATCGTGGCGACGAGAGTCTCGGGGATGAGGGACACCTCGAACCAGTCACGGCCGACCGCGCTGACGGTGAGCGAGACCCCATCGACGGCGATGGATCCCTTGCGGGCGACGAGGGGGGCGACATCCGGTGCGAGGCTGAACCTGAGCACCCGCCAGGCGCTGCCATCGTCGATCGACAGCACGGTCGACGTGCCGTCGATGTGGCCCTGCACGATGTGTCCGCCGAGGCGATCGCCGACGTGTGCCGCGCGCTCGATGTTCACGCGCTGCCCGACGGTCATGCCCTTGAGGGTCGACATGTCGATCGACACGGCCATGACGTCTGCCGTGAACCAGTCGCGGCCCTGGTCGACGACGGTCAGGCAGACACCGCTGACCGAGATGGAGTCGCCGTGGCTGGCGTCGCTGACCGCGAGAGGCGCGCGCACGGTGATGCGCGCTGCATCGTCGCCGAGCTCCCAGGCCGTGACCTCGCCGAGCTCTTCGATGATTCCTGTGAACATTAGTGACCTGCTTCTGTAGTCGGTCGTGCCGCCGTGATCGGACGGGCGCTGATCGGACGGGCGCTGATCGGACGGGCGCTGATCGGGCGGGCACGCAGGAGGATGTCGTTGCCGAGGTGTTCGACGCTCGTGATGCGCAGTTCCCTGGCCTCGCCGATCGTGGAGACGCCGATGTCGCCGATCGCGAGCTGGTCGCCGCCGAGGAGTTTCGGGGCGAGGTAGATGAGGTAGTCGTCGACGAGCCCGGCGGCGATGAACGCGCTCGCGAGAGTCGGTCCGCCCTCGACGAAAGCTCGACGGATGCCCTGCCCGAACAGCCACTCCAGGATCTCGCCGAGGTTGCGGCTGCCGGTCTCCAGCACGCCGCGGGGGTGATCCCAGAGGTGGGCATCGCCGGGGATGTGACGCTCGCCGATGACGATCGGCAGCGGCTGGTCATCCATCAGCTCTCCACCATCACCACGCGCGGTCAGGGAAGGATCGTCGGCGAGCACGGTGCCGGTGCCGACGAGGATGGCGTCGCTCGCGGCGCGCTGTTCATGTACACGCTGGCGGGATGCCGTGCCGGTGATCCACTGGCTCGAGCGATCGGCGGCCGCCGCCCTGCCATCGAGAGTCGAGGCCCACTTGAGGGTGACGAACGGCCGGCCGAGGGAGGTCGAGATGAGCCACGC
The DNA here is from genome assembly GCF_015752305.1 of Salinibacterium sp. CAN_S4. NCBI lineage: Bacteria > Bacillati > Actinomycetota > Actinomycetes > Micrococcales > Microbacteriaceae > Salinibacterium > Salinibacterium sp. CAN_S4. The sequence goes on along the minus strand of NZ_JADOVB010000003.1, from coordinate 112,816 downwards.
ACGCTGGAACTCTGTCGCCTCCGCGGTCAGGACTCCGGTGATGACCTCGACGCCGGCGGTGCGAAGCCGCTCGGCTCCGCCGGCCGAGCCGACCCCGGGGTCTGGCACGGCGTAGACGACGCGGGTGATGCCCGCGTCGATGAGCGCTTCGCTGCAGGGGCCGGTGCGCCCCGTGTGGTTGCACGGTTCGAGGGTGACGACGGCGGTCAGGCCAGCGCGGCTATCGGCCGTGAACAGAGGGTCGACAGTGGTCACGGGGTCGATCTTCGACAGGGCGTCGACCTCGGCGTGAGGGGTGCCGGCGCCCCGGTGCCAGCCTTCCGCGACGATCGTTCCGGTCGCGTCCAGCAGCACACAGCCCACCTGCGGGTTCACTCCGGTGGCGGGTCCGAGGGCGGCGAGCTCGAGGGCGCGGCGCATGGCAGGCTCGAAGGCCAGCGCTGTGCCTTCATGCGCTGTGCCCCACTGCTCCGCGGTCATCCGGTGTCCTTGTCCTCACGAAAGACGGACTCCGGGTTAAGGGTCACGAGACCCGCGGCACGACAAAACCGTCGTGACGCTCGTGCTGCCTCTCATCCGGACTGAGGGTGGTTTCCCACCCATTACCGTCGGTCCCGGAGTTCCACCAGGTCAACCACATCAGGGTTCGCACCCATCCGTGGCTCGCGGACTATCACCGCCGGTTCGGACTTTCACCGACCCCGGAGCACGTGTTTATTGCTTATCAGTGTACTCAACGTCGCCGGGCTCCCTATATTCCCGGCGTGACCCCTATCCCTGACGTGTACCGAGGACGCAGTTAGAGTTGCTCCCACGACAGCGATCGAGGGGACCTATCCACCATGGACATCGACAACACTGTGGCGCTCATCACTGGTGGAGCTTCGGGCCTCGGCCTCGCGACGGCACGTCGACTGCTCGCCGGGGGAGCCACCGTCGTGATCGCCGACCTCGAGTCGTCCCAGGGCGCTGCCGTCGCGACCGAACTCGGCGCGCGAGCACATTTCGTGCCGACGGACGTCACGAATGAACAGGATGCCGCTCGCGCCGTCGACGCCGCCGCACAACTCGGCGGACTCGATGTGCTCGTCAACTGTGCCGGAATCGCGACGGCCGCCAGGGTGGTGGGGCCAGAGGGCCCGTTCCCGCTGGACATCTTCAGCCGCGTGATCCAGATCAACCTCATCGGCACCTTCAACATGATCAGGCTGGCCGCGGCGAGCATGGCCGAGCAGCCCACCGACGCCGAAGAGCGAGGGGTGATCATCAACACGGCTTCCGTGGCGGCGTTCGACGGCCAGATCGGCCAGGCGGCCTATTCGGCGTCGAAGGCCGGCGTCGCGGGAATGACCCTGCCGATGGCCCGGGAGCTCGCGAGGTTCAAAATCAGGGTGATGACCATCGCGCCGGGGTTGTTCCACACACCGTTGTTCGATGCACTGTCACCGGCGACGATCGTTTCCCTCGGTTCCCAGACGCCGCATCCGGCGAGGCTCGGCAAACCCGAGGAGTACGCGTCGCTCGCGGCCCACATCGTCGAGAACCCGATGCTCAATGGCGAAACCATCCGCCTGGACGGCGCGATCAGGATGGCGCCGCGCTGACGCCATCGCTTCTCGACGGACCAACGGACCAGTTGCTCAGCCGAACAGCTTCTGCAGCCTCGTGACGCCCTCGATGAGTGCGTCGTCGCCGAGGGCATACGACAGGCGAATGTAGCCCGATGGCCCGAAGGCCTCTCCGGGCACGACAGCGACCTCGGCCTGTTCGAGAATCAGGTCGGCGAGTTCGAGCGACGTCGTGGGCGTGACTCCGCCCCACGTGCGGCCGAGCAGCCCCGTGACATCCGGATACACGTAGAACGCGCCCTCGGGGGTCGGGCAGTGCAGTCCCTCGATCTTGTTCAACTCGGCGACGATCATCTTGCGGCGCCGGTCGAATGACTGGCGCATGACCTCGACCTGGTCCTGCGGCCCGGTGAGGGCCTCGATCGCGGCGCGCTGCGAGATATTGGACACGTTGGACGAGAGGTGCGACTGCAGGTTGCCCGCGGCCTTGATGACGTCGGCGGGGCCGACCATCCAGCCGAGCCGCCATCCGGTCATGGCGTAGGACTTGGCGACGCCGTTGACCAGGATCGTGCGATCGGCCAATTCGGGCACGGCTTCGACGATAGAGACTGCGCGCACTCCGTCGTAGACGAGGTTCTGGTAGATCTCATCCGAGATGACCCACAGCCCGTGTTCCAGGGCCCATTCCCCGATGGCGCGGGTCTGCTCGGGAGAGTAGACCGACCCTGTCGGGTTCGAGGGGGAGACGAACAGCAGCACTTTGGTGCGATTGGTGCGGGCAGCTTCGAGCTGCTCGACCGTGACGAGGTAGTTCTGGTCGGCACCGGCGAACACCTCGACCGGGACACCGCCGGCGAGCTTCACGGCCTCCGGGTATGTGGTCCAGTACGGGGAGGGCAGCAGCACCTCGTCGCCGGGGTCGATCAGGGTCGCGAACGACTGGTAGACGGCCTGCTTGCCGCCATTGGTGACGATGACCTGGGATGCCGGCACCGCCCATCCGCTGTCACGGAGCGTCTTCGCGGCGATCGCCTCTCGCAGCTCGGGCAGGCCGACCGCCGGCGTGTACCTGTAGTTCTTCGGGTCGAGCACCGCTCGGGACGCGGCATCCACGATGTTCGCGGGTGTCGCGAAGTCGGGTTCGCCCGCCGCGTAGCTGATGACGGGGCGACCCTCGGCCTGGAGGGCCTTGGCTTTCGCGTCGACCTTCAGGGTGGCGGATTCGGCGATGGCGGCGATACGGCGGGAGATGCGGGGCATGGTCACGGGTCAAGTTTAGGGCGCGACATCCTCGTTCAGGGCGCACGAAATGGTGGCCGGAATCAGGACTGGGTCATGATTCCGGCCACCATCTGTCGCCGGGGGCGACGGGGTCAGTCTGTGGCGATCGCCCTGGCGAGCGAACGGCGGTGGCCCATGCGCGCCAGGTATACGCCGGCGCCGAGCAGCGCGAGAATCACCGCGATGAGGCTGGCGATCCCGGCTCCCGTGTAGGCGAGCCGGTTGGTTGCCGAGGTGCCCGAGCCTGCAGAGTCGCCCGGAGTGGTGGTGCCGGGGTTGCCGCCGGTGGGGCAGTCTGTGGTGCAGGTCGGGTCAGGATCGGGGTTACCGGATCCGCAGTCACCCACGCACGGGTCGATGACCCTGGTGACGTTCGGTCCGACCGTCGCCTTCGCGAGGTCGATCGTGGCAAGTCCGGAGGATCCCGCATCCTTCAGGACGGTGACCCTCACCGCGGTCTGGATGAATGTTCCGTCGCTGACCTTCTGCACGTTCGCCCTCACCGACAGCACGTCGTCGAGCACGCTGCCCACGCTCGTGGAGCCGAGCAGCCCGTCGACCGCGGGATTGACCAGTCCGGAGTTGAGCCTGTCGGTAACCTGCGCAACGGCACCATCCGAATCGAACAGCGAATCGGTGAGTCCGGCGGCGATACCCCCGATGACGGAATCGACGGTAAGACTCGCGTCGACGGTTCCGCCCAGAAGGGAGACGGAGGCTGTGCCAGTGGCAGCGGTCCCGTCGAGGATCTGGCGCACGGTTCCCTGCACGTCGACGTCGACGGTGCTGCGCAGGTCCGGAAGCACGCTTCCCACGACCTCACACACGGTGTCCGTGGTGTGGCCGATGACCCCCTGGGTCGTGCCGCCGCTGTTGGCGTGGCCGGCGCCGAGCATTCCGCCCAGCAGGCCCCCGCCACTGCTGCCGCCGAGGAGCCCTCCGGTGAGGGGAGTGATGATGTCCCCGATGATCGGCACCTGGATGTCGCGGCACACCCGATTGTCCTGACTGCCCTGCGACGACAGCAGGTCGAGGTCTGCGTGCACGTCGACCTGCGCGCCGTCGAGCGCCACATCGACCTTCTGGATGATCTGGTCAGAGAGCGTCGAGACCGTGTCGGTGATCCCCTTGAGGATCTGGTTCACGACCGGGCCGGTCAGCAATTCCGTGCCGGGGGCGAGGTTGTTGAGGTCTCCGCCGAGCAGTTGTTCGAGGTCGACCGACACCTGACCGGTCTGCAGGTTGAACCGCACGGCACCGTCGCCGTATTCGCCAGTGAGCAGTGGTGCGACCGCGCCACGTACATCGCTCGTGACTGTGGCCGTCACGTTCGCCGATGATCCGACGACACCGAGCACCGGGTCGATGACGCCATCGACCGCGTTGCCGAGTACGCCGTCGTCTCCGCCGAGACTCGCGATCGCATCATCCACCGGCGCCAGTGCCGAGTGCACTTTCGGGCTCAACTGCGCGATGGCCGGGCTCGTGAACGTCAGGGTGGCGCCCGCGAGCGTGTAGTCGCCGGATGCCGAGTCCAGGCTTGCGCTGGCATTGGCCGACACCGCTTCGAGAGACAGGTCCAGGTCGGTGAGGATCGAGGCGTACCTGCTGTCGAGCAGCGCGTCGAGATCGAGTGCGAGGTCGCTCGCGACACCCGTGCTCGACTCACCGACGCCAATTCCACCGTCGTTGGTCACGGCTCCGGCAGAGGCGACCGATGAGCCGTCTTTCGCAGCCTGGGCGAACTGGTGCAGGACCCCGGCATCCAGAACATCACCGAGATTCAGCTGGATGCCCCTGGGGCTCTCGAAGCCGATCGAATTGAGCAGCGTCGGGCTGAGGGGGTCATTGCTTCGCTGCGTGACCTGGGATCCGTTGTTGCTGGCTGTCGCCGGCGCGAGTTCGACTATCGCATCGAGATCGAGCCCGAGGAGCGAGCCGGAAAGAAACTGCCCCTCTCCATAGGACACCGGGAGGGTTGTGGCCGAGGCCGCAACGGGTGCCGCAATGACGAATCCGACAGTCAGGGCGCAGATGGCTGCTGAGGCTCCCACTGTCGTCATGATCGAGCGGGCCGGACGACCGGCTCGTGGGGCCGAGCTGGTTGAGCGTTGTGTAAACATGATTGATACCTTCCTGATCCTGGTTGTGGATGAGGAAGCTGTGGTTCGATCGTCGTCGATCTCAACTCGGGTGTTCCCGTGCGGGAACGATGAGGTGACGAAACTGCCTGATCTCAGCTTCGCTACGCCCATGGGTGGGGTGGTGCACGATTTTCACTTGTGGCCTGCGCGAGTGGGTGTGCCTCGCGGGCGTCGACCCTGAGGTCTTCGCTTAGTGAAAGAGACCGAGCACTGCGTCGGCTATGACGCGGTTTCCGTAAATGTTTTGATTAACTTCTTTACGAGCGCTTCTTTACGGACGGCCGAGGCCACGGTACGTCCAGCCTGCGGCGCGGAACTCGGCAGTATCGAGACAGTTTCGACCGTCGATGACGATGCGGTTCGCGACGAGTTCGCCCGCCCACGTTGCATCCAGTCGCCTGAATTGTTCCCACTCGGTGACGAGCACGACGGCGTCGGCATCGGTGAGAGCATCCTCGAGTTTCTCCGCGTACTCGAGTTGGGGATGCGCCTTCCTCGCGTTCGCGATGGCGTGCGGGTCTGTGGCGACCACCCTCGCTCCGAGTCCGCGGAGCTGCACGGCGACATCCAGGGCGGGAGAGTCGCGGATGTCATCCGAGTACGGCTTGAACGCGAGGCCCAGCACGGCCACCTTCCTGCCGAACACCGTACCGCCGAGGGATTCGACGGTGAGGTCGACGACGCGCTGGCGGCGACGGAGGTTGATGGCATCCACTTCCTTGAGGAAGGCGACGGATTCCCCGCGACCGAGCTCCTCGGCTCGAGCCGTGAACGCCCTGATGTCTTTGGGCAAGCAGCCTCCTCCGAAGCCGACACCGGCCCCGAGGAAGCGACGGCCGATCCTGGCATCCAGTCCGATGGCGTCAGCCAGCTGCGTGACGTCGGCTCCGGTGACCTCGGCGATTTCGGCCATCGCGTTGATGAACGAAATCTTGGTCGCGAGAAACGCATTTGCGGAGACCTTGACGAGTTCGGCTGTGGCGTAGTCGGTGACGATCAGCGGGGTCCCGGCGTCGAGTGCTGCGCTGTAGATGTCGTCGAGCCGCGATTTCGCGGAGGCCGCGTCGGACTGTGATGCGGGAAGCCCGTACACGAGGCGGTCGGGCGAGATGGTGTCCTTGACGGCGAATCCTTCGCGCAGGAACTCGGGGTTCCACGCGAGGATTGCTTTCGTGCCGGAGGCATCGAGCATGGCCGCGAGCGTTTCGGCGGTTCCCACGGGCACGGTCGACTTGCCCACCACGAGGTCGCCGTCACGCAGGAACGGGATGAGGTCGCGCACGGCCCCATTGACGTAGGTGAGGTCTGCCGCGTACGAGCCCTTCTTCTGCGGGGTGCCGACGGCGATGAAGTGCACGTCCGCCCCGGCGGCATCCGCCATTCGGGTGGAGAAGCGCAGCCGTCCCGAGGCTGTCGCCGAGGTGAGGATCTCGGGCAGTCCGGGCTCGAAGAATGGCGCACGACCGAGGGAGAGCTCGTCGATCCTGGCCTGATCGATGTCGATACCGATGACGTCGTGACCGAGTTCGGCCATGGCTGCGGCATGCACCGCTCCGAGGTACCCACATCCGATGACGGAAAGTTTGATGGTGTCTCTCTTTCGTAGGCGAGCTCGCTGGCCACCCGGCGGCGACGTGCATCATTTTGTCAGAATGCCCGAGGGGACTCACGGCTGGTCGGCCGAGCGTGAGCGGGATTTCGTCCTGAGTGTCGATGACATACACTGGTGGAGGTAGTTGAAGTCTGCCAAGCTTTTGCGCGCCCTTGACGAGATTTTGTCGGCTGGAAAGTCGTCAGCAGTTCAGGGGAGTGGCGAAATGCATAGGGCGGTGGCTCAATTGGTAGAGCAGCGGTCTCCAAAACCGCAGGTTGCAGGTTCAAGTCCTGTCCGCCCTGCAAGTCCCGGCAGCCATTTCTGTCTGCGGGGGTATCGGAAGGTAGAAACGAATGGCGAGAAACGTGGTCGACGATCCGAGTGAGGACGTCGTCGCCAATGCCAGAACCGATCGCGCCCAAAAGCGTGGACCGTTCGCGGGCATCATCCTGTTCCTTCGCCAGGTCATGCTCGAATTGCGCAAGGTGGTCACACCGACGCGCAAGGAGCTGGTGAGTTTTACCCTCGTCGTGCTGGTGTTTGTTGTCATCATGATGGCCCTGGTATCGGGGCTCGACTTCGGCTTCAGCGCCCTGGTCAACTTCCTGTTCGGCGATCCCACCATCGCGGGCTGATCGAACCAGCACGGACTGCACGAGTACGGGGGCGATCGAGTGTCGCCCAGTGAACAAGAGCAATGAAATGAGATTTTGTGTCTGAGAACCACCGCGACGACTTCGAGCTCGCTACGGCAGCCGAGCAGTCTGGCGAGGTCGACGAAGCGCAGACGGGTAACACCGATCTGGCGGCCGACAGGTCAGAGAACGCTGCAGAGCACGAAGCGATGCACGTGATCGATGATGACGAGGAAGAGGGCGACCTCGCCGGGCTCCTCGAGGCACTCGATGCTGCCATCGATCCCGAGGCTGACTCGATCGTCGACGACGCGCTAGACATCGATTCTGTGGATGAGGCTGACGCCTCGGTCGCCGCAACCGATGACGAGGCTGACATCGAAGCAGAAGAGGAAGCTTCGGAGGAGCCCGATGTCACCCCCTACGACGGACCCGACCTCGGTGAAGAGCTCGACGCCGCTGAGGTGGACCCGTACGACGCATTCAAGGCGGAACTGCGCGAGAAGCCGGGCAAGTGGTACGTCATCCACTCCTACGCCGGCTTCGAGAAGCGCGTGAAGCAGAACATCGACAACCGCAAGATCTCGATGGCGATGGAAGACTACGTCTTCGAGGTTCAGGTTCCGATGGAAGATGTCGTCGAGATCAAGAACGGCCAGCGCAAGCTCGTCAACCGCGTGCGCATCCCCGGATACGTGCTTGTCCGCATGGACCTGAACGAAGACAGCTGGTCTGTTGTGCGTCACACGCCCGGCGTCACCGGCTTCGTGGGCAACTCGCACAACCCCCGCCCGCTGCGCTTCGAAGAAGCCTTCAACATGCTCAAGAGCCTCGTGCAGATCGTCGAGGCTCCGGCGGCCAAGGGCGCTCCCGGCAAGGGCAAGTCCCCGTCACGCGTCATTCCCGCTGAAATCGACTTCGAGATCGGCGAGACCATCACCATCAAGGAAGGTTCGTTCGCGGGCCTGCCGGGTTCGATCAGCGAGATCAAGGCGGAGAGCGGCAAGCTCATCGTGCTCGTCTCGCTCTTCGAGCGCGAGACTCCGGTCGAGCTCAGCTTCGACCAGGTCACCAAGATGTAGTTCGTCTTTTGGGAAAGGGCGCACCCCGGGTTGAAAAACCTGCGGTGCGCCCTTTTTTGGCAGCGTAGCTGTTGGTGGCGCGTGTGCGCTTTCTGCGGACGACCTGCACGACCGATCTGAGGCGCGCTCGATCCGCGCCAGCATTAGCCGCGCCAGCATCAGGCCGCGTGAGCATCAGGCCGCACCAGCATTGGCCGCACCGGCATTAGCCGGTCCGGCATCAGGCCGCGTGAGCAACCGGTCTGCGGGTCGGAGTCCAATCGACGACACCGGGCCCGCGCACGTGCGGCATGCCCGCGATCATCCGATACTGCCAGGGTCCGGTGTCGACTATCCGGTGATGCCAATAGCAGAGCAGGATACCGTTATCGAGGGCGGTCGGCCCGTCGTCCCGATCGGGGATGACGTGGTGTGCCTGCAGCGTGTAGTGGGGGCTGGTGCACCCTGGTGTGGAGCAGCCGAGCCCGTCCCGAGCCGCCATCCCCAGCCGGTGTGTCGGTGTGAATCAGCGCTGCGGTGAACTGATGGCGGTGACGGCGCCGTTCTCGTCTGTCGTGACGACGCGGTAGCCTCCGGCATCGATGAAACGCTCGATGGTGCGACGCGAGACCGGGAACGGAGAGCCGGAAAGGGTTCCGATGGCATCAGAATCGAGACCGTAATCATTCGCGAGATCGGCGGCGGTGACGGTCACCAGCACGGAGACCGGTAGTCCGTCGAGTCGGGGAGCACCTTCCGTCGCTGCGGCAGCCATGACGATCTCGCCAAGCGCATCATGGCGGCGCTGTGCCGGTGTGCGCTGGTCGCCTGCATCGATCGCGCCATCGGCGTCGACGAGGTCGGCGCTCAGAATCGTCGAGGCGACGTCGACGAACCGGGGCGATCGGCGATGCGCTTCCAGCATCCCGGCAAGCAGCGACCCGATTTCGGGCAACAGTCGTCCATACGCTGGCACCAGTCCGTCTTCATCGGGAGTGCCCAGTTGAAACTGCCGCCGCCGTGTTGCGCGTTCCTCGCGAGGTCGGGCTCCGTCAGGGTCGATCAGCGCGCTCACCTGGTGGATCTCGCCGCCAAGATAATCGACAGAAACTGTGGCCACCATGGGCTCACCGTGAGAGTCGCGCCCGCTCGCGAGATCCATCATCACCCTCTCGGCCACGTGCAGCGCCCCGGTAGATGCATGGCCTGTAATGGCGGCCAACTCCGAGGCGATCAGAGCGGCAGCGTCGAGCCCGACGTCGCCCGAGGTGAGTGCATCACTGATCAGGGGGCGCGGGGCTGGCAGCGAGCCGCCTGTCAGAGTCTTCTCGCCACAGACGGCGGCAGCGACTCTCAGGCGTGCTGCGGCGGAGCGCTCCGAGATGCGAGCGAGAGACGCAACGGCAGCAATGGATGACGCGTACCCCAGCCGTTCGACAATGCCAGGGTCACCGACGATGGGAGCGAGCACCCTCACTCGCGCGCAGTCCATCAATCGACCCGCCGTCTCGACCGCCACCATCGCATCGGCAACCGGATAGGTCGCGGTTTCATCGCGCAGCAGGTCGATCAACGTAGTCAACTCGCGCGCGACCGCATCCACCTGGCGGGAGATTGTCGGTAGCTGCGACATGGCCCAATTCTAACGAACATTCGAACATATGTACACCCCTGTTTGGGGGTAATTTCGGGAACTGGCGGGGTGGCGGGCAGAGCCGTTGGCCAGCGCGAGCTCGACGGCAGTTCCCCGCTTTCCCAGCGATGGCGATGCAGCGCCTAGGCATTCACGAACACATCCCGTAAGATGAACAGGTTGTCCTTCAGGGGATGAGCGCACCGCATCCGTCGGATGTCGGGAGAGTTGGCCAACTCCGGCCAGTTCGAACAGAAAAGGGAAACCAATGGCACCGAAAAAGAAGGTCACGGGTCTGATCAAGCTTCAGATCCAGGCCGGCGCCGCTAACCCCGCACCGCCCATCGGGCCTGCGCTGGGACAGCACGGCGTTAACATCATGGAGTTCTGCAAGGCGTACAACGCCGCGACCGAGTCGCAGCGCGGAAACGTCATCCCGGTGGAGATCACCGTCTACGAGGACCGTTCATTCACGTTCATCCTCAAGACCCCGCCGGCAGCCGAGCTCATCAAGAAGGCAGCGGGAGTTGCCAAGGGCTCAGGAACGCCGCACACCGTCAAGGTTGCGAAGCTCACCAAAGACCAGGTCCGCACGATTGCTGAGCAGAAAATGGTCGACCTCAACGCAAACGACGTCGAGGGCGCGATGAAGATCATCGCGGGAACCGCTCGCTCAATGGGAATCACGGTGGAGGCATAATGTCCAAGAATTCCAAGGCATACAAGGCCGCCGTCGAGAAGATCGAAGACGGCAAGTTCTACACAGCCACCGAGGCAGTCGCTGTCGCCCGCGAGACCGGATCGAAGAAGTTCGACTCCACGGTCGAAGTCGCACTGAAGCTCGGTGTCGACCCGCGTAAGGCAGACCAGATGGTGCGCGGCACCGTCATCCTGCCCCACGGCACGGGCAAGACCGCCCGCGTCATCGTCTTTGCGACGGGCCCCGCAGCGGACGCAGCACTCGCTGCCGGCGCTGACGAGGTCGGTGGCGCTGAGCTCATCGAGAAGGTTGCGGGCGGCTACACGTCGTTCGACGCCGCCGTCTCGACCCCCGAGCTCATGGGCCAGGTCGGTCGACTCGGAAAGGTGCTCGGCCCCCGCGGTCTCATGCCCAACCCGAAGACCGGCACCGTGACCCAGGACACCGCCAAGGCCGTGTCCGAGATCAAGGGCGGAAAGATCGAGTTCCGCGTCGACAAGCACTCCAACGTGCACTTCGTCGTGGGCAAGGCCGGATTCACTCACGACCAGCTGAGCGAGAACATCAAGGCAGCGATCGACGAGGTCGTCCGCTCCAAGCCCAGCTCGTCAAAGGGTCGCTACATCACCAAGGGAACCGTCTCGACGACGTTCGGCCCGGGCATCCCGCTCGACGTCAACTCGCTGGCGTAACTCCAGTTGCGGGAAAGGGGTCGACTTCGGTCGGCCCCTTTTCTGCATCCCCGCCGCTGTATTGCCGCCGTTGCATCCCCGCTGCGCCCACCACCTTCACCTTCCGATCTGACGGAGATCTCGTGACCATCGACCCGGACCAGGGGCCACAGCCGCTCTTTGCCGCCAACTCTCCGTCGTTTCGGAAGGGCGCGGGTCGAAGGGTAGACGTGCGCGCGGCGGTTCAGGATGACGCGGGTCTGCTCCACGCGGTCGCCGCCGAGACCTTCCCGCTGGCCTGCCCGCCGGATGCGGACCAGGGGAGCATCCTCGCTTTCATCGCGCATAGCCTGTCGGAGGATGCGTTCGACGCCTATCTGGCGGACCCGGCGCGCGAACTCTTCATCGCCGAGGTGGACCATCTCGCCGCGGGGTATGCCATGGTCGTGCACGCCGATCCGACGGACCCGGATGTCGTGGCATCCGTTTCCGCGCGCCCGACATCGGAGCTGAGCAAGCTATATGTGCGTGCCGCGCATCACGGCGCCGGAGTTGCTGTTGCTCTCGTCGATGCGGCGGTGCGGGCCTCAGCGGCGCGGGGCTCGCTGTCGGTGTGGCTCGGTGTGAACGATGAGAACGAGCGAGCGAACCGCTTCTACGAAAAGAGTGGATTCCTGAAGGTCGGCACCAAGCGATTCAGGCTCGGTGAACGGCTGGAGAGCGATTTCGTGCGGGAACGACGGCTCGGTTGACCTCAGCCGGGGCTGACGTTGAGCACGATCTTGCCGCGGGTATGGCACGTTTCGAGAGCAGCATGGGCTGCCGCCGCCTGGTCGAGCTCGAAGACCTGGTCGACGAACACCCTGACGTCGCCTGACTCCAGCAGTCGCGAGATCACGGAGAGAGTCGAGCCGTCAGCAGGGACGTTGTACCCGGTGGCGCGCACACCGGCAGCCGCGGCATCCTCAGCCATGGTGGGCCAGCCCCCGCTCGGCACGCTGACGATCAGGCCCCCGCGTTTCAGCACCGCGAGCGATCGCGTCGAGGTCTGGTCGGTGAGGTTGCCGATCAGGTCGATCACGACATCCACTTCGGACACGACGTCTTCGAACCGGCTGGTGGTGTGGTCGACGACCTGACGTGCTCCGAGCTCGCGCAGCCAGTTGGTGTTGCGGGTCGACCCTGTGGTGATGACGTAGGCGCCGAAGTAGCTGGCGAACTGGATCGCGAAGTGGCCGACCCCGCCAGCCCCGGCGTGGATCAGGATGCGCTGCCCCTCGTGTGCCTTGGCGACATCCACGACAGCTCCCCACGCTGTGAGGGCCGCCATGGGCACGGCAGCGGCCTCGACATGCGAGAGTGCTCGGGGCTTTCGCGTGAGGCAGGTCGCTGGCACGCTGATGTATTCAGCGTATGCGCCTCCGAATCGAGGGACCATCGTCATGCCGTACACCTCGTCGCCAGCCTTGATGGGGTGGAGTTCGTATGACGATTCGACGACGTGTCCGCTGAAATCGTTGCCCAGCGCGATGGGGAACGGTCCGAATGCGGCGGCAGCACCGTCACCCGAACGTGAGTGGGTATCGATCGGGTTGACGCCGGCCGCGACGACTCTGACGAGGAATTCGGAGTTCACCCTCGCCGGCCGGTCGATTTCGGCGACATGCAATTCCGCTGGCCCACCGATGGCATCGATAACGACGGCACGCATTGTGCTCATGTGGTGGCCTCCCCGCGGTGCTTCACATCACCAGTAAAGGGCCCGAATGAGTCGGCCCTGTTTCGGTGATGTCACTTCGCGGCAAACTCTCGAGCCGGTAGCATTCGAGGATGAAAATGGTCTTCGCCACGCTCCGGATCGTCGCGGGAGTGCTGGGCCTGTCGGCCGTCATGGCGACCTTCGCGGACACGGCATCCAGGTCTCCCATCAACCCGTTCAACTTCTTCGGGTTCTTCACGCTTCAGAGCAATATCCTGACCGCCGTGGTGCTGATCATGAGCGCGGTGATGATCTTCCTCGGCCGCACGCAATCGCCCGCGCTCATTCTTGCCAGGGGGTGCGTCGCCACGTACATCGTGATCGTGGGAGTCGTCTACAACACGCTGCTGGTGGGGCTGCCCGGCGGAGTCGAACTGCCATGGGCGAACACCGTGCTGCACGTCGTGATGCCGCTCTACGTCGCGATCGACTGGGTTTTCTTCGGTGATCGCCCGGCGCTGCAGTGGAATCGTTTCTGGGTCGTACTGGTGTATCCGGTCGTGTGGCTCGTGGTCGTGCTCGTACGTGGAGCTACTGACGGCTGGGTTCCATACCCGTTTCTCGACCCGGCCACCGGATACGCCTCAGTTGCGCTCTACTGCGTAGGCATTGCCGTCGGGATCGGGGTGTTCGGGGTCGGAGCCTGGGCGGTCAGCCGCGTCCGGATCCTGAAGCCCTGAGTGATGAGAAAAGCCGAGCTCGGCGCGTCCCTTGGCGGTTGCGTCCTCGTGCTGAGCTCGCTCGTGATCATCTGGGCGACGAGACTCTCGGTGCCCAGGGAACTGTACGTGAGTGAACTCGGTGCCGAGGGTATGCCCACCGCAGGGTGGTTCGAGGTCGCCCTTGTGCTGATTGCGGTCGGCGGCAGCGCGATCGCCTGGGCCGGTCGGCGCGTGCGATCGAAAGCCAGGGTGCTGCGAGCCTGGACCCCGGCAGTGTCACTCTGGATCGGCTGCGCGCTGTTCCTGTTCGCGTCACAGGTTACGTGTACGGCAGGATGCCCCCTGCCGTACGGGTCAACGTTCAATGTCCAGGATTTCCTCCACACCCTCGCAGCCGTATTCGCGTTCGCCGCAGCCTGCTGGGCGATGCTGCAGTCGTCTTTCGCCCGCAATCATCGCGTGCTCGCGGTGTTCTCGCGCGTGACGGGCATCCTCGTCGCGGTGATTGCCGGCACCGGCGGTCTATTCTCGCTGTTCAGGTTCGAACAGGAGCTCGGAAGCCGGATGGAGTTCGTCGCCACGACTCTCGCCATCGCCTGGCTCGTGGTCTTCGGGGCCGTGCTCGCCGCACGACTGCTGCGCAGTGAGCCTGACGGCTCAGCGCTGCATGAGCTCCAGGAGACGGTTCGCCAGTCCCACTAGAACGTGGATCTCGTTGTCGTCACGTTCCACCCAGCGGCACTCCGGCTCGGCGTTGACCGGCACGAAGTCGGTGTGCTGCTCCCACACGACGAGCGTGCGCTCGGCACCGAGCACATACTGCTGCCACCAGACCTGCCGCAGGTAGGAACGGGGGATGCTGCGCCAGGCGTGTCCCGTCGTCTTGATCTCGGCCAGCACCACCGTGCCGTCGAGCAGCGAAACCCCGTCGGGGGTGGCGAGGTGCAGCGGCTGGCCGTGAGCGTGGAACAGGGTGGAGCTGGGCTCGATCCTGTGGCGTGCTCGCACCCAGCGCGCGATCTCGGGTTCCCGCGCCCTGCCGTGGTCGGTATACGCATTGCCGCCGAATCCCGAGCCGAGCATTTTGTCCTGAAGCAGAGACTGCAGGGCTCGCTCGCTGGAGAGCCGGGCGGCGTCCGTCGCGGTGACTCCGCGGCTGCGAGCACGGATCCACGACACCCTGTCGTCTGAGTTGGCGACTATCCGATCCCGATGGTCCTGGGCGGGCACCTCCCACAGGTCGAGTTCGGGCTGCATGATCACAGGTCCATTGTCTCCCGATCTGCCGTCGGCGGTGGGCAGGCTCACTGCAGTTGTCGGTCGCGCGGGCGGTGCTGCATGAGGCGGTGCTCCTAGAGTGGGGTGGCACGCAGTCGCCAACGAAGGAGTTTTCTGTGTCCCAGTTCCCCCTGTCTGTCCAGCTCTACACGGTTCGCGGGGCGCTCGCCTCAGATCCCGCGGCGGCTCTCGAGCGCATCGCCGGACTGGGATTCACCACGGTCGAACTCTTCGGGATTCTCGAACGGGTCGACATGTTCGAGGAGCTGCTGCCGAGGTTCGGTCTCACGCCATCGTCCGCGCACGCGACGCTGCTGGGAACCGACCTTGTTCCCGTGCTCGATGCCGCACGCAGGCTCGGGGTGAAGACCGTCATCGATCCGAACATCCGCCCCGAAACCTGGACCGATTCAGACGCCGTCGTCAGGGCGGCGAACGAACTCAACTCTGTCGCTCGCGTCGCTGCCGACCTCGGCATCACCGTCGGCTATCACAATCACTGGTGGGAGTTCGGCGACCTCGACGGCACCACGGGGCTCGAGGCTTTCGCCGACAATCTCGACCCATCGGTCGTGCTCGAGGTCGACACGTACTGGGCCCAGGTCGGCGGTGTGAGCGCGGTCGGCCTTCTCGAGCGACTGGGTGACCGCGTGCGCTTCCTCCACGTCAAAGATGGTGACATCAGCAAGGACGACAAGGCCCAGGTGGCGGTCGGCAATGGCAGGATGCCCGTGGCCGAGGTGCTCGCTGCTGCGCCCCAGGCGCTGCGGGTGATCGAGCTCGACGACTTCGAGGGCGATGTGTTCGACGCCCTCGCGGACAGCGTCACATTCCTCCGTTCGCTGGGAGAGACCCTGTCACCGGTGACGCCGTCATGAGCGGTGGACGCGTCGGGGTCGGAATTATCGGCGCAGGCAATATCAGCACCCAGTACCTCGACAACCTCACGACCTTCCCCGATGTCGAGGTGCTGTTCATCGCCGATATCGACCTGGCTCGCGCTAAGGAACAGGCCGAGAAATACGGTGTGCCGGGCAGCGGCACCACCGAGCAGTTGCTCGCCCACGATCGCATCGAGATCGTGGTCAACCTCACCATCCCCGCGGCGCACGTCGACGTTGCGATGCTCGCGCTCGCGGCGGGCAAGAACGTGTGGACGGAGAAGCCTTTTGCGCTCGACCGCGAGAGCGGCAAGGCCCTGCTCGCGGAGGCCGCGCGGCTCGGTCTTCGCGTGTCCACGGCGCCGGACACGTTCCTGGGCGCCGGGCTGCAGACCGGGAAGCGGCTCATCGAAAGTGGGAGCATCGGTGCGCCACTCACGGCGCTCGCGCTGTTCCAGAACGCCGGGCCGGAGCCGTGGCATCCGAATCCCGACTTCTACTATGTGCAGGGCGGTGGGCCGCTCTTCGACATGGGGCCGTATTACATCACCACCCTCATCCAGAACCTCGGACCGGTAAAGCGGGTGGCGGCAACCTCGTCGGTGTCGAAGCTGTCGCGCGTGATCGGGTCTGGAGCGCGTGCCGGGGTGGAGATCCCCGTGGACGTCGCCACCCACATCAGCGCCCTGATCCAGTTCGAGGGTGGGGCGTCGGCGCAGTGCATCTTCAGCTTCCAGTCGGCGCTGCCCCGCACTGGCCTCGTCGAATTCGCCGGGGCCGACGGCACGCTCGTATTCCCCGACCCGAACATGTTCGAGGGTGACCTGCAGTTGTGGGCGGATGGCGCGAGGGAAGCGCAGGTCATCCCGACCACGTCGGCTGTCGGCCGAGGAACAGGAGTCGTCGAGCTGGCCAGAGCCATTCGCGCAGGGGTCACCGAGCGGGCCTCAGGCGAGCAGGGCTACCACGTGCTCGACGTGATGGTCTCGATGATCGAGGCGGCCGGGTCCGGGGAGTTCGTCACGGTCGAGAGCACTGTCGGCGCCGCAGAGTCGCTGCCCGAGGGGTGGGACCCTCGCGCAGCAACCCTGTGACGGCTAGCTCTTCCCGGTCACCGTCCCCTGCTTGATGTGACGGAGTGATCACCCAAGGCGACGCTGTGTTCTGCCTTTACACCACGTGTTCATAGGTGACTCATAGCTGGATGCGGATACTGGAGTCATGTCAGACTCACGCCACATCTCTTCGGCGGCTCAGCCGAGGCTCACCCGCGCTGACGGCAGCCCCATCCGGGCCGTCGTCGTCGACGATGAGGAGTCACTCACCGACCTGCTGTCGATCGCCCTGCGGTACGAGGGCTGGGATGTGCGGCTCGCCTCAGACGGCCAGAGCGCGGTCTCGACCATCAGGGACTTCCGTCCGGATGTCGTCGTGCTCGACATCATGCTTCCCGACATCGACGGGCTCACCGTGCTGTCGAGGCTGAGGGCCGACGGCATCCAGACGCCCATCCTCTTTCTCACCGCCAAGGATTCCGTGGACGATCGCGTCGCAGGGCTCACCGTCGGCGGGGACGATTACGTGACGAAGCCGTTCAGCCTCGAGGAGCTCGTCGCGAGACTGCGCGGCCTCATCCGTCGTTCGAACCTCACTCTCTCCGGGGAGGAGCAGTCGATCATCGAGGTGGGAGACCTCGTGCTCGACGAGGAGAGCTATGAGGTGCGCCGCGGGGGAGTGCTCGTGGAACTCACCGCGACCGAATTCGAACTGCTGCGCTTCCTGATGCGCAACCCGCGCAGGGTGCTGAGCAAGTCGCAGATTCTCGACAGGGTATGGAGCTACGACTTCGGCGGGCGATCGAGCGTGGTGGAGATCTACATCTCGTACCTCCGTAAGAAGATCGACTCTCTCGGCCCCGCGATGATCCACACCGTTCGCGGATTCGGCTACGTCCTGAAACCGCAATTGTGAGCCGTCCCCGTCTGACTCTCAGGCGACGATTGGTCATCGGTATTGCGGGGCTTCTCGCCGCCGTGACCCTCGTGATCGGGGTGGTGAGTGTCATCGCGCTCCAGGGGTTCCTGATGAACCGCCTCGATCTCCAGCTGGATGCCGCGACCAATCGCTCGCAGGGAGCCTTCAGGCCGTCGGACGATGGTCCGGGCGGAGAAAGGGATGGCAGAGGCGACGAACCCAACGCGCAGAAGTTCCTGGCACTGTCCGGACAGCCCGAGGGCACTCTCGGCGCGATCATCGGATCGGGGGCCGTCTTCAACGCGGCAGTGCTGGACTCCGGTGGCCGACCGGTGACCCTGGATTCGGCAGCGCTCGGTGCGCTCCTGGCCGTTCCCACCGACAGGACCCCGACCACCGTCGATCTCGGCAAGGGTTTGGGCGAGTATCGGGTGGTTGTCGAGACTGGACCGTCGGCCGACGACCTGCTCGTGATCGGATTGCCCCTGGCCGGCGTCCAGGACACCGTCATGCGACTCTCGGCTCTCATCGCCGGCATCGGCCTGCTGGGAGTGACCGCTGCGGCCGTAGCGGGGGCGCTGATCGTGAGGGCCGCACTGCGTCCGCTGGAGAGGGTGACCGCGACGGCCACGAGGGTGTCCGAGCTCCCGCTCGACCGCGGTGACGTGGCGCTCGCCGTGAGGGTGCCCGACGCCGACGCCGACCCCGCCACCGAAGTGGGTGCCGTGGGCTCTGCCCTGAACCGGATGCTCGAGCACGTGGCATCCGCCCTCGAATCGCGCCAGGCCAGCGAGAACAAGGTGCGCACCTTTGTCGCGGATGCCAGCCACGAATTGCGGACCCCCCTCGCCTCGATCAGGGGCTATTCGGAGCTCACCAGACGCGGCAATCACGAGCTGCCCGACGATGTCGTGCACGCCATGGCGCGCATCGAGTCGGAATCGGTGCGCATGACCTCCCTCGTGGAAGACCTGCTGCTGCTCGCGAGACTCGACGAGGGCAACAAGTTGCAGTTCGCCGAGATCGACCTTGGGAGGCTGCTCGCCGATGCCGTCAGCGATGCGCAAGCCGCGGGCGGGGATCATCACTGGGCGATCGAGGTTCCGGATGAGGTCGTGCTGATCACAGCCGATCCCGGTCGACTGCACCAGGTGTTCGCGAACCTGCTCTCCAACGCGCGCACCCACACGCCAGCAGGCACGCACGTGGCCGCGCGCCTTCGACTCGACGGCAGCGACACGGTCATCGAAGTGCGTGATGACGGCCCGGGGATCGACCAGGCGCTGCAGCCGAACGTCTTCGAGAGGTTCGTGCGCGGGGATGGATCCCGTTCCCGGGCGAAAGGCAGTACAGGCCTCGGCCTCGCCATCGTGAGTGCCGTCGTCGAGGCACACGGCGGCACGGCGGAGGTGTGGAGCGAGCCGGGCGACACGGTCTTCCGCATCACGCTGCCGGGCCGCATCCTGTAGTCACCCCGCGTCTCGCTGCGTGCCCCGCTGCCTCCGCGCTGCCTGCCCCGCTGCCTGCCCCGCTGCCTGCCCGCTCCCCGCTGCTCGTTTCCGAAACGACGGAGTCGCGGGCGCATCCGTTGGGTTTGGGCGCGGATCAAGCACATATCGCTCCGAATCTCCGTCACTTCGGAAGTGAGCGCGGCGAGCACGGTGAGCACGGCGAGCGCGGCGAGCGCGGCGAGCGCGGCGAGCGCGGGAAGAGCAGGAAGGGCGGTACCGGCGGTACGCGCGGTGCGAGCGGGAGCCGAAGGAGGCGCAGGGAGCGAAGGGTGTGCCCGACGATCCACTACGCGGCAGCGATGGCACACTGGAAGTATGAATATCCCATACACAGCGCGGTGCAGTTCATGAGGGTCGCGGTCACCGGCGGCAACGGCAAACTGGGCCGCGTCACAGTGCAGCACCTGCGGGACGCCGGCCATGACGTCACCGTCCTCGACGTCGTCGGGCCGGATCGAGATGCATTCACTGTCGTCGATTTCACCGACTACGGGCAGACCGTCGACGCGTTCAGCAGCGTCGACAACAGGCATGACGGCCTCGACGCGGTCGTGCACCTTGCCGCGATTCCTGCCGGGGGCTTCAGGTCTGACAGCGCCACGTTCCACAACAACATGACCTCCACGTTCAACGTGTTCCAGGCCGCCCGTCGGGTGGGCATCCAGACCATCGTCTACGCCTCGAGTGAGACGCTGCTGGGCATCCCGTTCGAGTCTCCGCCACCCTACGTGCCACTCGACGAGGAATACCCGAGCCGACCGGAATCCATGTACTCGGTGGTCAAGCACCTCGAGGAGGAGCTCGCGCAGAAGCTCGTGCGCTGGGATCCGGAGTTGAGCATCACCGCGCTGAGGTTCTCCAATGTCATGACCGTGCCCGACTATGCGGCCTTCCCCGCGTTCGATGCCGATGCGACCCTGCGCTCCTGGAACCTGTGGGGTTACATCGACGCGCGCGACGGTGCAGAGGCGATCAGGTTGTCGCTGGAGGCCTCGCGCCCGGGTTTCGACGTGTTCAACATCTTTGCCGCAGACACCGTGATGTCCCGCCCCAGCGCCGAGCTCATGGCCGAGGTGTTTCCCGAGGTGGAGTTCCGGACCCCCGTCGATGGCACTGATTCCCTCGCCCCGAGCGAGAAAGCCCGGCGCATCCTGGGTTTCGTGCCCCGGCACAGCTGGCGTGACCACGTCTAGGCGACCCGTCGGCCGGTTTGCACGCGAGGACGGTGTGGCCTAGTCTTAGCGAAGCCAAAGACCGCAGGTGGTTGTCCGGTGTGAAAACACGGGATGACCGAAGTGTCGCGAAAGCGACAGCCAGCGCAGGTGTGTGAAGAAGTTTTTCGGGTCGTCCTCAGGACAGTCCGATTCTCAGCTCCGTGCCCTGCGAATGCAGCCAGCCGGAGCTTTTTTAGTTCCCGGCCGACTCAGGACGGTGCGGTCTGCGGCAGTCCAATCCACAATTTAGGGAGCACCATGGCGAACAAGGAAGCATCAGTCGCCGAGTTGACGGAGAAGTTCCGCACCTCGACCGCTGTCCTGCTCACCGAGTATCGCGGACTCACTGTTGCCCAGCTCAAAACGCTGCGCATGTCTATGAGTGAGCACGCAACATACGCCGTGGTGAAGAACACGCTGACAAAGATCGCGGCAAACGCGGCAGGAATCTCGTCTTTCGACGAGGAGCTTGTCGGGCCTTCCGCGATCGCCTTCGTGCACGGTGACCCTGTCACCGTCGCGAAGACACTGCGTGACTTTGCCAAGGCAAACCCGCTGCTGGTTGTGAAGGGTGGTTACTTTGACGGTAACCCCCTCAGCGCCGCAGAGGTCACCAAGCTCGCCGATCTCGAAACCAGGGAGGTGCTCCTCGCGAAGTTTGCCGGAGCCGCCAAGGCTTCGCTGTTCGGTGCTGCTTACCTGTTCAACGCTCCGCTCGCCAAGGCCGTTCGCACGGTCGAGGCGCTGCGCGAGAAGCAGTCGTCCGCTCAGTAGACGCGACACGCAAGCACAGTCGCGCACTGCGCCGACCGTAACTTACAAAAACAAGGAGACACATCATGGCAAAACTGACCAGCGAAGAGCTGATCGAAGCGTTCAAGGAGCTCACGCTCATTGAGCTCAGCGAGTTCGTCAAGAAGTTCGAGGAGACCTTCGAGGTCACCGCAGCAGCACCCGTCGCCGTTGCGGCCGCCGGTGGCGCCGCTGCAGCAGTCGAAGAGGTTGAGGAGAAGGATTCCTTCGACGTCATCCTCGAGGCTGCCGGCGAGAAGAAGATCCAGGTCATCAAGGAGGTGCGCGCTCTCACCAGCCTCGGCCTCGGTGAAGCGAAGGCAGTCGTTGATGGCGCTCCGGGCCCCGTGCTCGAGGGTGTCAACAAGGAGACCGCCGAGAAGGCAAAGGCTCAGCTCGAAGCGGCTGGCGCCACGGTTACCCTCAAGTAACTTCGGTTTCGCACGACGGCGTCGTTCCCTTCGGGGAGCGGCGCCGTTGTCTCGTTAGGCCGTTGTCTCGTTAGGGGCTCATGCCGGGTTCAGTTCGGTGGTGGAGCCGGAGTGTCCCTGGGAGTCTCCCAGTGCAGCCCCAGCGTCTTCGCCCGCTTTATAGCGTCAGGGCGTGAATTCACTCCGAGCTTCCTGTAGAC
Source organism: Salinibacterium sp. CAN_S4 (assembly GCF_015752305.1). Taxonomy (NCBI): domain Bacteria; kingdom Bacillati; phylum Actinomycetota; class Actinomycetes; order Micrococcales; family Microbacteriaceae; genus Salinibacterium; species Salinibacterium sp. CAN_S4. The sequence continues at coordinate 90,824 of NZ_JADOVB010000003.1, read as the reverse complement.
GCTCTTGACGTGGGTCTTGACGGTGTTGACCGAGATGAACAGGCTCCGGGCGATCTCCGCGACGGAGAGACCCCGGATGATCGCCATCACGATGTCCCGCTCCCTGTCACTCAGCACGCCGACGTCGACCCCACGGACCGCGCTGTCGGAGTCCGTAACCGTGTCGAAGAGTTCGACGACTTCTTTGGGCAGCGGGCGTTCCGTCGCGCGGGCGATCATCGCGCGCATGACCGATGACGGGACGAGTCGAAACGGGGTTCTCAGGCCGTGCGAGGTGGCGAGCAGCATGGCGCGGTCGAAAGAGATATCCGAGATCGCGAAATCCCCGAGTTGGTGAGTGGCTGCGGCCTTGATGAGGAAGACGTCGACCAGAGTTCGAGTGGAATGCACGTCTCCCAGCGCTTCGCAGGCCTGGAGGGCCGCCAGCGCTCCCCGTGCGTCCCCGGTGGTGAATCGCAGGTGTGCGATAAAGCGCGCTGGGCAGTTGGCCTGATGCTGGGTGGGCTCGAGGGCGCCGAGGATATCCCAGGCGGACTCGGCTTCACCGAGCCTCAACAGGAGGGTAGCCCTGAGCCCCTCCGAGCTCGTCACGATCGCTCCGGGCGGCGCCCACGGGGCGTATTCCTGAACGCACAGCCTGAGGAGGTCCAGCCCTTCGACGTAGCGCTCGCTGAGAATCGAGATGGTTGCTCGCGAGTAGAACCCCAGCGGCGCCCAGTCGCACCCCACGGTGGCGGATGCCACGACGGGAGCAAGAATTTCGGAATCCGCGAGCCTGCCCTGCTCGACGCACATCAGGAGATCTGCCACGAGTCCGCCCGCGCCGAACCGCGATTCCATCAGGCCAGACTCCGCGCCTACCCGCCGCGCAGACTCGACCCAGTGCGTTGCCTGCTCGAAATTGCCGAGAGAGTAGTGCACCATCGCCAGGCCGCCGAAGCATTCCATCTGGTCGGACCGGGACAGCTGCGTGGTGGCGAGGGCGGCCGCGAGCCCGAGCTCAGCAGCCGCGCTGTCATAGTCTCCAAGGTGATAACGGGCGAGACCCTTCTGGAGCGAGGCCTGCGCCCCGAGGCTGATGCGGGAGGCGAGGGTGAGGGTGGTGTCACTTTCCACTCCGGCCGCGCAGCCGGTGGCGGACTCGAGGGCATCTGCGAGCCGGCCGAGCCCGCGCAATGCGGCCGAGTGGTGCACACCGATACCGATCCGCTCTGCCGCGGTCGTGGCATCCGTGATCAACGATCGCGCAGCTGTGAAGTACGGCATCGCTGCCGATGCATTCATGGAGCCGACGGACCGGAAGCTCGAGCCGTAGGCCGCGACGAGCCAGGGATCGGCATCCCAGAGATCGGCGGGAAGCTGATCGAGGATGGCGCGAAGCCGGTCTCCGTGCTCGGCGACGAGAACGGGCCAGCAGCCTCTGAGAGCGTCGAGAGCGTCGAGAGCGACCTCTCTGGCTGGGCCGTCGAAGGCCCGTTCGAGATCGTCGATGGACACGTGGCTGGGGGAAGGCTGCATGGCGCTGATGGCGGACCGATCGGATTCGGGTAGTGCTGCGTGGAAGGTGATTCGGAACAGAATCGCTTTCGGATGTGTCAGCGCTGGTTGCGCGCACCCGCCGGTCGCCCCATAATGAGCACTGTCCCGGAATCCCCCCGAACGTGGGACACCCCCGAACGATGGTTACGCAACCCGAATTGCAACGAATCGGTACTGGACAGCCTTACCCTCTGGCTAGCACCGCAGCACGGCGCGCGTGAGCATCCGCAGTACACCCCCGAAAGTGCATACCCGAATGCATGAACTTGTCGCTCCGCCGTCACCGAACCACCCGATCGCTTCACGTCGTGGTGGCCTTCTGTATGCCCAGGTAACGACAGCGACCATGGTGCTCGGGGGCGAATCCTACGCGCTTGCTGGCATCGGGTTCTTCAAGCGCGGGTTCGTTCCCGCGGGGCTCATCTCTGCAGTGCGCCGTTCGGGGACGCGCGCGGAGTGACCCCGGGAGGCTCGGTCCGCGACTCTCACCGGTTGCGGGCCGGGCTTCCGCTGTACGCCGGCGGGGTCCGTGGATCACGGCAGCGGGGGAGCGGTGGTACTCCGGCGCACCTCGAGGCTGACGGGGAACGTGTGCCAGTTCGACGCTGGTCGGTCCGGTAGCTCGGTGAGCTCCTCGAGAACGAGGCGCACCGCCATCGTTCCCTGGGAATGTGGATGCTGCGCCAGAGTCGTCAGCCCGAACATCGGGGCGAGGTCGTGTCCGTCGATGCCGACCACGGAGAGCTGGGCGGGCACCTGGATGCCCAATTGGCGTGCCGCGACGATGATGCCGATCGCGACTTCGTCTGCACCCGCCACGATCGCGCTCGGGCGCGAGCGCGGGTCGGCGAGGATCGACAGTCCGGCGGCATATCCGCCCTCGATCGAGATCTCCGTGGGCCTGAACGATTCGTCGTCGTAGGGCAACCCGGCCGCCCGCATGGCCTGGGTGAACCCTTTCAGCCTCTGGGAGTGCACGCGGAAATCGAGTTGCTTGTGCTGACTGCCTCCCACGTGCATGATGCGCGTGTGGCCGAGGTTGATGAGCAATTCGGTGATGAGAGCCGACGCCGCGACGTCGTCGATGCTGAGAGTGGCCATTCCCTCGACGGCACCCCCGATGCCGACGATCGGTTTGCCGAGGGAGCGCAGAAGGTCGACCTCGGTTCCGGTGAGTTCGATTCCGACCGCGATGACGGCATCCACTCGCTTACGCACGAGAAAATACTCGAACACGCGTCGTCGCGCGGCGTCGTCGGCACTCAGCCGATAGAGGGTCAGGTCGTAGCCGGCGGCGATGAGGGCTGTCTCGATGCCCTCGAGCACCTCCCCGAAAAACCAGCGGTTGATGAACGGGATGACCACGCCGACGTTCTTCGTGTGCCCCGTGACGAGGCTCGAGGCGTTCGACGACACGACGTATCCGATGGTCGCGGCGGCGGCAACCACGCGATCACGGGTTTCGACTGAGACGTAACCGTTGCCGCTCAATGCTCGAGAGGCTGTCGCCTTGGAGACGTCGGCAAGGCGGGCGACATCGCTGAGTGCGCTCACGATGCTCCCTTCGCCGATGACAGGACGCCCACAGCCTAGTTGTGTAGACGCAAATGTGGAACCGGTTCCACACCTCGAAGTCGAGCGTGATCAAATTGTTGTGAGAGCGCTCTCACGGAATTACGCGGATGTGGCCGAATCGTTAGGCGCTAGTTCGTGCCAAGCGCTTGCAATGCTCTCGAACTTCACCTAGTTTGTGCTGTGGAACCGGTTCCCGTCCGGGGCTGTTCCGTTTTGCAATCACCCCCGCGTGAGCCAATAACGGCGCTCGCGATTCACCCTCAACGAGGAGGAAGTATGAGTTTCATCGTGCAGCGTAGATTCACAGCACCGTTCGCCATACTCGCCGTAGCAGGGCTCGCACTCGCGGGCTGCTCGAGCGACACAGGCTCAGGCTCGAGCGCAGGCCCAGGAGACGCAGGCGAGGCCGATGGCGTCGTCACGATCTACGGCACCATCCAGGACACCGAGGCAGACCTCCTCAACGAGTCCTGGGCTGCCTGGGAAGAAGAAAACGACATCGACATCCAGTACGAAGGCTCGAAGGAATTCGAAGCGCAGATCGGAACCCGCGCCCAGGGCGGCACGGCTCCCGACCTCGCCATCTTCCCGCAGCCGGGTCTTCTGGGTGACCTCGCGTCACGCGATTACGTGCAGCCGGCTCCCGAGGGCGTTGCATCCAACGTCTCCGAGTACTGGGGCGAAGACTGGGCTGGATACGCCAGCACCGGCGACACCCTGTACGGCGCACCTCTCATGGCCAGCGTCAAGGGCTTCGTCTGGTACTCGCCGGCTCAGTTCGAGGAGTGGGGCGTAGAAGTTCCGACCACGTACCAAGAGCTGCTCGACCTGACCAAGACGATCCAGGAAACGACCAACACCGCACCGTGGTGTGTCGGATTCGGTTCTGACGCGGCAACGGGCTGGCCCGGAACGGACTGGGTCGAAGACCTCGTCCTGCGCGAAGCCGGACCGGACGTCTACGACCAGTGGGTCTCACACGAGATTCCGTTCAACGACCCCGCCATCAAGTCAGCCTTCGACTCAGTGGGCGAGATCCTGCTGAACCCGGACTACGTGAACGCGGGATTCGGCGACGTCAAGTCGATCAACACCACGCCGTTCGGTGACCCGGCCCGCGCCCTCGGCGACGGATCGTGCGCACTCCACCACCAGGCATCGTTCTACGACGGATTCATCCAGGACCCCGCGAACGGAAACGCCACCGTGGGACCCGACGCTGACATCTGGGCGTTCATCACCCCGTCGATCGAAGCAGGCGGAAGCGCCGTCACGGGCGGTGGCGAGATCGTCGCTGCCTTCTCGAACGACGCAGACACCGTCAAGGTGCAGGAGTACCTCTCCAGCCCCGACTGGGCCAACAGCCGCGTCGCACTCGGTGGCGTGATCAGCGCCAACAAGGGCCTCGACCCCGCCAGCGCGTCAAGCCCGATCCTGCAGGAGGCGATCAAGGTTCTCCAGGACCCCGCCACCACCTTCAGGTTCGACGCTTCTGACCTGATGCCCGGCGTTGTCGGTGCTGGTTCCTTCTGGACCGGCATGGTCGACTGGATCAACGGCAAGTCGACGGACGAGGTGCTCGACAACATCGAGGCCACCTGGCCGTCCGAATAGTCTGGCCGTTCAGTAACATCGGCTAGAACAGCATGATCGAGGGCCGGCGGAGACCTCTTCCGCCGGCCCTCACTTACCTTTAGTCTCACAACATAAGCGCGAGTTCACTGGTGCACTCGAAAGGACGTCAATGTCAGGGTTCCTGAAATGGCTTGCTGGCCTCAATCCGTTCGCCCAGATCCCCCTGGTGATCGGGGCTTTCCTCCTGGTAGCCGGCATCCTCATCTTCTTCATCGAGATCGCGCCGCGTTCCGGTCGTCGTTATACGATCATCCGCGCGCTGGTCTGCGTGCTCGCACCGGTCGTCGTCTTCCTCCTGCTCGGCTCGATCCCGCTTGCAGCGGTCGTCGCGGCAGTGCTCGGTGGGGTGTTCTTCCTTCTGGACTACCGCTCTCGCGAGGGCGCGGGTTACCTCTTCCAGCTCATCGGATTCCTGAGTCCGGCGGTCTTCCTGCTCGCCATCGGGCTGGTCTATCCGACCGTTGCCACCTTCTTCAAGGCATTCATGAATGCGCGGGGCAGCAGGTTCGTGGGCTTCGAGAACTTCATCTTCGTGTTCGGCCAGGAAGCGAACCGGGTGGCGATCATCAACACCATCATCTGGGTGCTTGTCGTTCCGGCCTTCTCGACGATCGTCGGTCTCGCCTACGCGGTCTTCGTCGATAAGGCGAGGGGTGAGAAGGTGCTGAAGGCGCTGGTCTTCATGCCCATGGCAATATCCTTCGTGGGCGCGAGCATCATCTGGAAGTTCGTCTACGACGCCAACTCTGCCGACCAGCCGCAGATCGGTCTCCTCAACGGGATCATCACGTTCTTCGGCGGCCAGCCCCTCGACTTCATCAACGTGGCGCCCTGGAACAACCTGTTCCTGATGGTCATCCTCATCTGGGTGCAGACCGGATTCGCGATGGTCGTGCTCTCCGCGGCCATCAAGGGCGTGCCGGCCGAGCAGATGGAGGCGGCGCAGCTCGATGGCACCAACGCCTGGGAACGGTTCATCAACGTGACGGTGCCGGGCATCCGGAGCTCACTCATCGTCGTGCTGACCACCATCTCGATTGCATCCCTGAAGGTCTTCGACATCGTGCAGACGATGACGGGAGGCGCCAACGGAACCAACGTGCTCGCCAACGCGGTGTACGCACAGAAGCTCGAGGAGGGCAGGGCTTCGGCATTCGCCGTCATCCTGTTCCTGCTCGTGCTGCCGATCATCATCTACAACGTGAGGCAGATGCGTCTGCAGAAGGAGATCCGATGAGCGCCGTCGCCCCGATCGACCTCCCCGTCGACCAGAAGACAAAGACCCAGCTCGCGCGCGGTGAGAAAGCCGCAGAGCGTTCCACGCTCAAGAAGTCGAAAGACCGGCTCACGAGCAAGGGCGCCACCGCGGCGGCGATCGTCATCGCCATCCTGTGGACGACGCCCACCCTGGGTCTGCTGATCACGTCGTTCCGACCGCCGGAGCTGATCAATACGAGCGGGTGGTGGAGCATTTTCACCAACCCTGGTTTCACGCTCGGAAACTACGATGCGGTGCTCAACGGATCTGCCACGACGGTCACCCTCGGGCAGTCATTCATCAACTCGATAGCGATCACCCTGCCGGCCGCGCTCTTCCCCCTCGTGATCGCGTCACTGGCGGCATACGCCTTCGCGTGGATTCCGTTCAAGGGTCGCAACATCCTCTTCATCGGGGTATTCGCCCTGCAGGTGGTTCCGATCCAGATGGCCCTCGTGCCGCTGCTCAGCCTTTTCTCCCGCGGGCTCAGCATCGGTGACTTCGAGGTCTTCTCCGGACTCGGCGCCGGAGGTAACTCCTACGGCCAGATCTGGATCGCGCACACGATCTTCGCGCTGCCGCTGGCGATCTTCTTGCTGCACAACTTCATCTCGGAGATTCCGCAGGAGCTCATCGAGGCAGCGAGGGTCGACGGCGCCGGGCACGGGCAGACGTTCTTCAGGATCGTGCTCCCGCTGGCCATGCCGGCCATCGCATCGTTCGCGATCTTCCAGTTCCTGTGGGTCTGGAACGACCTGCTGGTTGCGCTGGTCTTCGCGGATGGAGCGGTCGGCCCGATCACCAAGGTGCTGCGCGAGATCACGGGAAACCGCGGCCAGGACTGGTACCTGCTCACCTCGGGAGCCTTCATCGCCATGATCGTTCCGCTCATCGTGTTCTTCGCACTGCAGCGGTTCTTCGTGCGCGGACTGCTGGCAGGTTCGACGAAGGGCTGATCCTTTCGCACCTCACTCGAGCCCGCCGGGACACCGGCGGGCTCGCTGTGTTAACCGACCTAAAGTTGAGGTATGAGCGGAATGCGCGGCGGCGGTCGCATGATGGGCGGGGGCGATGCGGCCGCACAGAAGGCGGCCAACGCCTCTGCGCCGAAGGTGCCCGACCTTCTGAAGCGGATCGCGGGACTGTTCGCCCCCCACCGTCGTGCACTGACGATCACGATCATCCTGGTGCTCGTCAGCGCCGGGCTCAGCGTGCTCCCACCCTTGCTCACCAAGCAGGCATTCGACGAAGGGTTGTTCCCGCCGAGCGGCACACCGAATGTCCCGGTTCTCGTCGAACTCGTCTCGATCATGGTCGTGCTGTGGGTCTCGTCCGCCGCCCTCGGCGTGTGGCAGACCTGGTTGACCGCCTCCGTCGGCAACACGGTGATGGGCGCGCTGCGTATCCGCCTCTTCGGCCACCTCCAGGCGATGGAACTCGCCTTCTTCACGCGCACGAAGACCGGCGTCATCCAGTCGAGACTCCAGAACGATGTCGGGGGTGTCGCCAGCGTGCTCAGCAACACCATCTCGAGCGTCATCGGCAACACGGTCACGGTGGTCGCGGCGTTCGTGAGCATGCTCGTGCTGAGCTGGCAGCTCACGGTGGTGGCGGTCATCCTGCTGCCCATCCTCGTCGTGGCCCAGCGCAGGGTCGGTCAGGTGCGCGCGCGCATCGCGACGAAGACCCAGGAGTCGCTGAGCGACATGACCGCGATCACGCAGGAGGCGCTGAGCGTGAGCGGCATCCTGCTCGCCAAGAGCTTCAACCAGCAGCAGTCCGAGACGGGCCGGTACGAGGCCGAAAACCGCAACCAGATCAGGCTGCAGGTGAGCCAGCAGATGAGCGGCCAATGGTTCTTCGCCATGGTCAACATCTTCCTGTCGATCATCCCCGCGGTCATCTACGTCGTCGCGGCGTACCTCATCTCGGGCGGGGTGGATGTCACGGCCGGAACGATCGTCGCCTTCACCACGGTGCAGGCGCGTCTCATGTTCCCGCTGCTCGGCCTGTTGAGGGTCGCCCTCGACCTGCAGACCTCGTCAGCGCTGTTCGCCAGGATCTTCGAGTACCTCGATCTCGTGCCTGCCATCACGAATAAACCGGATTCGCACGCCGTGCGTCCCGCCGAGCTCGGGAGGGTCGAGTTCGACGACGTCGTGTTCCGCTACCCGGATGCGCCGGAGGATTCCCCCGCAACCCTCAAAGGCGTCTCCCTGGTCATCGAGCCTGGGCAGTTCGCCGCATTCGTGGGGCCGTCGGGGGCAGGTAAGACGACTGTGTCGTACCTGATTCCGCGCCTGCACGATGTGACGACGGGCCGGGTGTTGTTCGCGGGTGACGACGTGCGTGACCTCGAGTCGGACTCGCTCGTGCGAAACATCGGGATCGTGAGCCAGGAGACCTACCTGTTCCACGCGACCATCGGCGAGAACCTGCGGTACGCGAAACCGGAGGCCGGGCTCGACGAGCTCGAAGCCGCGGCAAGGGGTGCCAACATCCACGACACCATCATGTCGTTCCCCGATGGCTACGACACCGTGGTGGGGGAGCGCGGTTACCGACTCTCCGGGGGCGAGAAGCAGCGCATCGCCATCGCGCGGGTGCTGCTGAAAGACCCGGCCGTGCTGATCCTGGACGAAGCCACGAGCGCCCTCGACTCCATTTCGGAACGGGTGGTGCAGGATGCGCTCGATGCAGCATCGAAGGGACGCACCACCATCGCGGTGGCGCACAGGTTGTCTACCGTGATCTCGGCCGACGTGATCTTCGTCGTGGTCGGCGGAAAAATCGTCGAGAGTGGACGTCATGAAGAACTGCTGTCGAATGACGGGATGTACTCGTCGCTGTACGCGCAGCAGCTGGGCTAGCTCCGCTCGGCGAGCATCCGTTCCATCAGCTCGATCTCGCTCGACTGCGCCTGCACGATACTGGTCGCGAGATCGACCACCACTCGCTTGGAGCTGCGCTCGATGACGGCTTCCGCCATCTCGACCCCACCCTCGTGGTGCGCGATCATGAGCTGGAGGAAGAGTCGCTCTGCGTCCGGTCCCTCGTTCTCCGACAGCCGCTGCAGTTGCTCGCGGGTCGCGAGCCCCGGCATCGGCGACCCCGGCTCGTGGGAGGAGCCTGCGGCGTGATCGTGGCTGGAGGCGCCCGGCGCCGGGCGTGACATCCACATCATCGACGGCTCGCTCGCCGCCTGCGACAGCCCCCACTCGGCGAGCCAGCCGAACATCTGGCCGGACTGCTGCGCCTGGGAGGTGGCGATGTCGTAGGCGAGCAGCCGGACTTCGGGGTCGTCGGTCTCGTCGCGCACGATCATGGCCATCTCGACGGCCTGCTGGTGGTGCACCTGCATGTCGCGGGAAAAGCCAGCCTCGGCGCTCGAGTCCAGAGGGTCGCTGTCGACCGGCGAACTCACCCTGCCGATGACGAGGGATGCCGCCACCAGCCCGATCGCGGTGAGCACCGCAGCTATCGCGAGTCGCGTCTTTCGGCTCTGGTCGGTGTGTCCGGCCGGATCAGGCGATGCGTCCTGCACCATCGAGACCTCCGGTGCACGGCGCGCCCGGCTCGGGAGCCGACGCGGATTTCCAGTACTTCGAGATGAACGACTGCATGCGGGGGTCATCCACGCCTTCGAGTTGCACCTGGGCTCCCCACGCTGAGATCACGACGGGAGCTGGCAGCCCGGGGAACGGGGACAGCACAGAATATGTGCTCGGCACGGCGTCGCGCAGCGACGCGATCTCGGCATCGTCGAGCGCCTCGGGGTCGTACGTCACCCAGACGGCTCCGTGCTCGAGCGCATGCACGGCATTCTCGTTGGGCTGGGGCTGCTCGTAGACGCCGCAGTTGAGCCAGGTGGCGTAGTGGTCGCCACCAGCGGGCGGGTTCATGTCGTAGGCCGCCTCGTAGTCGACGGGTTCCGGCCCCACGTGCACCGACGTCAGGCCCGGGAACTCGGTCAGCCCGGCGATGTCGATGTCATCGGGGTTCGGCTTAGGGGTAGAGCCGACCACGATGAAGCCGACAGCGAGCGAGAGCACGGCGACTCCCGCCACGATGGCCGCACCGATGCCGATGCGCCGATTGCGTCGCTGGGTGGCGAGCTGCTTCTGCAGCCCGGCCACCTTCTCGGCCCTGCGGGCCTCGCGCTGCTGTTGGACTGTGGGTTTCGATGGATCGGGCACGGCATCCTGTCGGCTCGGTGGTCTCGGTGCATCCACCGTACAGTTTGGTTCTGTGGCGGTGGTGTGAATGCCCGCTGACGTCGTGTCATGCGCCCGCTGGTAGATTATGCCCACCATGAAGTACGCCAACAGCATCCTCGACCTTGTCGGAAACACCCCGCTCGTGCGCCTCAACAGCGTCACCGAGGGGATCTCGGCCACCGTCCTCGCCAAGATCGAGTACCTCAATCCGGGCGGCTCGTCCAAAGACCGCATCGCGACCCGCATCATCGATGACGCCGAGGCGAAAGGTCTCCTGAAGCCCGGCGGCACCATCGTGGAACCGACGAGCGGTAACACCGGCGTCGGGCTCGCACTCGTCGCCCAGCAGCGCGGCTACCACTGCGTTTTCGTGCTTCCCGACAAGGTCGGCGAAGACAAGCGCAACGTGCTGACGGCCTATGGGGCCGAGATCGTCGTGACTCCGACGGCCGTCGCGCCTGATAGCCCCGAGTCGTACTACTCGGTATCGGATCGACTCGCGCGCGACATTCCCGGTGCGTTCAAGCCCAACCAGTACGCGAACCCGAACGGACCGCTGAGCCACTACGAGACCACCGGTCCCGAGGTTTGGCGCGACACCGAGGGCAAGGTGACCCACTTCGTCGCCGGCGTCGGCACGGGTGGCACCATCAGCGGCGTCGGCCGGTACCTCAAAGAGATCTCCGACGGTGGCGTGCACATCATCGGCGCTGACCCCGAAGGCTCGGTGTACTCGGGCGGAACCGGGCGACCCTATCTCGTGGAGGGCGTCGGGGAGGACTTCTGGCCTGAGGCGTACGACCCGAGCGTCGTCGACGAGATCATCGCATCCTCCGATGCCGAATCATTCGACATGACCCGCAGGCTTGCTCGCGAAGAGGGCCTGCTCGTGGGCGGCTCCAGCGGAATGGCCGTCGCGTCGGCGCTCAAGGCCGCGAGGTTGCTGAGCGCCGACGACGTCATGGTGATCCTGCTGCCCGACGGCGGCCGCGGCTACCTCGGCAAGATCTTCAATGACAAGTGGATGCGGTCATACGGATTCGCCTCTGTCACGGAGGAGAAGACCGTCGGAGACGTCGTGCGGTCGAAGACGGGGGGGTTGCCCGATCTCGTGCACGTGCATCCCACCGATACGGTCCGCGACGCCATCGAGATCATGACCAAGTACGAGGTCTCGCAGATGCCGGTGCTGACGGCCGAGCCGCCCGTGGTGATGGGCGAGGTGATCGGCGCCATCGATGAGCGATCCCTCATGGAGGCAGTATTCACAGGTGGAGTCCAGATGACAGACGCCGTTCGGGAATTCGTCGGCGCACCGCTCGGTTTGATCGGTGTGAACGAATCTGTCGGTTCGGCGCGCGCAGCCCTCGGGGCCGCGGATGCGCTGATGGTCACGGACGGCGGCAAGCCCGTCGCAGTACTGACCCGACACGACCTGCTGAACTACCTCAGCTCCTGAATCACGGAAAGAACACTGTGAACGACGACACTGCGCACGACGACTCTGCCAACGACGACCTCGGTTTTTCGACCCGAGCCATCCACGCCGGCCAGGAATTCGATCCGACGACGGGCGCCGTGGTGCCTCCCATCTACATGACGTCGACGTTCGTGCAGGACGGCATCGGCGGCTTCCGGGGAGGCTACGAGTACGCCCGCGGCGGAAACCCGACCAGGGACTCACTGCAGACTCTCCTCGCCTCTCTCGAGGGGGGCAAGCACGCCTACAGCTTCGCCTCTGGTCTCGCCGCAGAAGACACCCTGTTGCGCGCGGTGCTGACGCCCGGCTCGCACATTGTGATGGGCAACGACGTCTACGGCGGCACCCACCGCCTCGTCAACCGCGTGCACGTGCCGTGGGGTGTCTCGCTCTCCACGGTCGACATGAGTGACCTGGATGCGGTTCGCGCCGCCATCGACCCCGCGACGACGAAGATCCTCTGGGTCGAGACGCCCAGTAATCCGCTGATGAAGATCAGTGACGTCGCGGCGCTCGCGACCATCGCCAAGGAGCACGGGGTTCTGGTCGTCGTCGACAACACCTTCGCGTCTCCCTACCTGCAGCAGCCCCTCGCGCTGGGAGCCGACGTCGTGGTGCACTCGACCACGAAGTACATCGGCGGACACTCCGACGTGCTTGGCGGGGCCCTCGTGATGAACGACGACGCGCTGGCCGAGAAAGTCGGATTTTTGCAGTTCGCCGTCGGGGCGATCTCGAGCCCCATGGATGCCTGGCTCACCGTCAGGGGAATCAAGACCCTGGCGGTACGTGCCGACCGCCACTCGAGCAACGCACTCGCCATCGCCGAGGCCCTCGTGGGGCATCCGAAGCTCGACGCCGTCTACTACCCTGGGCTCGAAACACACCCGGGCCATGACATAGCGGCGAAGCAGATGACGGCGTTCGGTGGAATGCTGTCCGTCGCACTCAGCGGTGGATCCGCCGCCGCCCGCACCTTCGCGGAATCGACGACGCTCTTCCAGCTCGCGGAGTCGCTCGGCGGAGTGGAATCACTCATCGGCTACCCCTCGGAGATGACGCACGCCTCGGTGCGCGGCACGGAACTCGAAGTGCCGGATAACGTCGTTCGGCTCTCGGTCGGCATCGAGAACGTGGATGACCTGCTGGCCGACGTGCTGCAGTCGCTCGACCGCCTCTAACCAGATTCTCCCGCCCGACGCAGCCAGTTCGACCTGTACAGAAGCGATAAATCTGTTCGTCGTGCCCCGGGGATTTTTGCATGATCTCTCAGGACCTTTTGTCTACCCCCATCCGGGGGCTATGGTTGTAAGCGCTTGCACATCGCGAGAACTTCGAAAGAACGGCCTTTCGGCGTATGAATGCCCCACCCGGGCGCAGCACTCCGGGTGATCCTGGCGGTCATCGGCCCTGGCCGGTCGATCGGCAACACAGGAAGGCAACGTCCCATGGTCCATCATTCACGCGGCCGATTGGCAGCCGGGGCAGTTCTGCTCACGGCGGCCCTCGCCCTCACCGCCTGCTCCGCCTCGGAGCCCGGCGACAGCACAGATTCAGCAGGATCCCTCACGGTCTGGGTCGACGCAGACCGCGCGGCCGTCCTGAAGGATGCCGCAGCAGAGTTCACGAAAGAATCCGGCGTCGAGGTCAAGCTCGTCCAAAAGGACTTCGCCGACATCCAGGAGCAATTCATCGCGCAGGTGCCGACCGGCAAGGGGCCGGACATCACCATCGGGGCCCACGACTGGCTCGGTAACTTCGTCACCAACGGCGTCGTCGCTCCCGTCGAACTCGGGGATAAGGCCGGCGACTTCCAGGAGGTCGCCGTCACGGCCATGAGCTTCGATGGAGTCACCTACGGCGTGCCGTACTCAATCGAGAACATCGCCATGTTGCGCAACACCGCGCTGGCGCCAACGGCTCCGACCTCCTACGACGACATGATCGCGATGGGGAAGAGCGCCGGAACCGAGTTCCCGTTCATCGTGCAGGTCGGTCCAGAATCGGATCCATACCACCTCTACCCGTTCCAGACGTCATTCGGCGCCCCGGTCTTCGGCACGAACGCCGACGGCAGCTACAACGCCGACGAGCTCACCATCGGCGACGCCGGTGGGGACCAGTTCGCCACCTGGCTCGCGCAGCAGGGTGCCGCCGGCAACCTGAACATCTCGCTGACCGGTGATCTGGCCAAGGAGAAGTTCAACGCGGGCGCCTCGCCGTTCTTCCTCACCGGACCCTGGAATGTCGCGGATGCCCAGGCAGCCGGCATCGACGTCGCCGTCGACCCGATTCCTGCTCCTGGCCCGAACGCCGCCCAGCCCTTCGTCGGCGTGCAGGGATTTTTCGTCAGCGCGAAGAGCACCAACACGCTGGCTGCGAGCGAGTTCCTGACGAACTACATCGCGACTGAGTCGGTGCAGACCGCACTCTACGAGGTCGGCAAGCGCGCTCCCGCGCTCACCGCTTCGTTCGAGGCTGCCAGCGCCGACCCGATCATCGCCGGTTTCGGCGAGGTCGGAGCGACAGCTGTGCCCATGCCCAATATCCCGGAGATGGGTTCCGTCTGGCAGTTCTGGGGCGTGACGGAGGCCGCGATCATCGGCGGTCAGGCCGATCCCGTCGGGCTGTGGCAGAAGATGGCCGCCGACGTCCAGGGCGCGATCTAGCACTCACCTTCGCGTGGGCCCGGGCGTTACCGCCCGGGCCCACGCCTGAGCACAGCAGGACGACATGAGCATCACGAAACCTCGAGCGCCGCGGACGACTCCGGTGCCTCACCCGACCTCGACGAGCCTCAGGGTGCTGGTCGTCAAGATCGCGGCCCTGGCCATCGTGGACGCCATCAGCCTGTACGCGCTGTTCATCGTCGGCGCCCAACGCGACTGGATAGTGTTCGCGGCGATCGTCGTCGTCACGGTCATCGTGAATGTCGTCTATTTCAGCAGGAGATTCCTGCCGGCGAAATATCTCGTGCCCGGCGTGATCTTCCTCGTCGTGTTCCAGGTGTTCATCATCGGATACACCGCCTACATCGCCTTCACTAATTACGGCACCGGGCACAACAGTACGAAAGAGGATGCGGTTGCCGCCCTCATCGGATCGTCCCAGGAGCGCGTCGAGGATTCACCGGCGTACGGACTGACCGTCGTCGAGAGCCTCGGCACCTACAGCTTTCTCGTGACAGACCCCGACGGCGACGTCAGCATCGGCAACGCCGACAACCCCCTCAGCCCGGTCGACAACGCGACCATCGAGGGAGGGGTCGCCGTCGGAATTCCCGGATACAACACCCTCACCTTCTCGCAGATCGTGGCCGCCCAGGAGACCATCGCCGGCCTCACCGTGCAGATCAGCGACGATCAGAACGACGGCGCACTGCGCACTCCGGATGGAAGCAGCGCGTTCGTCTACCGGTCGAACCTGGTCTACGACGAAACCGCCGCCACCATGACGAACAGCACGACGGGGGTCGTCTACTCGGACACCGGGGTCGGCGCATTCACCGCCAGCAACGGGGAAGAACTGTTGCCGGGGTGGAAGATCGAGATCGGCTTCGACAACTTCGCCCGTGCGTTCGGCGATGAATCCATCCGCGGTCCGCTGTTCAGCGTCGCGCTGTGGACCTTCGCGTTCGCCTTCCTGTCGGTCGCCACGACGTTCCTTCTCGGCCTCTTCCTCGCTGTCGTCTTCAATGACCGGCGGATGCGCGGGCGCAAGGTCTACCGCGTCATGATGATACTTCCCTACGCCTTCCCGGCGTTCCTGTCGGCACTGGTCTGGGCGGGAATGCTGAATCGGGACTTCGGATTCGTGAACCAGGTGCTGTTCGGCGGAGCCGACATCCCGTGGCTCACCAACGAGTGGCTCGCGAAGGTGAGCATCATCCTCGTGAACCTGTGGCTCGGTTTCCCCTACATGTTCCTCGTCTGCACCGGTGCGCTGCAGTCGATTCCCGAAGAGTTGCAGGAAGCCGCCACCATGGACGGCGCCAAGCCCTGGGCGGTGTTCCGCTTCATCAAGATGCCGCTGCTGCTGGTATCGATCGCGCCGCTGCTGATCTCCTCATTCGCGTTCAACTTCAACAACTTCAACCTGATCTATATGCTCACCAACGGCGGGCCGCGAGACGTGTCTGCCGGCGTGAATGTCGGGGCGACGGACATCCTGATCTCGATGGTCTACAAGGTGGCGTTCGTCGGAGCCGGCCGCGACTACGGTCTCGCGAGTGCCTTCTCGATCATCATCTTCGTTCTCGTCGGAGTCATCGCCGCCCTGAGCTTCAGGGCCACCAAATCACTCGAGGAGCTGAACTGATGAGCACTGTCACCTCCACAGGCACGCGCAGGCCGTTTCACGTCGGGCGCTGGTTCAGGGCGACGGGATGGCGACACGTCATCGGCATCACCATGTCGATCTTCGCGATCTTCCCGTTGCTCTACGTGCTGTCTGCGTCGCTCAACCCCAGCGGCACCCTCATCAGCGCCAACGCGCTGTTCAGCGTCTTCGACTTCGGCAGCTACACCCGGCTGTTCGATCTTCCCCAGCAGCCATACGCCGCCTGGTACGGCAATACCCTCGTGATCGGGATCACGACCTCGATCTGCACAGTGTTCCTGGGCGCTATGGCGGCATATTCCTTTTCGCGTATGCGATTCACCGGACGGCGCGTGGGGCTGCTTGCCCTCCTGCTCGTGCAGATGTTCCCGCAGCTGCTCGCGGTCGTGGCGATCTTCCTGCTGCTCAACGGCATCAGCGACATCTTCCCGGCGATCGGCCTCGATACCCAGATCGGCCTGATCATGGTCTACCTTGGGGGTGCTCTCGGGGTGAACACCTACCTGATGTACGGGTTCTTCAACACCGTGCCGACCTCCATCGACGAAGCGGCGAAGATCGATGGAGCGGGTCACGCGAGGATCTTCTTCACGATCATCCTGCGCCTGGTCGCTCCGATCCTCGCCGTGGTGGGGCTGCTCTCGTTCATCGGAACCACCAATGAGTTCGTGATCGCCTCCATTGTGCTGATCGAGCCGGAGAAGCAGACGCTCGCCGTCGGGCTCTACCAGTTCGTGTCAGACGAGTTCTCGAAGAACTACAGCATCTTCGCCGCGGGAGCTGTGCTGGCGGCACTGCCGGTCATGGCGCTGTTCCTCTACCTGCAGAAGTACATAGTCAGCGGGCTGACCGCCGGTTCGGTGAAGTAGGCACCATCGTCCCGTGTCCATAACTCCTGCAGATCGGCCAGCCCCGGCGCGAACGGTGCCGGAATCATCCGGATGTGCGGGTCGGACCGCTCGCCGTGCAGGAGTTGTGAACCGGCGGCTGGCGTGATGCTGCGGGCCATTGGCTGTTTCTGGCTTGAGCGTGAGACCAACGGACGGCAGTCTTGCGGTGGGGATTGACGCGATCCTGGTTGCAGAAGGGGTCACCGTGCCTGAATACCGAGCACATTTCGACGCAGTGGTCGAATTCGTCAACGGCGGATCGCTTCGAGCCGACGGCTTCAGGATCGATCTGCCCGACCGCGTGACAGACCCGCTCACCGTCGGTCGTCTGTTCGTGCGACACCTCGGACTGGCGCTGGTCTCCACCGTACGGATCTCTGACCTTGTGGTCGTGGCAGAGAAGCACCGCGGCTCGCGAGGGATCGAGACGCAGCCCATCGAACAGCCTGGCCGCGTCGTGGACCTGAGCCATGTCATCCGCGACGGCCTGGTGACCTACCCGGGTCTCCCGGCCCCGTCGGTTACCCCGCACCTGACTCGTGCCGCATCACGCGCGCACTACGCGCCCGGCACCGAGTTCGCCATGGACATCGTCACCATGATCGGCAACACCGGCACCTATCTCGATAGCCCGTACCACCGGTATGAGGGCGGTGCCGACCTTGCCGGGCTCGATCTCGCGACGCTGGTAGGCCTGCGCGCCGAGGTATTTCATGTGCAGGATGCCACGAACAGGGGTGTGCCGGCGAGCGTGTTCTTCGACCGTGATGTGGGTGGGGCCGCGGTGCTCGTCCACACCGGGTGGGACCGCCATTTCGCGACCCCCGCCTATTCCACTGGAGCACCGTACCTGACAGTGGACGCGACGGAGTACCTCGTCGAACAGGGGGCGCTGCTCGTCGGAATCGACTCGCTCAATGTCGACGACACCGAGTCGGGGGGTGAGCGACCCGTGCATTCCGGGCTGCTGGCGGCGGGCATCCACGTGGTCGAACATCTGACGAACCTGGGGGAGCTGCCGCCATCCGGCGCGAGGTTCACGGCCGCACCGCCCGCGTTCGAGGGCTTCGGCACGTTCCCTGTGCGGGCATTCGCGGTCGTGGGCTGACTAAACTTCGGGGCATGACGGGCTTCGGGGTATGACGGCGCTGTCGGGTGGGCCCAGGGCCAACATCCGCCAGGTTGCGGCGGTGGCCGGCGTCTCCCATATGACGGTGTCGAGGGTGCTCAACGAGCATCCGAGCATCGCGCCGGCAACCCGGGAGCGTGTGCTGGAGGTGATGCGTGAGCTCAACTACCGCCCTAACAGCGCAGCGCGGGCGCTCGCCAGCCGAAAATCCAACCGCATCGGTGTCGTGGTCGACAGCGTCATCGAATTCGGCCCGGCGAGCACGCTTCGGGCCATCGAGGATGCCGCGCACGACAGGGGATACACGGTCTCGACCGTCGCGTTGTCGGCCGATCGCTCCGTGACGGCACATGACGCTCTCGTGAACCTGATGTCGATCGGAATCGATGCGCTGTGCCTCATCACGCCCCGCACCTCCTCGATCGACCTGTTACGGGAGGTGTCGAGCGGGATTCCCACCCTCGTCGTCAAGGCCGAGCCCGAGGAGGACTTCTTCACCGTCTCGGTCGACCAGCGGATGGGCGCTGCACTCGCCACCCAGCACCTGATCGATCTCGGTCACCGCGAGATCCTGCACCTGGCGGGCCCGCTGGACTGGCTGGATGCTCGCGGCCGGGAACGCGCGTGGCGGGAGTGTCTCGAGCGGGCCGGCCTTCGAGCGCGCGAACCGGTGGTGGGCGACTGGACTTCGGACTCCGGGTACGCCTTCGGCGGTTCGATGGATCCGACGGTCACCGCGGTCTTTGCGGCCAATGACCGGATGGCACTCGGACTCATGCACGCGTTGCACGAGCGGGGCATCCGGGTTCCGCAGGATGTGAGTGTCATCGGCTTCGACGATGTGACGGATGCGAGGCACTTCCTGCCTCCGTTGACCACTGTCCGTCAGGATTTCCGCGCACTCGGCACTCTGAGCGTGGCCACGCTGCTCGCGGAGCTCGAGGGCGGGGACGTTCCGCACCGCACCCTCATCGAGCCCGAACTCGTGCTCAGGGCATCCGCGGCCCCGCCGCACACCGCGGCTCCCCAGGCCGCGCGTGGGTTGCCGCGAGGCGATGTGAACGGTAACATCGACGCTCATGACGAGCTTTAGCCGCGCTGTAGCGGAGTCCATCGCCAGCGTGCGCGCCGAGGTCGCGGAACTGCACGCAGAACTCGTCAGATACGGGCTGATCGTCTGGACCGGCGGCAACGTCTCGGGCCGGGTGCCGGGCTCAGATCTCTTCGTGATCAAGCCATCGGGAGTCTCCTACGACGAACTGACGGCCGGGAACATGATCCTGTGCGATCTCGACGGTGAGGTGGTGGCGGGAACCCCGGGTTCCGAGCGATCGCCCTCCAGCGACACGGCAGCCCACGCCTACGTGTATCGGAACATGCCGCACGTCGGGGGAGTCGTGCATACCCACTCGACTTACGCGACCGCGTGGGCGGCCCGAGGCGAAGAAATCCCGTGCGTGATCACGGCGATGGCCGACGAGTTCGGCGGGCCGATTCCCGTCGGGCCATTCGCGATCATCGGTGACGACTCGATCGGCCGCGGCATCGTCGACACCCTCACGGGCCATCGGTCACGTGCTGTGCTTATGCAGAACCACGGGCCGTTCACCATCGGCAGCTCGGCGAAAGACGCGGTCAAAGCTGCGGTCATGGTCGAGGATGTGGCGCGAACAGTCCACCTCGCCCGCGAGTCGGGCGGGGTCATCCCGATCCCCCAGGACGCGATCGATCGCCTCTTCGACCGGTACCAGAATGTGTATGGCCAGGGAACGGACGAACGACGATGACCGCAGACGCAATCAGGGCCGGGCGCACCGCGCTCGGAATCGAACTCGGCTCCACGCGGATCAAGGCCTGTCTCGTCGGGGAAGACCCTTCCGAGGTGCTGGCGGTCGGCGAGCATGCGTGGGAAAACCAGCTGGTGGATGGACGCTGGAGCTACGCCCTCGACGACGTCTGGGCCGGGGTCCAGGCGGCATACTCGACACTCGCCGACGACGTGGAGTCGCGCTACGGCGTGCGTCCCGAGACCTTCGGGGCCATCGGAGTCTCGGCGATGATGCACGGCTATCTCCCGTTCGGCGACGATGATGAGCTGCTCGTTCCGTTCCGTACCTGGCGCAATACGTCGACGGCGCAGGCCGCCACCGAGCTCACCACCGCGTTCGGCGTCAACATCCCGCTGCGCTGGTCGATCGCCCACCTCTACCAGGCTGTGCTCGACGGTGAACCGCACGTCGCCCGGACCCGGTTCGTGACGACCCTGGCCGGCTACGTGCACTGGAAGCTCACGGGGCAGCGCGTTCTCGGTGTGGGGGATGCCTCTGGCATGTTCCCCATCGACGATGCCACGCGCGGTTACGATTCGGGCATGGTCTCGACGTTCGACGAGCTCGTCGTCGGCCGTGTACCCCAGTTTCGGCTTGCAGGTCTTCTTCCTGACATTCTTTCCGTGGGCGGCCCGGCCGGCGAGCTAACTGCCGCCGGCGCAGCGCTGCTCGACCCGAGCGGTGTGCTGCGCGCTGGGGTGCTGTTGTGCCCGCCGGAGGGTGACGCGGGAACGGGCATGGTCGCCACCAACTCGGTGGCACCCCGTGCGGGCAACGTGAGCGCTGGCACGAGCATCTTCGCCATGGTCGTGCTCGAGCGTGCGCTCCAGAAGGTGCACGACGAGCTCGATGTCGTCACGACACCCGCTGGTGATCCGGTCGCCATGGTCCACTGCAACAACGGTGCGAGCGAGCTCGCCGCCTGGGTGTCGATCTTCCGGCGCTTTGCCGAGGCTGCGGGCGTTCCCGTCGACGCCGATACGGCCTTTGCGGCGCTCTTCAGCGAGGCTCTCGCGGGGGAGGCGGATGCCGGCGGTGTGCTGGCCTACAACCAGCTCGCCGGCGAACCAATCGCGGGGCTCGACGAGGGTCGACCGCTCGTCGTCCGCTCCAACGACAGCAGCTTCACACTCGCGAACTTCATGCGGGCCCAGCTGTACGGCGTCTTCGCGACGCTCAGCATCGGTATGGCAGTCCTCGACGACGAGGGTGTCGAGCTCGACCGCATGTTCGCTCATGGTGGGGTGTTCCGCACCGCGGGAGTCGCTCAGCGATTCCTTGCCGCGGCTCTCGGCTCGCCCGTATCGGTGGCGGAGACAGCGTCGGAGGGTGGCCCGTGGGGCATGGCGGTGCTGGCGGCATACGCGGCATCGGGCGCAGAGCTTTCGCTCTCCGACTACCTCGAGTCGCGGGTCTTCCTGGGCGCGAGCGTCACCGTTGCCGAGCCGCATCCTGATGACGTCGCCGGCTTCGCTTCTTATCTCACCCGCTATCGCGCGGGACTCGCCATCGAGCGCGCCGCCACGCAGGCGCTCTAACCAAAGGACACCCCCATGAGCACGAGCATCATTCCCGACCTGTCGACGAAGGTCGTCTGGTTTCTCACCGGCAGCCAGGACCTGTATGGCGAGGAGACCCTGCGCCAGGTCGCCGAGCAGTCGCAGGAGGTCGCGGCGTCTCTCGGCAGCGCCGACGGCATTCCGGTGACCATCAGGTGGATGCCCGTGCTCAAGAGCAGCGATGCAATCCGCCGCGCGATGATCGACGCGTCGGCCGACGACTCGGTCATCGGCGTCATCACCTGGATGCACACCTTCAGCCCCGCCAAGATGTGGATCCACGGACTGGGCGCGCTCACCAAGCCGCTGTTGCACCTGCACACCCAGGCCAACGTCGCGCTGCCGTGGGACGAGATCGATTTCGACTTCATGAACCTCAACCAGGCGGCACACGGTGACCGTGAGCACGGCTACATCCTGAGCAGGATGAGCATCGCGCGGAAGACCGTGGTCGGCCACGTGTCCAACCCCGCGGTGGTCGCGCAGATCGCCGACTGGTCGAGGGCCGCGGCGGGCTGGGACGCAGCGCAGAACATGAAGCTCGCGCGGTTCGGTGACAACATGCGATTCGTCGCCGTCACCGAGGGCGACAAGACGGAGGCCGAGATCCGGTTCGGTGTGCAGGTCAACACCTGGGGCGTCAACGAGTTGGCGGATGCCGTGCACTCGGCCTCCGAGGCCGACATCGACGCACTCGTCGCCGAGTACGAGGAGCAGTACGACGTTGTCGCGGAACTGCGCAGGGGTGGGGCGCGTCACGACTCGCTCCGCTACGGCGCCGCCATCGAACTCGGCCTGCGCTCGTTCCTCGAGGCCGGAAGATTCTCGGCGTTCACGACGAGCTTCGAAGACCTGGGCGCCCTCCGGCAGCTGCCGGGCCTCGCGGTGCAGAGGCTCATGGCAGACGGCTACGGCTTCGGTGCCGAGGGCGACTGGAAGACGGCGATCATGGTGCGCGTGGCATCCGTGATGGGAGCCGGCCTGCCGGGCGGTGCAAGCCTCATGGAGGACTACACCTACCACCTCACGCCCGGCGAGGAGAAGATCCTGGGGGCGCACATGCTCGAGGTGAGCCCGTCGCTCTCGACCGAGCGTGCGAGCCTGGAGATCCACCCGCTCGGCATCGGCGGCAAGGAAGACCCGGTGCGACTCGTGTTCACCGCAGACTCCGGCCCTGCCGTGGTCGTCGCGATGAGCGACATGCGTGACAGGTTCCGCCTGGTCGCCAATGTGGTCGAGAATGTGCCTCTGGATGCGCCCATGCCGAATCTCCCGGTCGGTCGCGCGGTGTGGAAGCCCGCGCCCGACTTCGCCACCTCCGCCGCGGCCTGGCTCACCGCCGGGGCGGCTCACCACACCGTCATGTCGACCCAGGTGGGAGTGGAAGTGTTCCGCGATTTCGCGGATATGGCCTCCACCGAGTTGCTCGTCATCGATAAGGACACCACGGTCAGGGGCTTCCAGAACGAGGTCCGCTGGAACGCCGCGTACTACCGTCTGAACCAGACCCTGTAGCGCTCCGGCTTCGGCGCCGTCGTGTCCCCGGTCCCGCCCGTGCATAATAGGACCGGAATGTGAACGTACACAAGCAACGAAGCGCGGAGCGAGTCAGGTGGAACCAGAGAAGGTTCGGGCGCCCAATATCCGCGACGTCGCACGCCTCGCGGGAGTGTCGTACCAGACGGTGTCGAGAGTGCTCAACGAGCACGCAAGCATCCGGGAGTCGACCAAGCAGCGGGTGCTGGATGCCATCGACGAGATCGGCTACCGACCGAACCAGGCTGCGCGCGCCCTGGTCACGAGCCGTTCCCGCACGATCGGCGTACTGACGGCCCAGAACGCCGACTACGGGCCGACCACGAGCGTGACAGCGATCGAACACGCGGCTCGGGATGCCGGCTATCGCATCACGATCACGAGCATCGCGTCGAACGAGTACCCGTCGATCAAGGCCGCGCTCGACCAGTTGCAGATGCAGGCAGTGGAAGCGATCGTGGTGATCGCGCCCCAGGTGCGGGTGCTCGAGGCGATCCGCGAACTCGACATCACCGTGCCGTACATCACCCTCCAGAATGCCGACCTCGGCGGGGATCGCAGCATGTCGGTCGACCAGGTGGCCGGAGGTCGGCTCGCCACCCAGCACCTGATCGACCTGGGGCATACCGAGATCATGCATCTCTCGGGCCCCCAGGACTGGATCGAGGCCGAGGCCAGGATGCAGGGCTACCTCGATGCGCTCAGCGACGGCGACCTGCGCACGCGGGCTCCGATCCTCGGCGACTGGAGCGCGCACTTCGGTTACTACGCCGGGCTCGAGTTGTTGCGCTTCAGGGACTTCACGGCGATGTTCGCCGGCAACGACCAGATGGCGCTCGGCTTCATCCACGCCTGCTGGGATTCCGGCCTCAGCGTGCCGGGAGACATGAGCGTCGTCGGATTCGATGACATCCCCGAGGCGGCCCACTTCTACCCGCCGCTGACGACCGTGCGCCAGAACTTTCCCGAGATCGGGCGTCGGGCCGTATCCCTTCTGCTGACGGAACTTCAGGGGGGCACCGCCACCCACGATCAGATCATGCCAGAGCTCGTGGTTCGCCGATCGACGACGGCGCCTCCGCGCCGATCGTGATCATTCGGTGATCTTCGCATCTTGACACATGTGATCGTTTCGCGTGTATTCTCAATCTCGTAATGCGAAACGGTCACATCGTTTCGCATAACGACCATCACCACGACAACGGAGTCTCATGTCCCACCTCGGCGAGCGAAAGAGCGCAGCGGCATGAGCGCGTTCTCTCCCGAGGTCGAAGTCGCCATCGCCAGGGCTCGCGAAGAGGTCTCTTCCCTTCACGCCGAGCTCGTCCGGAACAACCTCGTGGTCTGGACCGGCGGCAACATCTCGGGTCGCGTGGTCGGCGCCGAGGCCTTCGTGATCAAGCCGAGTGGCGTCTCGTACGACGACCTGAGCCCCGAGAACATGATCGTGTGCGATCTCGACGGTGTCGTCATCGCGAACACGCCGGGCAGCGACCGTGAGCCCTCGAGCGATACCGCTGCTCACGCCTACGTCTATCGGAACATGCCTGAGGTCGGCGGGGTTGTTCACACCCATTCCCCGTATGCCTCGGCCTGGGCCGCCCGCGGGGAGGCGATCCCCTGCATCATCACGGCCATGGCCGACGAGTTCGGCGGCGACGTGCCCGTCGGTCCCTTCGCGATCATCGGTGACGACTCCATCGGCCGCGGCATCGTAGAGACCCTCACCGGCCACCGCTCGCGCGCCGTGCTCATGCAGAACCACGGGCCGTTCACCATCGGGCACAGCCCGCGCGATGCCGTCAAGGCTGCCGTCATGGTCGAAGACGTCGCGCGCACGGTCCAGCTCGCGAGGGCCGGCGGCCAGACCATCCCCATCCCGCAGGTCGCGATCGACGCGCTCTTCCACCGCTACCAGAACGTCTACGGACAGTCCGCCCAGAGGTCGATGGCGTGAACGTCCCCACATACTCCCCAGGGCCCGTCCTGGCCAGAGGCCCGATCTTCATGGACGAGATCGAGCGCATTGCACCAGAAACGACAATGACGTCCATTAATCGAAAGGAAACACAGTGAAGAAGAGAACTGCACTCGCACTCGTCTCTGCAGCTGCCATCGTTGTCGGCCTCGCGGCCTGCGCACCGGCAGCTGATGGTGGCGGCGGCGACGCCGGAAGCGGAGACGGCGGCCTCATCGGCGTCGCGATGCCGACGAAGTCCTCAGAGCGCTGGATCGCCGACGGCGACGCGCTCAAGAAGACCCTCGAAGACCAGGGCTTCACCGTCGACCTGCAGTACGCAGAAGACGACATCCCCACCCAGGTCAGCCAGGTCGAGAACATGATCACCAAGGGCGCCAAGGCCCTGATCATCGCGGCGATCGACGGCACGACTCTCACGAGCGTGCTCGAGACCGCAGCGGACAGCGACATCCCCGTGATCTCGTATGACCGTCTCATCGTGGACTCGCCGAACGTCGACTACTACGCGACGTTCGACAACTTCCTCGTCGGCCAGCAGCAGGCATGGTCGGTCCTCAACGGACTCGGTCTCGCCGAGCTCGATGGCACCCCGATCGACGGCGCTCCCGCCGGACCGTTCAACATCGAACTGTTCGCAGGATCACTCGACGACAACAACGCGTTCTTCTTCTTCAACGGCGCAATGGATGTCCTCCAGCCGCTGATCGACGACGGAACCCTCGTCGTCAAGTCGACGCAGACCGACATCGAGCAGGCTGCAACCCTCCGCTGGGATGGCGCAGAGGCGCAGAGCCGCATGGAAGACCTCCTCACGGCGAACTACTCCGACGGCAGCAAGGTCAACGCTGTTCTCTCACCGTATGACGGCATCTCGCGTGGAATCATCTCCGCGCTCACAGACGCCGGCTACTCGGTAGGCGCAGAATGGCCGATCATCTCGGGCCAGGACGCTGAAGTCGACTCGGTCAAGGCGATCCTGTCGGGCGAGCAGTACGCGACCATCTTCAAGGACACTCGCGAACTTGCGAAGGTCGCCGCTGGTATGGCCATCGCCGTGCTGAACGGTGACGAGCCGGAGATCAACGACACCGAGACCTATGACAACAAGGTCAAGATCGTCCCGTCGTTCCTCCTCGGCCCGGTTCCCGTGACCAAGGACAACGTAGAGTCCGCTCTCGTTGACACCGGATACTGGACCGCCGCGGAGCTCGGCCTGTAATCCAGGTCTGAGAAGCACCACCATCGCCGGTGGCGGGGAGTCAATCCCCGCCACCGGCTCCCATCAGCACTACGATCCACATCAAGCCGATCGACAAGGAAGCCGGAAAAGCCTGTGACGACCAACATCCTGGAAATGCGTTCCATCACCAAGACGTTCCCGGGCGTGAAAGCTCTCCAGGAAGTGACCCTCGAGGTCGGTCGCGGTGAGATCCACGCGATCTGCGGTGAAAACGGCGCGGGCAAATCCACCTTGATGAAGGTGCTGTCCGGGGTCTATCCGCATGGCTCGTACGAGGGCGACATCGTCTTCGAGAACGAGGTCGTGTCATTTAAAGACATTCGAGACAGCGAATCCGTCGGCATCGTGATCATCCACCAGGAGCTGGCGTTGAGCCCGTACCTGTCGATCGCCGAGAACATCTTCCTGAACAACGAGGTCAGGGGCGCGCTCGGCCTCATCGACTGGAACAAGACCAACGACGAGGCGGCCAAGCTGCTCGCCCGCGTCGGACTGCGCGAGAATCCCACGACGCGGATCATGGATATCGGTGTCGGCAAGCAGCAGCTCGTCGAGATCGCCAAAGCCCTCTCGAAGCGCGTGAAGCTGCTCATCCTCGACGAGCCGACCGCAGCACTGAACGATGACGACTCGGATCACCTGCTCGACCTGATCCTGCACCTGAAGGAACAGGGCATCACGTCGATCATCATCAGCCACAAGCTCAACGAGATCAAGAAGATCGCGGACTCGGTTACGGTCATCCGGGATGGCAAGACGATCGAGACCATCGAGAAGTCAGAGGTCACCGAAGAGCGCATCATCAAGGACATGGTCGGTCGCGATCTCGAGCACCGCTACCCGGACCACACTCCCCACATCGGTGACGAGATCCTCCGCGTCGAGAACTGGACGGCACACCACCCCCAGGATCCGACCCGCGTGATGGTCGACAACGTCAACCTCAACGTGCGTCGCGGCGAGATCGTCGGAATCGCCGGCCTCATGGGGGCCGGCCGCACCGAGTTCGCCATGAGCCTGTTCGGCCGCAGCTACGGCAGCCGCATCACGGGCAAGGTCTTCAAGAACGGGCAGGAGATCCAGACCCGCACGGTCTCCGAAGCGATCAAGAACGGCCTCGCCTACGCCACGGAGGATCGCAAGCAGTACGGGCTGAACCTCATCGAAGACATCAAGCGCAACATCTCGATGGCGGCCCTCGACAGGCTCTCGAGCCTCGGACTCGTCAACGACAACGAAGAGTTCAAGGTCGCCAACGAGTACCGCACGAGCATGAACATCAAGGCGCCGACCGTGCTGGCGAAGACCGGGAAGCTCTCGGGCGGCAACCAGCAGAAGGTGGTGCTGAGCAAGTGGATCTACTCGAACCCCGATGTACTCATCCTCGATGAGCCGACCCGCGGTATCGATGTGGGCGCCAAGTACGAGATCTACACCATCATCAACAAACTCGCGGCAGAGGGTAAGGGCGTCATCGTCATCTCGTCGGAGCTTCCAGAGCTCCTCGGGATCTGCGACCGCATCTACGCCATCTCTGAGGGCCGGATCACCGGTGAACTGCCCATCGAGAAGGCCAATCCAGAAGCCCTCCTCAAACTCATGACCATGGAGGCTCCCCGCTAACGGGGCGCCACGTACTAGGAGCACACACAATGAGCGATAACGTCGAACTCACCGAGCAGGTGGGCCCGCCCCGGAACCGTGCGACCACGGCCATCAGTCATATCGTCACCGACCTCGGCAAGAACGGCATCTTTCTGGCGCTTATCGCCGTGGTGGTGCTCTTCTCCTTCCTGACCAACGGGATCCTGCTGCGCCCGCAGAACATCTCCAACCTGATCGTGCAGAACGGGTACATCCTGATCCTCGCGATCGGCATGGTCATGGTGATCGTCGCCGGCCACATCGACCTGTCGGTGGGATCGGTGGCCGCGTTCGTCGGCGCCGTGTCGGGCGTGCTGATCCGTGATGCCGGCATGCCGTGGTGGGCCGCCATCCTGCTGTCGCTGCTGATCGGAGCGCTGGTCGGCGCCTGGCAGGGATTCTGGATCGCGTACGTCGGAATACCGGCGTTCATCGTGACCCTGGCCGGCATGCTCATATTCCGCGGGCTCGCGCTCGTCGTGCTCGGTAACACGAACATCGGCTCGTTCCCGGCCGAGTACCGTGCGCTGGGTAACGGCTTCCTGACCAATGTCTTCGGTGAGTTCGCTGTCGATCCGCTGACCATGGGTGTCGCCGCCATCGCGATTATCGCGTTCGTCGTGCAGAGCCTGCGCACCCGTCGCGCTCGCGAGAGCTATGGCCAGGACGTCGAGCCGCTTCCCTGGTTCGTCGGAAAGCTCGTCATCGTCACGATCGGTGTCGGCGCCTTCGCCTACGCACTGGCGACCTTCAAGGGCATCCCCGTCACGCTGATCGTGCTCGCCGTGCTCGTGATGATCTACGGCATCGTCACCAACCGCAGCGTCTTCGGTCGCCACATCTACGCGATCGGCGGCAATCGCCACGCGGCAGAACTCAGTGGTGTGAAGACCCGCCAGGTCGACTTCTACATCTTCGTGAACATGGGTGTGCTCGCGGCTCTCGCCGGACTCGTCTTCACCGCGCGACTCAACCTCGCAGGGCCCAAGGCCGGTGACGGCTTCGAGCTCGAAGCCATCTCCGCAGCCTTCATCGGTGGAGCCGCGGTGCAGGGTGGTGTCGGCACGATCGGTGGCGCCATCATCGGTGGCCTGATCATCGGTGTGCTGAACAACGGTATGTCGATCCTCGGCATCGGCATCGAATGGCAGCAGGCGGTCAAGGGGCTCGTGCTGTTGTTTGCGGTCGCCTTCGACGTGTTCAACAAGCGCCGCTCGGGCGGTCGCTGACCCTCAGTAGCGTTCGGATGCCCGGCCGCGGCTTTGCGGCCGGGCATCCGTCGTTCGTGACGCTGCCGTTCGTGCTGCTGGTCAGCGGGAGTAGTCTGACGCACCGGTGATCGCGGAGATCACGATCTCGTTCGTCACGTCGTCGGTGTGGAAGTGGCCATTGTTGCGCCCGAGGCGCAGCACGACGATCCGGTCTGAGACGGCCTGCACATCCGCGATGTTGTGGCTGATGACGATCACGCCGAGGCCGCGCTCGCGGAGTCGCTCGATCAGGTTGAGCACTTCGGCGGCAGCGCCGACACCCAGCGCTGCCGTGGGTTCATCCAGGATGACGATCGTCGGCTCACCGATCAGCGACCGTGCGATCGCCACGGTCTGCCGCTGGCCACCTGACAGGGTCGAGACTCGTGCCCGCACCGAAGGGATCCGCGCACTGAGTTCGCGCAGCAGCGCCCACGAGCGGGTCTCCATTCCGACATGATCGAGCACGCCGCGCACATTCAGTTCCCGACCGAGCCAGAGGTTGCTGACGACGTCGAGGTTGTCGCACAGCGCGAGATCCTGGAACACCGTGGCGATTCCGAGATCGTAGGCTTCGGCAGTATTGCTGATGATCACGGGCGTGCCGCTGAGGCTGATGCTGCCCCCGTCGGGTTTGAAGACCCCGGCCAGAATCTTCACGAGCGTGGATTTGCCCGCGCCGTTGTCGCCGACGAGTGCGACGACCTCGCCGGGATACACCTCGAGATCGACGCCGGTCAGGGCGCGGATCGCGCCGAAGTTCTTACTGATGCCGGTCATCGAGACGAGCGGCTGTACGGTCGACTGCACTGTCGGCTGCACTGTCGGCTGCGTCGTTGCAGCAGGCGATGCCTGGATCATCGGTTTCTCCTCGGTGCGACTCTGCGCCTCGTTCATGGTTCCCGCTCCGTCGAACTCCGTGCTGGTCATCGTAGTTGGGGCTTCCACTCGGCACCTACGTTATCGATCGCTGCAGCCAGACACCCGAGCACGGCGGCCCTGTCGCCCAGCGTTCCCGTGACGACGTCGGGGGCGTGCGCCCCGATCGTGGCCCTCTCCAGCTCGTGCCGCAACGGTGCGAGAAGAAGTTCCCCCGCTTCCGCCATCTCGCCTCCGATGACCACGAGCTCGGGATCGAAGAGGGTGCTGACCGTGGCGGCGGCCGCCCCGATGTGGCGACCGGCGTCGGCAATCGCCCTGCCGGCCCTAGAGTCGCCGGCTTCCGCTCGCAGCAGCAGGTCCCGAAGGCGGTGGATCCCCGGATCTCCCCGGAACAGTTCGAGCAGAGCCGGGCCACCGGCGAAGACCTCGAGGCAGCCCCTGTTGCCGCACGCGCAGAGCGGGCCGTGCGGGTCGATCATGACGTGGCCGACCTCGCCCGCGCGGCCCGATCCACCCCGGTATGGAGAGCCGTTGATGAGCAGGCTGCCACCGATGGAGTAGCCGACCCTGATGTAGACGCTGCTGGTGAAACCTCGTGCTGCGCCCGATCTGAGTTCGGCGAGCCCGCCCAGGTTGGCCTCGGTGTCGGCGAAGACGGGCAGTTGGATGCGCTCACTCATGGAGTCCGCGATCGCGACGCCGTCCCACCCGCGCATGAGCCCAGGAGTGGAGATGATCCCGGTGGCCGGGTCGGTCGGATGGGGGAGTGCCATTCCGAGCACGAGCAGATCGCTCAGGCTGGCATCGAGTGCCTCGACCATGTCGCCGATGAGCAGGGCGGCACGATCCAGCTCCCGGTCATACCGGTGGTCCACGGCCAGCGGCAGGTGGTTCTCCGCGACCACCGTGCGGTCGACGTCGGAGATGGCGACCCGCAGGTGCCGTTTCGAGATGTGGAGTCCCGCGACGAGTCCCTGTCGCCTGGCGAGCGTGACTTCGACCGCGCGGCGACCGCTGCGGGAGGTGGCGGCCGTGTTGACGACGCCGGCACCCGACAGTTCCTTGACGATATTGGAGATCGTCGCGGCAGACAGCCCCGTCGCGCCCGCGAGTTCCACCTGGGTCAGGTGGCCGTGGCGTTTGAGGGATTCGACGATTCGAGCGCGATTGGCTTCGCGTAGTGAAGTCTGCGAACCCGGCGTGGGGTGTCGGCTCTGCACATCGAGATCCTACCCTTGTGCCGTGTTTCCGCGGATGTGGAATGCGGATTAGACAACAAATACCCCTCGGAGATTGCATCAAGATCACGATTTGGTCTGTCTTGTCTTCACTATTTGACGCCAAGCCCTCGCGGGGTTAGATTCTCCAAGGCGCATTGCACTGAATATCTCGTGTAAAGCCATGACGCGGAGGTCACGCTGTGGAGTTGGCAGGCACTAATGAGCCGACGATCCTGGAGATGCGCGGCATCACCAAGGAGTTCCCCGGCGTAAAAGCACTCGATAACGTCACCCTCACGGTCAAGGCCGGAGAGATCCACGCGATCTGTGGAGAAAACGGCGCGGGCAAGTCCACCCTCATGAAGGTGCTGTCCGGCGTCTACCCCTATGGCAGCTACACGGGCGACATCATCTACCAGGGCGCCGAGGTGCGGTTCAGCAACATCCGCCAGAGCGAGGGCGCCGGCATCGTCATCATCCACCAGGAGCTCGCGCTCATCCCGCTGCTGTCGATCACCGAGAACATCTTTCTCGGCAACGAGCCGACCAAGCGCGGGGTCATCGACTGGGTGAAGGCCAAGAGCATGGCTCGCGAACTGCTGGCTCGGGTCGGCCTCGACGACGATCCAGACACGCTCATTAAAGACATCGGCGTGGGCAAGCAGCAGCTCGTCGAGATCGCCAAGGCCCTGCACAAATCGGTGAAACTCCTGATTCTGGATGAGCCGACCGCCGCTCTCAACGAATCGGATTCCCAGCACCTGCTCGACCTGCTGCGCGGGCTCAGGAGTCGGGGGATCACCTCGATCATGATCTCCCACAAGCTCAACGAGATCGAGGCGATCTCGGACGAGATCACCATCATCCGCGATGGAAAGACGATCGAGACCCTCAACGTCAAGGCCGACGGTGTCGATGAGGATCGCATCATCCGGGGCATGGTCGGTCGCTCGCTCGAGAACCGCTTCCCCGAGCGCAACCCGCACATCGGCGAGGTGTTCTTCGAGGTGAAGAACTGGAACGTGCAGCACCCCCTCGCCGCCGATCGCATGGTCGTGAAGAACTCCAGCTTCACGGTGCGCCGCGGTGAGGTCGTCGGATTCGCGGGCCTGATGGGCGCCGGCCGCACCGAGCTCGCCATGAGTATCTTCGGCCGGTCCTACGGCAATTTCCTCTCCGGTGAGCTGATCAAGGACGGCAAGGAGATCCGCGTTCGCAACGTAGGCGAGGCGATCGAGAACGGCATCGCGTACGTGAGCGAAGACCGCAAGGCGCTCGGGCTGAACCTGCTCGACGACATCAAGCGATCGATCGTCTCGGCCAAGCTCTCCAAGATCTCGAAGGCGGACGTCGTCAACGAGGTCGAGGAGTACCAGGTCTCGGAGAAATACCGCAAGAGCCTGCGTATCAAGACCCCCACCGTGTACGAGGGCGTCAATAAGCTCTCCGGCGGCAACCAGCAGAAGGTCGTGCTGGCGAAGTGGATGTTCACCGACCCCGACATCCTGATCCTCGACGAACCCACCCGCGGCATCGACGTCGGTGCCAAGACCGAGATCTACGCGATCATCCGCGAACTGGCGGCGCAGGGTAAAGGCGTGATCATGATCTCGTCCGAGCTGCCCGAACTGCTCGGTGTCTCAGACCGCATCTACACGATCTTCGAGGGTGCGATCACGAGCGAGATCTCGGCCGACCGCGCCGACCCCGAAACACTGATGAAGAGCATGACGTCCACCGAGAAGAAAGCCCCGAAGCTATGACCGACATGACCACCAAGCCGGAGAAGTCCGGGGGGATCCGAGACCTTCGCAAGATGTTCAGCGGAGGCGGCCGGCAGTTCGGCATCCTCGGGGCGCTTGTGATCATCATCGCCTTCTTCCAGATCGTCACGGGCGGAAAGACCCTCGATTCTTCCAACCTCATCAACCTGGTCAATGGCAACGCCTACGTGCTGATCCTCGCCGTCGGCATGGTCATGGTCATCGTGGCCGGCCACATCGACCTCTCGGTCGGTTCCGTCGCGGCGTTCGTGGGCATCGTCGTCGCGCAGGTAATGCGCGGGCTCAGCTTCCCCGGGCTTCCCGACGGTCTCGGCTCGTTCCTGACCGTGTTCATCGGCATCATCGTGGGCCTGATCATCGGTGCGCTCGTCGGCGCGTGGCAGGGATGGTGGGTCGCCTACGTCGGCGTTCCGGCATTCATCGTCACGCTCGCCGGCATGCTCATCTTCCGAGGAGCCAATCAGTTTGTGGGCAACTCGACCTCCATCCCGGTTCCCCGTGAGTTCGCCTACATCGGTGGCGGCTTCCTGCCCGACTTCGGTCCGGGCCCCTTCTCGAACCCCACCCTGATCCTCGGCCTCCTCGTCGCCATCGCCATCGTCTGGCAGGAGCGTCGCCTGCGTCGCAACCAGGCCAAGATGGGTGCAGAGCAGGCGCCGCTCTGGGTCAGCGTCGTGAAGGTCGCCGTCGTGCTCGCCGTGGTCGTCGCGGCCACCCTGCTGTTCGCCTCGGGCCGTGCCGGAACGAGTTTCCCGGTGGCCGGTCTTATTCTCGGCGTGTTGGTTCTCGGCTATTCCTTCCTCACGAACAACACGACAATCGGACGGCACATCTACGCCGTCGGTGGCAACTGGAGGGCGGCTGAGCTCTCCGGTGTCAACATCCGCAAGGTCAACTTCTTCGTCATGGCGAACATGTCGATCATCGCCGCCCTCGCCGGCATGTTGTGGATCGCCCGGTCCGTGGCATCCGGCCCCGGAGATGGCGTGGGCTGGGAGCTCGACGCGATCGCGGCGGTCTTCATCGGCGGCGCCGCCGTCTCCGGTGGCATCGGAACCGTCGCTGGCTCGATCATCGGTGGGCTCGTCATTGCTGTGCTCAACAACGGACTGCAGCTCATGAGCGTAGGAGCCGACCGGGTGCAGATCATCAAGGGCATGGTCCTGCTGCTGGCCGTCGGAATCGACGTCTACTCGAAGCGCCAGGGTAAGCCGTCCATCATCGGGCTGCTCACTCGCGACCGCAAGTCGACCCTCGAGGGCGCCCCGGTAGCGTCCGCACCGCAGGGCACACAGACTCCCACCCCTTCGGGTGGGCCACAGGAAACCGCTCGGCCCAAGGACCTCACTCCCGAAGGCTGAGACAGACCGGTTTTTTGATAATCCAGATGCACCAGAAAAGAGAGTACCAATGAAGAAACTCGTTATCGCGACGACGGCCTTCGCCGCCATCGCAGCGTTGACCCTCGCCGGTTGCTCGAGCCGGGGCGACGTCGCCACGGATGGAGCGAGCGCAGAGGCCGGATTCGCAGCTGACTCCACCATCGGAGTTGCGCTGCCCGACAAGACCTCGGAGAACTGGGTGCTCGCCGGCCAGCTGTTCACCGACGGTCTCACCGAAGCCGGTTTCAAGCCCGACGTGCAGTACGCCCCCGCGAACAACACTGTTCCCGAGCAGCAGAACCAGATCTCGTCGATGGTCACCAACGGCGCCAAGGTCATCATCATCGGAGCCAAGGATGGCGCACAGCTGTCATCCCAGGTCGAGGCGGCCAACGCTGCCGGCGCGACCGTCATCGCCTATGACCGACTGATCCTGAACACCGACGCCGTCGACTACTACCTCGCATTCGACAACTTCAAGGTGGGCGAACTGCAGGGCCAGGCTCTGCTGGACGGCCTCGCGGCCAAGTTCCCGGACAAGGACTCGTACAACATCGAGCTGTTCTCGGGCTCGCCCGATGACAACAACGCCGGAGTCTTCTTCGACGGTGCGATGAGCGTTCTCCAGCCGAAGATCGACGACGGAACTCTCGTCGTCGTGTCCGGCCAGACGGACGTGGCCCAGACCGCAACGCAGGGATGGCTCGCGCAGAACGCACGCAGCCGCGCTGACACGCTGCTCTCGGGAAACTACGCATCGGCTGACCTCGACGGTGTGCTCTCGCCGAACGACACCCTCGCTCGCGCCATCATCGAGGGCGTCGTCGCCGCAGGCAAGCCGCTGCCCGTCATCACCGGCCAGGACTCAGAAGTCGAGTCCGTCAAGTCGATCATGGCTGGCGAGCAGTACATGACCATCTACAAGGACACCCGTGCGCTCGTGGCACAGGCCATCGTGATGGTTCAGGACCTGCAGGCCGGCAACGAGCCCGAGGTCAACGACACCGAGTCGTACGACAACGGCGTCAAGGTCGTCCCGTCCTACCTCCTCGCACCGCTGGTTGTCACCAAGGACAACGCGGCTGAGGTCTACAAGGGCAACGACAGCCTCGAGCCGCTCACCAAGTAGCAGCTCTTAGTTCGGCATCGAAGGCCGGTCGGGGTTCGCTCCGGCCGGCCTTTGTCGTTCCCATTCCCGTTCAGCCCGCGTTCTGTGCGTGGAGCCGCCGGTAGGCCCCCGGTGTGATTCCGCAGGCGGCACCGAAACGGTCGTAGAACTGGCTCACGGACTGGAAACCGACGCTCAGCCCGATCTCCTGGACCGGCAGGGTGGTGGTGATGAGCAGGCGTTGGGCGTGAGCCACCCTGCACTGCGCGAGGTACGAGCCGATGGTCGTGCCGACCGAGGTGCGGAAGGCCGTCATCGCGTATCCCGGATGAACGTGGACCGCCCGCGCGACGTCGGCGACCGAGATCGGCTCCGCCGATCTGGTCGAGATGAACTCGGCCATCCGGCCTGCAAGGAGCGCCGACCTGCCGGGAATGCGCTTCTCGGCTCCCGGGGAATCGGCGCGGAGCGGTGCGAAATCCAGCCGCCTCAGATACGCCTCGAGTTCGAGTTTCACTATGTCGTCGGTCCAGGGGTTCGCAGCAGCAAGGTCTGCACCCCACTGCTCGAACCTGTCGACTGCCGGCGCGCCCCGTGGGGCATCCGAGAAGAGGACGACGTCGCCGCGCAGCATGCGAGCGGCCAGTCCGTCCGGCAGGTTCCACGACAGGAACAATCCGAGCGGAACTGTGAGCCAGTGCACCCAGTCTTCCGGGGCGTCGTCGATGAGCTGGTGCGGTCGTGCCGCCCAGAATCCCGCGAGGCGGTTCGGGGGGATATCGACCAGTGTGCCGTCGATGCGGTAGCTCATGGCGGTCGGTGCGATGTTGAATTCGATGTCGTCGTGTTGGTGCGCGACGATCATCCTGGCCCTGCTCGATCGCTGACTGGCGAGACCGAAGCTCGGCTGGCTCGAATCGATGTGCATGAGTATCCCGGAATTATTAGAGATTCAGACCGAATCTCTTCGACATCCTAGTCATTAGCGTGGAGACACCGAGATGCCGATAGGCACATCGAATCGCCGTCTACGAGAACCAGGAGCCACGAATGACCCCATCCACCCCAGCCGTGACAGTCGCCGCGCCGTACCTGCTGAGCGCGGAAGAGGTGCGCAGTTTCGACGAGAACGGGTACCTCGTGCTCCGCGATCGCATCCCGGCGGACCTGCTTTCGCGCCTCCAGGCCGCCGCTACCACCTGGATGGAGGACGCGCGCACCGTCGACGCCGACGATCCAGCCTCCGTCGATTACCACTACGCGAATCGCTCGATCGGGCGAGTGATGTTCCGCGTCGACTACGTCCACAACAAGGGGCAGGCCGCATCGCTCGAGTTGCTCGGGAGCCCCGCCGTGCTCGGCATCGCCGAGAGCCTCGCCGGCCCCAACTTCGTCCCGACCTACGAATCCCTCGTCTTCAAGAACGAGGGGGACGGCGCCGCGATCGAGTGGCATCAGGATGCCGTGCACCCTCGCAACTTTCGCGTCTTCAACGTCGACGTCTACCTCGACTCGTCGCGCATCGGAGAAGGAGCATTACGTGTCGCTCCAGGGTCGCACAAGCGACCAGTGGATATTTGCGACCTCAAGGACACGTATGGCTGGGATGCACCCGGCGTCGTGCAGGTCGAGATGGAGCCCGGTGACGTGCTCGTGCACGACGTCATGGTCGTGCACGGTTCAGAGGCCGTGACGGGCAACAAGCTGCGCCGCACGATCTACTACGAGTTCAGGGCGGCCGAGCAGATCATGAGCGAGGGCCCGTGGGATGCCGCGTGGGTCGACCAGCGCCTTCGACTTCTGCCGCTCGGGCTGGCCGAGCATCAGGGCGCCCGTCCCGACGCCACTCAGTTCGACTGGGGGATCAGCGACGAGTTCCGCCCGGATTCATCGGGAGACAGGGATGCTGAGCTGCGGGTGGCACACACCGCACACAGCCCGGGTTCGTACTGCAGCGCGGGAAGTGTGCCGCTGCCCGCCTAGCCCGCTGGTGCGGTGGGGGTGCCGCGATCGGCCCGCCGGTGCGACGCGGCACCCCCTATTC
Source organism: Salinibacterium sp. CAN_S4 (assembly GCF_015752305.1). Lineage (NCBI taxonomy): Bacteria > Bacillati > Actinomycetota > Actinomycetes > Micrococcales > Microbacteriaceae > Salinibacterium > Salinibacterium sp. CAN_S4. The sequence continues at coordinate 53,304 of NZ_JADOVB010000003.1, read as the reverse complement.
GGTTGACAGTCAGAAATCCATGTGAATAAGATGGGAGCGTTCACAGAGATCATGTCGGCAGCGTCCTTCGCTGGCTGATCGAGCACATCCAGGGCCCGGACCGGGCTCGCCCGCTGCGCCAGACCAACGATGATCGGGGCAATTCCTATGACGGTGACCTCAGTACGAGCCCCCCGCCAGGGGTCAGGCACGAGCGCGACTCCGCGGAAAAGGCTGAGTCACCGCAAGGCGCTCGCCATCTTCGTCGGGCCCTTCCTGCTGCTGTATGTGCTCTTTTACGTCATCCCGATCGGGTACGCGATCTACCAGTCTTTCCTGACCGTGGAACGCTCGGGAACCTTCGGTCCAGCGACGACCGTCTTCGGCGGGTTCACCCAGTACATCGCGGTGTTCCAGGCCAGCGACTTCTGGGCCTCAGTGCTGCGGGTGCTCGCCTTCGGCGCAGTGCAGGTGCCGGTCATGCTCGGGCTGGCGCTGCTCTTCGCGCTGCTGCTCGACTCCCCGCTGTTGAAGGGCAAGAAGTTCTTCCGCCTCGCTTTCTTCGCTCCCTACGCCGTTCCTGGCGTCATCGCGGCGATCATGTGGGGCTTCCTGTACTCGCCCTCACTGTCCCCGTTCAGCGCGATAACCCAGAACATCCCGTTCCTGGGGGCTGACCTGGTGCTGTGGTCCATCGCGAACATCGTGACGTGGGTTTATGTCGGCTACAACATGCTGATCATCTACTCGGCCCTGCTCGCCATCCCCACAGAGATCTACGAAGCCGCCAGAATCGATGGCGCGAGCAACTGGGCCATCGCCTGGCAGATCAAGATCCCTCTCGTCACACCCGCGCTCATCCTCACCGCCGTGTTCTCGATCATCGGGACGCTGCAGTTGCTGGCCGAACCGCAAACACTGCGCAGCTTCAGCACGGCTATCAACTCGACCTTCACACCCAACCTCGCCGTCTACACCACGGCCTCGGTGCCGAATTACAGCCTCGCGGCGGCCTTCTCCGTCGTGCTCGCCCTCTCGACGTTCGTGCTGTCGTTCGTCTTCCTCAAGGTCACACAGAAGCGAGCATTCGCATGAGCGCCCCGAGCCTGACTCGCAGTTCGACCACAGGCGGTTCGCAGCGTGAGCCGATCCTGTCCCGATCCGCCGCGATGCTGATCATGGGCGTCTTCACGCTGTACTTCCTCATTCCCATCTGGTGGCTGCTGGTCTCGTCCACCAAGACGCAGGGTCAGTTCACGACGACGCCGGCCCTGATCTTCACGCCGGATGCGATACCGAACTTCGTGAACAACATCAGCGGCCTCTTCACGTACAACGACGGCGTCTTTCTGAAGTGGATACTGAACAGCGTGCTGTACGCGGGCGCCGGCGCGTTCCTCGGTACCGTCGTCGCGTCCATGTGCGGATACGCGCTGGCCAAGTACGGATTCCGCGGGCGGGAGGCGGTGTTCAATGTCGTGCTCTCCGGTGTTCTGGTTCCGGCCACCGCGCTCGCTCTGCCGCTCTTTCTCATTTTCAGCCAGGTCGGACTCACCAACACGTTCTGGGCGGTCTTCCTGCCGAGCATCGTGAGCCCCTTCGGCGTCTACCTGGCGCGCATCTACGCCGCCTCGAGCGTCCCGGATGAACTGCTGGAGGCCGCTCGACTCGATGGCTCGAACGAGGTGCGCACCTTCTTCACCGTCGCTACCCGGTTGATGGCGCCAGCCCTGGTGACCATCTTCCTGTTCCAGTTCGTCGCGATCTGGAACAACTTCTTCCTGCCGCTCATCATGCTGCGGGACCCCAGCCTGTTCCCGGTGACCCTGGGTCTGTACTCCTGGAACAGTGCGATCGGCCAGAATCCTGAACTCCGGTCGTTCGTCATCATCGGCGCGTTCGTGTCGATCATCCCGCTCATCATCGCCTTCCTGAGCCTTCAACGGTTCTGGAGCGGCGGTCTTGCGGCGGGAAGCATCAAGTAGATCACAACCCATCACTCACGATCCGGCCCCGGATGGTGAACACAGCACACGATTGGAACACTCATGCAACGCAACCTCAGAACGGTAGCTATGGCAGCTGCCGTTGTCTCGGCGCTGGCCCTCGCCGGATGTTCGAGTGCCACACCGGATGCCGCCGCCGGCGGCTGTGAACCGTCCGACGGTCCCGTCGAACTCACCTTCGCCAGCTGGGTTCCGGGAATGGACCAGGTCGTCGCGCTCTGGAACGAGAACAACCCAGACATCCAGGTCGAGTTCCAGACGGGGCCGAGCGGTAACGCCGGCACCTACCAGAACTTCTTCAACCAGATCACGGCGGGCAACGCTCCCGACGTGGGCCAGGTCGAATACGACGCTCTCCCCAATTTCCGCGTGCAGGACGGGCTCGAGAACATTGCAGAGTGCGGCGACATCCTCGCGGCCGGCGACCAGTTCGTCGACTGGACCTGGAGCCAGGTGACCTTCGGTGAAGACAACGCTGTCTACGCCATCCCGCAGGACTCCGGCCCCACCGCGATGTACTACCGTGCCGACCTGTTCGAGGCTGCCGGTATCCCCGTCCCGACGACGTGGGCAGAATATGCGGATGCCGCCGCGAAGATCAAGGCGCTCGGCTCCTACATCACCAACTTCCCCAAGACCGACGTCAACTGGTTCGCGGGAATGGTCTGGCAGAACGACGGCCAGTGGTTCGAGAACAACGGCGAAGAGTGGTCGGTCGACCTGACCAGCCCGGAGTCGCTCGAAGTCGCCGACTACTGGCAGGGACTGCTCGACCGCGGCGAGGTTTCGACCCTCGCCTCGTTCTCGGACGAGTGGAACGCATCGTTCAACACGGGCCAGCAGTGGACCTGGATCTCGGCAGTCTGGGGCGCCAGCACCATCAAGAGCGGTGCGCCAGACACCTCGGGCAAGTGGGCCGTGGCCCAGATGCCGCAGTGGAACGCCGGCGACGACGCCGCCGGAAACTGGGGTGGCTCGTCGACCGCCGTGCTGAAGGGATCGAAGCACCCGTACGAGGCAGCGCAGTTCGCGCTGTGGCTGAACACCGACCCTGACGCGCTCGAACTCGCGAACGAGCTCGGTGGACTCTACCCGGCATCGAAGGACGGCGCCGATCTGCCGGTCTTCACCGCTGAGCAGGAGTTCTACGGCGGACAGAAGATCTACGACGTCTTCGCCGAGGCTTCGTCCCAGGTCATCCCGAACTTCGTATGGGGACCGACCATGACGCAGACCTATACTGACGTGTCAGACGGCTTCGGTGCTGCGCTGGGTGGCAGCGGTACGCTGGCCGACGCGCTCGAGGCCGGGTCGGAGAAAACGATCGCGGCCCTCAAGGCACAGTCGATCCCTGTCGCGGAGTAACAAACATCACAAATATCATCTACCTCCGCTCCCCGGGAACCAGCGTCGTGCTGGACGCCCGGGGGGTGGGGGTTCCCTCTTGTGTGCACTGGGGTGCGGACCTCGGTGATCTCAGCCCACAGCAGCTCGAGAGCATGGTCGACACCCAGACCCTGGCGATTCCACCCAGTTCCATCGGCATTCCTTCGACCCTGAGCCTGCTGCCCGTCTCCAGCGAAGGCTGGAGTGGAACACCCGGGCTCTCCGGCCACAGGGGCTCGCAGACCGTCGAACCATCGTTCACGCTCTCTCGCATCGACCGACGCGATCAGGGCAGCGTCCTCTTCGCGTTGCGGGATCCCGCAGAGGGCCTCGAGGCATCGGTACACCTCGACCTGTCGCCCGAAGGCCTGCTCGTGACCCGCACCACCGTGACCAACACCGGTGACACCGACTTCACCCTGGGCAGGCTGGGTGCGACCCTCCCGGTCCCTCCCAGAGCGAGGGAGGTGCTGGATGTCACGGGCCGCTGGTCGTTCGAACGCCGTCCCCAGCGTCGCGAGCTCGCCCACGGGAGCTGGAGCAGGCAGACGCGTCACGGTCGAAACGGCCACGACAGCCCCGAACTGCTCGCGGCGGGAACGCCGGGCTTTGGATTCCGCAGCGGCGAGGTCTGGGCCGTGCACCTGGCCTTCAGCGGCGACCACGACCTGTACGCGGAATCTCATGCGACGGGTCGCGCCGTGCTCGGAGCCGCCGAATTGCTCGCGCCCGGCGAAATCACCCTCGCCGCGGGGGAGCGGTACGAGTCTCCACAGATCCTCGCCGCCTTCTCAGCCGCCGGCCTCGACGGTGTGTCTGAGCGCTTCCACTCCTGGGCCCGTCACCGACGCCCTGTCGGCGTACGACCGGTGATCCTGAATACGTGGGAGGCGGTGTACTTCGACCACGATCTCGAGCGGTTGACGTCGCTGGCCTCGGTCGCGGCATCCGTCGGTGTCGAAAGGTTCGTGCTCGACGATGGATGGATGACGGGTCGCACCGACGACACCCGCGCCCTCGGGGACTGGACTGTCGACCCGGAGCGCTGGCCCCTGGGCCTGACCCCGATCATCGATCATGTGCACTCGCTCGGGATGGATTTCGGGTTGTGGGTCGAGCCCGAGATGGTGAGCCTCGACTCGGACGTGGCGCGCGCGCATCCGGAATGGGTGCTCACCGGCTCGCCGAACCGGCTGCCCCAACCGTGGCGTAACCAGTTCGTGCTCGACCTCGCGAACCCCGAGGCCTTCGACTCCGTGCTCGGCCAGTTGTGCGCACTGCTCGACCAGTACGACATCGCGTACCTGAAGTGGGACCAGAACCGGGACATGCTCGGCGGATCGGCCCACCGTCAGACCCTCGCTACCTGGCGGCTCATGGCGGAACTGAATTCCCGTTATCCCTCGCTGGAGATCGAATCCTGCTCCTCGGGCGGCGGCCGTACCGACCTCGGCGTGCTGCAGTTCACCGACAGGGTGTGGGCCAGTGACACCAACGATCCGGTCGAGCGCCAGCGGATCCAGCGATACACCTCGATCGTGCTGCCACCGGAAGTGATCGGCAGCCACCTCGGGGCGACCGTGGCGCACACCACCGGCCGCCAAACCGATCTCGGCTTTCGACTGGCGACGGCGTTCTTCGGCTCTGCGGGAATCGAGTGGGATCTCACTACGTCGACCGAGGAGGAGCTCGCCTCCGCAGCCACCTGGATCGGCGAGTTCAAGAAGCATCGCGCCATGCTGCACTCCGGGACCGTGGTGCGTGCCGACTCCGCGGATGCCGCGGTGGAACTTCATGGAGTCGTCGCCGCCGACCTCAGCGAAGCGATCTTCGCCGTGGTCTGTCTCGAAGCACCCAGGGACGCGGCCAGTACTGGCATGATCCTGCCCGGGCTCGATCCCGCAGCAGACTATCGCGTCGAGCCTCTCGATCTCGGTGCGCCGGTGCAGTACTTCCACGGCATCCCGCCGTGGCTGGCGGCGGGCGGCGCAACGCTCTCGGGCCTCGTGCTGGGATCGGTCGGTCTTGCCTGGCCGCCGCTGCAGGCACAGCAGGCGCTCGTGCTGCGGGTCGTGCGACTCTAACGGATCGACTCGCGCAGCACCCTCACGGCCCCGGCAGGCACGGCGACGATTCCGTCGATGCTTTCGCCCGTGGTCAGCTCCGTGCCCGTTCCGGCGAGCGACACGTCGGAGGCCGAGTGGTTGATCACGAATACGAACCTGTCGGTGCCGTTGGAACGGGTGACGACCTCGACATCCGCGCCCAGCGTATGGCCGGTCACGCCAGCCTCGGCGAGGGCGCTGGCGACGAGGGTCTCGTACGAGTCATCATCGAGTGCGGTTGCAACGTAAATGGCCCTGCCGTCACCGAACGCATTCGAGGTGATGGCCGGATGACCGGCGACCTGCCCGTCGGCGAACTCGGTCATGACCGTGGCTGTGGTCACCCGCACGATTTCCGTCCAGATGCTTCCCGTGGCACCGTCGGTCAGCGAAGCCGTGCCGCCCTGGCCGAGCGGGAAGAACTCTTCGGTCCAGGCTCCAAGGAGTTCGGCGAACGCTCCGGGCGGCGTTGCCCCCGTGGCATCCATCCGCAGCCGGAGTTCGTCGTCGGCCAGACCGGAGAAGAAAGTCACGACTGCGTGGCCCCCGCCGGCGACATAGTCGGACAGTCCGCGGGCGTCGCTGTCGTTGACGCAGTAGAGCGTAGGCACGATGACGAGCGAATAGCCGGCCAGGTCTGCACCCGGAGGGACGAAATCGACTGTCACCCCCGCTGATCGGAGGGCGGAGTAGGCACGATGAGCCTCGGTGAGATAGCTGACGTCTTCAGACGGGTGGGTTTCATGGCTCGCCGACCACCGTGATTCCCAACTGAACATGATGGCAACGCGAGCGTCGACCCTGGTGCCGCTGACCGGGGCCAGCCGGTCGAGCATCGCGCTGAGTCCGAGCGTCTCGCGCCAGATCTTGGAGTCGGTTCCCGCATGGGGCAGCAGAGCGGAGTGGAACTTCTCGGCGCCCTGACGCGAAGCCCGCCACTGGAAGAAGCAGATTCCGTCGGCCCCGCGGGCGAGGTGGGAGGCGACGGTGCGGACGAGTTCGCCGGGCACCTTCGCGATGTTGTGCGGCTGCCAGCTGACGGCGCTCGTGGCCGTCTCCATGAGCATCCACGGCTCGCCGTGGGCGAGACCACGGGTCAGGTCCGCCGAGAATGACAACTCGACCTCGGGACGATCGAGCCGGTAGTCGACGTAATGGTCGTTGGCGATGAGATCGACCTCGGGCGCCCAGCGCCAGTAGTCCTGGGTGCGGATGTGGGCGGTGACCATGAAATTGGTCGTGACGGGAGCCGTGCTGGCCGCGCGGATGACGGCGAGCTCCTCGCGGTAGTAGCCCAGCAATTCCTCGGAACTGAAGCGCTCGAAGTCGAGCCGCTGGGCGGGGTTGCCCGCAGACAACGTGGAGCGGGGCGGAAGGATCTCGCTCCAGTCCGAGTAGTGCTGGCTCCAGAACGTGGTGCCCCAGGCGTCATTGAGTCGGGTGATGCTGTCATAGCGCGCCTCGAGCCACCGTCGGAACGAGGCAGCCGAGACGTCGCAATAGCAGAGCGCGTTGTGGCACCCGAGCTCATTGGAGACGTGCCAGAGGGCCACAGCCGGATGGGATCCATATCGCTCTGCTACGACAGAAGCCAGGCGAAGTGCATGTTCGCGGAACACCGGCGAGCTCGGGCACCACGCCTGCCGTCCGCCGGGCCAGCGTCGGGTGCCGTCGGCCATCACCGGCAGGATCTCCGGATGCCGCGTCGACAGCCATGGCGGCGGTGACGAGGTGCCGGTGCCGAGGTTGACCCTGATGCCGTTCTCGTGGAGCAGCGCGATGATCGCGTCGAGGGAGTCGAAGTCGTACTCGCCGGGGCGAGGTTCGATCGACGCCCAGCCGAAGATGTTGATCGCGACAATGTCGACTCCGGCCTGGACCATGAGCGCGACATCATCGTGCCACACGCTCACGGGCCACTGTTCGGGGTTGTAGTCGCAACCGAAAAGAATTCCGTCGCGCTGCCAGCCGTGCGCGGCCGAGGCTGTCTCGTGTCGCCTCACAGCAGCCTCCTTTAGCATGCCTGTGAGCGTGCACAGAGCAAAGTCAAAAATAAGCCCGCTCTACAGGGCGGGCAGCCTTAATCGTAGCTGGGAGCCGTTCGGAGTGTCAATCGTGAGCGCTCACGTTCCGCCCTCGAACGGCGCCATGACAGCTAAAGTAGCGATCATGCGCCAGAGTGACGATCGCCCGAAAAGAGCAACGATCTTCGACGTGGCCGATGAGGCGAAGGTGTCCAGGGGAACTGTATCCAGGCTGCTCAACGGCGAGCGTTACGTCTCGGACTCGGCGCGGGAGGCCATCGAACTCGCGATCGCCAAAGTGGGCTATGTGCGCAACATGGCCGCGCGCAATCTGGCCTCCCAGCGCACGCGCGCCGTCGGGCTGATCGTGCATGAGCCGCACTCCGTGTTCCTCGAGGATCCCAATATCGGCGCCATCCTGCTGGGTACGAACGAGCGCCTGTCTGAGGACGACTACCAGCTGGTGTGCCTCATCATCGGGTCTGACCGCGACTCCGCAAGAGTGGCCGACTTCCTGCGCGGCGGATTCGTGGACGGAGTGATCATCGTCTCGGCCCGCGAACACGACCCCATCGCGCTCGCCATCAGTGAGATCGGGCTGCCGGCGGTCACCGTCGGGCATCCATCCGATGTGCCGAAGATCGCCTTCGTCGGGATCGACAACTACACAGCTGCCCAGGATGTGACTGCTCGACTTCGCGACACCGGTCGGACCAGGATCGGGATGATCGCCGCCGCCCTCGACCGCGACTCAGGCGCCGATCGGCTGGCGGGTTTCCGATCGGCGATCGGGGATCGTTTCGACGAACGGCTCGTCGTGGATTACCCCCTCTACTCGCGCGAGACCGGAGTCGCGGGAATGAAAGAACTCCTCGCCCGCGAACCCGACATCGACGGGGTGTTCGCCGCGTCTGACGCGATCGCCGCCGGGGCCATCGACGTTCTTCGCCAGGCCGGCCGCAGCATCCCTGACGACATCGGAATCGTCGGGTTCGACGACAGCGAATGGGCCCAGCGGTGTTACCCACTACTGTCGACGGTGCGTCAGCCCGCCGACCTGCTGGGACGCCAGGCTGCCTCGATCGTGCTCGACCTGGTCAACGGGATCCGGCCAGAGAAGACCGGAACGCTCCTGCCGACCGAAATCGTCTGGCGCGACTCCGCCTAGCGGGATCTGCCCAGCGTGTTAGACCCCGCCGGCTCGACCTAACGTGCGGAGTACTGCTGCCGGATGACCGGCCGGGTGTCGACCGCCGGCTCGGCATGCACCGGCACGTCCCACCTAGGGCGATCGCCCTGCAGGGCCCACGCTGCCTGCGCAGCGGCACCGAGTGCCACGTATTCGCCCGGCGTCGGAACCACGACCGGAACCTCGAATACCTGCGCAGCAATCGCCGAGACCGCGCGGTTCTGGGCGGCACCGCCGATCAACAGGATCCGCCGGGCCTGCACGCCCTGTGCGCGCAGGGCGTCCATGCCGTCTGCGAGACCGCAGAGCAGCCCCTCGATCGCCGCGCGGGCGAGGTCGGGTCGGGTCGTGGAGGCGAGGGTCATTCCGAACAGGGTGGCCGTGGCATCCGGCAGGTTGGGCGTCCGCTCGCCCTCGAAATACGGCTGCAACACGAGACCGCCTGAACCGGGTTCCGCCTGCAGCGCCAGCGTGCCGAGTTCGTCGTGGGTGACGCCGAGCAGTCCGGCGATCGAGTCGAGCACCCGCGCGGCGTTGAGGGTCGCGACGAGAGGCAGGAAGAGCCCGCTTGCATCGGCAAATCCCGCGACGGCGCCAGTCTCGTCGTGGCTGGGAGTCGCGGTGACCGCGAAGACTGTGCCACTCGTGCCGATCGACACCACGACGTCACCGTCGCGCGCGCCAAGGCCGAGGGCGGCTGCGGCATTGTCGCCGGCGCCGGCTCCGACCACCATCCCGCCCTCCGGTGTCGGAAATTCAGGAGTTGACGCAATAGTTCCGGCCGACGCGCCGGGCGCGACGATCCGCGGAACGAGAGTTCCTGAATTTCCGATGGCGAGCTCGAGCAGGTCCCTGTCGTACTCGCCGGAGACCGGGTCGAAGTATCCGGTTCCGCTCGCGTCAGAGCGATCCGTCGTGAGCGCATCGAGCCGCGGATTCTGCGGGCCGAAACCCCTGAGGCGCCAGGTGAGCCAGTCGTGGGGGAGCGCCACGGCGGCGACAGCGGCAGCGTGCTGCGGTTCGGTGTCGCGCAGCCAGCGCAGCTTCGTGCTCGTGAAACTCGCCACAGGCTTCGAACCCGTGCGGGTGATGATGTCCGGAACCTCGACGGCCAGGTCTCGCGCCGCCTGCGCGGAACGAGTGTCGTTCCACAGCAGGGCGGGCCGGATGACGCGGCCGCCGTGATCCAGCACCACCATGCCGTGCTGCTGCCCCCCGACGGAGATCGCGGCGACGTCGGCGAGACCGCCGGCGTCAGCGATGGCCTGCTGCAGCGCGGTCCACCATGCCTCCGGGTCGACCTCGGTGCCGGCGGGGTGAGCCGCGCGGCCCGAGCGGACCGTCACCCCGGTGGCGGCATCCACGATGACGATCTTGCAGTTCTGGGTGGAGCTGTCGACTCCGGCAACGAGGGTCATGATGATGTTCTCCTCACCCGTTTCGGGCTCTGTCATTATTCAGGAGGTGGTGAAAGTGGAGTGGCTGGTGGGGCCATTGAGCTCACGCTGAGCTCTCCTGCCCCACCATCCACATCACCTCCGGAATAATGAAAGGCCGGAGGGTCGGGGTCGGGGTCGGGGTCGGGGTCGATGGTTAGCGAGCGCCCATCAGGTGCTCGGTGGCCAGCTGCTGCAGCCTGACGAACCCGAATCCCTTCCCGTTGAAGTAGGAATCGGTGTCGAAGTCTTCGAACGATGCCCGGTCGGCGAGGAGGTCGTCGTAGGTCTCACCGGCGGAGAGGGTGGGCTCGGCGAGCTCGGGAACGCGAGCCGCCGAGAGCGCCTCCTGCACCTCGGGGTCGGCGCGGAACGCCGCCGCACGCTCCTTCAGCAGCAGGTAGGTGTTCATGTTGGCGGCGGCAGAGTCCCAGACGCCGGTCTCGTCCTCGGTGCGGCTCGGCTTGTAGTCGAAGTGGCGCGGGCCGTCGTACGAGGGTCCGCCGTTGGGGCCACCGTTCTCGAGCAGGTCGACGAGCGCGAAGGCGTTGTGCAGGTCACCGTGACCGAACACGAGGTCCTGGTCGTACTTGATGCCGCGCTGGCCGTTCAGGTCGATGTGGAACAGCTTTCCCTGGTAGAGGGTCTGGGCGATTCCGGCGGCGAAGTTGAGCCCGGCCATCTGCTCGTGGCCGACCTCGGGGTTCAGGCCGAACAGTTCGGGGCGCTCGAGGGTCTCGATGAACGCCATGGCGTGGCCGACAGTCGGCAGCAGGATATCGCCGCGGGGCTCGTTCGGCTTCGGCTCGATCGCGAACCGGATGTCGTAACCCTTGTCGGTGACGTAGTCGCCGAACACGTTGAGGGCTTCGCGGTAGCGCTCGAGGGCGCTGCGGATGTCTTTGGCTGCGTCGTACTCCGCGCCTTCGCGTCCACCCCACATCACGAACGTCTTTGCGCCGAGTTCGACGCCCAGTTCGAGCTGGCGCATGGCCTTGCGCATGGCGTAGCGGCGCACTCCGCGGTCGTTGGAGGTGAATCCGCCGTCCTTGAAGACCGGAGCGCTGAAGAGGTTGGTGGTGACCATCGGCACGATGAGGCCGGTGTCGGCGAGCGCCTGCTTCAGGCGGCCGATCTGCGTGTCACGCTCGGCGTCGGTCGACCCGAATGCGTAGAGGTCGTCATCGTGGAAGGTGAGTCCGTATGCACCGAGCTCCGCGAGCTTCTCGACGGCGTGCACGACATCGAGGGGAGCGCGGGTGGGGCCACCGAACGGGTCTGCGCCGTTGTATCCGATCGTCCAGAGGCCGAAGGAAAACTTGTCTGCTGGGGTGGGGGTGACGGGCATAATGCGACTCCTGGCTCATCGTCGAGAAATTGTTGTTCTGGCAAACTTATCGCGAAAGCGTGGTTGGCGGAACCTGTCCGCGAAGATTCTCCGCGGCACGAGGGATGGAGTGCTCGCCGAAAGCAGACACGCCGCGAACGCTCGCAACGCTCGATCACGATTCGATAGGTGCAGCTGTCATCGACGACAAAAGCCTTGCCGTTTCCGCTGAGACATTCTTAGGGTGTGCAGGTCGGCCCGGATTTCCGGCCTATGTGCGCGAGGAGCGCCCACGGTACGACGTACTCTCTTCCGAGCCTTCGCGGCGCTACTGCTCCTGACGGCCGGCGGCGCGCTGATGCTGCGCCGCCGCCTGGCGGGGCGCTCCGGCTAGCGGGCAGCAGCGGGGTCGCGGAGCATGGCGGTGAACGCCAGCTCCGCGGCCCCGATCAGCAGGCGATTCTCGCCCAGGGCGGCCGGGAGGATGGTGACATCCTCCCAGGCCGCGGCGACCGTCATCTCGCGGATTCCGCGGCAGAGCAGCGCGGCATCCCACGCCAACAGCGCATCGAGAAAACCTCCCAGCACGACGAGCTCGGGGTTGAACACATTGATCGCGTTACCGAGGGCGACGCTGAGAATCCGCTGTTGTCGAGCGAGTTCGCTGTGCACGGCCGGGTCGGATGACGCGAGCAGGGCATCTCGGAGCTGCGGTTCGTCGGCACTCTCCAGACCGACCACCTCGAGCAACCGGGCACGGCTGACCTCGTCTTCGAGAGTGCCGTACTGCGTGGTGCGATCGCCGGGGTCGCCGAGGCCAGGCCGGTTCTGCCCGAACTCGCCGGCGTAGCCGCGCACTCCCGACAGCGCTATGCCGCGCACGACGACCCCGCCGCCGATGCCGCTGGCACCGCCATTGAGGTACACCAGCTCGTCAACGCCCCGCCCTGCCCCGAACAGCCGCTCGGCGACCGCACCGAGGCTCGCGTCGTTGTCGGCGTACGTCGGGAGCCCGGTGGCGTTCGCGACCATCGTTGTGATCGGCACCTCGCGCCACTCGAGGTGGGGCGCCCAGCGCACCGTTCCGTCGCTCGACCTGACCAGGCCGGGGACGGCGAGCCCGACGGCGTGCACGTGCCGGTCAGGGCTCGCCTCGCGCATCTCGCGTACCAGTTCTGCGATGACGGCTGTCATCTCCTCAGGGTCGAGTGGATGGTCGACCTCCCGGCGCACGCGATGCTCCACGCGCGCCCCGAGGCCGACCACTGCGGCGGTAACGGAGTCGACCTCCGGGTTGAGGGCGATGATGACCGGCCGGGGGTCGGGGTGCACGAGGGGAGAGGGGCGGCCGACCCGATTGCTGGAGAGAGCGTCGCTCTCGCGCACGAGCCCGAGCTCGGTGAGTTCCGCCACAAGGTCGCCGATCGTGGAGCGGTTGAGTCCGGTGACGGCGGTCAGTTCCGCCCGGGACGGACCACTGCCGCGGTGGACCAGCTGCAGCACCGCCGCGAGGTTGCGGCGCCGCGCGTTGTCACTGCGTCCCTGGTGGTCTGGCATGCGAATACCTTAGCCAGCGCGGTTCGCTCAACCCGGGTGCCATGCTCAGCCGGCGCGTGATGCTCAGCGTGATGCTCAGCCGGGAAGTCAGGCGGGCCGCGGTGGTGCTGTCGTAGCCCGGGCGACCAGCCGGGTCGGAAGCAGGCTGTGCATGGTCTCAGGCTGCTCGCCGGCGAGCAGTGCCACGACCATCCGCGCCGCTGTCGCGCCGAGGGTCTTCATCGGTTGGCGGATGGTCGTCAGCGGCGGCGTCATCTGCGATGCCTCGGGAATGTCGTCGAACCCGATCACCGACAGGTCGCCGGGCACGTCGAGCCCGAGCTCGGCGGCCACCTCGAGAATGGCAATACCCGAGAGGTCATTGGCGGCGAATACCGCAGTGGGGCGGTTGCGTCCGCGCAAGAGCGACAGCGCGGGCTCCCGGGAGGTCTGCTGTTGGTAGAGTCCGTCGCGAACGAGCGCAGGGTCGTATGGCAATCCCGCGTCGGCGAGGGCGCGGCGATATCCGGCATCCCGAAGCGCCGCCGAGCGGAGGTCGGGACGACCGCCGATAAAGCCGATGCGGGTGTGCCCGAGCTCGATGAGATGCTGGGTCGCCTGGCGGGCGCCACTGAAGCTGTCAGATTCCACCGTCGGCAGGTCGGCCCGACCGGTGTGCGGGTCGATCGCGACGATCGGGATGTCTGATGACGCGCTCACCACGGTCGGCGTGACCATGATCGCGCCGTCGATGAGGGTGCCACTGAGGCGCTGGAGCGACCGCCGCTCCCACCCCGGACCCTCGACCTGGCGGGAGCCCGCGTAGGCGAGGAGGTCGTAGTGTGAGTCCCGGAGCTCGGAGCCCACGCCCTTGAGGATTTCGGCGCTGAACGGCTCGAAATCCGCGACCAGCACCCCGATCACGCCGGTCTTGCGCGAGCGCATGCTGCTGGCGACGATGCTCGATTCGTACCCGAGCTCCCTGACGATTTCGAGCACCCGGGCGGCGGTCTCGGGCGCGATCCCGTATCTGCCATTGACAGCTTTGGACACGGTCGCCACCGAAACACCGGCGGCGGCGGCCACGTCATTGATCGTCGGTCTGCGCCCCATGATGGTCCGAGAGTAGCGCTAGAAACCGTTTTTGAAAACGTTTGACACTGTTTCTGGCAAATGTGAAGCTGACGGAACCTGGAGATAATCCAGCACCCCGGGCACGACTCGGGACCTGCATCACACCGTGCTCACCGCGCGGCGCACCCGCAATGCCTCGGTGCCGAGGTATTCACTCAACGAAGAGAACAGGTGGAACATCACATGAAAGCCAAGAGGCTCCTCACAGCCGGAGCAATTGTCGCCGCCGGCGCCCTCGTCCTCAGCGGATGTAGTGCAGATGCCGAGGGAAGTGACGACGGTAGCGTCTCCATGACGTTCTGGCAGAACTCCACGACGGGCGCCGGCCAGGCGTACTGGGTCGACACCATCGCCGCATTCGAGGCCGAAAATCCCGGCGTCACAATCGAAATGCAGTCCATCCAGAACGAAGAGATGGACGGAAAGCTGCAGACCGCGCTCAACTCGGGCGACGCCCCAGACATCTTCATGGCTCGTGGTGGCGGCAAGCTCGCCGACGTGGTCGCGGCCGGACAGGCCAAGGATCTCACCGACCTGCTGAGCGACGAGACGAAGACCGCCCTCGGTGGTGTGATCTCGGCGTTCGAGGTCGACGGCAAGAACTACGGGCTGGCGACGGCCGTTCTGCCGAGCGGTATCTACTACACCCAGGACCTGTTCGACCAGGCCGGTATCACGGAGGCGCCCACCACCATGGACGAACTCGAAGCCGCCAACGACCAGCTCAAGGATGCGGGAATCGAGCCCATCGCGCTCGGGGCGAAGGATGCCTGGCCTGCGGCGCACTGGTACTACAATTTCGCGTTGCGCGCTTGCTCGCAGGATGTCATCAACCAGGCCGCCGCAGACCGCGCGTTCGACGACGACTGCTGGCTCGAGGCTGGCGAAGAACTCGCTGCTTTCAACGAGACCGAGCCGTTCAACACCGGCTTCCTCACCACGGCAGCCCAGCAGGGTGCAGGATCGTCTGCTGGCCTCGTCGCGAACAAGATCGCCGCGATGGAGCTCATGGGAGCGTGGAACCCCGGAGTGATCACCGACCTGACCCCCGACCAGCAGCCGCTGGCCGACCTGCGCTGGTTCCCGTTCCCCGCCGTCGACGGTGGCGACGGTGACCCCGCCGCCATGATGGGTGGTGTCGATGGGTTCTCGTGCCACGTGGAGGCACCGGATGCCTGCGTCGACTTCCTGGACTTCATCGCCACGCAGGAAAACCAGGAGGCCTACGCTGTCGCCTTCCAGACCCTGCCCGCGAGCCAGGATGCCCAGGGCGTCGTGGAGGACCCGGCACTGCAGGAGGTTCTCACCGCCTACAACGCGGCTCCGTATGTCTCGGTATGGCTTGACACCCTCTTCGGGCAGAATGTCGGAAACGCGCTGAACGTGGCCGTCGTCGACCTTCTCGCTGGCCAGGGCAGTGCCGAAGACATCGTCACGGCCGTGAACGACGCAGCGGCGCGGTCGTAGGGCCACAACTCATGACATCCATTCGCGAGACTCCGCTCACCGGGGCCCCGCAGGTGGATCTCGAGGCGGCCGGGGGCGATGCAACACCATCGTCCCCGGCCCGCCGGCGGGCGCCGGGAGGCTCCGACTGGCGCATGCGCCTCGAGATCGCCCTGCTTGCCGGCCCTGCCCTCATCATCTTCGTCGGCTTCGTCATCGTGCCGGTGCTCATCGCCGCGTATTACGGCTTCTTCAGTTGGAGTGGCATCGGCCCCGCAACCGAGTTCATCGGCCTGCGTAACTACGTCACGATTCTGACCGACTCCTCGTTCCAGGAAGCGCTGCGTCACAACGCGATCATCGCGGTGCTCTCCCTGGTCTTCCAGGCACCCGTCGCCATCGGCCTCGCCCTGCTGCTCAACCGCAAGATGCGGGGGCAATCGGCGCTCCGCGTTCTGATCTTCGTGCCGTACGTGATCTCCGAGGTCGTTGTCGGCCTCGGCTGGGGCCTCATGCTCTCGTCGAACGGCGCGGTCAACGGGTTCCTCGAGAACGTCGGCCTCGGCGCGCTGCGCCAGGACTGGATCAGCAACCCCAACATCGCCATCTGGTCGCTCATGGTGATCATCACGTGGAAGTACATCGGCTTCGCGGTCATCCTCTTTCTCGCCGGTCTTCAGGGAGTTCCCGATGAGCTGTCGGAGGCGGCATCCATCGACGGCGCGTCGTACTGGCAGGTGCAGCGCTTCATCGTGCTGCCGCTGCTCGGCCCGACGATCAGGATCTGGGCGTTCCTGTCGATCATCGGCTCGTTCCAACTGTTCGACCTCGTCTACATCATCTGGGGTCAGTACATCGCATCGACCGCGGGCACGTCCACGATGGCGACATACATGGTCGCCAACGGTCGCAACGCCGGCAGTTACGGCTACGGCAGCGCGGTCGCGGTCGTCATGTTCCTTACTTCACTGATCATCGCCCTGCTCTACCAGCGCTTCGTGCTGCGTCGAGACACCGAGGGCGCCATAACAGGAGCCAAGATCTGATGGCCATCACCCTGCAGACCCCGAGGCCCATCGGCTCGCGGCCGAAAAAACGCTCGTTCACCACCCCGGCTGTGTACTTTCTCGCGCTGGTGATCGTGGCGCTGCTGCTGGTCCCCGTCGCGTTCATCATCCTGGGTGGGTTCCGCAGCAACTCCGAGATCACCGTCGACCCGTCGGGACTGCCCACGACGTGGCAGTTCATCAACTACATCGAGGTGCTCTCCAACAGCGGATTCTGGCGGCAGGTGGGCAACTCCGCGATCGCGGCGATCTCGACGACGTTCTTCGTCGTGGCCTTCGGCCTGATGGCGAGCTTCGTGCTCGCGCGCTACAGCTTCCGCGGTCGCGGGGCGATGTACGCACTGTTCGCGGCCGGCCTGATGTTTCCCATGACCGTCGCGATCACACCGCTGTACATCCTTGTCCGCAACCTCGGTCTCACGAACTCGCTCGCCGGGGTCATCCTGCCGCAGATAGCGTTCGCGCTGCCGATCACCGTCATCATCCTGGTGCCCTTCCTCCAGGCGATCCCGCGGGAGCTGCAGGAGGCCGCCGCGATCGACGGGGCCAGCCGCATCGGATTCTTCTGGCGCATGGTCATCCCGCTCTCGATGCCGGGGGTGATCACTGTCGGCATCCTCGCGTTCATCGCCAGCTGGAACAGCTACCTGCTGCCGCTGTTCATCCTGAACGGTGAGGCGTCGTACACGTTGCCGCTCGGAGTGCAGGCCTTCGCCTCCCAGTACTCGGTCGACACGGCGAGGGTGCTCGCGTTCACCTCGCTCTCGATGATCCCGGCACTCGTGTTCTTCAGCCTGTTCGAGCGCAGGATCGTCGGCGGACTCACGGGTGCCGTCAAGGGGTGACTCCCTCGCAGGCGGACGGGATCGGCTCCCGTGCGCTGGCGCATCCGATCAGTAATTCAGAGAAAGAGTTGAACTCGTGACCGCAAGTGACATCCCCCCGGTCTCCGGACGTGTGCGTGACCTTCACAGCCAGATGACCCTGGCGGAAAAAATTTCGCAACTGGTCGGCTACTGGGTCGACCAGGGCGACGAGGTCGTCGCACCGATGGCGGGCGAGATGGTCTCGTCGAACGGCTACGAGGCCGCCAGCACCCACGGAATCGGGCACCTCACGCGGGTGTACGGCACCAGACCGGTCGACCCGGTGGAGCGAGCCGGCTGGCTGTGGGCCGAGCAGCGGAAGCTCCGCCAGAAGTCGAGGCTGGGCATCCCGGCCATCGTGCACGAGGAGTGCCTCACCGGTCTTGCCGCCTGGAAGGCAGCGACGTTTCCGACCCCGCTGGCCTGGGGTGCGGCATTCGACCCCGACCTCGTAGAGCGCATGGCGCGGCTGATCGGCGAGTCGATGCGGTCGCTGGGCATCCACCAGGGTCTTGCTCCGGTGCTCGATGTCATTCGGGATGCCCGCTGGGGTCGAGTGGATGAGTGCATCGCCGAAGACCCGTACCTCGTCGGGACCATCGGCACCTCCTACGTACGCGGCCTCCAGTCGGCGGGCGTGCACGCGACCCTCAAGCATTTCGTCGGTTACTCGGCGTCGCAGTCGGGTCGCAACCACGCACCGGTGCACGCCGGCCCGCGCGAACTCGAGGACGTGCTGCTGCCCCCGTTCGAGATGGCGATTCGCGACGGCGGTGCCAGGTCGGTCATGAACTCGTATTCCGAGATCGATGGCGAGCCCGTCGGCGGCACTCCCCGGTACCTGACCGACATCCTCCGCACCCGGTGGGGCTTCGATGGGGTCGTGGTCTCCGACTACTTCGCCGTCGTGTTCCTGCACAGCATGCACGCCGTTGCCGTCGACCGCGCCGCAGCGGCCGACCTCGCGCTCACGGCGGGCATCGACGTGGAACTGCCGACCGGCGACGCGTTCCTCGAGCTCGCCGACCGCATAGCGAACGGGCTCACCGACATCGCCGACGTGGATCGGGCCGTCCTTCGCGTGCTGTCACAGAAGGAGGAGCTCGGACTGCTCGACGAGACCTTCGAGTCGCCGCCCACCGCCGTCGACCTCGATACCGCTGACCATCGCGCCGTCGCTCGGCTGCTGGCCGAGGAATCCACGGTGCTGCTGACCAACGACGGGCTGCTCCCACTGTCGAAGATGACCGGTGGCACGATTGCGGTAATCGGCCCGAACGCCGACTCGACCGATGCGCTCATGGGCTGCTACTCCTTCGCGAACCACGTGCTCGCGCATCACCCCGGCACCGAGCTGGGCTTCGAGCTCCCCACGATCCTCGAGGCACTGCGTGCCGAGTTCCCGGATGCCGCACTCGACTATGTGCGAGGGTGCGAGGTCGAGGGCGGTGACCGCACGGGCATCGCGGCAGCAGCCGAGGCGGCCCGCGTGGCGGGCACAGCGGTCGTGGTCGTCGGCGACCGGGCGGGGTTGTTCGGTCGCGGAACCGTCGGCGAAGGCAACGATGTCGAGTCGCTGGAGCTGCCCGGCGTGCAGCGGGAGCTGATCGACGCTGTCGTGGCTACCGGGGCGAGAGTGGCCGTGGTCGTGCTCACCGGTCGGCCGTACGTGCTCGACTGGGCGGTGGGCGATGGCGCCCCCTCAGCCGTAATCCAGTCGTTCTTCCCCGGGGAGGAGGGCGCTGCCGCGCTCGCCGCGATCCTCTCCGGCAGTGCTGCGCCCTCCGGCAGGCTGCCGGTATCGATGCCCCGCTCCGCCGGCGCCCAGCCGTATACGTACATGCACCCGATCCTCGGTGGCCCATCGGAGGTGACGAGCGTGGACACGACGCCCATCTTCCCGTTCGGTCATGGCCTCGGATACAGCACAGTCACGCACGAGAATCTCGTCGTGACGGGTGGCGTGGCGCCGGGCGACACGGTGGAGGTGACGGTCGAGGTGACGAACACCGGGGACCGCGCAGTGACGGATGTCGTGCAGCTCTACGGCCGCGATCTCTTCGCGTCAGTGACCCGGCCGGTGGCCCAGTTGCTGGCCTACCAGCGACTCGACCTGGCGGCGGGGGAGCGAGTGCGCATGACCTTCGCCGTGCCGCCGGCGAGGTTCGCCATGACGGCGGCCTCGGGGCTGCGGGTGGTCGAACCGGGAGACGTGCAGCTGTGGGTCGGTCCATCGTGCGCCGCGAAGGAGACAGAGGCGATGCTGCAGTTCAGCGGAGTCGAGCATGTGCTCACCACCGCCGATCGACGACTGGCGACCGCGAGTGTCGAGCGCGTGGCATCCAGCGTCTGAGCTGCACTTGCCTGATGACCACAGTTTTTCGATCCAAGGAGTTTCGTTGCGCCCCGCCAACCCCATTCTGACCGGCCTCTATCCCGACCCGAGTATCTGCCGGGTCGACGGCACCTACTACCTGGTGACCTCGACGTTCGAGTACCTGCCCGGCCTGCCGATCCACGCCAGCGACGACCTGGTGAGCTGGCGACTCGTGGGTCATGCCATCCACGACCCCGGACAGTTCGACTTCAGCCTTGTGCCGGATTCGCGCGGCATCTTCGCGCCGACCATCCGTCATCACGATGGCACGTTCTATATCGCGTGCACGCTCATGGATGCCGGCGAGGTGAGCGGCAACTTCTACCTGACCGCGACCGATATCGCCGGACCATGGTCGCCACCGGTGATGCTTCCGGATGCGCGGGGCATCGACCCCTCCCTGTTCTTCCACGATGGCCGCGTGTGGTGGATCGGCTGCCGTGAGGTGGTCCCGCAGACATTCGAGGG
Organism: Salinibacterium sp. CAN_S4; assembly: GCF_015752305.1. NCBI lineage: Bacteria > Bacillati > Actinomycetota > Actinomycetes > Micrococcales > Microbacteriaceae > Salinibacterium > Salinibacterium sp. CAN_S4. Next base: position 32,958 of record NZ_JADOVB010000003.1, on the reverse strand, counting down.
GGAGACCGAGGTATGGATGCGCGAACTCGACCTCGAGCGGGGCGAGCTCGTGGGCGAGGAATCCGTCATCTGGACGCGCACAATGGCCCGCGCGGTCTGGGCAGAGGCGCCGCACCTCTACGAGCGTGACGGCTGGTTCTACCTGGTGACCGCCGAGGGCGGCACGGCGTTCGAGCACTCGGTGATGGTCGCGAGGTCGCGGTCGCTGGCCGGCCCGTTCCTGCCGTGCCCGCGCAATCCTGTGCTCACCCACCGGCACCTCGGCCACGGCGTCGATGTGCAGGCCGTCGGGCATGGCGACCTGGTGCAGGGTGACGGCGACGAATGGTGGATGGTGATGCTGGGCATCCGCCCCATCGACGGCCATCACATCCTCGGTCGGGAAACCCATCTCGCGGCGGTGGAATGGGACGACGGCTGGCCCGTCGTGAATCCCGGACTGGGTCGACTCGATGCACCGGTGGTGCAGCCACGGCAGTCGGAGTCGAGCGGTGCTCCCGAACTCGCCGACTTCCTGAGCGTGCGGGGGTTCGCCGACTTCGCCGAGCAGACGGATTCGGCGATCGAACTGCGCTCGACCGGCGAATCGGTGAGCTCGGGTGCCGTGTCGGCAGCGCTGCTGAGACGACTCACGAGCACCGAGAGCGCTGTCGCCGTCTCCCTCGAACTCATCGATGTGCAGGATGCCACGGCCGGGCTGCTGCTGCGGCAGAGTGATTCAGCCCAGGTGCGCGCCTCCGCCGTCGCGACTCCGGATGGGGTGCGGCTCACGCTGGTCCGCCGCGACGGGGTCGACTCCGCGATCGGATCCGCGACCCTTCCCTCCGGCCCGTTCACGCTGTCCGCCGCGCTGACCGGTAGCGAGATCACCGTGAGCGCTGCGAGCGGGGAGGAACAGCCGGTCGAACTCGGCCGGGTGCCGTTCAGCACGCTCAGCACCGAGACCGCGGGAGGCTTCGTGGGCACGACCTTCGGGCCATTCGTGGAGGGGCCTACGGGCGCTGCAGTGCGATTCACGGCCTGGAGCCAGCACGACCGCCGTTAGCCGACGATCGGCAGAATCGAGTTCGGTGGGCGGCGAGAGTTCAGTGGGCGGCGAGAGTTCAGTGGGCGGCAAGCCACCGGGCCTGACGCAGCCACTGGTGGCCCTGCCCGCCCTCGTGGTTGTTGTACGGATAGACCTCGATCTCGCGATCCGCGCCGGCGTAGTGGTTGAACGAGGCGAACACCGTCGACGGCATCACGATCGTGTCCATCAGGGCCACAGAGAACAGGGCGGGCGCGGTCGCACGGCGCGCGAAGTTCACGCCGTCGAAATAGGACAGTGTGTCGAGCACCTGCGCGGCGTGCTGGCGATGCACGGCGAGGTACTGCGTGATCTCGGTGAAGGGCGCACCGGGGGTGACCGCTATCGCGCGGCGGAAATCACTGAGGAACGGCACGTCGGGCATCACTCCCCACAGGTCGTCCCGCAGTCCGGCCACGGCGAGGGAGATTCCGCCACCCTGGCTGCCCCCGGTGACCGCGATGCGCGATTCGTCGACGAACGGCAGGTCCCTGGCGGCATCCACGGCCCGAACACCGTCGGTGAACAGGCGGCGATAGTAATAGTCGGCCGGATCCAGGATGCCCCGGGTCATGACTCCCGGGAATGCCACGCCCGACCCGTGCGGGTCGGCGGTCTCGCCACCCGAGCCCCACGCGCTGCCCTGGCCACGGGTATCCATCAGGATGTGCACGAATCCGCTCGCGGCCCAGGTGAGGTGCTCGTGAGCCAGGCCGCGGCCGCCGCCGTACCCGAGGAACTCCACCACCGTCGGCAGCGGACCGGTCGTGCGGGGCCGCGTCACCCAGCCGCGCACGGGGTCGCCCGCGAAGCCAGGGAACGTCAGGTCCTCCACGATCAGCTCGGTCACTGGCGTGTCGGCAGGTTCGAGAGTGACAGGGCCGCCCGCGGCACGCGACTCCTCGAGCGTGGTCGACCAGAACGCATCGAAGTCGGCGGGCTGCAGCACGTCCGGTCGATACTGCTCGAGTTCAGCGAGCGGAAGGTCGGTCAAGGGCATGGGGTGGCTCCACTTCGAGGGCAGGCTGTGGCAGATCACTCCAATCTAGGCCTACTCACCGGCGGCAGGGACGACCCCCGTGGTCAACCGACGCGAGCGCGGGACAGCAGAATAGTGGAGGTGTCCACTTCGGTTGCACCCCGCCGCCCCTCAGACATTCTTAGGACCCCGTGACCAGCGTTATTCACCCCGGTGATGCTCTCCGCTCCCGCCAGCGACTCGTCTATGTGCTGGTGCTGGGTGCCCTGACGGCGCTCGGCCCTTTCACGATCGACCTCTACCTCCCGGCGTTTCCGACGATCGAAGCGGACCTGGATGTCTCGACCGCCGCCATCCAGCTGACCCTCACGGCCACGACCCTCGGCTTCGCGCTCGGCCAACTCGTGGTCGGGCCGTGGAGTGACAAGGTCGGCCGCCGGCTCCCGCTCATCATCGCCACCTCGGTGCATGTCTTCGCCAGTCTCGGCGTCGCCATCGCACCGAGCATCGAGCTGCTGATGGTGTTCCGTGTGCTGCAGGGCGCAGGGGCCGCTGCGGGCGGCGTCGTCGCTGTCGCGGTCGTGCGGGATCTCTTCGGCGGTCTTCCCCTGGTCAGGATGCTGTCGAGACTGGCCCTCGTCAACGGACTCGCGCCGATCCTCGCCCCGCTGATCGGCTCCCAACTGCTGCTGATCTTCCCGTGGCGCGGGATCTTCTTCTTCCTCGCCGCCTACGGAGTTCTCGTGGTGCTTGCCGCGGTGTTTTTCATCGTCGAGACACTGCCGCCGGAACGTCGAGGAGACCTCGGGCACAGCACCATGAGACAGCGCTACACGTCGCTGCTGAGCGACAGGGTCTTCATCGGGGTCGCGATCATCGGAGGCATGACCTTCTCCGGATTGTTCACGTACCTGTCGTCGTCGTCGTTCCTGTTCCAGGATGTCTACGGACTCGACCCCCAGCAGTACGGGCTGCTGTTCGCGGCCAATTCGCTCGGCATCGTCTCCGGTGTGCAGATCAGTGCATTTCTCATGCGCTTCGTCGGGCCGCAGTGGATCCTCGCCTGCGCCGGTGTCGCGCTTCTCATTACGTCCACCACGATCGTGGTGCTCGATAACGCCGGCGCGGGGCTGGTCGGCATCCTCGTGCCCCTGTTCTTCTTCATCATGGCCTGCGGATTCTCGTTTCCGGCCACCCAGGTGCTCGCCCTGAACGGTCACGGCAGCGAAGCGGGCACGGCGGCCTCGCTGCTGGGTGCGCTCAACTTCGGACTTGCTGGTCTCATCTCGCCCATCGTCGGGCTGTTCGGCATCGTGAACGCCGTTCCCATGGGTGTGATCATGGGGCTGACCGCGATCGTCTCGATCGTCGTGATGTGGACAGTGGTACGCCCGCGCAGCGTTCCTGCACTATCGCGCTGAGCTGCGCAAGGGGACATCAGGATCCGTCGCTCGCGCTAGCGTGAATCCATGACCACCCCCATCACTCCCGCCGGCGCCCGGAAAGTCTCCCGGCGCTGGCCCCTGATCAGCGGCGGCACGGCTGTTGCCCTCGCGCTGGCGCTCGGGGCGATCGTCGCCTTCAGGTCGGGACCATACGGTTTCGACACCAGCTGGCTGGGTGAGCTCGTGGAGCATCGCAACCCGATCTGGGATGTGCCGGCGTTCGCGATGGATTTTCTCGGCGGGGGATGGTTCGGCATTTTCTTCGTGCCGATCGCCATCGCGGTCATCCTGATCGTGGTGAAGAAGCCGTGGTCGGCCCTGTATTTCGTGATGGCGACGGTGATCAGCGCCGGCATGGTGCAACTGCTCAAGTCGCTGTTCGGCCGCGCTCGACCGCTCGACATCCTGGTGACCGCGGACTTCGGGTCGTTCCCCTCCGGTCATGTGGCCAATGCCGCGACCATGGCGGTGACCCTCGCCATCCTGCTGCAGCGCGTGTGGGTGTGGGTGGCCGGAGCCGTCTACGTCGTGGCGATGATGCTCAGCCGCACGTACCTCGGCGCGCACTGGCTCAGTGACACCATCGGTGGACTGCTCGTCGGCGCTGCCGTGGCGGTGCTGTTGTGGGCGCCTTTGGCGTCGAGGTTGCAGCGTGAATGGAGTGCGCCAGCCGCGAAGGCGCGATAGCGTCACAGTATGAGAATCCTTCTGGTCGGAGCCGGCGGCGTCGGCGACGCGATTGCCAAGATCGCGGCTCGCCGCGACTTCTTCGAGACGATGATCGTCAGCGATTACGACCTCTCCCGGGCCGAGCGCACTATCGCGTGGATCACGCAGCGGCACGGCAACCACGGCGCACGATTCGTGGCGGCGCGCATCGACGCGTCAGACCCCGACAACGTGGCATCCGTCGCTCGGGAACACGGCGCAACCCACGTCATGAACGCGGTGGAGCCGAAGTTCGTGCCGACCATCTTCGCTGGCGCGCTCGCGGCGGGCGCCGACTACCTCGACATGGCGATGAGCCTGTCTGAGCCGCACCCGACCGACCCGCACAATCAGACCGGCGTGAAGCTCGGCGATGACCAGTTCGCGCAATCGCCGGACTGGGAGACGGCCGGCAGGCTCGCGCTAGTCGGCATGGGAGTGGAGCCGGGGCTCAGCGACGTGTTCGCGCGCTACGCGGCCGATCACCTCTTCAGCGAGATCGACGAGCTCGGCACCCGCGACGGCGCCAACCTCGTCGTGCGAGACGAGGCAGGCAACGAGATCTTCGCGCCGTCGTTCAGCATCTGGACGACCATCGAAGAATGCCTGAACCCGCCCGTGATCTGGGAGAAGGATCGCGGCTGGTACACGACTGCTCCCTTCAGTGAGCCCGAGGTCTTCGTGTTCCCCGAGGGAATCGGCCCCGTCGAGTGCGTCAACGTCGAGCACGAGGAAGTGCTCCTCATGCCGCGCTGGGTCGACGCGAAGCGCGTGACCTTCAAATACGGGCTCGGTGACGAGTTCATCGGGATCCTGAAGACCCTCAACCAGCTCGGCCTCGATAAGACCGAACCCGTGCGCGTGCGCTCGGCGGACGGACCTGTGATGGTCGCCCCCCGCGACGTCGTGGCGGCTGGCCTGCCCGACCCGGCGACCCTCGGACCCCGGATGACCGGCAAGACCTGCGCTGGACTGTGGGTGACCGGCACCGGAGTCGACGGCGAGCCGCGCGAGGTCTACCTGTACCACGTGAGCGACAACGAGTGGACGATGGCCGAGTACGACGCCCAGTGCGTTGTCTGGCAGACCGCGCTCAACCCCGTCATCGCCCTCGAGATGCTCGCCACCGGCGTGTGGACGGGCACGGGAGTGCTCGGCCCCGAGGCGTTCGACGCCAAGCCCTTCCTCGACCTGATGGCATTGCCTGTCGCCGACGGCGGCTTCGGGCAGGCGTGGGGGATGGAAGACCGCCTCGCGTGATCCGCGCCTACCGGCCGGACGACCTGGACGCGCTGCGGCAGATCTGCGTACTCACGGGGGACGCCGGCCGGGACGCCACGGGGCAGTGGAGTGACGACGGCCTGCTTCCCGATGTGTTCCTCGAGCCCTATCTCGTGATCGAGCCGTCGACAGCCTGGGTCGTCGAGCAGGATGACCGTCCTGTCGGCTATCTCGTCGCGACGCTCGACACCCGCGATTTTGTCCGGCGCTGGCGACAGGAGTGGAGCCCCGTGTTCGCCGCCCGGCATCCGCGAGCGGCTCCGGATCCGGGGGAGCGGTGGCTGCACGTTGCTGGCGTCGAACCCGAGCACCTGCTCAACGCACACACCGACGCCTTTCCCGCCCACCTGCACATCGATCTGCTTCCGGCCGCCCAGGGCCGCGGCGCGGGCCGGGCGCTCATGCGCGGGCTCGGCCGTGCTGCGATCTCTGCCGGGGTTGCTGGCGTCCACCTCGGGGTGGGGCGCTCCAACACCGGCGCCCTCGCGTTCTACGACAGGCTGGGCTTCCGCGAGTTATCGACGGATGACAGCACCACCTGGCTGGGCATCGCCCCAGGTCAGCTCGCCTGACTGCTCATCGCTGACTGCGCATCGCTGACTGCGCATCGCTGACTGCGCGCGGCTCGGATTGTGGCCTGCCGTTCTGGAGATGTATGGCGTGACGCCATACATCTCCAGAACGGGAACTGCCATCCGGATGGTGTCCGAGCCATAAACTGACCACCATGACGGATGCAGCAGCCCTGGTCGAAGCCGCGAAGAAAGCCCTTGCCGATGCTGAGGCGGCTCTGGCCGCCGAGCAGGCAGCCCCCGCGCAGGAAGCCCCCGAGGCTCCAGCCCCAAGCGCCTCGCCGGCGCGGGGTGCACATGCTGGGCCGCTGAGCCCTGCACAGGTCGATGTGATCCGCGCGGGCTACACCTTCGACGCCCCGGCCCTCGAGATGGGCGCGCTCGTCAACGGGGATCCGCTGGCTGACGTGCCGGTGCGCATCCCGCTCGCCATGGTCAACCGTCACGGTCTCGTGGCGGGGGCGACCGGCACCGGCAAGACCAAGACGCTACAGGTGCTCGCGGAGCAGCTCTCGGCGGCGGGCGTTCCTGTATTCGCGGCGGACATCAAAGGCGACCTCTCCGGGATCGCGAGCGAAGGCACGAGCAACCCCAAGCTCCTCGATCGCACGGCCAGCATCGGCCAGCACTGGGCGGCCGCGGCCAGCCCCACCGAATACTTCACACTCGGGGGCCTCGGCACGGGCATCCCGATCCGGGCCACCGTATCGAGTTTCGGGCCACTGCTGCTGAGCAAAGTGCTCGGCCTCAACGAGACGCAGGAGTCGAGCCTCGGGCTCGTGTTCCACTATGCGGATCGAGCGGGGCTTCCGCTCGTCGACCTCAGCGACCTCCGTGCCGTGCTCAAGTGGCTCACGAGCGAGGACGGCAAGCCGGAGCTGAAAGACCTCGGCGGGCTGTCGAGCGCCACGGCGGGGGTCATCCTGCGCGAACTGATCGGGTTCTCGGACCAGGGCGCCGACGTGTTCTTCGGTGAGCCCGAGATCGACACGAGCCTGTTTCTTCGCACCACCGCCGACGGCAAAGGCATTGTGAGCCTCCTGGAGATTCCCGGCGTTCAGGACAAGCCCGCGGTCTTCTCCACCTTCCTGATGTGGCTGCTCGCCGACCTGTTCAACGACCTCCCCGAGGTCGGCGACATCGACAAGCCCAAGCTGGTGTTCTTCTTCGACGAAGCCCACCTGCTGTTCAACGGCGCATCCGACGACTTCATCGCCTCCATCACCCAGACGGTCAGGCTGATCAGGTCGAAGGGGGTCGGCATTTTCTTCGTGACGCAGACGCCCAAGGATGTTCCGAGCGAGGTGCTCGCCCAGATCGGGTCCCGCGTGCAGCACCAGCTGCGAGCGCACACACCGGATGACGCCAAAGCGCTCAGGGCCACGGTATCGACGTACCCGACCTCGGGCTACGACCTGAAAGAAGTGCTGACCACCCTTGCGACAGGCGAGGCGATCATCACGGTCATGAACGAGAAAGGCGCTCCGTCGCCCGTGGCGTGGACGAGACTTCGCGCGCCGCAGGGATCCATGTCGCCCACGCCGATCGAAACCATGCAGGCCACAGTCTCGTCGAGCCCGCTGCTGGCGCAGTTCGGCACCCCCGTCGACCGGGAGTCGGCGCGGGAGATGCTTGCGGTCAAGATGAATGCCGCGGCAGCGGCGATCGCGCAGGTGGAGGCGCAGAAATCCGCCGCCCAGCAGGCGAAAGAAGCAGCGAAGGCCCAGGCCGACTACGACAGGGCCGTCAGGGACATGGCGACGTCGTCGGCCCCGAAAACCAAGCCACGCACCACCACACGCACGACCACGCGCCCTCGGGCCGACGACAACCCGATTGGCGACATTCTCGGCTCACGCGCCGGCCAGACGGTCGTGAGGGAAGTGCTGCGCGGGATCTTCTCGACCCTCAAACGCCGCTAGTTGCCGGGAAGCGGGCCGACGAGCCAGACGACCAGGATGCTGACAGCACCGATTGCGGTGGCTGACGCAATGAAGACCAGCGCGGCCACCACGGGTCGTCGTTCGAACCAGTACCCGATTCCGGGATACTGCTCATGGATCTCCGACGTCGACATCGGCTGGCCCAGTCGAACGTACGGCGCGTTGAGGGTGCTGCTGACAGTGTCCATATCGGCGCGTGACCAGAATCGGCCGCGCATCCTCACCAGTTGGCGGCCGTCATGGTCGCAGACGAACAGTTGCGGGGCGCCCAGCGGTTGCGAGGAGTACAGCGTGATGACGAACAGCATCGAGCCGATCTGGCTGGATTCGAAACGCGTTTTGGAGCGGAAGAAGCCCCGCTCGGAGATGCTGGTCTCGTCGACCCAGATCGCTGCCCGGTAATAGCGTGATGCCGCAAGCGCAACGACCAGGCTCGCAGCGATCTGGACGTACACGATGAGCAGCCACGGACCGTCGGGAACGGTGAGGTAGTACAGCACCAGGAACACAGGGGCGAGGAAAGCGGTCGCGGCGATGAGGCCCTGCGAGATCAGGGAGGCATGGGGGCGCAGGCGGATCGAGTCGCTGCCGCGCACTGCCGCCACAATTCCCCCCGAACCCCGGCAGACCAACATTCCGGGGCCATAGCTGCTGAAGCTTGAGCGGAGAATGGGGGATTCGAACCCCCGAGGGCTTGCACCCAACCAACTTTCCAAGCTGGCGCCATAGGCCACTAGGCGAATTCTCCTGGCCGGTCATCCACTGCATTGCAATGACCTCAGGAAATCATAGCCGTTGAATCACGAACCTCCTGCACGAGCTACAATCGTGGTGGCTCCTCGCGTGGCGCCACCTTGGCCAACTCCCCCAGGACGGAAACGTAGCAAGGGTAACCGGGCTCTGGCGGGTGCGCGAGGGGTCTTTGCATTTTCGGCACGTAGGCTTAAGCCCATGGCTCGATCGATTTATATCACTTCTGCTGAAGGCCACTCGGGCAAGTCGTCCATCGCCCTGGGGGTGCTCGATACCCTGCTGCGCAGCGTCGAGAGAGTCGGCGTGTTTCGGCCGGTCGCGAGAACCTCCGACGAACCCGACTATGTGCTCGAGTTGTTGCTCGGCCGCGACGGCGTGAACCTCGAGTACGACGAATGCGTCGGCGTGACCTATGAGGCCGTGCACGATGATCCGGATGCCGCCCTCTCACGCATAGTCGACCGTTTCAAAGCCGTGGAAAGCACGTGCGACGCCGTCGTGATCGTCGGTTCCGACTACACCGACGTCGCCACACCGACCGAACTCGGCTTCAACGCCCGCATCGCGGCGAACCTCGGCGCCCCCGTGCTGCTCGTGCTGACGGGCCGGGAGCCGTCAGAATCACGTGCCCGCACCGCCGACGAGCTGCGCCAGGTGGCCGAGTTGAGCCTGCCCGAACTGACCGCAGCCCACGCGAGCCTGCTCGCCGTCATCGCCAACCGGGCCGACCCTGACCACCTCCACGAGATCATCGACGCCGTCGCGAGCGTCACGGGCGTCACGGCGTGGGCCGTGCCGGAGGATCCGTTCATGATGGCCCCGACCGTCGAAGCGATCATGGAGGCCGTCGACGGCACCCTCCTGAAGGGCGACACGGCACTCCTCGCCCGCGAAAGCCTCGGCGTCGTGATCGCGGCGATGTCGATGGAGAACGTGCTCCCGAGGCTCATCGAAGGCAGCGTGGTGGTGATCCCGGGCGACCGCAGCGAGATGGTGCTCGCGGCACTGACGGCACACGCATCCGGGACCTTCCCGTCCCTGGCCGGCATCGTGCTGAATGGCGGCTTCGAGCTGTCCCCGGTCATCCAGCGCCTCATCGCGGGGCTCGACGAGACCCTGCCGATCGTGACGACGGAGTACGGAACGTACGCCACCGCGCAGCGCATAGTGCAGACGCGAGGCAGGCTGACCGCGACATCCCAGCGCAAGATCGATACCGCGCTCGCCCTTTTCGAGAAGCACATCGATTCGGACCTGCTCGCGACGGAACTGGGCGCAGGCGAGACGACGGCGGTCACTCCGCTCATGTTCGAATATGCGCTTCTGGAGCGCGCGCGATCGAACCGCCGTCACATCGTGTTGCCCGAGGGATCGGATGACCGCATCCTGCTCGCCGCGGGAACCCTGCTGCGCCGCGACGTCGTCGACCTGACGATTCTCGGCGACGAGGCCGAGGTGCGGGCCAGGGCGGCCGGGCTCGGCGTGGACCTCAGCGCAGCGACCGTGACCGATCCCACCACTCCCGAACTGCGGGAAAGGTTCGCGGAGGAGTACACCCGGCTGCGCGCCCATAAGGGCATGACTGTCGAACGTGCTCGCGACATCGTCACCGATGTGTCGTACTTCGGCACCATGATGGTGCACCTCGGACTTGCCGACGGGATGGTCTCCGGAGCCGCCCACACGACAGCGCACACCATCACCCCCGCGCTGCAGTTCATCAAGACCTCCGATGGCGTCGACGTCGTGTCGAGCGTCTTCTTCATGGCGCTGGATGACCGTGTGCTGGTCTACGGCGACTGCGCCATCGTCCCCGATCCCGACGCCGGGCAGCTCGCCGACATCGCGATCTCGTCATCGGGAACGGCCTCGCAGTTCGGCATAGAACCGAGGATTGCGATGCTGTCGTATTCGACGGGGGAGTCCGGCTCCGGCGCCGACGTCGACAAGGTGCGAGCCGCCACCGCTCTCGTGCGTGAGCGCCGCCCCGACCTGCTCGTCGAGGGGCCGATCCAGTACGACGCCGCGGCCGATGCTGCCGTCGCGAAGGCGAAGATGCCGGACTCGCAGGTCGCCGGCCGCGCGACGGTGTTCATCTTCCCCGACCTCAACACCGGCAACAATACGTACAAAGCCGTGCAGCGCAGCTCGGGAGCCGTCGCCATCGGGCCCGTGTTGCAGGGCCTCCGCAAGCCCGTGAATGACCTGTCGAGAGGCGCGCTCGTGCGCGACATCGTCAACACCGTGGCGATCACCGCGATCCAGGCACAGGGGGTGTCGGCATGATCACAGCGTTCGTGGTGAACTCGGGCTCGTCGTCCATCAAGTGGGAACTCGTCGATGTCGACACGGAGCGCCGGCTGCGGGGTGGGATCGTCGAGCGCATCGGGGAGGCCGGAGCCGCGGCCGACCACGCGCAGGCGATGGAGGGCATTCTCGGCGAACTCGGCGGCGAGCATCCCTCGGTCATCGGCCATCGTGTGGTGCACGGTGGCAACGAGTTCACCCGCGCCACTCTCGTGACCGACGAGGTCGAGGCCGCGATCGAGCGACTCGCCGCCCTCGCGCCGCTGCACAACCCCGCGAACCTGGCGGGAATCCGGGCTGCCCGCGCCGCCTTCCCCGGCGTCGCGAACGTCGCAGTGTTCGATACAGCCTTCCACCAGAGTCTCGCGCCCGAGGCGTACACCTACGCGATCGACGCCGAGCTCGCCGATGCGCACAGCATCCGCCGCTACGGCTTCCACGGCACCTCGTACCAGTACGTGGCAGCCAGGGCCGCGAGCCTGCTGGGGCGACCGTTGGAGCAACTGAAGCTCATCGTGTTCCACCTCGGCAACGGGGCATCGGTCACCGCGATCGACGGCGGGCGCTCCGTCGACACCTCCATGGGGATGACCCCGCTCGAGGGCCTCGTGATGGGAACCCGCTCGGGCGACATCGATGCGGGCATCCTGTTCCATCTCGGCAGGGCCGGGCTTACCCTGCCCGAGCTCGACACCATCCTGAACCGTCGCAGCGGGCTGCTGGGGGTCGGCGGCATCGGCGACATGCGCGACATCCAGGCGGCGTCTCTGGCCGGGGATGCCGCGGCCACCCTCGCGCTCGACGTCTACTATCACCGCCTCCGCCACTACCTCGGGGCGTACCTCGTTCAGCTCGGGGGAGCCGATGCCGTGGTGTTCACGGCCGGAGTCGGTGAGAACAGCGCCCCCACTCGGGCAGCGGCACTGGCCGGACTCGACTGGCTCGGGATCTCGCTCGACACCTTCGCCAACAACCGCACCTCCCGCGACGCGAGGGTCATCTCGACCGCGGCCTCGGCGATCAGCGTGCTGGTCGTGCCGACGAACGAGGAGCTGGAGATCGCGCGCCAGTCGATCGCCGTGGTCGCCGCCTGATTTCCCCGCCTGAATCCTCCGCCTGAATCCTCCGCCGAGGTGACGCAAACGGTGGTTATTCGCCGGGGATAGCCACTGCTGGCGTCAGCTCGATGGACCGGTGGATGCCCGTGACTCAACGTCGGCGGTGGCGGCTACTGTTGACTCGTGGTTGCTGCCCTGTATCGCCGTTACCGGCCCGAGACGTTTGCCGAACTGATCGGCCAGTCACAGGTGACGGATCCGCTGCGCACAGCTTTGCGCACCGACCGCGTCAACCACGCCTACCTGTTCAGCGGGCCTCGAGGTTGTGGCAAGACGACCTCGGCCCGCATCCTGGCCCGGTGCCTCAACTGTGCTGAGGGCCCCACCGACACCCCCTGCGGCGTCTGCCCCAGTTGCGTGGAGCTCGCCCGTGACGGCAGCGGCTCCCTCGATGTCGTCGAGATCGACGCAGCGTCGCATAACGGCGTGGATGATGCCCGCGACCTGCGGGAGCGCGCAGTGTTCGCCCCCGCCCGCGACAGGTTCAAGATCTTCATCCTGGACGAGGCGCACATGGTCACGCCGCAGGGATTCAACGCCCTGCTCAAGATCGTGGAAGAGCCGCCGGAGCACGTGAAGTTCATCTTCGCGACGACCGAGCCGGAGAAGGTCATCGGCACGATCCGCTCTCGCACCCACCACTACCCGTTCCGCCTCGTGCCGCCGGCGCAGATGCTCGACTACGTGCAGCAGCTCTGCGAGAGCGAGAAGGTGCACGTCGAGGCTGGTGTGCTGCCGCTCGTGGTGCGCGCGGGCGGAGGCTCAGTGCGCGACACCCTGTCGCTGCTCGACCAGCTGATCGCCGGCTCAGAGAACGATCCGGTCGACGGTGTGCAGGTCAAGTACGAACGCGCGGTCGCGCTGCTCGGCTACACCCACGGCGCCCTGCTCGACGAGGTCGTCGACGCACTCGGTTCCCGTGATGCCGCTGCGGCGTTCGGATCGGTGGATCGCGTCATCCAGACCGGACAGGATCCGCGCCGGTTCGTCGAGGACCTGCTTGAGCGACTGCGCGACCTCATTATCGTCGCCGCGACCTCGGGCAACGCCGCATCCGTGCTCAGGGGCGTGCCCCAGGACCAGCTGGATCGCATGGCTGCCCAGTCGGCGGCGTTCGGCCAGGCCGAACTCTCCAGGGCTGCGGATGTCGTCAACGCCGCCCTGACGGAGATGACGGGTGCCACGTCGCCGAGGCTCCATCTCGAACTCATGATCGCGCGCATCCTGGTCCCGGCCAGCGACGACAGCCAGCGTGGAGCGCTCGCCAGGGTGGAGCGCCTGGAGCGCCGTATCGGGGTGGAGACGTCGGGCGCCGCCGCGCCAGCAGCCACTCCCGTAGCCGCGCCGCCGACGGTATCCGCTCCGCCGAAGGTAGCCGCGCCGCCGAAGGTGGTCGCGCCGCCCGTGGAGAAGCCAGCAGCTACGCCCGTCGAGGTCCCCACGGCCCAGCCGGCAGCCGACATCGTCTCCGTCGATCCGGTGGTCTCCCTCCCGGTCGGGCCCGTCACGCTCGCGCAGGTCAAGGATGCGTGGACCGAGATCCTCGATGTGGTCAAAGACGCTCGACTGAACGCCTGGATGGTCGTCTTCACGGCCAAGCCGCTCGAGCTGCGGGAGAACAACGTGCTCGTGCTCTCGTTTGCCAGCCAGAAGGATGTCGACGCGCTCAAGCAGCAGGCGGCCCCGGGACAGGGCGTCGGCGAGTTGCTCAAGAAGGCTTTCGTGAAGGTGCTCGGCTTCGAGCCCGCCTTCATTGCGAGAGTGGATTCCTCGGCCGCCCAGCAGCACGTCGTGCCGCCGGTCTCCACCGAGGCGCCTCCCGTCGACGAGCCGCCTCGAGACGAATATCCGCCGACGGAGGGTGGCGGCTGGGCCGTCGTGTCGATCCCGGACTCCGAGCCGATGCCGGAGCCCGCGACGGTCTCCGGCCTGCGCGACTCGAAGCCCGCCGCAGCACCAGTCACCGCTCCGCCCGCCGCTCCGCCAGCCGCTCCGCGGAAAGCACAGGCTCCGGCGGCTCCACCCGCGGGGACGACCCCGACCGCAGCCCCCGTGAATGCCCGCTACGGCGAGGCCGTGGTGCGCCAGCTGCTCAATGCCACGTTCATCGAAGAGCAGGCCGTCGCACCCCGCGTCGTCCCCATGCCGAAAGACGACTAAGCCATGTACGACGGAATCGTCCAGGAACTGATCGACGAGCTCGGGCGCCTGCCCGGCATCGGTCCGAAGTCGGCTCAGCGCATCGCGTTCCATATCCTGCAGACCGAGAGTTTCGACGTCACGCGGCTCTCCGAGGTGCTGCGTGATGTGCGCGACAAGGTGCGCTTCTGCGACATCTGCGGCAACGTCACCGAAGAGCAGACCTGTTCCATCTGCCGCGACCCGCGCCGCTCCCACGTCACGATCTGTGTCGTCGAAGAAGCGAAGGATGTCGTCGCGATCGAGCGCACGCGCGAATTCAAGGGCCTGTACCACGTGCTCGGCGGCGCGATCAGCCCCATCGACGGCGTCGGTCCCGACGATCTCCGCATCAAGCAGCTCGTCGGGAGGCTGGCCGATGGATCGGTCACCGAGGTCATCATCGCCACGGATCCGAACCTCGAGGGGGAGGCGACGGCCACCTACCTCACCCGGCTGCTGCAGTACCCGAACCTCCGAGTCACACGACTCGCTTCCGGCCTTCCCGTCGGGGGAGACCTCGAGTACGCCGACGAGGTCACGCTCGGCCGCGCCTTCGAGGGCCGTCGGGTCGTGCAGGCGTAAGGTGCGCGTTTCCGAAACACGCTGGTCCCGTAACGCTGACTCAACGCCGAGGCGAACCGTCTAGAATCGCAGCTTGGGCCATCTTTCAGGCCATCCCTTTCCGCAGGAGAACCACGTGAGCCTCATCGTCCAGAAGTTTGGTGGCTCGTCGGTCGCCGATGCCGAGAGCATCAAGCGCGTCGCGAAGCGCATCGTCGAGACGCGCAAGGCGGGCAACGAGGTCGTCGTCGTCGTGTCGGCGATGGGCGACACGACCGACGAACTGCTCGACCTCGCGAAGCAGGTCGTCCCGATTCCGTCCGGTCGCGAGCTCGACATGCTCCTGACTGCCGGCGAGCGCATCTCCATGGCGCTGCTCGCCATGGCCATCCGCAGCCTCGGCGTCGAAGCCCGCAGTTACACGGGCAGCCAGGCCGGCATGGTGACGGATGCCCAGCACGGGTCGGCGCGCATCGTGGAGGTGTCGCCCAAGCGCGTCCGCGAGGCCCTCGACGACGGAGCCGTCGCGATCGTCGCCGGTTTCCAGGGGTTCAACCGGGGCACCGGGGATATCACGACCCTCGGCCGCGGCGGCTCGGACACGACGGCTGTCGCCCTCGCCGCAGCCCTCGATGCCGACGTCTGCGAGATCTACACCGATGTGGATGGCATCTACACCGCGGACCCGCGAGTGGTGCCATCCGCTCGCAAGCTCGACAGGATCACGAGCGAAGAGATGCTCGAACTCGCAGCAACCGGCGCCAAGGTGCTGTACATACGCGCGGTGGAATATGCCCGCAGGCACGGTGTGACACTGCACGTGCGTTCGTCGTTCAATAACAACGAGGGCACGCTCGTCGTGAACCCGATCGAAGGAGATAACGTGGAAGAGCCGATCGTCACCGGAGTCGCTGCAGACCTCAGCGAGGCCAAGATCACGGTCGTCGGCGTTCCCGACATGCCGGGTAAGGCCGCGCAGATCTTCACCCTGATCGCACGCACGAACGTCAACATCGACATGATCGTGCAGAACGTGTCATCCGCCAGCACAGGCCTGACCGACATCTCGTTCACCTGCCCGAAGTCTGACGCCCAGGCGGCGATGGAAGCGCTCACCGCCCAGAAGGCCGACATCGGATTCACGTCGCTGCAACACGACGACCAGATCGCGAAGCTCGCGGTCGTGGGAGCCGGCATGCGCACGAACGCCGGAGTTTCGGCGAAGCTCTTCACTGCGCTGTTCGAGGCCGGCATCAACATCGAGATGATTTCCACCAGCGAGATCAGGATCTCGGTCGTCACCCGCGCCGATACCGTCAACGACGCCGTGCGGGTGGTGCACACCGCCTTCGGCCTCGATGGCGAGGTCGAGGCCATCGTGCACGGCGGCACCGGCCGCTAGACCCCGGCCCCGGAATCCCGCGCGGCGCCGCCGCGCCGCCGCAGACTCCCGCGCGGCGCCGCGCTGCCGTGCTGCGCCGCGCCCGCCGTGCTGCGCCGCGCTGCCGCGCTGCGCCGCGCCCGCCGCACCCCGCGAAACTCCAGTTTCTGCGTGCAGCGCCGCCGAATCGGTCAGAACTGGAGTTCGGCCGCCTCGGCCGGCCGCCCCGCCCGCCGCCGCAGGGTGCCAGAACGCCGAACGGCTGCCGCACCCCCCGTGCGCATAACTCCTGCACATCGCAGCGCACCGGCCCGCGCAGACCCGGCATTCCGGGGAAGTGAGCGCCGCGGCAACCCGCGCTGCAGGAGTTATGAACACGGGGCAGCAGCGCCCCACCACCGCGCCGAAACGGCCGCGCCCGGCGTGCGAGAATTATCGACATGAGCAACAGCACTCCCGTCCGTATCGGCGTCGTCGGTGCCACAGGCCAGGTCGGCGCCGTGGTGCGCCGCCTTCTCGTCGAGCGGGATGTGCCCATCGCCGAGATCCGCTTCTTTGCGAGCGCCCGCAGCGCTGGCACGACCCTCGAGTTCAAGGGCGAGCAGATCACGGTCGAGGATGCCTCGACGGCAGATCCCGCCGGGCTCGACATCGCGATCTTCTCCGCCGGCGCCACCACCTCGCGCGCGCAGGCTCCGCGGTTCGCCGCCGCCGGGGTCACCGTGATCGACAACTCCTCGGCGTTCCGCATGGACCCGGATGTGCCGCTCGTCGTCAGCGAGGTCAACCCGCACGCCATCGACGAGGCGCGAAACGGCATCATCGCCAACCCGAACTGCACCACGATGGCGGCCATGCCCGTGCTCAAAGTGCTCGACGCCGAGGCCGGTCTCCAGCGACTCATCGTCAGCACCTACCAGGCCGTCTCCGGTGCCGGTCTCGTCGGCGGCGAGGAGCTCTACGCGCAGGCGAAGGCCGCGATCGAGCAGGATCCGCGCAGTCTCGTGCACGATGGATCCGCCGTGGACTTCCCGGTCGCCGAGACGTTCCCGAAGACCATCGCGTTCGACGTGATCCCTTTCGCCGGCAATCTCGTCGATGACGGTTCGTTCGAGACCGACGAAGAGAAGAAGCTGCGCAACGAGAGCCGCAAGATCCTCGAACTGCCTGAACTGCTGGTCAGCGGCACCTGCGTCCGAGTGCCGGTCTTCACCGGCCACTCCCTGTCGATCAACGCCGAGTTCGCGAACCCGCTGAGCGTGGCACGCGCGAAGGAGCTGCTGCAGGATGCCGCGGGCGTGGTGCTCACGGATATCCCGACGCCGCTCGAGGCCGCCGGCACAGACCCGAGCTATGTGGGTCGCATCCGCCAGGATGAGGGCGTGCCGAATGGACGCGGACTCGCCCTGTTCATCAGCAACGACAACCTCCGCAAGGGTGCAGCGCTGAACGCGGTGCAGATCGCAGAGCTCGTCGCCGCGAAGCTGACTGCGAGCGTTTCCTAGCGGAAAATGATCGTCCGCGCGCCGTCGAGCAGCACCCGGTGTTCGGCGAACCATTTCACGGCCTGCGTGAGGGTGCGCGATTCTTCATCCTGACCGATGGCGACGAGTTCGCTCGCGTCGCGGGAGTGGTCGACCCGCACGACGTTCTGCTCGATGATCGGCCCCTCGTCGAGGTCGCTCGTGACGAAGTGCGCGGTCGCCCCGATGAGCTTGACGCCGCGGGCGTGCGCCTGCCGGTAGGGGTTCGCGCCCTTGAATCCGGGCAGGAACGAGTGGTGGATGTTGATGGCCTTGCCGCCGAGAGCAGCGCAGAGCTCGGGGGAGAGGATCTGCATGTAGCGCGCCAGCACGACGAGCTCGATGTCGTGTTCCTCGACGACTTCGAGCACGCGCTGCTCGAACGCGAGCTTCTGGCCGGGGCTCGTCACGGGGTGGGCTTCGAACGGCACGTCGTAGAACGCGGCGAGGCTGCCGAGGTCTGAGTGGTTGCTCATCACGAGCGGAAGGTCCATGGCGAGTTGCCCGGCTCGCTCGCGGTAGAGCAGGTCGTTGAGGCAGTGGCCGGCCTTCGAGACCAGCACGAGGGTGCGCAGGGGGCGCCCGACGACATCCAGTTCCCAGGTCATCCTGTACCTGTCCGTGACCGGTGCGAGCGCCGCCTCGAAGCGGTCTCTGGATGCCGCTGACTCCACCTGCAGGCGCATGAAGAAGCGGCCCGTGTCTGCGCTCGAGAACTGCTGCGATTCGGTGATGTTGCCGTCGGCGTCGACGATGGCGCCACTCACGGCATTGACGATACCGGGCTTGTCGTCGCAGACGAGAGTGAGGATCCAGTGGGTAGTTGCGGTCACGATGCAAGGCTAGCGTCGACCGCGGAGCTTCTGCGGTGCGCCACCTCTTCGCCGATTACGACGGCCAGCATGACGGCGTTCGCGAGCCAGGTGGCGATGAGCGGGGTGAATACGCCAAGGGCGGTGGTGAGCACGAACAGGGCGATCAAGACCCCGATGCTGATGATGTGCGACTTGAGCCAGCGGTAGCCGACCGAGCGCTTGAACAGCAGGTTTCCGAGGATGTAGAGGGCTGGGCCCCCGAAGACGACGGCAGCGGTCGCGGGGTCGAGCGGGTCGTCAGGATGCGCGAGCACGAGCTCGTCGCCGACGGCCACGAGCACGATCCCGGCCACGATGAGCAGGTGCAGGTAGGTGTACGAGTTGGCCGCAACGCGCCCTGACTCCCTGGCCTTCTCGAAATACTTCTGGGCGACACCGGCCGTGTTGTTGAAGTAGATGAGCCACAGCAGGAGGGTCCCCACGAGGGCGGCGAACAGGCCGAAGGCGCTCGCGGGCTTCGCCCAGTCGCCGGCGAAGGTGAATCCCATGACGAGCACCGATTCTCCGAGCGCGATGATCACGAACAGCCGCGCGCGTTCGGAGATGTGGTGGCCCGAGACCGCCCAGCTCTCGATCGGGGAGCGCCCCATGATGGGAAGCCAGTAGCGCACGGCGGGCGCGAGATAGTTGAGCGCGATGGCGGCGAGCCACCACCAGACCCGCTGCTCGGGGTCTCCGACCGCGCCGATGATCCACAGCGGCGATGAGACGGCGACCCAGATGGATGCCCGCACCATGTTGAGCGCGAGCTCACGACTGTCGCGCCATCCTGCCACGATGATGAACGCCGCCCGCAGCGCGTGCATACCCAGGTACCCGACCACGAACACGACGCCGAGGTCTTCGAACGCACCGAGGATGGACGTGCTCATGACCAGCCCGAGCGCCATCGCCGCGAAGAGGAACAGCCGCACCGGCCACTTATCGGGGTTGAACCAATTGGTGGTCCACACGACGTGATCCCAGAACCACCACACCGCGAGCAGCAGCACGAATGCTTCCAGCAGCCCGGTGACGTCGAGATGCTCCACCAGGAAGAGCGACAGTCGGGTCGCCGCGAAGACGAAGACGAGGTCGAAGAGCAGCTCTACCGGTGACGGCTCGTAGTGGCCGTCCTTCTCCTCGCGAAGCAGGCTGCCGCGCCGTGATGCCATGAGTTCGTCTCCCTCGCCGGACTGTCATATCAGAGTATCCTTAGGCTGACGGCGCATGGCCCGCGTCGTCCCGCGGGCGGCGAACGCACCACTTCCACCGAACGGATTCCGCCTTCATGGGCGCGCCACGAAACACCACATCCACCACTTTTCCCTGGGCGGGTCTGCTCACCCTTTCCGCACTGATCTTCACGTCGGTCACCAGCGAGTTCCTGCCAACCGGGCTGCTTCCGGATATCGCCGCGGAGCTCGACGTCTCGGAATCGCAGGTCGGCCTGCTCGTGACGGTCTTCGCGGGCACCGTCGTGCTGAGCGCGGCGCCGCTGAGCGTGCTCACGCGTCGCTACTCCCGCAAGTCGCTCGTCATCGTCGTGCTCATGGTGTTCGCGGTCGCGAACGTGCTCGCGGCGATTGCCCCCACCTACGAGCTGCTCATCGGAGCCCGCGTGATCGGCGGCCTCGCACACGGACTGTTCTGGGCGGTGGTCGGGGCATACTCTGCCCACCTCGTTCCTAAGCACCAGCTCGGTCGCGCGATCGCGATTACCGGCGGTGGAGGAACGGCCGCCTTCGTGCTCGGCGTGCCCCTCGGCACCGCCATCGGCCACGCGGTCGGCTGGAGGCTCGCGTTCGGGATCATCGCGGCGATCATCGTCATCCTGACCCTCGTCACGGCGAAGCTGCTGCCCGCTGTCTCGCACGGGGTCGTGCTCTCGACGGGCGAGATCCCCATCCCGATGCGCAAGGACCGCACGGTGCCGGCGGTCATCGCGGTCGGCGTCATCCTGATCCTCGTGGCGCTGGGGCATAACCTCTTCTACACCTACATCGCGCCGTACCTGATCGGCCCCGTCGGCTTCGATTCAGGATCCGTCGCCGGGGTGCTGTTCCTCTATGGTGTCGCTGGCGCTCTGGGTCTCGTGCTCGCGGGCACCCTCGGCGACAGGTTCCCGCAGTCGACGCTGATCGGTTCCGTGGCTCTCGTGATGGTGGCCGTGCTCGTGATCGGCACCTTCACCTCGGTCACCCCCGTGGTGCTCGTGGCGATCTTCGTGTGGGGCATGGCGTTCGGCGCGCTCCCGTCGCTCATGCAGGCGCGCATGATGCACACCGCGTCACTGCGGGTGCGGGATGCCGCTGCCGCCTACTTCACGACCTCGTTCAACGTGGCGATCGGCGGCGGTGCGCTGCTGGGCGGCGTGCTGCTCGACACCTGGGGCATCGCCGTCTTGCCCTTCGTGGATGTCGCGATCACCGTCGTCGGATTCGCCCTCATCATCGTGGTCGCCGTGTGGCTGCGGCGAGGAGCCCGGCGCGTCCACTGAGGTGGCCGCGCTGCTGCTGCCCAAGTTGCGCTGCTGCTTGAGCCGCGCTGCTGCTTGAGCCGCGCTGCTGCGGGTTTTCGCGCGCCAATTCCCCGTTGAAAGCGCAGTTTCTGCCCTTCTGTCGACCTGTAACGGCGGAAACTGCGCTCTCACACCGGGGGAGAGTGGATGTCGCCGCGCGAGCCGCGGTTCAACGCGCGGGCGGCTGCGGCGCGGCCTCGGCGGCAGCTGGCGCGGCCTGCGCTGGCGCGGCCTCGGCGGCTGGCGCGGCCTCGGCGGGCGCGGCCTCGGCCGGACGCGGGGTGCGCGGCTTGGCCGGCAGCCAGGGCTGCTTGCGGCCATCCACTTTATGCACTCCCATGACGGCGACCGGGATCAGCACGAGCGAACGCAGGTCGACGAGCACGTGCAGCACGATGGGTGCCACGATGCTGCCGGAGATGACGTAGAGCGCCATCATGAACGCGCCGATGATGGTGGTTCCGATGATGCCGGCGGCGCCCTGGTAGAGGTGCAGCGCGCCGAACAGCAGCACCGAGGCGACGACGGCGGCGATCGCGCTGCCGCTCGCGCCGAAGACGAGGGCGGGGATGGCGAGGCGGAACGCGAGCTCCTCCACGATTCCGGCGTTGATCGACAGCAGGGCGCCGAGCCGCACCTCTTGCCGGTTGCGGGGCAGCATCGCCTGGATGTCTCCGACCGACGTGATGCCCGCATCTTCTCGCCGGGCAGCGCGCACCCCGAGCCAGGTGAGCACGACGAAGGCGAGCGCCACGACGGCGAAGATCCAGAGGTAGCCGCCCAGGAAGTTCCGGATGCCGCGAACCCAGTCGATGCCCTGCAGCTCAGCCAGTAGCGGGCCGACGTACGAGCCCGCGAGCGGCAGCAGCGCGATCGACAGCCCGCCGAACGTGAGGAAGGATTCCCGCAGCCACCGCCGGAACGTCGCCTGCCGTTTCACGGTGCCGCGGTACCGCTTGAAGCGCTGGTATTCGCGACGGTCTTTGCGGATGGTGCGCAGCACCAGCAGCACGAGCATGACCACGAGCGCGATCCACAGCAGCGGCCGGGTCGCGGCCCAGTTCGGATCGAGCATGCAGTCATGCTGTCACGGGAAGCTGAAAGGTCTCGAGAGCGTAGACATGGCTAGAACTCCTAGCCATAATGGGGTACATGGAGACCGTGAACATCCTCGCCGCGCGCAACAACCTGTCGCAACTGGTGGCGGCAGCGAGCGCCGGCGAAGAGGTTGTCATAGCCAAGCGGGGTGTGCCGGTGGCGCGACTCGTCGCGATCGAGCCCGAGGTGCACTCCGCGGCGCGCGCCGCCGAATGGTTGACGGTGAATCACGTGCCGCCACATGCCACTCGCAGTGCGGAAGACCTGGATGCGCAGATCGCGGCCGAACGAACTGGGTGGGAGTGATCTACCTTGACTCCTCCATCGTGATCTATGCGGTCGAGGATGAGGGCGAGCGCGGTTCCGCGGTTCGCCAACGATTGGCAGGTGCGGGAGACGCGGAGATCGTCGTCACCCATCTCGTCACCATGGAATGCCTGGTCGGGCCATTACGAGACGACAACCTCGCGCTCCACGACCTGTATCTCAGGGCTTTCGAGCAGTTCACCATTCTTGACCTCGGCAAGGACCAGTTCCAGCGAGCAGCCCAGCTGAGGGCTCGTCACGGCCTGCGTGCCCCCGATGCGCTCCATCTGGCCGCGGCTCAACTCGCGGGTTGCGACGAATTGTGGACCAATGACGCTCGGCTAGCCAAGGCCGCTCGGGGGCTTGCGATCAACGTTCTCGAATAGGGAATGCCGCGCCTCTGGCAGTGCTTGCACCAGTAATGACCTCCGACGTTGGCTTCCGCTCCGAGCGCGGCCCCATCCTGATCTCGCTGATGGTGACGACCGGGCTGGTGGCGATTGACTCGACGGTTCTTGCCACCGCGATCCCGACGATCGTGAACGACCTGGGCGATTTCGCGCTGTTTCCGTGGCTGTTCAGCGTGTACCTGCTGGCCCAGGCGGTGACCGTGCCGATCTACGCGAAGCTGTCTGACGTGGTGGGGCGCAAGCCCATCATCCTGATCGGTGTCGGCCTGTTTCTGCTGGGCTCGATCCTGTGCGGTTTCGCGTGGAGCATGCCAGCCCTGATCGCGTTCCGCGCGGTGCAGGGTCTCGGCGCCGGGGCCGTGCAGCCGATGGCGATCACGATCGTGGGCGACATCTATTCGCTGAAGGAGCGCGCAAGGGTGCAGGGCTACCTCGCGAGCGTGTGGGGCATCTCGTCGGTGGTCGGCCCGCTGCTGGGCGGCATCTTCTCGCAGCTCGACGCGTGGCGCGGGGTGTTCTTCATCAACATCCCGCTGTGTGTGATCGCCGGATGGACGCTCATCAGGTCGTTCCACGAGAAGGTGGAGCCGCGCCGACATAAGGTCGACTATCTCGGAGCGGTGCTGTTGACCGTCTCACTGACCCTCATCATTCTCGCGGTGCTCCAGGGCGGGCAGGCCTGGGCGTGGAACTCTCCGCAGTCGATCGGCGCCTTCACGATCGGCGGGCTGGTGCTGCTGGCGTTCATGTTCGTCGAGCAACGGGCTGTCGAGCCCATCCTGCCGCTGTGGGTGTTCTCACGCCGGCTGCTGCTCACCACCACCCTCGTCAGTCTCGGGGTCGGCGCGATTCTGATCGGCCTGACCTCCTACGTGCCCACGTACCTCGAAGGGTCGGTGGATGCCCCGCCCCTCGTCGCCGGTCTCGCCCTCGGTGCGCTCACCATCGGCTGGCCGATCGCGGCGGCGCTCTGCGGGCGCCTCTACCTGCGCATCGGCTTCAAGAACACGGGGCTCATCGGCATCAGTCTGGTCGTGATCGGCACCCTCACCGTCGCGCTCTTCGCGGCCACCCCGTCGATCGCGATCGTGGCGATCGGCTGCTTCATCGTCGGTCTCGGCATGGGTTTCGTGGCCGTGCCCACCCTGATTGCCGCCCAGTCGAGTGTCGGATGGGATGAGCGTGGAGTCGTCACCGGAACCAACCTGTTCGCCCGCTCCATCGGCAGCGCGATCGGCGTCGCCATCTTCGGTGCGATAGCCAACTCCATCTTCGGCGAGGGGGATGCCGCCGAGCTCTCACCCGCGACCATCACCGCCGGCTCGGCCGCCGTCTTCCTCGCGGTGCTGGCGGTCGCGGTCGCCACCGTGATCGCGACCGTGGCGATGCCGCGCACGCCGGTGCTCGCCCAGCCCGCGGATGTGGCAACTGGCGCGGACGCGAACTGAGGCTCGGGAGGTATGCGGCACCGAGCGTCCACGAACCCGGCCGAAACTCCAGTCGCGACGTTCCTGCCGCGCAACGGCGTAGAAGGTGGAGTTTCGAGGCGGGTCGCGACCGAACGGCTCCGCTCAGGATGACCTGCGGAACATCCGATCGGTCAGGGTTTGCTCGTTTTCGCGGCCCGCAGGTAGGTGATCGCGACTGCGCCAGCCTCGAGCGCGATGCCGGGGGCAAGGTTGTCGGCGCACAGCTTGGGCGGGGATTGGTCGTTCTCGTCAGCGGCGCCCTTGTGTGCATGATATAGCAAGCTTTATAGTGATTTATGGCAACAATGATCGATATCGCAAGCTCCAACGTCACGATCGGAGAGTGGGAACGTGAGATCGGCGATGCGATCCGCCAGTTGAGGATCAGTTCCGGGCTAGGACAGGTCGAGCTCGCCGACCGGGCGAACCTCTCCCGGTCATCCATTCAGGCACTGGAACAGGGGCGGGGCACCCGGCTGCGCACGATGCTCGCAGTGCTGCGTGCGCTCGATCGTTCTGATGCGTTCGAGAGCATCATGCCCGAGGTCGGGCCGACCCCGTTGCAGGTTCTTGCCGATGCGCAGCGCGAGGCGCGTCGCACGCAACACCGTGTTTCGAAGCCGCGACAGAAAAAGCCCCAGGTTCCCGAGGGGCCGGGGGCATAGCCCGTGGTGTACGAGTCTGCACGAGTTGTCGAGGTCAGGATCTGGGGCACCAGGGTTGGTGCAGTCAGCGGAACAACTCGTGGGTACGGATTCGAATACTCGCCGGAGTGGAAACGCGGCGCGATCGAGCTGAGCCCCCTGCTCATGCCCACCACAGATCGGCGCGGTGTATTCAGCTTCAGAAGCCTCAGCGACGAGACCTTTTACGGCTTACCTCCGATGCTGGCCGACGCGCTTCCCGACAGGTTCGGCAACAGCATCGTCGACGCCTGGCTCGCAACGCAGGGCGTTGGGCGATCCGAGATCAGCGCCCTCGACAGGCTCGCCTACCTCGGCAGCCGGGGTATGGGAGCCCTGGAGTTCGTGCCGGATCGGGGTCCGAATGCACCGGATCCGACTGCTCTCGATCTGGGGCGGCTGATCGAGGCCGCGCGAGCGGTCATGGCTGGCACTCTCGCCGATGAGGTGCAGACCGGCGAACTGCTCCATCAGATCATTTCCGTGGGTACCAGCGCGGGTGGCGCCCGCGCGAAGGCTGTAGTCAACATCAATGACGCAACCCAGGAGATACGGGCGGGTCACACGATGCCGGGCCCGGGAGAGCAGGCGTGGCTCCTCAAGTTCGACGGTGTGGGCGCCGACCGCCAGCTCGGGGAGTCTCAGCAGTACACCCGGATTGAGTACGCATATTCTCTGATGGTGCGAGCGGCGGGCCTCACCATGGCACCTACGAGATTGCTCGCCGAGAACGGTCGAAGCCACTTTCTGACCCGCAGGTTCGATCGGGAGCCGAACACCCGCATCCATATGCAGTCGCTGTGTGGCCTGAGCGCGGTCGACTTCAATCTGCGAGAGACCAACGACTACTCACAGTTGTTCACCGCCGCCCAGCAACTGGGGCTCGGTGAGGAGGCAATGACCGAGATTTTTGGACGGATGGCGTTCAACGTCGCGGCCGCCAATCACGATGACCACTCCAAAAATCACTCGTTTCTCCTGCGCGAGAACGGAAACTGGGAGCTTGCTCCCGCCTACGACGTGACCTACGCGCGGGACGCGAAGAGCGTGTGGCCGAACCAGCATTTGATGAGCGTGAACGGAAAGTTCCACGACATCAGTCGCGCCGATCTGCTGGCCGTGGCAGACCGATTCGCAATTCCCGGCGCCAAAAAAGCCATCAGCGCAGTTGCTGACGCCCTCGACGCCTGGCCCGAGTTCGCCGCTGAGGCCCAGCTCGACAATGCCGTGATCGACAGCATCGCATCGGAGTTCGCCGACCTCCGACGTTGAGCCCGCGGTTGCCGCGGCGGTGAGAGGCCGTGGGCCTGCTGGGCATGCCTATCGTCGCCACGATCGTGGTCGCACTGGTCTTCGTGCTCATAGCGCGCACCCGGGTCGGCTCCTACCTCACCCCTTCGGGGAGGGGGATGCCGCTGACCTCTCACCCGCGACCATCGCTGCTGGCTCGGCACTGCCCCCAGACCTCCGAATCGACGGACTATCAGGCCACATTATGCCTAGCCGAAGACGAGTCTGCGCGCTACGCTGCTGCCAGCAATTGTTCGCATTCACTCCACTATGAGGAAGAAGGCGCGACCATGTCGGCTGCCAGCGAAGAATCTCCCGAGTCTGTGATCCACGATGATGCCGGCGGACCGGCAAGCTCGCTGGGTAGGTCGTATCACGGTGCTCTGGATACGGTCCATCGAGAGCTCGAGCGTCATACCCTCGACGGCCCCGGAGTTATCGATCCGCTGCTGACCTACCGGGATGCCCTCCTCGATCGATACGTCATCGACCGGCCGATCTTCACGCTGGCCTGGCCGTCGAGTCTCTACATTCCCGCGGATGCAGACCCGGCGACGTACTGGATCACCGCACCGCCTGCCGATCACCGCTATCGCTACCGGTGGACCGATCCGCAGCCGACCGCCAGCAGCGCGTCAGAGAAGACCGGGCGCCTGTTCAGCTGGACCAACGTGTCGGGGTTGAACCCGAGCTACACCGGTGCTGCGGGTGTCGGCGTGCGGATCGTGCCGACGAACTCGCTCTCGACGGTGCGAGTCAGTGCCCACGTCGATCTGGTGGCCGAGAGCCGCTGGTGGTATCTCGTTGGTCCGTCTGCCGGTTTCGCGAACTTCTCCTACCGCGGCACCGTCTACATTTCGGGCTGGGAAATCAGCCCGGCGACCGGGCAATGGGAGTTGCTGCGACCGTTCGGGTCTCGGGTGCTCTTCCAGTATCGCGAGAGCGGGCATGGAGGAACCGCGATACGCAGCGACCACCACGCCTTCGACGATCTCTCTGTGCTGCTGCAACTTCAGGGCGGCCACACCTACGGCATCGGGGTCTCGTTCGAGGTAGAGGTCGGATTCGACTGCCATGACCGCGATGGCAAGCCGTACCAGAAGCAGCCCGGCGACGACATCAAGCTCTGGGCATCGATGACCGGCGAGGTATCGAGCATCAGCGTCTCCACCGAGACGGTGTGGATCCCCTGACGGCATGCTTGAGAGCGGGAGGTACGCGGCCTCCTCTCGACGCGCGATCGGCTAGCTCTCGACGTTGGCCCCGAGGTGCTTGCCGGTGAGGGTGGATCGCCCGGCGACGAGCGCTGCAGGGGTGCCCTCAAAGTGCTGCCGTGGATCTTCCTCGGACTCCTGCTGTTAGCGATCATCCGATTCGTCTATTTGCGCCGTGATCGTTCCGATGTCATCGCTCGCATCGGCAACACGGGAGTTCCGATACCTGCGCAAACCCCTCCAGCTTTGACCAGTGGATGCCGCAGACCTCCCACCCGCGACGATCACCGCCGGCTCGGCTGCCGTCTTCGTCGCGGTGCTGGTGGTCGCGGTCGCCACCGTGATTGCGACCGTGCCGATGCCGTGCACGCCGGTTCTCGCCCAGCCCTCGGAAGAGTAACCGTTCCACCCCCGGACCGGCGCCACCCCGACTGGGGATCGCCCAGCGCCAGCGCCGCGGATACCGTGAAAAGTGTCCCCACCGGGGCTCGAGAACGGGAGATCACATGTTGGAATTTTCGCTGGCTGACGGCCTGCTCCTTCTGGGGATGCCCCTCGCCGCCGCGATCATCGTCGCGCTGGTGTTCTTCCTGATCGCGCGCACCCGTGTGGAGCCGGAGCTGACCCCGTCGGTGACGCTACACATGAACGAGGACGGCACGCTGAGCGAGGCCGCCGAGGATGTCGCTGCGGACAGGCAGCACGCGCTCGCTGCGTAGTCTCGCGTCCCGAACTGGGGTGCGCGATTGTTGCGCCGCAGTCACTAATGTCGAAGAATGTTCAGTCAGTACGAGCCCGGTATATCATCGATGCTCAGCGGCTCGATGGTCGGAATCATCCTGTCGCTTGCGGTGGCGGCGGGGGTGTTCATGCTCGGCGTCATCTTGCTGTACGCGATTATCTGGCGGGCAGTCCGACGTGGGCTGCGCGAGTTTCACTACCCGGCGGTCAAGCCCGGAAGACCGGAGACGCAGCAGTATTCGGTCGACCCGCGAGCCTAGTGATCTGCTTCGCAGGCGCTAAAGGACGAACGCCATGTATCTGATTCACCGGTGATGTGACGGGAACCAATGCTGGAATTACGGGATTACCTACTCCTGACGGACGCGGACGCGCGCGGTCAATGGCTCTCTCTTTTGAGGAGAGTCGCCGTTCCAGTGGGCAAAAAGCAAGAACCCTTTGTCCCGATCGAGACGCTGCTGTGTTTCGGTCTGGGTCTGGTCGGCCATCCGAACGCCTCCGGCAAAGTAAATATCCGGGAGTCCGACCCCACCACCATCAAGCTAGCGATGCTCGCCAATCGCAGCCCCGGCAGCCTCGCTCTCAAGCTGGCGAATCTCGATGGTCGACGAGCGAACGGGGCCAAGCATGAGCAACTGCTCTGGAATGCTCTTACCGCCTCCAGCGACCTAAACGACTATTTACACCTCTACTCGGTCATTATCCGTGCTGCGAGAGCTGTTGGACTCGATGAAGCACGGCTACCTGACTTCCTGGGGTGGGAGTCTAATTCCATGGAAACTGTACTTGGCGCTGACCGTGTCTCGTCTTCGGCCCTGCGGGAGTCAATCGAGGAGAAGCTTCGAGGGTGGATTGATGGACACCCCGGCGAGGACCCGATCGAGACCGAGCGCGCGATGATCGGTTCAGCGCGCGTGGGGCAAAAACAGTTCGCGCGTAGGGTTCTCGAGAACGGCGGTTTCGGCTGCGTTTTCTGCGGTTTGGGTCTCCGCCAGAATGAGATGCCCCCTTCGCGGATGCTGATTGCAAGTCATATAAAGGCCTGGCGACATAGCGAAAGCGCCGAGCGCTTGGACGTGGCGAATGGGCTAGCCGCCTGCCCGACACATGACGCGGGATTCGACGGACACCTATTTACGATCAGTCCAACGATGGAAGTCGTGCTCGGCACTGCGCTAGCCAGCGCTGCAGTTGCAGATCCAATCGTGAACCGAAATTTCGGACCAGGAGGGCTCTCTCCTGTTTTGCTCTTATCCGAAAGCGCAATCCGCCCGGGTGCTTCATACATGGAGTGGCACCGATCGCGGACTAGCTAGTCAGAGGCTCTTTCGGGAAGCGCAGGAGAAACGAGTCATTTGAATGTCGGAGCTCGTCCGAAGTGTGGGACCGGCAACCAATCCCAGATGGCTGGACGTGTGGTTGCAATGGCGTCGCCCCGGCACGTTCCTGCCTCTTGCCACCCACGCCTCATCATCATCGTGAGCGAGGATCGGGCCGAGCCCCGATGATCCAGCCGCTTAACGGTCCGCGTGCGGGCACGTCCCTGCAGCTCCAACTCTATGCAAGCTCATCAAGTATGGCCAAAGCGACCTGGTTCGCGCCCACCATTGGATTTTCAGCGCTGACCGCCGCTGGGAGGTCAATTCGAAACTTCACCGAGCCGACATCGACGTGGGCGCGGACCGTGACGTCTTGTCGACGGAGAACTTGAATTGCGTCGTCTGCCATGTCATATGCACGGAAGAAGGTCGTGAGGAAGCTCTTGGAAAAGGCAGCATTTGAAGTTCTCTCTTTGTGGTCATACCCACCGCCAGAATCTCGACCGTACTCCGCGAGGTGGGAAAGGAAAGCGCCCACCGCAGTCTCGTCCATCCCGGCGTCTACCATTCGCCCGAGTATTCGGTCCACCAGCCCGGGGATCGTGACGGAGTTCGTTTCGCCCGTATTCGCTTGTACGCCGATACTCACAAGAAGAAGGCGGTCTTCGGCATCCCCGTCCATAGCAATAGTGTTTCGTTCGACCTGGTGGACCCCCTCGACGATATGGGACGAGGTGTTGCCCGCGGTCGTCTTGACCTCAATGCCGAGAGATCCCAGAGTGAAGTCGCGCGATGATCTCCTCCAACCGTCCCACGATTCGACGAGTTGTGCGACGTGTGTAGGTGTCGAGCGTCGGCAAAGAGCCTCGAGCAACAAAAGTTCGCCCAGCAGTCCGACTACTATTCGATCCAAGACCAGTAGTCGTTCAATTGCCAATTCGATGATTGGCTCGGTCGCGGCGAACGCCCCCGCAAGCGAGGTATCCGCACCGCTTCGCAATAATTCAGTGCAGATAAAAGCCGCTACTTGATCGAAATGCGTAGGGACTGGCAGCGCGAGCCGGTTCGCGTCGAAGGACGGCTGTCCTTCCCGGTGCACTGTCCTGAACTCGAGCGCTTCGCGAACTGCCGCCGATGTGGAGATCAGTTCGGGGCCTGCCATAAACACCTCAATATGGCCATCGGGGTCTCTTGACACTCCAATGATGTGTGCCTCAGTTACCCACCGGATGTCACGGATTCGGTGAGAGGTTGCACTCGGCACGCTCTCGATCAAGCGGCGGACTGCCTCGTAGTTCGTCACGGGCTGATACTCCGTTACGCCGAACCAAGCGAGCCTGCGCGGATTGCCGCAAATTGCTCTGGGCCACCCGCGGGCACACATACGCCAACAGCTACCACAGGGTGCGCTTGCCCCGGCAACTGGTTAATGTAGAACAGAATCTGACCAAAAGAGCCGGCGGGTCGCCAGGGACCTTCTCCAGCATGCGGGGGTACCGGCTCGTCGCGGTGGTAATAGTCAAAAAATTCGTCGCCGCGATAATCAAGGGAACTCGCGGACGGATCATTTGCACCCCAGGTCGTCTCAAGCTCAAAGTTTGACCCTACGCGCTTCGTAGTCGCCGGCACCGTGAAGTCCAAATCCGCCAGCGCACCGTCAGCGATGGACACCCCAGCGCCGTACCGAATGCCTACTGTGAACCTCGGTTGGCTAGCTTGCTTGCTCCGCAGGTCGACCAACGACCATCTGCCCGATGGCACGCCCGTGACAAAGAGTCCCTTAACAGGTCGGGTCAGACATGCGTCCCAAAGGCGCAGATACGCCGCAACGGCGAACGGACAGTTGGTCCGGGGCGGCGACGAATTACCAGAGGCAGACCCGGGCGGGTTGTAGAGATGCGTGCCTGCAGGGAGAGGCAGCGTCGCCGCGACACGAGCCTGCACTTGCGCCCACAGATCTCCGAGTCGACTTTCCACACTCGGGCGGTAGGACTCGTACACCAGCTTGTCGAGTACGTCCGCAGCTTCTGTAAGCGACATGGTCTCGTCGAGTGCGCGACCCCTCGTGCTCCGGCCGACGTTGACGTCCGATGATGGCGCGCCTAAAAAAAGGTCAGCCACTGTTTTGACATTCGGATCAACAAGTCGGCCTTCGTTGGCAATGGTTACGAACGGTTTTGCGCTTGGGCACAACGCAAGGCGGCCGAGGTTCGCGATCTTCCCCGTGGCGAGAAAGTCCATGCCATGCAGCACAATCGGGGATGGAGCCTGCCCGGCCATCTTGGCGGCAATCCCTTCACGCAAGGCTTCATCGATATCGTGATAGGCACCGAATAGGTCAAGTTGCTGTCGGGTGGCGAAGATCCGGCAAAGCTCAATGTAGTCTCCGCGGTATCCGAACCAGCGCTGCATCTGCATCTGAGTGTCTGCAAATGGGTTACTTGATCCCCGCTGAAATAACGCAGTCGTCATTCCCTCAAGAGTTAAGCCTCTTGCCATCACGTTTCCAGAAACGAAGATCGTCGATAGGTCTCGAGCTGCGTACCACAATCCAGTGGTCTCATCGAAACGCGGCTTGTACTCAGGTCGATCGTCAGCCCTCTCGTCGCTATTCACGACAGATACCCGTGTACCGGGAATTATTTCTGTCTCTAGGAGGTGCCGGACAGTCGGCCAGTCGGGGATTGGGTTCGGATCAATTACGTTGAACTCTCTAGCGATTTCGCTCGACGAATGGCGGTATCGATCGATCCAAGCCTCCCAGAGCGCTGGTTCAGTATTCATTCTCGCGACCAGGGTCTTGGGTAAACGTGCGTCTCCCGATTCAACCAATTGCCGCGCCGCGCTGCGGTCGCTTACGCCGGCCCAAAGCAACACATCCTCGGCACCAGCAAAGTGTTTGTCGGTGTTCGCTGACGGGTGGAAAAGCATTGAATGGGGATCAGGCGACGCGGCGACCACTTCCTCAAGGCTCGCAAACGAAGATTTCGCAAGTGATCCAGGTCCGGTCGCGTTGGCCGATCGATAGAGCCTGATTGCCCCGGCCACCAGAAACGCACGAAGCGACTCGGCGAGGTCCTCGTAGGCTTGACCAGTCAGTTCTACACACAGTCCGGCCGACGCGCCGCGGTCGTAGTAAACTGGGCTGCTGCGGGGATTTCGGACAGCGGAATTAGTGGATTCGTCTACGCTGCCAGGGCTGGCTGCTGATAACCATAGTGGACTTCGTTGGGCC
>NZ_JADOVB010000002.1:0-547050 GCF_015752305.1 Salinibacterium sp. CAN_S4 | reverse complement strand
CGGCCCAACGAAGTCCACTATGGTTATCAGCAGCCAGCCCTGGCAGCGTAGACGAATCCACTAATTCCGCTGTCCGAAATCCCCGCAGCAGCCCATACCGCTGGTTGTTGGCAGGAGGCAGGATCACGCCGAAGTAATCTCGCGTCACCGGATAACTCACTTCGTCACCAACGGTAGTCACGCTCACCCCCGCGTTCCGCAGTGCAGACCCCGCCGCAAGACCGAAATTGCTCGCGTTCACGAAAACTGCAGGGCTGGCTACTGTGGCGGTGAGATAGCCGGGTGTGGCCGCTGTCTTGAAGGAGTCCTGCCATCCGGAGAGCGCCGAGATCGGCGTCGCTCCCACGTCCGTGAAGTTGTTCGCGTTGACATACGCCCTGAACCCCGTCGAGCGGAAGTAGTTGTTCCCGAGAAACTGGGTCGTGGTGTTCGATTCGAGACTGACGAGCGGGACGTTTCCCGTGGTGTGAATCGAGTTGTTATAGAAGTACCCCTCTGATCCGGCCCAGACTCGAATTCCGGCTGGCGGCTCAGGTGACGTCGTTGTAGGGCTCAGAAAGATGGAGTTCCCATACACGAACACATTCGTCGGCCCAGCTACGTTCCCGAACTTCCCGATGACGATTCCGCCGTACGCGATTCCTCCAGGAGCGCCTCGACCATCGTTGCGCGAGATGTTGTATCGCACAATGTTGTTATCCATCGGGCGGGCACCCTCGTACTGGAACACGAGGTATCCGGCGCCGGTGTTGTCGTAGCTGTAGTTGTACTGCATGATGCTGTTCTTCACGCCACCGTCCAGATCGAACCCTCCGCCGTCTTTGGTGGAGCTGCGGTTGGAGTACGACTGGTTGTTTTGAATCACTATGTGGTCGGCGTTATAGGCCCAGATGCCCACCGGACCGCCACCCCCGAAATTGTTGTTTGTTCCGTTTCTGAAGGCAAAGCTGTTCTCGATGACCGAGTTTTGGACGTCCCCCAGAACGATGCCGTTGCCTGAGTTCGTGTTCTCGAGCGCTCCCGAACAGTTCCGCACCGTCTTGTTGGCGATCCCGGCATTGTCGAACGCAGCGACCTGTCGGACGGTGACGTTGAGATGGGAGTACCCGGCGTTCGCGGAATCGCACAGGTTTCCGTAGCTTTGGATCCCGGCGTCGCCATTGCCATAGGAGTCTGTTCTTTCAATCAGGACATTGCTGAAGCCACTCTTGGTCAGGTTGGCTGAGTTTCTTCCGTCGATCACTATCCCGCTCAGGGGAAAACCGCCCACATTGACCCGACTGATCGTCAACCCGGATCGTTGATTGTTGTTGCCGAGAGTATTGAGCAACTCGATTCCGTTGATGACTGCGGTACCGCTGGCCACAACAGCGAGGTCTTGAATCGTCACTCCCCCCACGTTCTGGATCAGAATTCCACGAAGGGTCGCCCTCGTGGCGCCAGTTGCCGAACCGGTGATGTAGGTTCCCACGATCACCCGGTTAGCGGGAACGTTCGCGTCACCAGCCCTGAGTTCCAGGCGACCCGAGAATGTGGTGCTGTCCTCGAACAGGACGCACGTACCCGCGACGACGGTGGCCATGTTCACCCTGGCCACTGTCCGCCAGGCCGTCTGCGGCGTCAGACCGTTGGCCGCATCATTGCCGGCAGGGCTGACATAAACACGTGACGCACAAGCGGTCGGTTGGACGATTGGGAAAACTGATTGCAACGGGTCGCCCGGGGCCGCCGACGCTGGCGACACGAGAAGTCCGCTCGAGATCCCGATCGCCGCCACCATGACGAACAATTTCCAACCTGGTCGATACGCAGCTGTGTTCTTCCGGGACACCGTGAGCTCCTTTGCTCGTCTCGTTCCTCCGAATGTTTTCGGAAACATTTCCGAAGGATAATCCCGGAGGCGTCACCAGCACAACCTGCCGCGAGCTTCGCCATGCGGCGGTAGAGTCACCATTGAAGATTCTCGAGGCGCTGGAGGGAGGTTCATATGGGCGCTCGTTCAACAAACGCAACCACCATTTACGGCGTTGCAGCACGGGCAGGTGTCTCCCATCAGACAGTCTCTCGCTACCTCGCAGGGTTCGAAGGAATCCGACCCGCCACCCGAGAACGCGTCGCTCAGGCGATCGCAGAGCTGGACTACCACCCGAACATGTCTGCGCGATTCCTCGCTACGAACCGGTCCCACCGCATTGCCGCGCTCACCTCTGACCTTGTCTCAGCAGGTCCGAGTCAGACCCTTCAGGGTCTCGCACAGGCAGCTCGCGAGTCGGGCTATCTCGTCGACATCATCTCGATCGATCTGGAAATACCGACGTCGTTGACCGAAGCTCTTGCGATCCTGCGACGTCAGGAATTCGCCGCCATCGTGGTGATTGCGGTTACCGATGATGTTCGGGACGCGGTCGCGGGACTCGACTTCGGTGTGCCCTTGTACGTCGACTCTGGCCCCGCCGACCTCTCGAGCGCCGCAGGAGACAGTTTCAACGCCCAGGGTATTGGTCTCACCGTTGAGCACCTCGTAAGTTTGGGCCACCGGTCGATCGTGCATTTGGCCGGTCCGCAGCATTGGATCGCCGCTCGTAACCGTGCGACCGCTTTCGAGGCGGCAATGGCCTCCCGGGGAATGCCCGCGAGCCCCCATGTGTACGGGGACTGGACAGCTCGTTCGGGCAAGTCCGCCATCAGTGCGCGGGCGCTCGATCCCGCCGTCACGGCCATCGTTGCAGCCAATGACCAAATGGCCCTTGGAGCCCTGCGCGCATTCACGATGGACGGCATCTCGGTGCCGGCCGATATGAGCATCACCGGATTCGACGACATCCCTGAGGCGGAATTCTTCACTCCTCCGCTGACGACCATTCGCATCGATTTCTCACGCCAGGGCACATTCCTGTTCGACTCCGTGCTGGCGAGCATTACTGACGCGGATGCGCCCGACAGGGACGAGTTCATGCATCCTGAACTCATCGTGAGGGATTCCACTGCGCCGCCACGCCCGTAGTTGCGCACCCATCTGAGGGATACGAAACCCTACTGAGCCGCATTCACATTACGCAGTGACGCGAACGGTGCAGTTGCGGGATGGCGCAATGCGGCTGACTGCTCAGCCCTCCCTCGCAAGCTCGGTCGGCGCTGGGGTCGCGCAATCGCTGGCGCGATCGCCCAAGCTCCACCGCGCCCACAAGGGGCTTGTCCTCCTCCACCCGTCCTGAAAATAGGAAAAGGCCCCACGAAATGCGCGTGGGGCCTTTTACTATCTCGGTGGCGTGTGAGGGATTCGACGCCCAACCCGGGCCGCCGATCCATTGCGCGGTTGTGCGTTCGGGACGTGTTGTAGCGCGAGCGCAATGGCTCGGACTGCGCGGGTCGGGGCCCTGGGTGTTCTCAGCGACGCACGGCCGGGGAAATAGGAAAAGGCCCCACATAGTGCGCGTGGGGCCTTTTCCTATTTGGTGGCATGTGAGGGATTCGAACCCCCGAATGCGAAGCAGTCTGATTTACAGTCAGATCCCTTTGGCCACTTGGGTAACATGCCGTGGCACCCTCCACCAGCGTAAACACTGAGGGAACGTGCTGAACAAGGATACAAGCTCCGAGCGCCCCGTGTGACCATGCTGACAAAGGTAAGATCGGCACGAAACCGAGGAGGTGTCACCCAGTGCCGGGAATCAACCAGGTAGCCAAACTCGCCGGGGTCTCCACGGCGACAGTCTCACGTGCCCTCAGCGGAAACGGGCACGTGTCAGAGCCAACCCGTCACCGCGTTCGCGCCGCCGCGCTCGAACTCGGGTACGTGGTCTCGTCGAACGCCTCGAGCCTCGCCACCGGGCGCACGCGCAACATCGGCGTGGTCATCCCGTTCATCAACCGGTGGTATTTCGGCGCGGTGCTCGAAGGCGCAGAACAGGCGTTGCTGAGCCACGGGTACGACCTCACGCTCTACAACCTCAGCGGCGGCGACGACCAGCGCAAGAGCGTGTTCGAGCATTTCCTGCTTCGCAAGCGAGTGGATGCCGTCATCGCCATCTCCCTCGAGCTCACCGGCGACGAGGTCGACCGCCTCATGGACATGAACAAGCCGATCGTCGGCGTCGGTGGATCCATCGCGGGGGTTCGCACCCTCAGCATCGATGACGCCGCCGTCGCGCGGCTGGCCA
Source organism: Salinibacterium sp. CAN_S4 (assembly GCF_015752305.1). NCBI lineage: Bacteria > Bacillati > Actinomycetota > Actinomycetes > Micrococcales > Microbacteriaceae > Salinibacterium > Salinibacterium sp. CAN_S4. The sequence goes on along the minus strand of NZ_JADOVB010000002.1, from coordinate 542,890 downwards.
CGGATCACCTGCTCGCCCTCGGCCACCGCACCATCGCCTTCATCGGCGGAAACCGCGAGTTCGACATGGACTTCCATGTGCCCTCGCAGCGGCGAGCAGGATTCAGGGCATCGCTCGCTGCTGTCGGGATCGAAGCCGACCAGGAGCTGTTCCGCGCCGCCGACTTCACCATCCCCGGCGGATACGCCGCGGCAAAACAGCTGCTCGGGAATCCGCATCACAGGCCGACGGCCATCTTCGCCGCCTCGGACGAGATGGCGATCGGCGCAATTCTTGCCGCCAGGGATCTCGGGCTTTCCGTGCCTGACGACGTCTCCATCATCGGCGTCGACGACCACGAGCTCGCCGAATTCTTTGGTCTCACCTCGATCGCCCAGTTCCCCGCACTGCAGGGCCGCATGGCCGTCGACATCCTGATGGATGAGCTGCACCCCGACCACAAGGCTCACGCCTCCAGCAACACCCCGCTGCCGTTCGAGCTGATCGTGCGGTCGAGCACGGCACGCCCCAAGCTCTAGCCCTCGTCCGCGTAGCGCTGGGCCGCGGTAGCGACCGCCTGGCCGTACGTGGTCGCGTTGTTATAGGCGGCGATACCCGCCCGCCAGCCATCGGGCGACTCCATCTCCGTCGCCGCCCTGCACATATGGTTGGCCGCGGCGATAGCGGAATCGGCGATGTTCTGCGGGTCTCCCACTCCATCACCGTTGCCGTCTGACGGCCAGCTCTGCCACGTCTGTGGAATCAACTGCATCGGACCGACCGCCCTGTCGAAGTCGCCGATCCCATCGATCGAACCACCATCGGAGTCCGGGATGTTCTCGGTCTCCCCGCCGTCGAGCACAACACCGAAGATGTCAGGGCGCACGCGGAAATCGTCGCCCACCACTGATCCGCCATGGCGCCCGTGATCACTCTCCACGAGCCCGATGCCGGCAAGCGTGTTCCAACCGATTCCGCAGTCGGGGTACACCTCCCGACTCCTGACGACGGCGCCCGCGTACGCGACGAGGGCCAGCTGAGGGATGCCGGTGCGGCCGGCCGTCTCCGTTGCCCACGTCGGGTCGATCCTGTCGACGTAACCCGGTCCGGTCGGTTCTTCGACGAGCAGCGGGTCTGGTGCCTGGGTCGCGAACGTCCGAGAGGAGCCCGCGCCGCCGGCCTCGCCCTCGGGTGCCCCGGCGAGCGGCGTCGGCCGCAAGGAGACGACGGCCACGACGACGAGGGCGATCACGAGAATCAGGGCGCCGATCATCCACCACCAGCGTTTACCACAAGGAGGTTCTAGCATGGGTACATGGCAGATTCCACATTCGACATCGTCAGCAAGGTCGACCAGATGGAGGCGGATAACGCCGTCAACCAGGCGCAGAAGGAGATCGCGACGCGCTACGACTTCAAGGGCGTCGGGGCATCCATCGAATGGAGCGGCGAGAAGCTGCTGCTTAAGGCCAGCGCCGAGGAGCGGGTGAAAGCCGTGCTCGAGGTGCTCGAGGCCAAGTTCATCAAACGAGGTATCTCACTCCGGTCGCTGGATGCCGGCGAGCCGTTCGCCAGCGGCAAGGAGTACCGCATCGAGATCGGCCTGAAGAACGGCATCTCGTCCGAAGACGCGAAAAAGGTGTCCAAGATCATCCGCGACGAGGGACCTAAGGGCGTGAAGTCGCAGATTCAGGGTGATGAACTGCGCGTGCAGTCGAAGAGCCGGGACGACCTTCAGGCCACCATGGCGCTGCTCAAGGGCAAGGAGCTCGACGTCGACCTGCAGTTTGTGAACTTCCGGTAAGACCATGGCCAGCGACTCGCCCGATGACACATCGGACGAGCGCGAACTGCAACGACTGGCATATTCCAGGCCGGTGGATGGGGTCGATCCCACCGCCGCCCAGACGCGGCTGGCTGCCCTCGCCGAGGCCCGCACACCTCCGCCCGAGATCGAGTGGCACACTCCGCCCCTGCCGACAGCTGTGACGCGGCGCGAGAAAGTCATCGTTGCCGTGGCAGCGTCAGTTGCACTCGGTCTGGCGGGCACAGTGGCACTCGCGCCAGTGTCGTCCCTCGTCGTATTCGACCGACCGCAGTCCGATGCACCAGTGTGGCCGGGCGGAGGAATGCGTGACGCGCGCACCGACAAGATCCGGTGGATCGCCAGCGGGAACGGGTGGGACGTTTTCGCGTTCGTCACGACAGGCGGCAACATCTGCGTTGCAGGCTTTGAGGGGAAGGCGAGTGCCGGCGGAGCCTGCACGAGCGAGTCGGTCTTCGACATCATCGGGCTTCGCCTGGGGATGAGCCGAACCGTGGGTGACTCCGCTGAATACTTCAGCGTGAGATGGGGACCAGCCGGAACTGCGGAAACCTCTGAACTGCCCCTGGTCGAGTGGTCACGCTAGCGCCTCGCCATCGCACGCCCCGAAAGCACGTGCGATGACGAGGCGATTGCTACTTTGCGAGAACGGCGGGTGCGTCTTCCTTCGACAGCTCGACCCGGGCGAACTCGGGGTCATCGTCGTACGACTTCATGCGAGCGACGTAGAAGATGATCAGCGCATAGATGGCCTTGGCGACGATGTCTGCGACCGAGTATCCGACCTGCTTGGCGACCCAGGCATCCGAACCTGCGATGTTGAGAAGCGGAAGGAGGTAGGCGATCGGATAGACGCCCCAGCTGAGCAGCAGCAGGTAACGCAGCCGGCTGAGCGTTCCCCGCACCGAGGCCGGCTGCGACGCGAGCGACTTGCTCAGCTGGCGGAAGAGAACGAACAGGATGTAAGCGAACGGGATGGTGGAGAGGAGCCCGAAGATTCCGCGGATCCCGTTGTCACCGCTGATCTCGCCCGGGTATCCGAGGATGATCATGAGGCCTGCCGCCACCATCAGCCTGACGATCAGGCCGTTCTGCACCTTGCGGGCCAGCGCGAGAATCGCAATGAGCTCGAGCAGCAGCAGCGGAACGGTGAGCAGCCAGTCGACGTAGCGGTAGCCCTCGTTGAATGACTCACCGACGGCCGCCGTGTAGCCGCCGGCGCCGCCAACGGAATCGGAGACGAAAGCAGCCTTGAACGAGTCGAAGATGCGGAAGTAGTGATAGGCGGCGATGCCACACACCACGATCGCAACCGTGATCGCCAGCCGATATCGCGGCAGGATCCGACTGAGCCCGAAGGTCAGGAAGACCGCCGTGAAGAGCTGAGCGGCGATGACGAGGGACAGGAAGTTGTAGACAGTATCAAACTGACCCTGGGTTAGGGCATCAGGTATCACGAGGTTCCTCCAGATATGTGGATCAAGTGTGCGGGAGTTTGTGCAGCCGCACGATTTAAGATCATCCTATTGCCTCACTGAGTAAGTAAAATAGCGAGTGACCTAAAAAGCGCCGAGTTTATGATTATTCTTTTGGGTAGTTGGCTGGTAGATCCGAGAGAGGCTTGAGCATGGAGAGGGAATCGCCTCGCACCCACTCTCTCGACGAATTCCCCGCCGCGGCCATCAGATTCGTCAGGGCTCTCGAACGAAATCGGGAAGCGATCGCCATCCGTCATGGCCTCTCCCCGAGCGAACTTCGAGCGCTTTTCTGGATCGGTGAGAAGGGGAGCGTCCGCCCCAAGGAACTTGCTGCCCACATGGAGATGACGACGGGCGGGGTCACCGCTATCTCCCATCGCCTCGTCGAGCTCGACCTGCTCGAGCGGATCGCTCATCCGGAAGACCGACGGAGCCTGTTCCTCGAGCTGACGCCCACCGGTCACGCCATGATGACCGAGATGCACACCGATTTCACCGGCATGATCGCCGGATCCACCTTCATGCTCGACGCCGATGAGCTCGCCGCATTCGAAGCAGCCCTTACGGCCGTAGCGACAGAGATCTTCGCCCGGATGGACCGCTGAGCCCCGCTCGCTGACCGTCGTGCCGGATGACGCCGGAAAGCCACGTCGTCGCTAGAATTCGATCGATGGATGCTGTCACCACCTTCGTTGTCTCCAACATCACGGTCGCCGGGGTGTTGCTCGTCATCGACTTCGTCATCCGAATCGTCGCGCTGATCGTGGTGCCGCGCAACCGTCGGCCACAGACCGCGATGGCCTGGCTGTTGGCGATCTTCTTCGTGCCATACGTCGGCGTCATCCTGTTCCTGATCGTGGGAAGCGCGAGGCTCCCCCGGGGCAGGCGTCGCAAGCAGGCACAGATCAACGGCTACATCCTCGAGACGACAGAAGGATTCGATCTCGTGCAGCGCGACCCGCCGTGGCCGGTGTGGCTCGAGCCGATCGTCGAGCTCAATCGCACCCTCGGCGCCATGCCCCTCGTCGGTGGGAATAAGGCGAAGTTGTACTCCGACAACCAGGAGACCCTCGACGCCATGACCGAGGCGATCAAGGGCGCGAAGAAGAGCCTGCACGTCGAGTTCTACATCCTGCTGCTCGACTCCACCACGAAGCCGTTCTTCGATGCCATGGAAGACGCCCACAAGCGCGGGGTCGTCGTGCGAGTGTTGCTGGATCACCTCGGCAACTTCCAGTACCCGGCGTATGGCCGCACCAAGCGACGACTCAACAAGATGGGCGTCGAATGGCACCTGATGTTGCCGTTCCAGCCGTTGCGGGGCAAAATCGGGCGACCCGACCTTCGCAACCACCGCAAGATACTGATCATCGACGACGTCATCGCCTTCACCGGATCACAGAATGTGGTGGAGACCGGATACCAGCGCTGGAAGAATCACCGCCGCGGGCTGCACTGGAAAGACTTCATGGTGCGCTTCGAGGGGCCGGTCGTGGCCGGGCTCGACGCGCTGTTCATCACGGACTGGTATTCCGAGACGAACGAGCTGCTTCCCCGTGGATCCGCCACGGATTTCAGCACGATCGGCCCTGGGGATCTCGACTGCCAGGTTGTTCCGAGCGGTCCCGGCTTCCCCGGCGAGAACAACCTCCGGCTCTTCAACTCGCTCGTCTACGCCGCCCAGGAGAAGGTCATCCTGGTCAGCCCCTATTTCGTGCCGGACGACTCGATGCTCTACGCGATCACCACCGCGGCGCAGAGTGGACTGAGGGTCGAACTGTTCGTGTCCGAGATCGGCGACCAGTTCTTCGTGTATCACGCGCAGCGCAGCTACTACGAGGTTCTGCTGGAGGCCGGCGTGAACATCTACCTCTACAAGGCACCGACGATCCTGCATGCGAAGCACATGACGATCGACGACGACGTGGCCGTCATCGGTTCGAGCAACATGGATATGCGGTCGTTCACACTCGACCTCGAAGTCTCGGTCATGGTGCGCGGCAAGGCCTTCATCGACTCGCTGCGCGACGTCGAAGCGGCGTATCGGGCCAACAGCCGCCAGCTCACCCTCGAAGAGTGGCAGAAGCGCGGATTCGTCGTCAGCGCACTCGACAACGTGGCCAGGCTCACCGCAGCTGTGCAGTAGCCCGACCCGCGTATCAGTCCGTCGGGCCGGAGTTCAGCCAGGTGAAAAGTGGGTCGGTGAAATGCGCGAGTCCAGCGTGCTTCGCTGCATAGGGAGCGTAGGTTGCGACCGCTTCGGGATCGGGTTCGACGCGAGTCGCCACGTGAACCGTCTCGCGCACGGCCGTGTCCCAGTCTGGATGAATCCCTGCGCCCACGAACGCGCAGATGGCCGCACCCAGCCCGGCAGCATCGGTGACCGCTGTCCTTCGCACAGGGCGGTCGAGCACGTTCGCGAGAATGTCCAACATCAACACGGAGCGAGAGCCACCGCCAGAAACGATGACCTCATGACAACGGCGACCCAGCGCTGCTTCCATGGCGATCAGGTGCACGCGCATGGTGAACGCTATCGACTCCAGCACCGCCCGATAGAGGTGGTATCGCCCCTGGCTGCCATCGAAGCCGAGGAACGCTCCCCGCCGTTCCGGGTGGTCGCCTGGGGCGAGCCAGTCGAGAATAGCGAAGAGGCCTCCGCTGCCGATGGGCACATCCAGAGCTCCCTCCTCGAGGGCGCCCTCGTCGATTGCCGGCCCACCTTCGGAGGTCAGCAGATCCCGGTACCAGCTGACCGTCCACATGCCCCGCCGGATGCCACCACTCTCGTTCAGGTACCCTCCCGGCCTCGAATCGAAGTTCACCCAGTAGGAATTCGACGTCGAGACGGGCGACCGACCGGGGGTCATCGCGGCGATGTAGGTACCGAGTGAGAGCAGTGCCTCATCGTCAGACACCAATCCACTGCCTAACGCCTCTACTGCCTTGTCATTGGCCGTTGCGAATACGGGCAAACCCTCAGGCAACCCCGTTGCCGCCGACGCGTCGCGAGTCACCAGCCCGAGCAACTCGCCGGGCTCGACCAGCTCCGCGAGTTGATCGCGGCGCATTCCCGTAGCGGCATAATCCGCGTCATCCAGAGACCAGGCCCGCCGCTCGACGTCGATGGGCCACACGCCCTGGTAGTTCGCGACGGTATCGCGGTAGGCACCCGTGAGTCGACCGGTGATGTATCCGGACGAGGTCGTGATGCGCGCGACCCGATCGTCGTCGGCGACGTGCGGGCGTGACACCCTCGCATCCATCCAACTGAGAACCGGCTCGACGAGAAGCCCGTCGTGGTCGAGAAGTGCGCGGCAGAACCTGATCGTGCACAACCCCACCCCGGCGATCTCGGCAGGGTCCCCGCCGAACGCGTCGAGCGCCTCACGACAGGTTGCGGCGACAGAATCCCACAGGTCGTCGCCGGGGTGCACCACTCGATCGGCCATGGAGGTGTCATACGGTCGGAGGCGCTGCTGGGCGGACGCGTGGACGTTGCCGTGCTCATCGAAGATCATGACCTTCGTGCTTTGCGAGCCGTTGTCTATGGCGACGACGAAGCGCCCTCCGGCCGAACTCGTCACGGTTCGAGGGGAATGATCGTGCCTGCGTTCATGATGCCGTTCGGGTCAAACGCACGCTTGAGGGTCTCGAGCATCGAGTATGCGCTGCCGTGCTCTTCGGCCGTCCAGTCCGTGCGGTACTTGCCGATGCCGTGGTGGTGCACCATTGATCCACCGAGTCGAAGCGACTCCTCGACGATGATCGCGTTGAGCGGGATGTGATATTCGTTGATCTCGTCGCGTGGCTCGCAGTTGATCATGTAGTCGTAGACGAAATACAGGTTCGTTCCCGTCTGGTAGCTGTGCGATGAATGTGCCCCCAGCATCGTCAGATCTGCCGCGCGCGGAAACTCGTTCCGAACCCTGGTCATGATCGCATCATAGAGCGCGCGCACCCGCGACCAGTCGATGGAGACCTCCGTCGTGTAGCCGAGATGATGCTCGTTCAGCATGGTCAGCTTCTCGGCATCGATCTTGTCCTGACCCCAGTTCAGGTTGTCGAACCAGGTCTCGATCAGTGACGTCTCCACGCGCTCGTGCTGGCGCGTGGAAAAGACTGCCTCGATCGCGTCCGCCGTGGCATCGGCTATCCCCTTGGGGCCCTCGGCGACCAGGATCACCACGCTCTTGTCGTTCGCGAAATGAGCAAAGTGCTGGCGCGCATCCTCGGGAGAATACGCCCGGCACACGCTCGGGCGGTATCCGTCTGTGACGAGTTCGCGCAAAGCATCGACGCCGTCCGCGAAGTCGTCGACGAGGAATCCGAAGAATCGGTTGTTTTCAGGCTGGTACCGGAAGACCTTGATCGTCACCTCGGTGATGTAGCACAGGGCACCCTCGTTGCCGATCACGATGTGCCGGATATCGGGCCCTGCAGCACGGCGCGGAACATTCTTGATCCGCGAGATGTGCCCTCCGGGGAAGACGGCCTCCAGGCCCACCACCATGTCTTCGATCGCGCCGTAGAGCGTGGAGAACTGCCCGATCGACCTTGTCGCCACGAGCCCACCGTACTGGGCGAGTGGCTTCGACTGCGGCGAGTGCCCCGTGGTGAGGCCCTGGAGGCGGAGGTGATCCTCGAGAACCTGGAGGGGAACTCCGCACTGCACGGTCGCCATCATGTCGATCGGGTCGACGTTCAGGATCACGTTCATGCGCGAACCATCCAGCACGATCGTGTCGTCGATGACCGTCTCGAGCCCACCCTCGGTCGCCGTGCGTCCGGTTCGGGGAACGACGTTGATGAGATTCTCGTCAGCAAAGCGCAGCACTGCCGAAACCTGCTCCGCGCTTTCGGGGTAGGCGATGACGGCCGGAATGGGTCCGTCGAAGATGCCGTGAACTGCAGAGTATTTGCGGAAGCGGTCGACGCTCGCCTCCCGCAGGTTGTGAAGATCTGTGTCGATCCCGTCAGGGCCGAGCAGAGCGAGAATGCCGTCGACAATCTCGTCACGGGCGAGCGGGGAGCGGGATCGTGCCATGGTGTGTGCCTTCTGTTCTGGGGAGATGTGAGGGGTTGTCAACGGTGGAGCCGGATGGCTGGCGCGTTCACCGCACCAGGTAGCCGCCGTCGACCACGAGCACGTGGCCGTTGACGTAGTCGGAGGCGCGACTGGCGAGGAATACCGTCGCGCCCATGAGATCTGCCGGGTCACCCCAGCGATCCGCCGGGATGTGCTCGAGTACGCGACGTGACGCTTCGTCGTCGGCCCGAGTGGCTTCGGTGATGGCGGTGGCGAAATAGCCGGGAGCGATCGCATTGACCTGCACTCCCCGCCCCGCGAGCTCATCGCAGTATGCCTTCGTGAAGCCAACGATTCCCGCCTTCGTCGCGGCGTACGCCGGCGATGAGCGACCGCCGAGGAACGAGAAGAGGGAAGCGATGTTGATGATCTTGCCGCCGCCACCGGCAGCCATGCGCACGCCGGCTTCGTGGGCGACCTCGAATGCGGCGGTCAGGTTGACGGCGAGCATCGGATCCCATAACTCGCGGTCGAAGTCCTCCACGTCCGCCAGCAGGCAAATGCCTGCTGAGTTGACGAGAATGTCGATCGACCCGAGCCGGTCGACGCATTCGGCAACGACCTGTGCCGGAATCCCGCGCTGAGAGATGTCTGCTGTCATGAACTCATAACGACCGCCACGCTCCTCGACCAACCTGCGGGTGGTGCCGTCATCTTCCGCAAGGGCGGCCACGAACACGTCGGCTCCCGCAGCGGCCAGCGCCACGCTGAAAGCCCTGCCCAGCCCGGTGTTGCCACCCGTCACGATTGCCGCTCGCCCCTTCAGGGAGAACAGGTCTGTGCTGAATTCTTCGATCTTCATGAGGTTATCCTCGCCCGGTCAACCGGCGAACGGGTCGGCAATGCCGACGTAGCGGGTCTCCAGGTATTCGTCGATTCCTTCGACACTACCCTCGCGGCCAAGGCCGGACTGCTTTACTCCGCCGAAGGGCGCAGCAGGGTTTGAGACGACCCCGGCATTCAGTCCGAACATCCCCGAGTCGATCTGCTCGGCGAGGCGCAGCCCGCGGTTGAGATCGCGGGTGAAAGCGAAAGCAACCAGGCCGTACTCGGTCGCATTGGCGAGTCCAATCGCCTCATCCTCCGTATCGAAGACGACGATGGGGGCCACCGGGCCGAAGATTTCTTCGCCCAGTATGCGCGCGGTGTGGGGCACGTCGGTGAGGACGGTGGGCTCATAGAAGTAACCGGCACCGTCGAGCGAACGCCCGCCGAGGGCGACCGTGGCGCCATCCTCGATGGCACCCTGGACGAGCGCTGCCACCTTCTGGCGAGTGGCCTCATCCACGAGAGGGCCCATCGTCGAGTGGGGTTCCGTGCCCCGTGCCACCGTCACAGCAGCCATCCGCTGCGTGAAGGCCTTGGTGAACGCCTCAGAGATTCCCCGCTGCACCAGGAACCGGTTCGCCGCAACGCACGCCTCTCCCCCATTGCGCATTTTCGCGGCGATCGCGCCGTCGACAGCGCTGTCAAGATCAGCATCATCGAACACCAGGAACGGCGCGTTTCCGCCCAGCTCCATCGAGACCTTCAGCACCTGGTGAGCGGAATCCGCGATGAGTCGACGGCCGACCTCGGTCGAGCCCGTGAACGACAGCTTTCGCAGCCGCGAATCGGTGATGAGAGGGCCGGTGACGGCGCCGGCGCTGGAGGTCGGGATCACGCTGAGCACGCCGTCGGGGAGACCGGCCTCACGCAGGGTCTCGGCCAGAAGCAGAGCGGTGAGCGGGGTGAGAGCCGCGGGCTTCAGGACCATCGTGCATCCTGCTGCGATGGCCGGCGCAATCTTGCGGGTCGCCATGGCGAGCGGGAAGTTCCAGGGCGTGATGAGCAGGCTCGGCCCGACCGGTCGCTTGAGCACGAGCAGCCGGTTTCTGCCGTCAGGCGCGGTGGAGTATCGACCGGAGATTCGCGGCGCCTCCTCGCTGAACCACCGCAGGAATTCGGCACCGTAGGCAACCTCCCCGCGGGATTCGGCGAGTGGCTTGCCCATCTCCAGCGTCATGAGCAGAGCGAAGTCGTCGCTGCGCGCTGTCACGAGCTCGAAGGCAAGCCGCAGGATTTCGGCACGCTCGCGAGGCGCGGTAGCCGCCCACGCAGGCTGTGCGGCATGGGCGGCCGCGAGCGCAGCCTCGCCGTCGGCCGGTCGAGCGTCAGCGACGGCGGCGAGCACCTGGCCGTTTGACGGGTCGATGACGTCGAACGTGGAGCCGTCCGCCGAATCGACCCATCCGTCTGCAAGCAGCAGTTGGTGAGGAACTCGGGCGATGAGCGAACGTTCGAGTTCTGAGGAGACAGGAAAGGTGGTCATGGTGTCGGCTTCCGGTGTGAGGGGAGGTGCGTGGATTCGGTCGGACGATCAGAGCCGGAGCTGTTGCCCGATCGCATCCTCGTAGAGGGCGAACGGTGTCATCTCGCCAGCTCGGTCGCCGTAGCGCTCGCGGGCCTTCTGATAGAGGTCTTTTACGAGGCCGGAGAGTGGCGTTTCGACACCGACCGCCGCCGCGAGATCGGCCGACAGCCCGAGATCTTTGCAGGCCAGCGCTACCGCAAATCCCTCGTCGTAGTCACCGTGCTCGAGGATGGACAGCACATCGCGTTCGACGAACGTGCTGTTGGCCGGGCTGGCGATCAGGGAGTCGCGCAACACTGCAAGATCCACTCCCGCCCTGGCGCCGACCGCGAGCACTTCTGCCGTCGCGACGAGGTGGGAGAACCACAGCTGGTTGATCATGAGCTTGACCGCATAGCCTGCACCATGTCCACCGACGTGCAGGATGCGCTCGGGGTCTCCCATCGCCTCCAGCACCGGCCGCACCCGCAGCACGTCGTCGACGTCGCCGCCCACGAAAATCTGCAGCATTCCCGACGCAGCACCCACGCTCATTCCGCTGACGGGAGCGTCGAGAATGTGCAGTCCGCGTGCAGCCTCCACCTCGCGAACCCTGGCCGCAACTTCGGGCACCGACGTCGACATGTCGATCCACGTTCCGCCGTTGGCGATTCCAGCGAGGATGCCGCGCTCACCGTTCACAACCTCGTCGACGTGGCGCGGTGTGGGCAACATCGTGATGACGATGTCGCTGGCCGCCGCGACCTCAGCGGCACTGTCGGCCCAGACTGCTCCGCCGGCAATGACGTGATCCGCAGATTCGCGGCGAATGTCGGTGACGACCAGGGGGAAGCCCGAGGCCTGCAGGTTGCGGGTCATCCCTGATCCCATATTGCCCAGTCCGATGAAGCCGATCGTGGGGGTGGTGGCGGAGGCCATGATGGTTAGCTTTCTTGTTGTGACTCGGCCAGTTCGGCCGATGGTGTGTAAAAGGGATTGCTGGGGGAATGCCGGGCTGCGAGCACCTCGTCGAGGTGGGGCAGGTGCGCTGCCCCGTTCGCGAGGGCGGTGCGGATCGCCTCCCTGTTGTTGCGGTAGACCTCGTCGGCGCTGTCTGCCGAAGGGTTCACCCAGACAGCGGCGATCAATGCGTGGCTGTCTGCTTCCTCAGCGGAGATCGTGCCGACAGCGACGGCATCCGCTACTCCGGCAGCGACCCCGGCCTGCGCCGGACCCCAGATCAGCAACCCATGATCATCGCTTGCCGGGGCCGCCTTCGTGACGAATAGCGTCAGCGGCTTGACGGGCAACGATGGGCGCAACACTGCGACGAACGGGACGTGTCCGGCACTGGGAGTTGCCAGCGCGGTGGCCCAGGCGGTGCCCGCCGGGCCGGAGCGATGGCCGAGCACAGTGTTGATGTGCGCGGCATTCACTCCGGTCCCGACGAAGCATTCGCCAATCTGCGGCGCCGAAGCGACGGTGGCCTCCGTCACTAGATGAGGCCTTCGTCTTCGAGCCACTGCTGTGCGACATCCTCAGGGTCTTCACCGTCGACGTCCACCTGGGCGTTGAGCTTCTGCATGACGTCGGTCGTGAGCTTGGGGGAAATCTTCGCCATGATGTCGGCGATCCCCGGGTACTCGTCGAGGGTCGCGGTCTTCACGGTGAGACCGCCCTGATACACGGGGAAGAACTCGAGGTCGTCGTCCATCACAACTAGGTCGAGGGCCGGGATGCGCCCGTCGGTCTGGAACACCTCTCCGAAGTTGCAGTCAGTGCCCTTCTGGGTCGCCGTGTAGATCACACCGGTGTCGAGGAGCGTGACATTCGAGTCGGGCACATCAATGCCATACGCTGCCTTGAGCCCCGGCCATCCATCGTCCCGGGTCGAGAACTCGCTCTCGATGCAGAAGGTCTGGTCTTTGACCGGCAGCTTCGCAACGTCGCTCAGTGAGGTGACGCCGAGCTTGTCGGCCTCGGAGCTGCGCACGGCGAACGCGTAGGTGTTGTTGAGCGGCGCCGGGTCGAGCCACGTGATGCCGTTGGCCGCGTCGGCCTCCTTCACAGCGTCGAACTGGGCTTCAGCGCCCTTAACCGGTGCGGTGTTTCCGTTGTAGGTGATCCATGACGTTCCGGTGTACTCCCAGTACCCGAGGAAGTCGTCGTTTTCCAGCGCCTGTCGTACGTTCGCAGACCCGACGAGCTTGGTGTTCGCCTTCACGTCTGCGCCGTTGGCGTTGAGGATTCCGGCGGTGATGTAGGCGAGGATGTACTGCTCCGAGAAATCCTTCGACCCGATCTCTCCGGTGAGGCCAGCGAGTTCGTCGCTCTCGCTACCGGCGGTGCTGCCGCCCGAGCTCGCACAGCCGGCGAGTGTCGTGGCGGCGATGAGCATCGCGGCAGTGCCGGCGATGATGCGTGTATTCATTGCTATTCCTTCAGGTGATTGTTGGTGGATGTGGACATGGTGATGGCGTTGACGAACGAAAGTGGGGGCCGGCTAAAGCCCGCGGGGCTTGACAGCTTCCTCGACCAGGGAGGCGACCCAGTCGATGAGCACGGCGATGCAGGCGACCAGAAGGGCTCCGACGAACAGGACGGGGAATCTCTGCAGTTTCAGACCGTTGATGATCATGTCGCCCAGCCCGCCCGCATTGATGAACGTCGCGATCGTGGCGACACCGACGGCGAACACCAGTGATGTGCGCAGCCCTGCAAGGATGACGGGAGAGGCGAGGGGCAGCTCGATGCGTCGAAGCACCTGGTTGGGAGTCATCCCCATCCCCCGCGCCGATTCTCGAACACCGGCATCGACCTGCTCCAACCCCGTCAGGGTGTTTCGAAGCACCGGCAGGAAGGAATAGGCGACAAGCGCAACAAGGGCGGTCGTGAATCCGGTCTGCCACACGATCGCGAGCAGGATGACCACGCCGACCGCCGGAGTGGCCTGGCCGACGTTCGCCAAGCCGAAAACGATCGCGTGGAAGATCTTCGAATTCGATCGGTACACCAGAATGCCGGCCGGGATGGCCAGAAGTGCCACCAGCGCCGCGGCCGCGACGCTGAGCACGAGATGCTCGCGGACCTTCGCGATGATGTAGTCGGGGTTCAGGGTGCGTTGCTCGATCGAGTCGAGCGGGGTGGCGCTGAGCCAGAAGAACACCACCAGGCACAGCACCACAACGACGATGGGTGCAGCGAACCGACGGAGGACGCGAACCACGCGTCGGGTTCGCATTGCCGGCGCCGTGGATCGCACGGCAATCGCCTCTGTCTCGGTCGTCACGATGCGGGCCATGTCAGACCGTGCCCGCGAGATCGGCCGACCGAGTGCTGAGTGCTGCCGAGATGGCGGCACTCGTGATGTTGCCCTTCACCGTCCTGTTGTCGTCGATGACCGCGATCGAGTCGGCGCCTGTCAGCATCAGCATGTCCAGCGCGTCGCGAAGCGATTCGGTGCTGCGGATGCGGGGCGCGCCAGCGGCGAGTTCGGACCCGGAGGCCGGGGTGAGGTGGGCGACAGAGACGGGCAGCAAGCCGAGCCTCTTTAGGGCGGCTCCATGCCCGATGAAGGATGCTACGTAGTCGTTGGCGGGATGGGCGAGGATATTCGCTGGTGTGTCGAACTGCTCGATACGGCTGCGATCGCCGAGCACAGCGATCCGGTCGCCCAGCTTGACCGCTTCGTCGAAGTCGTGGGTGACGAAGATGATCGTCTTCCCAATGGATGCCTGCAATCGGAGGAACTCAGCCTGGAGGCGCTCACGGGTGATGGGGTCCGTCGCGCCGAAAGGCTCATCCATCAACATCACCGGCGGGTCTGCCGCCAGGGCGCGAGCAACTCCTGCGCGCTGTTGCTGGCCACCCGATAACTGCTTGGGATAGCGGCGGGCGAATTGCCCCGGGTCGAGTTGCACGGTGTTGAGCAGCTCGTCGACCCGCTCCGCGATCCTGCTCTTCGACCACCCGAGGAGCTTGGGCACGGTTCCGATGTTTTCCGCGATCGTCAGGTGAGGGAACAGACCGATCTGCTGGATCACGTAACCGATGTGCCGGCGCAGTTGGTTCGGGTCAAGGGAGAGTACGTCCTGCCCGTCGATGCGGATAGCGCCACCGGTCGGCTCGATGATGCGATTGATCATCTTCATGGTCGTGGTCTTGCCGCAGCCGCTGGGCCCGACGAACATGATGAGCTCGCCAGGCTCGATCTTCATCGAGAAGCCGTCGACAGCCGGCTGGTCCTGGCCGGGATAGACCTTCGAGACGTTGTCCAGTTCTATGGCAACGCCACCCTTGCGCTGGGAGATCGTGGAAAGGAATCCGGTATCGGTGAGTTCAGGCACGAAGACCCCTTGATGTCGAGTAGCGAGTGATGAGGACGAACAGCCCGTCGACGAGCAAAGCGAGCAGGACGACGGCGACGGTGCCGGTGAGTGCGAAGTTGAGGGCGTTCTTCGAGCCGAGTGATGACAGGCCCTTGAAGATGTACGCGCCGAGCCCGGGCCCTGCAACGTATGCCGCAATCGCGGCAATACCGATCGTGAGTTGCGCTGCGACGCGCGTTCCGGTCAGGATGATCGGCCAGGCGATCGGCAACTGGATGCGCAGCAGCACGCGGGCCGGTGTCATGCCCATCCCCGACGCTGATTCGATCAGGTGGGGCGGCACTTCTCGCAGGCCCACGACCGTGTTCCTCACGATCGGCAGCAGCGAGTAGAACACCAGAGCCACCACGGTCGGACCCCAGCCGAGGCCAAGGACGGGGCTGAGCAGCGCGAGCAGCGCAAGCGACGGGATGGTGATCGCCACGCCCGCTGAGGTGATGGCGATAGATCGGCTGATGGGCTTATCCCAGACGAGGAGCCCGATGCCGACGCCGACGACAAGCGCGATGGCCAGGGAGATCGCTACGACGGCGATGTGCTCGCCGATGAGAGCGAAGATGTCATCCCAGCGTCGGTTCAGAAAGACGATGAGAGATTCGAAACTGAATTCAGTCATGCAGCTCTGCTCCTCTCTTCATTGAGATGGGATCCGACTTTCGGATGGCTCTCACCCTAGGTGGGGCGATGTCTATTTGCCAATAGGTGTTGCGTATATGGCAATTGAGGTGAAGGATCGCTCTATGGAACCAGTAGCGATGAGCCCCGCCGACCGCTCAGGATCGCTGGTGGGGCGCCGCAATTCATCCGGACTGACCCGCGACATCGAGATCATCGAGATCCTGGGCAGCTCGGAGGCAATGGCATCCGATGGCCTGGGAGTGGTACGGGTGGCCCAGTTGACCGGGCGCGACAAGACAGTGGTGTCCCGATCGCTGGCCACCCTCGCCGATGCCGGCCTCGTCGACCGAGATCCGCAATCGTTGAACTATCGCCTCGGCAGTCGGATCTTCGCGCTCGCCGCGCGCTCGGCGGAATCGACTCTTGCCGCCCGTGCTCGGCCGATGATCCATCGGATAGCTCATTCCACGCGAGAGACGACGCATTTGTGTGTCCTGCGCGGCGGCAATGTGCTCACCGTCCTGAGCGCCCTGAGCCCCCACGAGTTTCGCTCGACCGGGTGGGAGGGTGTGACTACCGCCGCCTGGCGGACCCCGTCGGGTCGAGTGCTCATCAGCGACTGGGATCGCGAATCGCTTCGCTCGTGGTACGCCGAGCACGGCCACGACCGGCCGATTGTCGGGCCACTCGACCCGGCCATGTCTGCGTCCGGTTTCGTGGTGCTCGACACTCCACCCGAGGGGAAGGCAAGAATTCACGACTTCGAATCCCTGCTCGTCGAAGTGGAGCGAATCAGGGAGCGAGGCTACGCGACTCTCGATGAAGAATTGGAGAGCGGTGTCGTTGGCGCTTCGGCACCCGTCACCGACTTCACCGGTCGCATTGTCGCCGCCATCAACGTGAGCGCCCCCAAGTCGCGGATCGGCGATCGTCTCGAGGTGCTGGGAACCTACGTACGGACAGCGGCGGCAGAACTTTCCCAGGCCCTCGGGGCCCCGAAGGCGCACTGAGCACGGGCTCTGTCAGCGTCGTCAGCGGTTGTTCGAGACGCCGATCATCTCGTCGCGATCGACGACCTTGATGCGCGTGCGCCCCTGGGGCTCCCCCAGCGCGAGTTCATGCTCATCGAGGTTGTGCCAGCCGTCGAGGTTCGTGAACTCGACGCCGCGGCTCTCGAGCAGCTCCACGACCGCGGTCTCCTCGGGATTCTCGGGTGACCACCAGTTGGACTGGTCGTTCATCACGTGCTTGACCGTCTCCATCGCGTCGCTCTTGGTGTGACCGATGAGCCCCACGGGGCCGCGCTTGATCCAGCCCGTGGCGTAGACGCCGTGCACCTGCTCGTCGTTGTCGTCGAGCACCTGCCCCTCGCGGTTCGGGATAACACCGCGCTTCTCGTCGAACGGGATGCCGTCGAGCGGCGACCCGAAGTATCCGACCGCACGGTAGAGAGCCTGCGCAGCGACTTCCCGGAACTCACCGGTTCCGACGACTCCACCCTCGCCATCGGGCCGGGTGCGCTCGTACCTGAAGGTCTCGCCCGTGAACTCGACGGGGCTGGCATAGAAGTGGAGGTGCAGTCGGCGCGATGCGGAGCCGGTCTCGCGGGTGCGCCACTGGTTCAGCACCTTGTCGATCACCATGACCTGCTTATTGCTCGCGATCGCCGCCTTCGACGCATCGTCGTAGTCGAAGTCCTCGTCGTGGACGATCATGTCGACGTCGTTCAATTCGCCCATCTCGCGCAGCTCCAGCGGCGAGAACTTGACCTGGGCCGGGCCTCTGCGACCGAATACGTGAACGTCGGTGACGGGGGACGCCTTGAGGCCCTCGTAGACATTCGCCGGAATCTCCGTCGGCAGCAGGTCGTCGGCGTGCTTGGCGAGCATCCGCGCCACGTCCAGCGCCACGTTTCCGTTGCCGATGACAGCGACGGATGTCGCCTCCAGCGGCCACTCGAGGGGGAAGTCGGGGTGGCCGTCGTACCAGCTAACGAAATCGGCGGCACCGTAGCTACCGGGCAGGTCGATCCCGGGAATGTCCAGCTGGGCATCCCGGATGGCACCTGTCGAGAAAATGACGGCGTTGTAGTGCTTCTTCAGGTCGTCGAGGGTGATGTCCCGGCCGAAGTAGACGTTGCCGAAGAGGCGGATCTGGCCGGAGTCGAGCACATCCTTGAGCGCGGTGATGATGCCCTTGATGCGCGGGTGGTCGGGTGCGACGCCGTAGCGTACGAGCCCATAGGGAGCGGGCAGCTGCTCGAACAGGTCGATCGAGACGTCGAAGTTCTTCTCTGCTTTGAGCAGGATGTCTGCGGCGTAGATTCCGGCGGGGCCTGCTCCGACGATGGCCAGGCGAAGCTTGGTCATGGGTGTGTTCCGTTCACTTGGGGCGGCCTGTCCGACCGCCGAAAGACTAGTTAGAGCGCTCGACGATGGAGTCGGCGAACCGGGTCAGGGCCTTCTTGACCGGACCGGCGGGCAGCGGCGCAAGCGCAGCGACAGCATCCGAAGCCCACCGCCGGGCTTCATCGAGCGTGCGGGCCGTCACCGGATGCGCCCGCAACTCGGCGACCGCGGCCGCGAGATCGGCCTCGTCCGCTTCGCCGTAGAACGCTGCGTTGACATCGCGCTCGATGCGCGTGAGGAGGTCTGCGGCATCCTGATCGGTCTTCGCCTGCTCACGCAGGTACAGCAACGGGAGAGTGGATACGCCTGCGCGCAGGTCGGTGCCCGCGGCCTTGCCCGTGACGTCGGTCTCGGCCGACATGTCGATGATGTCGTCGATGAGCTGGAAAGCGACTCCGACCTTCTCACCGAAGGTGCGCACGGGGATGATGTAGTCCTCGGATGCCTCGGAGAACAGCACCCCGATCTCGCCGGCGGTCGCGATGAGCGAGCCCGTCTTGTCGGACAGCACCTGGAGGTAGTGCTCGACGGGGTCTTCGTCGGGACGCGGGCCGAGGGTCTCGTGCAGCTGGCCGAGACACAGCCGTTCGAACGTGTTGGCCTGCAGCACGAGCGCCCGCTCGCCGAGGTTGGCGACGAGCTTGCTGGCCCGAGCGAACAGCAGGTCACCGGTGAGGATCGCCACTGAGTTTCCCCAGACGTTCTGCGCACTCGGAACACCACGGCGCATCTGCGCTTCGTCCATCACATCGTCGTGGTAGAGCGACGCGAGGTGGGTGATCTCGACCGCCTGCGCGGCCTTGATGACGTTGTCGTTATTGCCCGTGCCGAGCTGGGCCGCAAGAAGGGTGAGCACGGGGCGCACCCTCTTGCCGCCGGCTTCGAGCAGGTACCGGGTAGTGACGTCGGCGATCTCGTCCGCGAAATGCACCTCGCCGAGCAGGCCGGCCTCGACCTTCTCGAGCCCCTTCTCGATGGCAGCAGCGAACTTCTTCTCATCACTGGACGCGAAGAGCTTCTCACCGAGACCCAGTGATGAGCTCAGGGTGTTGCTGCGACGAGCGAGCGGCAGGCTCGGTTTCACGTTCTCGACCGGTTCTCGGTTGGGGAAGCTAGTGCTTCGGCGTCTCAGGTGTAGCGGGCTTGATCGTCTTGATGGGGCGGGTCGCATTGTCTTTGCGCTTCGCGACCGACGCCAGGATGGTGGCATCCATGGGCTTGCGTCCTCGATGGAGGGCGACGACACCGGCGGTCAGGTTACGGAACGCGACCCTCGTGAAGCCGGCCGCGCGGATCCACTGGCTGAGCGCGAACTGGTCCGGCCACTCCTTGATCGACTGCGCGAGGTAGGAGTACGCGGCGGGATTCGAGCTCGTGCCCTTCGCGACGAGCGGCATCACGTGGCTGAGGTAAGCCCAGTAGCCTTCGCGCACGATCGCGACGGGGGGCCGCGAGAATTCGCAGATCACCAGTCGACCGCCGGGCTTGAGAACACGGTACATCTCGCTGAGAGCGAGCCGGGGGTCTGAGATGTTGCGCAGGCCGAAGCTGATAGTGACGGCATCGAATTCGTTGTCACCGAAGGGCAGTGCCTCGGCGTCAGCGACGATGAACTCGATCTTGTCGTGTCGACGACGACCTTCGGCGACCATTCCCGGGGAGAAATCGACAGCAACGACCCTGGCGCCCTTGCGCTGCAGGGCTGCCGAGCTGGTTCCGGTGCCAGCGGCGATGTCGAGCACGCGCTCTCCTGCGACGGGAGCCACCGCACGCACGGTCGCTGAACGCCACAGGATGGCGTTGCCCGCGGAAAGTACGTTGTTCGTCCGGTCGTAGCGCTTGGCTACGTCGTCGAACATGCTCGCGACCTCGCCTGGCTGCTTGCTCATGTCCGCTTTACTCACGGGATAAGTCTACGGTTGTTGTCCACGGTAAGTCTTCGGAGCCGAGGGTAAGCTCGACAGCGTGAACGGCCTGCGAGCTTTCCCGCCGCTGACGGCCATCACCACAGCCCTGCCCGCGACCCCGCCACTTATCGGGCTTCTGGATGCGACTGACCCGCTGGCGTTCATCCGCAACGGTGACGGCATCGTCGGTCTCGGCGTCGCGCTCAGGCTCGAATTCTCAGGAGCCTCCCGGTTGCAGGATGCGGCCGAGGCCTGGCGGGCAGTGGTTGCGGCCGCAACGGTGACCGATCCCGTTGCTCGAGCCGGTACAGGACTGGTCGCCTTCGGCAGCTTCGCGTTCGCTGCGGAGTCACACTCCACGAGTGTGCTCATCGTGCCGTCCATAGTGATCGGCCGACGGGGCGACGTCAGCTGGATGACCCGCATCGGCGACGCGGAGGCCGCGCTCCCCGAGGCTGCCCCGCTCGGGCAACCGTTCCCGGTAGCGTTCTCGCCCGGGCTCATGACCGCAGAGGGCTTTGTCGCTGCCGTGTCGTCGACCGTGAGGTCGATCGTTGCGGGAGTGGCCCGCAAGGTCGTTGTCGCCCGCGACCTGACCGCGCAGATTCCGGATGACGCCGACCTCCGCCTCCCGCTGGGTGCCCTCGCCGCCGCCTACCCCGACACCTTCACGTTCGCCGTCGACGGCATGATCGGTTCGAGCCCCGAAACCCTCGTCAGGGCACGGAACGGGATCGTGAGCGCCAGGGTGCTCGCCGGCAGTGCCGCCCGCGGATCCGATCCGACCGCGGACGCGAAAGCTGCGGCCGCCCTCGCCGCGTCCCCCAAAGACCTCGCCGAACATGCCTTCGCTCTCAGCAGCGTGCTCGACTCCCTCGGGCCTCGAAGCTCAGGGCTGGTCGCCAACCAGCGCCCCTTCCCGCTTCAATTGCGCAACATCTGGCACCTGGCGAGCGACGTCACCGGTGCTCTCACCGATGGTTCGAGCGCGCTCGACCTGCTCTCGGCCATGCATCCGACGGCGGCCGTGGCCGGCGATCCGACGGATGCCGCGTTGTCGCTGATCACCGAACTCGAACCGTTCGACCGCGGGCGCTACGCCGGCCCCGTGGGCTGGGTCGACGGCAACGGCGACGGGGAGTGGGCCATCGCCCTGCGCTGTGCGCAGGTATCGACACCCGCCGCCGGATCGCGGACCGTCACGGCATACGCCGGTGCCGGAATCGTGGGCGAGTCGGAACCGAACCGCGAACTCGCCGAGACAGAGCTGAAGTTCAGCCCGGTCGTCGACGCGTTCCGGTAATCAGCGCCCGGATCACGTCGCGGCGAGCCGCGCCTTCTCGATCTCGACGTCGAAGTCCGCAGCGGGCCACTGGGGGTCGAGTCGCGTGAGTGCATCGAGCAGCAGCCGCTGCACGGCCCAGCGGGCGTACCACTTGCGGTCTGCCGGGATCACGAACCACGGGGCATCCACCGTCGATGTCCGGGTCAGGGCGACCTGATAGGCCTCCTGGTATGAATCCCACTGCTGGCGCTCGTCGACATCGCCAGGGTTGTACTTCCAGTGCTTATCGGGCCGGTCCAGCCGTTCCTGCAATCGTGCCTTCTGCTCGTCGGCACTGATGTGCAGCATCACTTTGATGACGGTGGTGCCGGATTCCGACAGTTCCCGCTCGAACTCGTTGATGATGCCGTAGCGCTCCTCGATGACCTCGGGCGTGGAGAATCCCCGCACCCTGTGGATCAGCACGTCCTCGTAGTGCGACCTGTCGAAGACGCCGATCTTTCCCGCCTCCGGCAGTTCGTTGCGAATGCGCCACAGGAAGTCGTGAGCCTTCTCCTCCTCGGTCGGCGCCTTGAACGCATGGAGGTGGATGCCCTGCGGATCCGTCTCGCCGATGACGTGCCGCACGATGCCGCCCTTGCCTGCGGTATCCATCGCCTGCAGCACGAGAAGCACACTGCGCGTGCCGCCGAACCTGCTCTCGGCGAACAGCCGCTCCTGCAGGGCACCGAGCTCGGCGCCGTTGGACACGAGCTCACCTTCTGCGTCTTTCTTGTCTCCCGAGAAGCCCGGCGTGGATGACGTGTCGATCGCCGAGAGGTCGAAGCCCGCGGCGACGGGAAGGAGGTGGCTCATGTGCCTACGCTAGCCTCGCCCGCGTCATCGGTCGAGCGGCACCTCAATGACGGTCTGGCCCGTGGATGCCGTCAGCGCCTGGTCGAGCTGGCCCCTGTTGTCCACGCGCAGGTACGACCAGCCGTAGGCTGCGGCCAGTTGCTCGAACGACACCTGCTGCGGGGTCAGCAGCACCCTGTCGAAGTTCGCACCGGCGCTCGATGCCACCTCGAGCCCGTCGAAAATCGTCCCGCCGGTATCGTTACCGACGATCACCTGGATGCGGGGCCGGGCCTCTCCCGCGCCGAACAGGAGAGCTCCGGCGTCGTGCAGCAGTGCCAGGTCTCCCAGCAACACTCGCGTTGTTCCACCCGAAAAGACATGGCCCCCCGACGATGCCTGGCTCGACAGCGCGATGCCCAGGGCCGTCGAGACCGTGCCGTCGATGCCGGCGAGTCCGCGGTTGGCGTGCACGGGAATCTTCTTGCCCGTGACGATGCGGTCGGCTTCGCGGATGAGCCTGGATGCTCCGAGCACGAGCCTGTCGTGCGGCCAGGTGGCCCGCCAGACGGCTTCGACGAGTGAACGCCGCGTGACGTGGGCGCGCACGGCGGCGAGCTCGGCTTTGGCGTGCGTCGACGGGTCTGCCGAGGCATCCGGAGCGGCCTCGACCGGCTGGATCAGAGCCCTGGATGCGCTCACCCACCGGCCGACCCACGCCGAATCGGCAGACGGATCGCCCACCACCGTCACGGCGTCAGCGAAGGTCGTGACCCTGTGCCCCGGGTTGTAGTCGTCTGACGTGGCACTGCGCACGACGATCGTCTCCACGCCTCGCCGCTGGATCAGGGCGGGAACCTCGCGACTGAGCGTCGGATGCCCGAACACGATGACGCGCGCCACGCGGTCGCCGAAGTTGGCCGTGTCGAGCAGCTCGCGATAGGCGACGACGAGGTTGGGGCCGAAGTGAGCGCCGCTGGCGACCTCCGCGATGAGAGGAACTCCGAGCTCCCGGGCGACCTCCTCTGCGCGCTCGCCCGCACCCGTGCCGGCGATGACGATGGTGCCGGGCTGGCTGCGGAGCTCGAGTGACGGGGCGGCTGCCGGTTCGTCCGGCAGGTCCAGCGTCGACACCGCCTGGGCGAGTTCGGCTTCGGGTGCTTCGAGCCGGAGCGGGGCCGACAGCGGTTCGGCGAACGAGAGATTGAGATGCACGGGGCCGGATGCCGCGGCTACGGCGTCACGAGCGAGCTGCGCAGCGGCATCTTGCTCGCCTGGCGCACCGATGGGAGCGCCGACATCCCAGGTGCGCGTCACCGCGGAACCGAAGATGCCGGGCTGCTCGGTCGTCTGGTTGGAGCCGATGCCGCGCAGCTCGTCGGGACGGTCGCCGCTGAGCACGATCAGAGGCACCCCGGAGTGGTGGGCTTCCAGCACGGCGGGGTGCAGGTTGGCAACCGCGGTTCCCGACGTGGTGACCAGCAGCACAGGGGTGCGGGTCTCGACGGCGATGCCGAGCGCGAGAAACCCGCCGACGCGCTCGTCGATGCGCACCCTCAGGCGCAGCAGGCCGACGCGTTCGAATTCGGCAGCAGCAAGGGCCAGAGCCTGCGAGCGCGACCCCGGGCCGAGCACCACATCGCGAACGCCGAGGCGCACGAATTCATCGAGAAGAGCGACCGCGAAGTCCGTCGCCGGTGATTTAGTCCTTGGGCGGGTCATCGTCGAGCTCGGCGAGCTCCTGCTCGAGACGGCGGATGCGCTCGTCCTGTTCCTCGTCACGCCGGAGGTTCTTCAGGAACGACGGGTCGTCGTCCGGGGCGACAGTGCGCAACTGGCCACTGCTCCCGGTCGCACTCTCCCGACCGGTGAAGAACCACAGCGCCACCCCAACCACCGGCACGAGCACGATCAGGATGATCCAGACGAACTTCGGCATGGCCCTGACGCGCCGCTGGTCGATGAGGATGACGTCGACAATCGCGAACACGTCCAGGGCGAGGACGATGAGGGGCACAATCACGAGCAAGCGGGACATTCTATGATTCTAGGCTCGCAAGCTGCGCCCAGCCTGCGTGCTTACACTGTGAGAGTGAAACCCTGGGTCGTCTACAGCCTCGCGCGTCTCGGCATCTTCGCCGTGATCTTCGCAGCACTGCTCTACTCGGGCATCTATCCCTGGCTGAGCGCGATCATCGCCGCCATCGTCAGTTTCTGCGCCAGCTACCTGTTCTTTGGCAAGCTCCGGGATGCCGTTGCCCGTGACATCGTCGCCCGCCGCGCCCGGCCCGCCACCAGCCCGGACACCGAAGCCGAAGACCTGTAGCCGCAGCGGGTCGCCCCCGCGCGACGCCTTTGCGCGACGTCGGAGGTTCGCGCCCCGCCCCTTCCGAAATGACGGAGTTCCGGGCATCCGCTCGCTGAATTCGCACTCGATGCCGCCGAATGTGCGGTCGGATCCGTCGTTTCGGAAGTGCCGGAGTGCGCGGACCCCCGCTGCCGCGCCGGATCCCGGGTCGAAGCAGCGAGCCGCGCTGGCTGGTCGCTTGGGTGCCCCGAAACTCCAGTTGCGACGATTCAGCGCGAGAAGCGCGCAGAAACTGGAGTTTCGCGCGAGTATTGGGCCCGAAGCCGGCTAGAACGCGATGGCCCAGCCGAGGCCGAGGCCATAGGCGAGGGCCACGAGCGCGCTCAGGCGCAGCGCGATGATGAGCTCAGCCGAAGTCTTCGCGCTGATGGTGATGCCCACGGCGGGAATCGCGGCCAGAAGGGCGAAGTAGACCAGGTAGGCGTTCGCATAGAACAGCGTGAAGAACGACAGGATCCCGAATGGCGCCAGCAGCAGCACGCCGAAAACGATGCGTGAGGCACGATTGCCGATGAGCACGGCGAGCGTGCGCTTGCCTGCCAGCTTGTCCTGTTCGATGTCCCGGATGTTGTTGACCATGAGCACGGCACACGCGATCAGGCCGATCGCCACCGCGGCGAGCCAGCTCTCGAGGGTGACGGTTCCCGCGAGCACGAACGTCGTGCCAGCGGTGGCGACGATTCCGAAGAAGACGAAGACGAAGAGTTCTCCGAGGCCGAAATATCCGTACGGGCGCTTTCCCCCTGTGTAGAAGTACGCGGCCACGATCGCCACGGCGCCGATGGCGAGCAACCACCACTGCTGGGTGCGGATCACGATGATGAGCCCGGCGATGGCCGCGATGCCGAAGAACACGAGCGCGACTGCGAACACCGTCCTGGGCTTCGCTGCTCCGGATGCCGTCAGCCGGCGCGGTCCGACACGGTGCTTGTCCGTGCCGCGGATCCCGTCCGAGTAGTCGTTGGCGAAGTTGACCGCGATCTGGAGGCTCAGTGCCACAATCAGGCAGAGGATCGCGCGGAACCAGTGCCAGCCGGGGCCGGCATCCTCGTGGGGGAGCACATAGGCGGCAGCCGTTCCCAGGGCCACCGGTGCAATCGCCAGCGGAAGGGTCTGAAGCCGCGCTCCACCGATCCAGTCGCGAGCCGTGGCCTTCCTGACTTTCGCGACGCCGGGAGGGCGCCCACCGGGCCGCCCGCTCTTGCCTGCGCTCGGACGGCGGGCGGGGACGGACTTCGGATCGATGCGCTGCTGCTTCGGAGTTGCCACGCAAGGATTGTACTGGGGCTCAGCCCCCGGCAGGATCGGAGGTGCGCGAGCTCAGCCGCCCGCGAGCCTGGCCGCGGCCGCGCGATCCGGTTTGCCCGAGCTGAGCAGAGGGATCGCGTCGACGACCACGACACCGGTCGGCGCCGCCGCACGTCCGAGAACTGCCGCGACGGCATCCCTCAGCTGCAGGAGTTCTGCGGGCCGGGTGGTCACGACGACACTCGACTGCCCCCACTGGGCGTGTTCGGTCGCCACGACCACGGCGTCGCCGAGCCCCGGCAGTGCACGCACGGCCTGCTCCACTTCCCCCAGCGAGATCTTCACTCCGCCCGAGATGATCATGTCGTCGGCCCTTCCGCTGATGCGCAGGATGCCGTCGGCAAAGGTCCCGGTGTCGTCCGTGCGGTACCAGCGCCGGCCATCCAACTCGTGGAACGCGCTCTCCGTGCGCTCGGGATCGCCGAGATAACCGTGCGCGAGCATGCTTCCGGAAAGCTCGACGCGGCCGTCGACCACGCGCACCCCGGTGTCCCCGATCGGCTCACCGTCCCACACGCAGCCGCCGGAGGTCTCGCTCGAACCGTAGGTGCGGGTCACGGTCAGTCCGAGCTCGGCGGCCCTGGCGAGCAGGGGTGCCGGGGTGGCCTGCCCGCCGACGAGGATGCGGTCGAATCGACGTAGGGCGTCGAGTGCGTCATCCTGTTCGATCAGTCTCTGCAGCTGGGTCGGGACCAGCGACACGAAGCGCAGGGCCGCATCCAGCTCATTCGCCGCCGCGACGAACCGTGTACCGTTCGCGTCGATCGTGATGGGCTCGGTCTGGGAGGCCAGCGACCGCACGAGCACGTTGACGCCGGCGATGTAGTGGGCCGGAAGCGCCATGAGCCACTGGCCGGGGCCGCCGAGCGTCACGTCGGACGCGGCCGCACTCGCGAGCAGCGAGTCGGCCCCCAGCGCCACACGCTTGGGTCGGCCCGTCGATCCGCTCGTCTCCACGACGACAGCGACGCGCTGCTCCACGGTCTCGGGAAGCCCCTCGGGCCGGCCAGGGTGCGGCAGGATTGCGGGGCCAACGCCGCTGAGCGCAGCGCGCAGCGCCCGGAACACCGCTGCGGGGTCTGCCGAGTCCACGACCTTCAGCGGCCGGGACACCTCAGCCCTGCGCCCCGGCGAAGAATCGCAGGATCACGAGCAGAAGGAGCGGATTGGCGACGAGCCCGATGACGATTCCAATGACACCGGTGCGGCGACCGCGCCTCACGATGATCGCCGCGATTCCGGCGATGACCGCCGCGATCGCGATGATGATGGCGAGATAGCCGAGCACGATACCGGCTTCGAACCCTCCGTCGCTCGCCGTTGTGATCGCTACGACCTGCACGATCGCTGCGGCGAGCCCAAGGGTGATGGCGAGGGCACCGACCCAGGGCCGCGGGCGACGGGGAGCAGGCTCGGCCTGCTCCGGAGCGAGCGGCGGAGCGTCATCCGGCAACTCGATGACCTGCTCATCGATGAACATGGGCACGACCTTGAGCGGCACTCTCTCGACGGGCCCGGGACTACTCACGGCCCTACTTTAATCGAATCGGGCACCAAGCGGCGGCGGACTTGCCAGACTGGGGCCATGCTCCCCGACGATGTGACGCTCCCCCCACTGCCCGACCTGCTCGCCACCGCAAGGGTTGTGGCGCTGCCGCTCGTGACGACCTTCCGGGGCATCACGGTGCGCGAAGCGATGCTGCTCGAAGGGCCGAACGGATTCACGGAGTTCTCGCCCTTCACCGAGTATGGCGACGACGAGGCATCCCAGTGGCTGGCAGCAGCGATCGATTTCGGATGGGGCCCCGGTCATCCGCTGCTCCGCGACACGATCAGGGTCAACGCAACGCTGCCCGCCGTCGCCGCCGAGGAGGTCGCTGGCATCCTCGACAGGTTCCCCGGCTGCCGGACCGTCAAGATCAAGGTCGCCGACCCCGGCCAGGTGCTCGCGGATGACGTGGCCAGGGTCTCTGCCGCCCGCGACTACCTCGGGCCAGAGGGCCGCATCCGCATCGACGCCAATGCCGGCTGGACGGTGGATGAGGCGGAGAAAGCCATCCACGCGCTCGCGGCCTTCGACCTCGAGTACGTCGAGCAGCCGTGCGCGACCGTCGACGAACTTGCGCAGGTCCGAACGAGGGTGACGTACATGGGCATCCCGATCGCGGCAGACGAGAGCGTGCGCAAGGCTGCCGATCCGCTGGCCGTCGCGAGAGCAGGCGCGGCCGACCTGCTGGTGATCAAGGCGCAGCCGCTCGGAGGCATCAGCAACGCCCTGTCGATCATCGCCGAGGCCGGGCTTCCCGTGGTCGTGTCCAGCGCGCTCGAGACCTCGGTCGGCATCTCGATGGGCCTGCATCTCGCGGCATCCATCCCCGAGCTCGACTACGACTGCGGGCTCGCGACGGCGTCGCTGCTGGCGGTGGATGTCACGGAACAGCCACTGCTCCCCGTCGACGGCCAGTTGCCCGTGCGCAGGGTGGTGCCGAGCAACGAACTGCTCGCCGCCTACGCCGCGACCGCCGACCGCACGAACTGGTGGATGGCGCGGCTGGAACGCTGCTACGAGCTGCTCAGGGGCTGAGCTCGGCCTTCTAGCCGACCCCGGGGATGCCCGAGTAGGAGTGCAGGCCCTTGAAGAACAGGTTCACGATCGTGAAGTTGAACACGACGGCTCCGAATCCGATGATCGCCAGCCACGCCGAGCGCGATCCGCGCCATCCTCGCGTCGCCCTGGCATGGATGTAGCCGGCGAAGATCGTCCAGATGATGAAGGTCCAGACCTCCTTCGTGTCCCAGCCCCAGTAGCGACCCCAGGCCCGCTCGGCCCAGACGGCCCCGGCGATGAGGGTGAACGTCCAGAACACGAAGCCGACGACGATGAGCCTGTACGCGAGGTTCTCGAGCTTGTCCGCTGCGGGAAGCGTGTCGAGGAACCTCAACCCGACGGCCCTGCCCGCGGCACGTCGAGCTTGGAGCAACTGCACGATCGACAGTGCTGCACCGAGAGCGAAGAATCCGGTACCGAGAGACGCGACGAAGACGTGGATGACGAGCCACGCCGACTGGAGTGCCGGCGGAAGCGGCACGACGTCCACATAGAAGTTGGTGGTCGCGATGCCGAGAGCGATCAACGAGAAACCGACGACGAATGCGCCCAGGAAGCGCAGGTCCTGCCAGAACTGCACCAGCAGGAAGACCCCGACGATGATCGCCGTCGCGGTGAGCGTGAACTCGAACATGTTGGCCCAGGGCACACGGCCCGCAGCGAATCCGCGGAAGAAAGCAGCGCCGACGTGCAGCGCCCATCCGAATGCGGTCAGCACGACGGCGGCACGCAGGTAGCGCGGGCCCTTCGTCGCGGGGGGTGCGGCTGGGGCCTCCACCCGCTCGAGCAGCGTTGTCGACCCAGCCGAGGCGAGTTGCCCGACACGAGTGGTCGCGCCGACCTCGGCAGGGGCCGCGACACTGGCGGAGCGACGCGAGAGGTCGAGCGTGAACATGATGAACGCGATCGTGTAGATCGCCATCGCCGAGTACACGGCGATGTTGGAGTACAGCACAAAGTTCTCAGTCACGATTCCACCTTAAGCCCGAGTTGATCCACATGTTTGCCTGCGATTTCTGATACTGCCGCGGTGAGTCCAGGGTCGTCGCCACGTGCGAGTCCCGCGTACTCGAGACTGACGCTGCCGTCTGCGGCTGTCACTGCCGTGATCCACATCCTGCGGCGCGGAATGAACAGGCTCGTCACCAGCCCGGCGAGCACCAGGATGGCGAACACCAGCACCCAGCCCTGGGCCGGATCGTGGTGCACGTCGAGTGAGACGAACCTCGGGATCTCCGTCAGTTCGATGCTGCCGAGACCGTTCGGAAGGTCGATGCTGTCTCCGAGTCCCAGCTTGATCGTCGGGGAATCCGCGGTGCGACCGGCGATCTGGGTCAGCGAATCGGTGTCGAGCGCGTAGGCATTGGTGCCCTGGCCGTTGTCGAGACCGAGGTCGCCCGTGTAGACCTCCATCGTGAGCTGCGGGTTCACGAGGTCCGGGTAGCTCGATGCGATGGTCCCGAGGTCGGTGAGCACGGCCGTGGGATAGAACAGCGCCCGGATTCCGATCTGCTCCTTCAGGCCATCCGGAATCTTGATGATCCCGAGGCTGAACAGGTTCGCGTCCTGGGGGAGGAACGCCGTCGGCTGGGAGAACACGACGGTACCGTCGGAATCCCGCACGGTGACGACCGGCGCGTAACCATTGCCGAGCAGGTAGACCGAGGTTCCGCCGATCGCGAGGGGCTCGTTGACCTTGATCGTTCCCTCCTGCGGCTCGCCACCGCCGAGGGTCGCGGTCACGTTGGCCGTGTAGTCGAGCACCTGGCCGAGCGAAGAGCTGGTCAGGTCGTCGTCATACGTGGGCACGAAGGAGTCGAGGCCGATCGAGTACGGCTCGAGTGCGGCATCGGTGAAGAACCGGCCGGGATTGAAGGAGTCGTAGCTCGCGAGCGAGTTGGAGAGCGCGTACCCCTCCACGACGACGCGCTGCCCGGTGTAGCCGAATCCGCCGCCGAGCCCCACGGCCACGAGCACGCCGATGAGCGCGGAATGAAAGACGAGGTTGCCGGTCTCCCGAAGGTAACCGCGCTCGGCGCTGACCGTCGGGGAACCGTTGACCGTGTACAGCGCGGTGCGGTAACCCTGTCGTTTCAAAAGTTTCTGCCCTGCAGCAATCGCGACATCAGCGTCGGCCGGCGAAGCCTGCGTGGTGAACCCTTCGAGCCGCTGCAGGTTGGCCGGCGTCTTCGGCGGGCGAGCCCGCAGGGCGTCGAAGTGGTGCTTCGTGCGCGGGATTACGCAACCGATGAGCGAGACGAACAGCAACAGGTAGATCGCCGAGAACCAGACCGACGAGTAGGTCGTGAAGACCTGGAGGGTGTCGAGGACCGGCGCGATGGTGGGATTATTCGCCTTGAACTGGATGACGCCATTCGGGTCTGAGCTCACCTGTGGCACAAGCGACCCGGGGATCGCCGCGATCGCGAGCAGCAGCAACAGGAACAGCGCGGTCTTCATGCTCGTCAGCTGGCGCCAGAAGAACCGCAGGTATCCGACAGGCCCGAGCCTGGGCTGCGTGATCGTGTCCTCCACCGGTCGGGCGGCGGTCGAGTCGTAGTGATCAGAGGGGCGAGACGAATCCGTCATTGAGCACCCCCCCGAAGTACGAGAGGAACGAACCCCAGACACCAGACACCATCAGCAGTCCCATCACGATGAGGAGCGAGCCGCCGATCACATTGATGAGCCGCATGTGGCGTTTGACCCAACCGATCGATCCACCGACCCAGCCGAAACCGAGAGCAACGAGCAGGAACGGGATTCCGAGCCCGAGGCAGTAGAAGATCCCGATAATCGCGGCGCGACCGGGGTCGCCCTGGAATGTGGCGAGCGAGGTCACGGCGATGAGGGTCGGGCCGATGCACGGCGTCCAGCCGATCGCGAAGACGGCGCCCAGGAGCGGTGCTCCGGCGAGGCCCGCCCTCGGTCGCCAGCTGGGCTTCATGGTGCGCTGCAGGAACGTCACCTGGCCGATGAAGACGAGACCCAGCGCGATGACGACGACGCCCGCGATGCGCAGGATCAGATCGCCGGACTGCAGAAAGAAGACTCCCACCGTGCTCGAGAGCACGATGAAACCGAGAAAGACGACGCTGAAGCCGAGCACGAAGAGTGCGGCACCGAGGACAGTGCGGCCGCGACGCATGTCCCTGGCATCCGTCACGCCTGTGACGTAACCGAGGTAGCCCGGAACGAGCGGCAACACGCACGGCGACAGGAATGAGAGCAGCCCCGCGGCGAGCGCGATGGGCAGAGCGAGCAGCAGGCTCCCCTGGCCGACGATCTCTCCGGGGCCCATTCCTACTGCTGTTCTGCGACGACGGTGTCGATCATCGCTGCAAGGATCGAGGTGTCGGCGATGCGTCCGCTGATGCGTGCGGCGACCCGACCGTCACGATCGATCACGATGGTGGTCGGCACGGCGTTGGGCGCCACAGCGCCCGCCGTGGCGAACGCGAGTTGCACGGAGTTGGTTTTCGCATCGAAGATCGACGGGTATTCGACACCGTATTTCGACTCGAATACCTGCGCCGTTTCTACATTGTCGAATATGTTGATCCCCAGGAACGGTACTTCGGAATACTCGGCACTGAGAGCGGCGATGTCGGGCGCCTCGGCCCGGCACGGCGGGCACGAGGCGTACCAGAAGTTCACGACGTGCACCTGGCCGTCGAAGTCGCTGCTCGAGATCGTGCTCTCGTCTGCCGACGGGCCGCTGAACTCGATGGGTTCTCCGCGATCAGCCGGAGCGATCTCGGTGAACGCACCGTCACCGGAAATGTAGCCCTGGCCCGAACCGTTCTCGTACTGGCTGGCGAGGGAATCGTCGGCCTGCGTGCAACCGGTCAGCGCGAAGACGGCGACGATGGCGACGGCGATGGCGCGCTTCACTGTGGCCTTCACAACACTGCCCCTCACACCACTGCCTTTCACACCGCTCCCAGGTCGATCGACCTGGCGAGCAGATCGCCGGCGGGCTCCTGGTAGTCCACCTCGACGAACCTGTCACCCTCGCGCGCGAGAGTGGTGATGCTCGAGAGCGTGCAGCGCCGGTTGCGGGGGTCGTGGAAGAGCCGCATTCCCTTGACCGAGCGCGCGACCATGACGATCGGCATCTGGTGGCTGACCATGACGACCTCGCCCCCCTCGGGCTTGGCCCACGCCGCGGCGATGGCGGCGAGCATCCGGGATTCGACGTCTCTATAGGGCTCGCCCCAGCTCGGCCTCAGCGGATTGACGAGCTTCGGCCAGGCGCTCGGGTGCTTGAGCGCACCGGGGAACTCGAACTTGCGGCCCTCGAACCAGTTGTGCGGTTCGATGATGCGTTCTTCGGTGTTGATCTGCAGGCCGAATCGTTCGGCCCACGGCGCCGCTGACTCCTGGGCGCGCTGAAGTGGACTCGCATACAGCGCCGCTATCGGATGACCAGCGAGGCTTGCCGCTGCAACGGCGGCCATCGCGTGCCCCAGTTCGCTCAGGTGGTACCCCGGGATGCGCCCATAGAGGATGCCGTCAGGATTGTGCACTTCGCCATGGCGGACGAGGTGGATGAGGTCGGCTGGCACCCCCTAATTCTACGCCGTGTAGATATGGGCAGAAGCTGGGTGTGGCGCCGCCGGGTAAACTCGGTCTTCGTGACCCAACGCACCCTGATCAAGAACCTGCCAGCCGCGACAGACGGGCCCGCGTCCGTGTCGGGCTGGGTCGAAACCGTCCGCGACCAGAAGAAGGTTCAGTTCGTCGTTCTGCGCGATGAATCCGGCGCTGTACAGCTCGTGCATCCGCGACTATTTGCTGAGGATGGCACGCCGGAAGCCGATCCGCTGGCCGACGCCATCTCGGCTCTCGCCCAGGGCACATTCCTCACCGCCGCGGGAGAGCTGAAACACGACGAGCGCGTCAAGCTCGGCGGCGTCGAGATCAAGCTGGAGTCGCTCGACGTGGCGGCAGCCGCCATTCCCGAGACTCCGATCGCCGACGACAGCGCCGGGGACAAGCGCATGGACTGGCGCTTCCTCGACCTGCGCCAGCCGAAGAACAACCTCATCTTCCGCATCCAGACCACGCTGGAGCACGCGTGGCGCACCTACTGGGTCGAGAACGACTTCATCGAGCTGCACACCCCGAAGCTCATGGCCAGCGCGAGCGAGTCGAAAGCCGAACTGTTCGAGGTCGGATACTTCGACACCAAGGCCTACCTCGCCCAGAGCCCCCAGTTCTTCAAGCAGATGGCGCAGCCCGCTGGCTTCGGCAAGATCTTCGAGGTCGGGCCGGCGTTCCGGGCAGACCCCAGCTTCACCAGCCGCCACGCGACCGAATTCACCAGCGTCGACAGCGAGATCAGCTGGATCGACAGTCACGAAGACGTGATGAAGCTGCACGAAGACCTGCTCGTGGCGGGGTTCGCGGCCGTCAAGGCGAAGCACGGCGCCGAGATCGAGGCGCTGTGGGGCGTCGAGGTGACAGTTCCCACCACGCCGTTCCCGCGCATCCCTCTGGCAGAGGCCAAGCGCATCGTCGCCGAGCGTGGCTACGAGGTTCCGCGCCAGGACGATGACATGGATCCGGAGGGCGAGCGCCAGATCGCGGCCTATGTGAAGGAGGAGTTCGGGCACGAGTTCGTGTTCCTCACGGACTATGCATCGAGCATCCGGCCGTTTTATCACATGCGTCATGCCGACGATGATTCACTCACCAACAGCTACGACCTCATCTTCAACGGTGTCGAGATCTCGACGGGAGCCCAGCGCGAACACCGCGTCGAGGTGCTCATCGAGCAGGCGAAGTCGAAGGGCCTCGAGCCCGAAGAGCTCGACTTCTACCTCGATTTCTTCCGCTATGGCGTGCCCCCGCACGGCGGATTCGGCATGGGCCTCAGTCGCGTGCTCATGCTGATGCTGAACCTGTCGAACATTCGCGAGGCCACGTACCTGTTCCGTGGGCCGACCAGACTGCTGCCTTAGGTTTATTAGCCGCGTCTGCGGTCGGTAGTCGGCCGCAGACGTCTCGCAATCCTCCGTTGGATCGGGAGATTCAGCTCCTCAGTCAACTCGACCGCTCGCGCCCTCAAGCGATCTCGGTCGGCCGTCAACTCCGCGTGTTGTTCGAGCAGCCCATCGTGGTACTGGCGGAGCGTGCTGAGCTGGTCGTCGGACCTGCGCAGCGCCTCCCGAGTGTGTGTCGCCCAGCGAAGCAGGTCAGGGCTCGGTGCCTTGCGCGACTGCCGCGACAGACCGGCGACCAGTGTCGCCGACACGACCCCGGCCCGCACTTCCCACGAGTGTCGGGAGCGGACGATTGCCGACAGTCGTTCTGCTGTCGTTCTGGCAGAAGCGGCGTCCGCTTTCAGATCTCCGATGATGCCGGGCAGGGGCGCTTCCGAGCTGTAAACCGGCACCTCGCCGAGACCGAGTTCGGCCAGCCCGACCGCAGTATTGGTAATGACCAACGCTTCACAGGCAAGCGCATCGAAGAGCCGGCTGTTGTGATTTCCGTAGATCGCCGCAGCTTCGATGACATCGTCGACAACGAACTGCCAGTGCGAATAGACCCCGGGTAGCGAAAAGTAGTCGATGGTGTGGCGATGATCGATGGTGCTGGGAATCTGAAGGTGCCTGGCATTTTTCCCGAACCAGGTCACTGATTCAGTGGTCGAGTGATCGGACAGCACCGACACGAGGTCGCGGCCGACTCCCCAGAAGTTGGTCGTCGTGACGACGTCTGAGACCCGTTCACCGACGACCGGTGAGAAGATCTCGGTGTCCGTCGCTAAGGGCACCACTTCGACCGGCCCGTCGTAGCAGTCCCTCAGCTTCGCCGCAGACAATTCCGAACTGCACCACACCTCGGAGAATACGTCGAGGTAAGGGAGCTCGCACCACTTGTCGACCCAATTGCGCACCCAGGCGATCACTCGAGTATCCGGATCGACCAGCCCAGGAACGAACGACTCGATCATGACTATGGCGTAGTCGATGCCCGCGGGAGTCTCTTCGTCCCAACGGGACGCTGGCCACAGCATGATGCCCCAGCCCAGCCTCCTGAGGTACTTCGCCAGCCCAAGAGCAACGTAAAGATCCCCCTTGGACTCATCCAATCGGTCAGTAGAGACGACAAGAAGAATCGTCCCCAGGCTCCCCGATGCATACACGTTGTCAGCGAGTTGCGTGTACTCCAACGTGGTGTCGGGATTGGGGGCGAAGAACGTCATTGTTGCGGCCTTATCCACAATCGATCAGCTTATCCGCTGACGTTGAAGACACTCCATTCCACCCCGGCGGTGCGGTTGCCGGTTCTGCTGAATAAGTCAGCGAACCAGCGACATTCCGTCCGCCATCACGCGCTATGAGGCCGGCGGGAAGTTCAAATGCCTCTGCGCGATCTGAAGGATGACCAGGTCGGGCCTATACGCATTCGCCAGGGTCATAACGTCGGGCTGCTGGCTCGGGTCACCGTCGAAGTTATGCCGGACTTGATTCGTCTCCTGGAAAGCCTGCTGGACGTAGACAGAGAGGCTGGAGCCGAAAGAGTCCCGGATCATCAACACCGACTGGTCAGACTGAGCACCCTCTGTTGTCGTTCGCGCCGGCAGGCTTTCGAGGCCGGTGCGAGTTGATCCGTCCTCCAGCACCGAAGGTTCACCAGCCTTGGTGAGCGTCACTGGGCGGAGCAAACCGGAAAAATCGGGGACCGTCCAGTCCGGAACGGGATTGACCACCCCGTAGTTCGCGAATTCGTTCTGGTCGCTCGCGAGCAAGACTCCTGTGGAGGGGATCGGTTGAAGAGCGGCCATCTCGGGTTGGTTTGCAACTATGCAGTCGGTGATCGCATTCCATCCGACATAGGCCCCGTAGTCGGTCCAGTGGCTGTTGACTCTGCTGTACACGGCGTTCTCGGTGGCCTCCTCACGCAGAGGTTGCCGCAGATCGATCAGGGGCAGATCAGAACCGGCAGCCATGAGCTGATCCAGGGGACCGCTCCCCGTGATGTCGTCAGCCCACGCAGGAAGCTCTTCGGGGTACACGCCCCACTTGGCGGGAGTCACCGCAACGTAGAGCTCGATGCCTTCAGCGGCAAGGCTTACGTCGAGCTCCTGGATGTACGATCGCCACCGTTCGAGCTCCTCAGGGGAGAGGAATCGACGACCGACAGACTGAGAGAAATTCGCCGCCTGGATGTCGCCCCAGAAGACGTACCCATTCTGACCCGTGATGTAAGCCTCAGTCATGTCAGCGGCATGGCTCTGCCACGCTCGCTCTGCCGCCGTGGCAGCCTCACCCTGCCAGGGTTCAGTTGGGGGCGACGATACGGGTGGATGACAGATCTCCGGGAGGCGCTCCTCTTCGGATGCAGTGGTGGGCTCCGCTACCGCAACAGGCGCTGGGGCCGGAGTGCGCGAGACGACAAAGCCGACTCCTGCAGCAATAATGGCGAAAATGACCAGCAACACCAGTGGCACATAACGAGCGTGTCGCCATCGTGAGGCGTTGATCTTCTGTTCTGGGGGAAGTTCTCGAAGACTCACTTCACGCCCGTCAATCGCGGAGAGACAGGATCAGCCTGCTCTGCGCCGTGAAAACCCACCGAGTGCAGAAGCCTCCGGAATCTGGATGCCCCTGGTTCGAGCTTGCGGTAGAGCCAGGCCAGCCATCGTGGTGTCCAGTTCTTCAGGCTCATCGCCGGCTTCTCGATGAGGTGCCAGCTCAGATACGCGTAGACGTGGCACCCGACGACGATCACCAGGTGGTACACGACCCAGCCATATTCCTGAAGCCCGAAATAAGCGCCGAATTGCATCAACGGCCACGCGATGATGTAGATCCCATAGGAGAAATCACCAAACCGCTCCCACCGCTGGAGTTTGGTCGCGCGCACGGAGAACCACAGCAGGAAGTAGCAGAACGCGTACTGCCCGAAGACGAGCCATCCCCCGAATCCGTAGGTTGCCACGGCGACAACGATGGCGGCCACGGCAAGGCGGTCGTCGAAGGGTATGCGGTCTCCCCACAACGCGAACAGCATGCCGAAGGCGAATGGAGCCATCAGGAGCAACACACGGTAGTCCGAGAATGCGGTGGTGGCCCTGGTCAGTTCGCCGACATTGAGCCATTGCAGGGTAGCCAGCCCGATGATTCCGACGGCTACGATCGAAGCAACGAGACGGTGGGCCAGCGCGCCGACCATGCCGAGGATCCCGACAAGGATGTATGCACGGAACTCCGAGGCAAGGGTCCAGGCAGACCCGTTCCAGTCGAGACCTCCGTGGTCTGTCCAATATGGAGTCGTCGTACCCATCCCGGCAATGTTGAACTGTCCGAGGATCAGGGTCATGTTGTTGAAGAAGTAGGTCAGCGGCGAATCGACCTGAGCGTCGAAATAGCCGGCCAGCGTGCCACGTTCCCGCAACCAGGCGATGGGCCCGAGGACGAACGCGATGACCAGCAGGGTGACCCACCACGCCGGAAAAATCCGCAGTACGCGGCGCCAGAAGAATCGCAGAGTCGAACTTGGTCCCATGCGGCTCTTGGTGATCAGGAACCCGGAGAGGAAGAAGAATCCGCAGACGGCGATTCCACCGAATGACTGCTCATCACTCCATTGGGTGCCCAGGTCCTTTCCGCCGTAGAAGCCGCCGAGGGGGCCAGCATGGGAGAAGATGACCATGAACGCCATCAGCCATCGGACGAAGCCGATGCTGTTCGCGCGCGGGTTGAATGCCGATGCCACCGTGGTCATGATTCCCCGGATTTCGCTTTCACGCTTGTGGTTGCCATTCTCTTGAGACGCCCCAGCGCGCGATACGGCAGCAGGAGTCGCTGTTTTAGTCGTGGATGGAATCGCGCGAGGTAGTACCGCGCGAATGTCACCTTCCGGCCGTCCTTCAGCACCTGCACGAGGCCATTTCGGTCGTGGAGCTCGCGGATCTCGTCGATCGCGTACCCCTGGACCGTCTCACTCATCCGGTCGAGCTTGTATTCGAGGAAGGTGTGGCTGATCCCCGCGTACTCGGCGTTTGCAACAGTGCGGCAATAGTATCCGAGCTCACCGGCCGCGAGGGGGACGATGCGCTCCTGCACGTGGGCGAGACTACCGTCACCGTGGTGGGTCTCCGGAGCGTAGTCGGAGTACTCGATATCTTCAGCGAACATGAGCTTCAGCGCCTGCGGCCGAGCTATGAACATCGCGCCGAGCGGCGCCAATGGGGAGACGTCGTCGATGGGGACGCGGATCCCGAGTCTCTTGGCCAACTCCTGGGTCGGACCGCGGTTCGTGAACCAGGCTCCCCCGAGAGTGGGGAATCCGATGTGGACCGTGGGCGGGAACACAACTCCCAGTCCGGGCTGCTTCTGGAACAGCCCGATGATGTTGGATGTGTAGCCGGGCGAGCCCAGAAGATTGTCGATCTGCTGATGCTTGAACAGCGTGCCGACGGCAGCGCCCTGTTGCACAGTCTTCTTGGAATGGACTTTCACGATCAGGTCGTAATCGTCACTGGTCGCCACGTCGCGACATCCGATGAAGAATGCTGAAAGATCTCGCCCACGGTTCGAGGGCAGCACCCTGACCTCGGAGTGTCCGATCGAGGCATCCGCCCGTTCACTGATGCGTGTGCGGATGAACTCGGCTTTCACGTCGTCTGTCGTCGTGACGTAAAGGTCGTAGCTGCCGGGAAGCGTGCTCAGGTTGTCGAGCAGCTCATCTGTCATGTCTTCATAAAAGATGTGCACCGTCGCCGCGAGCCGCAACGGACGTTCCTCGTCGTAGTTGATCGACTGCTCCGGCAGGATCTCGAGCAGAGATGCATTGGTATTGAGGATCTTGGGCTGCGTGTTCTTCGCCATGTTCTGCAGGATCATGGTCGGCGAGTAGCCCTTGCTCTCGGCGATCGCGATCAACCGTCGGCCGATCACGCCTTCTCGATCGAGATAAAGCGGATCGTGGAAGAACGGCCGACGCTTGAGCACGGGGCAACCGTCTTCGAGAAGCTGTTGTGCGCGCTCGAACGCTGCATGCAGGGTTCCTGGATAGTTCTCGAGCGGATAGGCAACGGAGTACGTGTATCCCTTTTCGAGGAAGTAGGACGTGAAGCGGGATTCATGGTTCAGGATCGACTGGGAGTAAGAGGTGATGACTGGCATCCCTGCCCAATAATCGCGCCACGCGCTTGAGGTGAACATCTGCTTGCGCACTGCTATCCAGTGAGACTGGATATGCCGCGGCATCGTGCCCTCGAGGGTGATCGGGTTGGGCGTCGTCTCTCCGTGTTCGGTGATTCCCCAGAAATCGAGATCGCGGTGAGCCATGTCGTTGAAGAGCGGCTCGAAGGAACCCACCGGGCCGTACCAGGTGTAATTCATCAGGATCAGCTCATCGAATGCAGCCAGTCGCTCAGCTCCGAACCGCTCCAGTGCCCACTTATATGCACCTACATCGAGGCCGACATTGTCGCGCTCCCACACCTCGTCTACCACGTCAGCGAGCGCTTCCCTGCCCTCAGGGGTGAGTGCTCCATTCGCGATGACGACGATTTCTTCAGCGAAAGGGCGGAGCCGCTCAAGCTTGTAAGGAACGTAGCTGTCGACGTCGCCTCTGGGGTCGAAAAGTAGATAGAAGATCACTCGCCGTGTCTTCGCTGCGGTGTCCTTCGTGGATGTCATATGGCTCATAGGCTATGTGTGTCGAATGTCTCTCGCGAGGCGTCAGGCCGATTCTGGGCGAAGGTAAAGCTTTAGTCGAGTGTAATTGCTTCCCCTGCGAGCCAGCACCGTGACGGCCTGCCCGTAGAATCAATGATGAGTATGGAGGAGGGGAAAATGCAGGATCGCGTCCTTGTGACCGGCGGTGGCGGATACATCGGGCGGCACGTCGTCCGATCACTTCTCGATCTCGGACACGACGTCACGGCCACGGTCCGTCCAGGTTCGACGTCCGAAATCGACTCCCGCGCAACGGTGGTGAGTGCCGACGTCCTCGACCCGGGATTCGATGTCGCAGTGCTTGCGAAGACCCCGTTCGACAGCGTCGTCCACCTGGCTTGGCAGGACGGCTTCTCACATAATGCCTCGTCACACATGGCCCAGTTGTCGAACCACTTCACTTTCCTCGACCGACTC
Organism: Salinibacterium sp. CAN_S4; assembly: GCF_015752305.1. Lineage (NCBI taxonomy): Bacteria > Bacillati > Actinomycetota > Actinomycetes > Micrococcales > Microbacteriaceae > Salinibacterium > Salinibacterium sp. CAN_S4. The sequence continues at coordinate 502,347 of NZ_JADOVB010000002.1, read as the reverse complement.
GTGACCTGGGGTGTGGCCCGCGTATCAGTTCTCGGCACCATGCACGAGGTTGGCTACTGGGAGGGCGCAATTGATGCTGACACCCCCACCAACCCGACCACGCTTTACGGCATCGCAAAGGACGCCCTCAGACGTGCAGTGTTCGTGCACCTCGGCGACCGCGCCCAGGTGCAGTGGCTTCGCTGCTACTACATCTACGGGGATGACCGCAATAACAACTCCATCTTCACTCGCATTCTGAACCTCGTCGATGAGGGGAAGGCGAGTCTGCCCTTCACAAGCGGGACCAACCAGTACGACTTCATCGAAGTCAGCGAGTTGGCCAGACAGATCGCAAGCGTCTCCGCGCTCGACGGAGTGTCCGGCGTCATCAATTGCTCCAGCGGAGTTCCCACCAGCCTGCGTGATCAGGTCGAGTCGTTCATAGCCGAGCATGAACTCCCCATCTCGCTCGAATACGGAGCATTCCCCGACAGGCCGTACGATTCACCGATCGTCTGGGGACGCCCCACCATCACGCTCCCGTAGGGTCGCGAGCTCGCTGCTCGGGGAGTACCGAACCTCGCACTGGCAGCCGTTCATCTTCATGAGGCAAGATGATTCCCATGTCCAAGAAAATCGATGCCGCGCTCAAAGACCTGAAGAGGGCACTGAAAGCTCACGCTGAGGTGGTCGGCGGCAGCGCTGTCTCCCTCAAGAAGGCCCAGCGAGCGAGTTCGAGGGTCACAGCGGCTGCCACGGCGTACGCCGAAGCCGTTCACGCCAAGAGTGGAATGGGAAACCCGTTCGATGACATGGCACCCCTGGGTCTGGAGCGCGTCACGCTCGACTCACTCTCGGCCGAGCGGGATTCGCTGCACAAGCGACTGACCGGCCCGATCGCCGTCCAGAAGGAGTAGCCGGTCAGACCTCGAAGTCGATGGATGACCGCTCGGTGACGTGCTCGCGCACCACCGCGGCAGCGGCCTCGTGGTCAGGATGCACCTGGTACGCCTCCAGCGACGCCAGCGACTCGTAGTCACCGATGACCAGCACGTCCCAGTTCTTGTCGAAGTACGCCACATTCGGGCGGACGTCGAGGGAGTGGATGCCCGGCACGACGTTCACGAGCGGCTCGAGCACCTCGGCGATAGCCGCGACCGCGGCGGCTCTGGCCGCGTCATCCTGAGCCTTCAATTTCCACGTGACGATGTGACGGATCATGCTGTTGCCTCCTGGAGTGCCGCTCGCAGTCGCACCGGATCGATGCGCCAGATGTTGTGGACGACCCCGTTGAGCATGAGAACCGGGATCTCGTCCCAGTACTTCTCAGCCAGGGCCGCATCCTCGAGAATCGACAGCTCTTCGAGGGTGACGGATGCCGGATCGTCCAGCTCGCCGATCACCGAAGCCACGGTGGCCCTGGCATCGTCACACAGGTGGCACTCCGGTTTGCCGATGAGTGTCAGCCGCGCGATCGTCACGCAACCAGACTAGATGACGCGACCGTAGACTGGTCGGCGATGTCAGACGCCTCGCCTCTACCGCCCAGTGATCGCCCGATCGTGGCGTTCTTCGACGTCGACAACACGCTGATGCGGGGCGCGAGCGTCTACTACGTGGGCCGGGAGGCGTTCCGCCGCGGGATCATCTCGTGGCGCGACATCGCCCTTTTCGGCTGGCACCAGTTCCGGTTCCTCGCGGTGGGCGAGAACCGCAACCACCTCGCCACGGCGAAGGACCGCGCGCTCGGGCTGGTCAGCGGCTACACCGAAGCGGCGCTGATCGCCCTCGCCGAGGAGATCTACGAGCGGGATTTTGCGCCGAAACTGTGGCCGGAAACCGTCGAACTGACCCGCGAGCACCTCGCGAAGGGCCACGAGGTGTGGCTCGTCACAGCAACGCCCCAGCTCGTCGCCCAGGTCATTGCCGACCGGCTCGGGCTGACCGGCGCGTTGGGCACGAAGGTGCAGGCGCTGGACGGAGTCTTCACCGGGGCCCTGGACGGGCACGTAATCCACGGAGACGAGAAAGCCGCAGCCGCCCGCGATGTTGCCGCGAGCGTGGACGCAGACCTCGCGGACTGCTGGGCCTATTCAGACTCCAGTAACGACATCCCGCTGCTCAGCATGGTCGGGAATCGGGTCGTCGTGAATCCTGACGCGAAGCTGCTGGCCCACGCCCGCGAGAAGTCGTGGACCGTGCTCCCGCTGAAGCGGTCGAGCATCCGCGAAGCCAGAAAACTCGTCAAAAAGCAGGCGCGCTCCGTGAAGAAGCGCGCCCGCTGATCGCCTGGTGCCGCTGACGCGGCCGCGATCTACTTCTTGTTGCGGCGCTGGTGGCGCGTCTTGCGAAGCAGCTTGCGGTGCTTCTTCTTGGCCATACGCTTGCGACGCTTCTTGATGACTGAACCCATAGGGACCTCACTGATTTCTTCAACGAACCGCTCGGTCCGAATCAGAACCGCGGAAAAATGTACTACGTGAGTCTACCGCAGCAGGATATGCGCGCTAACCGACGTCCGAGATCGGTGTCTGAATAGCTGCAGCCACCGCAGACTCGGGAATCCGGAACGAGCGGCCGAAGCGCACCGCGGGCAGATCTCCGGAGTGCACCATCCTGTAGACCGTCATGTTCGAGACGCGCATCATCTCGGCAACCTCAGCGACCGTGAGGAAGCGCACATCAGACAGATCCCGCGTCATATTGGCTGTGCCCCTCGAACCGTAGGCACACCGGGATGTTACTGGTGTGCTATTCGGTAACAATAGGGGCTGGTGTGACTCAGTGTCCACCCCCGAATCCGGGCATGGATGGCGCCCTAACGGTCGCGGAACAACCGTCGTCGCACGCCATCCGGCAACTTCTCGGCGACGGCCTCCGTCGCGTCGTGCAGTTTGTCTGTTGCGTCGTGGATGACCGTGCGGGCCTGGTGCGAACCCTCAGCGATCCGGCGGCCGAGGGTGTCGCCCACGTCGGCTCCTGACCACGCCGCAAATGCAGCTGAGCCGCCATCGTTAGCGGAGTCGTCGAAGTCGGCGCTGAGGAAGGGGATGAGCCAGTCTTCGACTGTCTCGAGGGGGTCGGCATCCATGCTGTAGTAGCGATGCTGGCCGTCTTCACGAACAGAGACGAGACCGTGGTCGCGCAGCACCTTGAGGTGCTTCGACACCGTGGGCTGGCTCAGGCCCAGCTTCTCGACAAGTTCGCTGACACTGATGTCACCTGTGCCGCTCGTGGCCGACAGGTGCTGGTCGAGCAGCGCCTGCATGAGATCGCGCCTCGTGGCGTCTGCAATCACGTCGAAGATGTCAGCCATCCGAACAGGGTAGCGCGGTGAAGCTAAGCTTTCGACGCAGAGCCGCAAGTCGCACGTATTGCTTGGCGGCACGTTCCCGACCGGAAATGGGGCCCCATCGTGGTTGACAGGATTGCACACAACGCGCCGGTGCTCGTGATCGGGCTCGGTCGGTTCGGGGCTGCCACGGCCGGCCAGCTCCAGCGGCTCGACCGCGAAGTTCTGGCGATCGATGCCGACGCGAATCTCGTGCAGAAGTGGTCGGCCCGCGTCGCCCACGCTGTGCAGTCTGACGCGAGGTCCATCGACGCGTTGCGGCAGATCGGCGCGCAGGACTTCTCGATCGCGGTCGTCGCGGTCGGATCATCCATCGAAGCGTCGGTGCTGATCACCGCGAATCTCGTCGACCTGAAGATCCCGCAGATCTGGGCGAAGGCGATCAGCCAGTCACACGGCAAGATCCTCACCCGCATCGGGGCGAATCATGTGATCTACCCCGAGGCAGAAGCCGGTGAGCGCGTCGCCCACCTCGTGTCGGGCCGCATGCTGGATTTCATCGAGTTCGACGACGATTTCGCGATCGTGAAGATGTACCCGCCGAAGCCGATCCGGGGAATCCCGCTCTCGGAATCACAGGTGCGCAGGAAGTTCGGCATCACCGTGGTCGGGGTGAAGTCGCCTGGACAGGAATTCACCTATGCGGCTCCGGAGACTGTCGTCTCCAACCACGACCTCATCATCGTGAGTGGCAACTCTGCCGACATCGAGCGGTTCGCCGGTATCAGCGCCTGAGGCGCGGTCCGCTAGCTTGCCGCGAGCTCGCGGGCTCGGGCCAGCGCGGCAGCGGTCGCCCTGTCGAAAAGTCCGCCGAGGTCGGCGGCCTGCAGTTCGGCCACGGCCCGTTCCGTCGTTCCCTTCGGGCTGGTCACCTGCAGGCGCAACTGCTCGGGTGATTTATCGGAGGCCTCGAGCAGGGCGACTGCCCCGCCGAACGTTCCGTCGACCATGGTTGCCGCCTGCTCCGCGGTGAAACCCATGCGTATCGCGGCGTTTGTCATCTCGTCGATCAGCAGGAACACATAGGCCGGGCCCGACCCCGAGATCGTGCTGAGCGCATCGATCCGGGATTCCGGGATCTCCAGCACGGTGCCCACGGTCTCGAACAGCGACCGGCCCAGCTCGAGCTGGGCAGCGGTGGATCGGGTCCCAGCGGCGAGCCCCGTGACTCCCCTTCCGACGAGGGCCGGCGTGTTCGGCATCGCTCGCAGCACTGCGTTCGGCACAGCGGCCTCCATCGTGGCGACGGTGACACCGGCGGCAACGCTGATGACGAGAGCCGAGGCATCCAGCGCAGGGGCGATCTCGGCAAGCGTGTCCCGGATCATCGCGGGCTTGACCCCGAGCAGCACTATTGCCGCGCCTGTGACGGCCTGCAGATTGGCGTCCGGCGTCTCTTCCAGGGCGTATGACGTGACGCCGGGCGCTGCGACAAGGTCTGCTTTCGCCCTGGTGCGATTGGTAACCCGGATGTCGCCATCCACCGTCACGGCGGGGGAGAGCAGCCCGCCCAGAATGGCACCGCCCATCGAGCCCGCTCCGATGATGGCGATGGTGGGAAGAGACGTTGGCATGCGATCATCCTAGGATTGATCGCATGAGCGCAACTGGTGGCGGCAAGGCAATCATCGCGGCACTGCTCGCGAATCTCGGTATCGCTGTCGCGAAGTTCATCGGATTCCTCGTCTCGGGTTCGAGTTCCATGCTCGCGGAGAGCGTGCATTCGCTCGCCGACACCGGCAACCAGGGCCTGCTGCTGCTCGGCGGGCGCAAGTCCCGCCGCAAAGCCGACGACACCCATCCCTTCGGCTACGGCCGCGAGCGCTACGTCTACGCATTCGTGGTGTCGATCATCCTGTTCTCGGTCGGTGGTGTCTTCTCGATCTACGAGGGCATAGACAAGCTCCAGAATCCGCATGAAGTCGAGATGCCGATCGTGCCGATCGTGATCCTGATCGTGGCGATCGGCCTGGAGAGCTTCTCGCTGCGCACGGCCATCCGTGAATCGAACCTGGTCAGGGGCGAGCAATCGTGGATCGAGTTCATCCGCAGGGCCAAAGCCCCGGAGCTCCCCGTCGTGCTGCTCGAAGACTGCGCCGCCCTGCTGGGGCTCGCGTTCGCCCTGACCGGAGTGAGCCTGACCGTCGCCACCGGTGATGCGAACTGGGATGCTATCGGCACTCTCGCCATCGGCGTGCTGCTCGTCGCTGTCGCTGTGATCCTCGGAATCGAGACCAAGAGCCTGCTGGTCGGCGAAGGCGCGAACCCCGGCGACACGGTGAAGATCCGCGATGCGATCAACGAGCATGAGAGCGTCGAGGCGCTCATCCACCTCAAGACGCTGTACCTCGGGCCGGATGAGTTGCTCGTCGCAGCGAAGATCACGTTCGCGAGCAAGATGCGGCTGTCGGATGTCGCGACAGAGGTCAACTCCGTCGAAACGAGCATCCGCACCGCCGTTCCCATCGCCAGGATGATCTATCTGGAACCGGACATCTACACGGCGCCGAACGCGGCGAACCCCGCGACGGATGCCGTCGTCATCAAGAGCGCCGACTGACCAGCGCAGCTTGACCAGCGCAGCTTGACTGCTAGCGCCGTTCCTCGAAGAAATCCCTCAGCATGGCAGCGCATTCCGTCTCGAGCACCCCGGCGACGACCTCGACTCTATGAGGCAGGCGGCGGTCTCGCAGCACGTCGTGAACGCTGCCCACCGCTCCGGCCTTCTCATCCCACGCGCCGAATACCACGCGCGGGATGCGAGCCTGCAGGATCGCCCCGGCGCACATCGTGCATGGCTCGAGCGTGACGACGAGCGTGGTGTGCTCGAGGTGCCACGTTCCAGCCTGGCGGGCCGCTTCACGGATCGCGACGATCTCGGCATGCGCCGTGGGGTCGTGTGTGAGTTCGCGCTCGTTGCGGCCGACCGCGATCGTCTCGCCCGAGGCATCCACGATGATGGCAGCGACGGGAACGTCACCGGTGTCGCGGGCCAGTTTCGCCTCGGCGATCGCCTCCGACATCAACTCTTCATAGCGACTCACAGTAGATTGAGCCTATGCGAGTACACGTTGCCGATCACCCGCTCATCACGCACAAGCTCACCGTGCTTCGCGATAAGAACACCCCGTCGCCGACCTTCAGGGCCCTGACCGAAGAGCTCGTGACGCTTCTCGCCTACGAAGCCACCCGCAACGTGCGCACCGAGCCCGTCGAGATAGAGACGCCGGTCGCCACCACGACCGGGCTCGCCATCAGCTCACCGCGTCCCCTCGTCGTGCCCATCCTGCGAGCAGGTCTCGGAATGCTCGAGGGAATGGTCAAGCTCGTTCCCACCGCCGAAGTCGGCTTCCTCGGGATGGTGCGCAACGAAGAGACCCTCCGGCCCGACACGTATGCGGAACGACTGCCCGACGATCTCTCCAACCGCCAGTGCTTCGTGCTCGACCCGATGCTGGCGACCGGCGGATCGCTCATCGCCGCGATCCAGTACCTGTTCGACCGGGGCGCCGAGGATGTCACGGCTGTCTGCCTGCTCGGAACCCCCGAGGGCCTCGCCGCCGTCGAGGCCGCCACCACCGGCCGCGAGGTGACCATCGTGCTCGGTGCCCTCGACGAGAAGCTCAACGAGGTCGGATACATAGTCCCGGGGCTCGGCGACGCCGGAGACAGGCTCTACGGCCTCGTCTGACCGTGTGCTCCATCCTCAGTCCCTGCACTCGACAAGCAGGAGTCTCTCTGGCATAGTTTCGTTCATGACTGTTCACACGTTCGCACCGACCTCCCTTGAGGCTGGCGGGGTTCGTGTTGTCATGTGTTGTCGAATGTGTGCCTAACGGCTTCCATTTCGCCGAGCACGGTTCGTCACCAGACCACGGTCTGTCACAAGACCAGGCTCCCAGGCTCTCGCCCTCATAGCGGCGCAGCACCTGCATGAATCACCCGCAGTACCCAGAAGGATCACACCCTCATCATCAGAGGCCCTTCACCACAACTCTCAGGGATTCTCGACGCCATGTCACTCGCAACCATCGAACGCGCACCACTTTCTCCCGTCCTCCCCGTTCTGCCCGCCCCGGCGCGCCGACTCCATGCCGTGCCGTCCGGCACCGAAGCCCGCGGCTTCGCGCTCTACGTCGGCGTCGACCAGGCGAAAGCCCTCGAAGCCGGCACCGACCTCGGCCAGGTCGTCGAGCAGCTCAAGCAGCTTCTCGCGCAGCTGGTCCCCGGGTCTGAGACCTACGCCGCCGTCGCCCTGGCGCCCGCGGGCGCAGGCGGCCGCGACGTCGACATCGTACGACTTGCGCTGCAGGATCCTGCAGCGCTCGCGAAGCACAGGCAGGTCGAGGAGCCAGCGCCGAAGCCTCGCGGCGGAGTCGTCATCGACATCTCCCGCAAGCGCGTGCTGCTCGACGGAAGCACGGCCGCGCTGACCTACAAGGAATTCGAACTGCTGCAGTACCTCGTGCTGCGCGAAGGTCGCACTATCGATCGCGCAGAGATCATCTCTGCGCTGTGGGCCGCCGGTGACGACGAGATCCCCAACGAGCGCACGATCGACGTACACGTGCGTCGGCTGCGCTCGAAGCTCGGCGAATTCGAAGACATCGTGCGCACGGTGCGTGGACTCGGCTACCGCTTCGACCGTCACGCTGACGTCTCGATCCGCCAGGCCTCGACGCCCAGCCCCGACTTCTTCTAAAGAGCTTCTGGGCGGGCCGCGTTACGGCTTCGGGCGTTCGGCTCGCGGCAGCCCCGCGACCACGAGGTCGTACGACGCCTGGATGAGTTCCTCGAGTGGCGCTGTTGTCGTCGGAAGGTCGACCGAGATCCAGTGCTTCTTATTCATGTGGTAGCCGGGAGCGATGTCGTCGAAGTGCGCGACGAGTGCCCTGGCATCCTCCGGGTCGGCTTTGAGGGTGATGCGGGGATGCTCGCCGTCGACGTTCATCGCGGCGAACATCCTGCGCACCACCTTGTAGACCTCGGTCTCGGGGCCGAACGGGTAGGTCAGTTCGACGGCAGGATGCGCCAAGCAGAAGTCGGCCGCATCCTGTGCCGTGAGGGGTTGCGTCATGGCGTCAATCCTCCCTTTCTGAAGATTCTCAAAAATAACAGTTGCGTAACTAGACAGCGTTATCTTTCCGTTATACATTCATAGAGCAGAAGTTGTTTGCTGTGGCAACTGAAGCGGAATGTGATTGCAGGACACTCTTGGTGCAAGGGAGAGGGTCGGTTTCTAGCCTCTGAAACCGACCCTCAATCCTCTTTAACGGGTCATTGTGCAACTCGGTTCCTCGTCACTCCCGGTGAGGAGCCTCCGCACGTCGGTGCACGTGCATAGAGTTGAAACATGAGCGATAAGTCACTGTCGGTGGATGCCTGGGAGGCCCTGTTCCGCGCGCAGGTCTCCGTGCTCCGCCAGCTGAACTCGGAGTTTCCCAGCGGTGAGTTGTCACTGAACGAGTACGACCTGCTGTTCAACCTCGCGCGAGTGCCGGATCGGCAGCTGCGCATCCGCGAACTGAACCGCAACCTGCTGATCACGCAGCCGAGCGTCAGCCGATTGGTCGACAGGCTCGCAGCCCGGCAGTTCGTCTCGAAGGAGCACGACCCCGCCGACGGCCGTGGAACCATCGTGCGGCTGACGGAGAGTGGCTTCGAGATCTTCCGCCGGATCGCTGTCGTGCACGCCGCCTCCATCCACTGCAGGGTCGGTGGAGCACTGACCGATGTCGAGCTCGCAACTCTGACGAAGCTCAGCGACAAACTTCGCCTCAACGAGGGAAGCGCATGACCGCGCCCACCGTCGTCTGGCTTCGGGACGACCTCCGGCTCGCCGACAACCCCGCCCTGACCGCCGCCGCAGAGCGCGGACCGGTCGTGCTCGTCTACCTGCTCGATGACGACAGCGCTGAGATACGGCCCCTCGGGGCCGCCAGCCGATGGTGGCTGCACGGCTCGCTCAGTTCATTGTCCGAAGCGACAGGACACACGCTCGTGCTGCGTCACGGGGCCGCCGAGACAGTGATCCCGCAACTGGCGGCAGACACCGGAGCGGCGGCGGTGTTCTGGAACCGCAGGTACGGTGCTGCGCGGGAGATCGACGCACGCCTGAAGTCGAGCCTGCGGGAGAGCGGGCTCGAGGCCCAGAGCTTCCAGGCCAACCTGTTGTTCGAGCCCTGGACAGTCAGGACGGGCGACGGCAATCCGTTCAGGGTATTCACGCCGTTCTGGAAGGCCGCCCGCGAGGCAGCGGTTCGCGCCCCACTCCCCGCGCCGCAGGTGGAATGGGCGACGGCAGACAGCGACGACCTTGAGTCGTGGATGCTGCTGCCCACCCGCCCGGACTGGGCTGCCGGATTGCGCGAGTCGTGGCATCCGGGAGAAGAGGGTGCCCACGAGCTGCTCGAGAGTTTCGCCACCGACAGGCTCGCCGACTACCACCGTCGTGACGAACCAGCCGTGGAAGCGACGAGCCGCCTGAGCCCGCACCTGAGTTTCGGCGAGATCAGCCCGTTCCAGATCTGGGAGCGGATGCACGGAAACCTGCCTGCCGCCGCGAAGAAGAATGTGGCGAAGTTCCTGAGTGAAGTGGGCTGGCGCGAGTTCAACGCCAACATCCTGTTCCACTCCCCCGATCTCGCGGAGAAGAACTACCGGCCCGCGTTCGACGCGTTCCCGTGGGACGAACCCGACCCTGTCGAACTCGAGGCGTGGCAGCAGGGGCGCACGGGTATCCCGATCGTCGACGCCGGAATGCGGGAGCTCTGGCACACGGGGTACATGCACAACAGGGTCAGGATGATCGTGGCCAGCCTTCTCATCAAGAACATGCTGATCGACTGGCGCGTCGGCGAGAAGTGGTTCTGGGATTGCCTGGTCGACGCCGATGAGGCCAGCAACCCGGGCAACTGGCAGTGGGTGGCGGGCTCAGGGGCCGATGCCGCCCCGTACTTCCGGGTCTTCAACCCGATGCTGCAGGCCGATAAGTTCGACGGCCAGCAACAGTACATTCGACGATGGGTTCCCGAGTTCGGCACAGACGAGTATCCGGAGCCGATCGTCGACCTCGCCGAATCGCGGAGGGAAGCGCTCGCGGCCTACGAGCACGTCAAGGCCGGCCAGCGCACCTGAGCACCTGAGCACCTGAGCACCTGAGCACCTGAGAGAACTAGAGCACCGGCCGGCCGCCGATGACGGCCACGGCTTTCGCTGCGAGTTTCGCCCCGGCGCTCGCAGATCTCGCGAGGTCACCCGAACGTACCCAGCCGTTCAGAAAGCCGGCGCAGAACGCGTCCCCCGCTCCCGTCGGGTCGACGACGGGCGTGCTCACGGCCGGCACCATGAGCGTCGTGCCGTCGTGCGAGATCACGACTCCGGCCGCGCCCATGGTCAGCACGACAGTCGGGAAGTCCTGAGCGAGCTTGTCGACGATAGCCGAGGGGTCGGTGAGCCCGGTGAGCACCCTGCCTTCCTCGAGACTGGGAAACAGCAGCTCTACTCCCCGGATGGCGTCGAGAAACTTATCGACGCCGTAGTCCGCGATGAAGCCCGCGGAGCCGGGGTCGACCGACACCTTCGCTCCAGCCTCGCGTGCGCGCGCAACCAGCCGGGCGAACCCCTCCGGGCCGGCGGAGTTCAGCAGCGAGTGCCCCGTGAGGTGCAGCACGGCGGCGTCCGCCAGCAGTTCGGAGGTGACATCCGCCGGGTCCAGCTCAGTGTTTGCGCCGCGCTCGGTCAGCATCGTGCGACTCTCGCCCTCGACGATGATCACGATCGTGCCTGTGGTCAGCGTCGGGTGTGCCCGCAGATGGGTGGTGACACCGGCTCGCCTCAGAAGCGAGGTGTGTCTCTCGAGATCGGCTTTGCCGACGACGCCGACGAAATCGACGGTCATGCCCAACGACCCGAGCCAGGCCGCGGTGTTGGCCGCAGAACCACCGGCCCTGAAACCGATGGATGCCGCGGTGTCGGTGTCAGGGCGGATCGCGTCGTACGGCATTGCCACGACGTCATCGATGACGTCACCGAAGGAAACTATGCGGTCAGGCATTGAGTGCCGCCCATTCCGTGGCGATGCGAGCAGCGACCCTCACATTATTGCGGGCGAGGTCGAGGTTGACCTCGAGGCTGCGGCCGCCGGACAGCTCGACGATCTTCAGCAACAGGAACGGGGTGACGGCCTTGCCAGTGATCCCCTCCGCGTCCGCGAGGGCCAGCGCTTCGGTGAGCACCCGATCGTGTTCCGCCGGATCCCACTGCTCGTGGAGGGGGATCGGATTCGCGACGACGATGCCCTGGCGGTTGCCGAGGGCGTCGTGCGCCCGCATGATCCCTGCGACCTGCGCCGCGTCATCCACCGACCAATCGAGGGTGAACGTGGATTCCCGCAACCAGAAGCTCGGGAAGGTGGTGGTTCCGAAACCGACCACGGGCACGCTCAACGATTCGAGCCGTTCGAGGGTTGCCGCGATGTCGAGCACCGACTTCACCCCCGCCGACACCACCGTGACGGGCGTCACGGCGAGAGTCGAGAGGTCGGCTGACTCATCGAAGGAGCTGCTCGCGCCGCGATGCACCCCGCCGAGTCCCCCCGTCGCGAAGACCCTGATGCCCGCAAGGGACGCGAGATGGGAGGTGGCGGCCACCGTCGTCGCGGCGCTCAATCCCGCCGCCGCGATGATCGGGAGGTCACGCACGCTCGCCTTCGCGAGCGGCTCCTCGGCGATGCGCCTGACACCGTCCGAGTCGAGACCGACGCGGGCGACCCCGTCGAGCACGGCGATAGTGGCCGGTGTCACGCCGGCGTCACGCAGAATGGACTCGAATTCGAGGGCTGCGTCATGGTTCCGCGGCCGGGGGAGCCCATGGGAGATGATCGTCGACTCGAGCGCTACGACGGGCCGGCGGGCCGCGATGGCGTCGGAAACTTCGGTGGAGAGAACGAATGGTCTAGGCATCCACTTCAATCTAGGGGCTCAGCCCGTCGGTGGGCGAGAAATAGCACAGCTTCGGATTGACGACAATGGGAAAGCTTTCAGGTTCGGCGAGGGTGATCGCGGATCCAGCGGAACCATGGCGATCCGGGTTCTCCCCGGAAGTCGAGAATCACCCTCCCCGGGCCGTCGCAACCGGTGACCCCCAAACCGGGGACACCATGACTCCGGATACCCACCGTGGCCAGGAAGACCTGGACCCGACTGGTCCAGTAAGTTCTGGCCCGCAATCTGAAGAGGAGTTCACCATGAACATCACGAAGAAGACCGCATTCGGAGCAACCGCTGCAGCCGCAGCACTCGTCGTCGTCGGCATCGCCGGCCCCGCGATGGCATCGGACGACACGAGCGACGGCTCGTCGAAGTCGTACTCGTACAACTCGAGCACCGAGGTCCCCGTGCTCATCTCACCCGACGTCACGCTGCTTAACGGCGACAACTTCAACGAGCTGCTCAACGCCGCCAACGGCAACGCGCTGTTCTCGGGCAACGACATCCAGGCTCCGATCGCATCGGGCAACGAGACGGCCATCGGTTCTGGCAACGAGACCGCGGTCGGCAACGTGAGCGATGTAGCCAACGGCAACGACGTGAGCACCGACGTGTCTGACGTCGTCGACAACGTCACCGACGTCTCCGATGTTGCCGACGTGTCCGATGTCTCGGACGTGTCTGACGTCACCGACGTCACCTCGAACGTGTCGGACGTCACCTCGAACGTGTCTGACCTCGTCGGCGACATCACCGACAGCGTCAACCTCGACGGAATGCTGGGCGGCATCCTCGGACGATAGTCCCCGGTAGTCACCCTGCGACCATCGTCGTGAGAGAAGGCCCCTTCAGCTCCGGCTGAGGGGGTCTTGGCGCGTTAACGCGCATGGTTCTTACAGGGTCGCCATAGCGCGCTGATAGCGGCGAACCGCAGGCTTCATCCCAGACGCCGGAAGCTCCGAAGTCTGGAAGGAACCATCATGAAGAAGCAACTGATCGCAGGTGCGGCGGGCGTGGCCCTCATCTCGGGCCTCGGGCTGGGGATCGCCCAGGCCGCCCAGGCGGACAGCGACGTGCCGATCACGAGTGGCAGCACATCTGCCACCATGGAAGGCCGTGACCAGGGCCATCGCGGAATGGGTATCGACGCCGCGGCTCTCGCTACCAAGCTGGGCCTGTCAGAGACCGCTGTGGCTGATGCACTGGCTGCGGTTCGTGAATCGGCCGAGCCTGCCGACCGCCCCACCGCTGATGCCACCGAGGCAGAGCGAGAGACTGCAAGGGATGCGCGGGAGGCTGCACTCGCGGCCGCCCTGGCCACCGAACTGAACATCGACGAGACGTCGGTAGCGAACGCGCTGACCGAATTGCAGGAGGAGCGCGTGGCAACCAGGGCTGCCGAGAGCACGGCCACACTCGATCAGGCGGTCACCGACGGCACCCTGACGCAGTCGGAGGCCGACGCGGTGCAGAAGGCCATCGACGCCGGCATCGTCGTCACCCGGGACGGAGGACCCGGCCGTCTCTAGTCGACCCGAGCGAGGCCCGCGACCGACGGTTGCGGGCCTCGATTCGTTCGCGGGCCAGAACCCCCGGCTGGCCAACTGCGGTTCGTGCAGTTCGCGTGACCTCGGTCATGTCGGTCACAAACCCGTCGAGGCTCACGGATTGCGTGATCGAGAATGTCCCTTCGCCGTCCACCTCTCGGCCAGAGCGTCGGTGGCCGAGCCCCATTCATCGTGGAACCCGAGCTGCTTTTGCAGCTTCTTGTCCGCAGTGTCGCCATAGCGAGGGAGCGGGCGGATGCCAGGCGTGCGCACAACTTATCGATTGTCTGGAAGCTGGAATCGAAGCCGAGCCCTGGGACCCGGGGGAGCTTCGCGATGAAAAAATTCGGCGGTGAGTGTCGTGAGACCTTTGTGCACGTCGCGTTCGCTGGAGCAGGCACCGCTTTACCGCCCGAGGCGCTCAATTTCTGTTTCGGCGGTAGGTCGTCGAGTAGCGGGGCCTCTAAAGGGCGTTTGGCCAGTTCCGATTCTTCGACTCCATCTCCTCACTGCGTGCTGCCCTGGAAGATGTTCTCGAATAGTCGCAACCGCCATGTCCACTCGCCGGCGCATGGCGGACACGTCATGAAATGGACGTCCAGAGATTCCGACCACGAGGTGGCGGTGGTAGCGCACCGTTCGGCCCGGATCGAGGCGAAAGCTCAGATCAAAGTCGTCGTGGAGAAATGGTTTGTCCCTTGGGACGGTCTCTGCGATCGCATGCCAAGTGCCGGCTCGGATGGCAAAATTCGAACCGAACAAGGGCGTGCTCGCGAGAGCAGCTCCCGCGAGAAGGAAGTACGCGCGCATGTACAGCACATCTGCCAACTTTTTTTGGACCCGCCCGAGGTCGTAAAACTCGCCGCGACCCGTGACGGCAACGGCGTCGGGATGGTCGTGGAAGGCTGATTCGATTGTGGCCAGCCAGTCGGTTGGCAGTACCGAGTCTGCATCACAACGCGCGATGATGTCGGCAGTTGCCGCGTCATATCCAGCCGAGGCGGCCGCAGTTATTCCAGGCCGAGATTCCGCGATGACCCGCGCTCCATAGGAGCGAGCCACCTCGATGGAGTTGTCAATACTCCCGTTGTCGACCACCACGATTTCGTCAGCTGGTCGCGATTGGGCAGCCAGGGACCGCAGGCATCTTCCCAGCATGTCGGCATCATCCTTCACTGGAATGACCACAGAGATGTATGGCACTGAAAATCCGATCTGATCGTCTAACCCGAGAAGTAGTTGTGGGGCGTCGGTATCTGCGCCGACGCCCTGCTTGTGGCTCAGGAAACGGGCCCGAAGGTGGATTGCACTTCCGCCATCTCGAGATCTGCGGTCGCCTGGATGAGCTCCAACAGTTCCGGGTCGAGCCCGGGTGCGAACTCCTCAAACCGTTCCGGGGCGATTTCAGACGGGACACCGACGGGCGCCTGCTCGCTCGCATCCAGGGTGGTGCCGTCGTTCGAGGGAGACGGTCCCTGAAAAATCTTCCCTGCCTCGGACTGTGTAGCGAGGTCGAAGGTGTATTGCTTGCTTTGCAACCCGAGATCGACCAACTTTTTCACCTCCGGGAACGCCTCGGCATTCGTCTTCGGGATAGGCAGCACTTTGCCCCAGTTCACGCCGAGCGTCTCCAGCGCCTTCGCGTACGCATTCTCGTGTGCCTGGTCGCGAACGATGAGATAGGCGATCGTCGAACGGGCCGTTGCGTTGTCCGTCATCTCATAGAGGCGACATTTTTGCAGTCGACCCGTGGATTCGAGCATGAGGTTGTACAACAGGTCCAGCACCAGGTTGCCGGAGTTGTACACCCAACTTCCGCTCCAGGGATTGCCCGCGGAATCAACCGGCATTGCGCCCTGGGATGCGACAAGGAAGTGGTGGATGTTGCCCTCGGAGAGTGCGAGTTCGAGAGGAATCGCACCGCCGCCACCTGGCGTGTCCAAGGGATCGGTGGGCTTACCCTGGTAACGCGGTGAACCGTCGAGAAGTCGAGAGATGGTGGTGCCGATCAACTCGACGTGGCTGATTTCCTCCGTACCGATTCCCTGAATGAGGTCGCGATAAGGCTTAGCCGCCGGTCCCCGGAAATTGATGCTCTGGAACAGGTACTGCATCATTGTGCGCATCTCGCCGAACTGACCACCCAACCCTTCCTGCAATGCGTTAGCGGCGGCAGGATCTGGCTCGTCTTGCGCAATGTCGTTGATGAGTTGCTGGACGTGGAAAAACATGACAACCTCCGTCGTTAGATCGCGTGGCATGGATGCGGGGTCAAAGCCCACCCTTTGGACGGTACGCGGTGCTCACACCGGGAACCACCGGCTTGACAGTGAGATAGCTACGGATTATGGATCGCGCTCTTGGCGGAGTGTGCAACCCCACCACTCAGGTGATCCCGAAGAAGAGGTCGGTTGTCTCGGTGACCTGGCCCTGAACATCCTTGCGGTAGGAGATGGGTGATCAGCACGACCTGCACTTCCTCATCGGCGACAGCGTTGTGCTGCCCCGGCAACGGGATTGTGAGCCGACCCGAGGTGACGATGGACCTCGTCCTCGCCATCCCCGGACAGAGAAAAAGCCCTGATGCCAGGGCTTTTCTCTTCATCAAGAGCGGAGACGGAGGGATTTGAACCCTCGGTACCCGTTAGGGTACTCCACCTTAGCAGGGTCCCTGATTCCTCGTCAGGGACGACATTGCGCGCCTCGAGGTTCCCGGAAGCACTTCTACCACGGCATTATCTGCATCGCGGGTACACAGGGGGGACACCAGGGATTGAGGGTCGCCGGAGTCCGATCCACCAACTAGTGATCGATCTGCGCCAGGGCGTCGAAAAAGACCGCACTCAAAGAGCAACACGCTCGACGCGTGCCTCGACACCCGAGTGGTCGAGGAAACACAGCAATAACTCGATTGTTGTGCCGGTTGCCGCCTCCAGCATTGACCCGTATGCGCGCAGCTGCGGAGCGTAGTGGGCGACCCGTGCAGGGAGGACGCCCTCTTCGGCGTGAGCGACCCTGCCGCCTACGAGCGCATCTCAACGAAACTTCAGGCGAGCTTCAAGCGAAGCAGCGCCTACGCAATCGACGAGCACGCCACAGCACTCTGGATCCAGCTCGCAGTGCGCCAAGCCAACCTCATCGCCATGTCCGCTCCCGCACACGATGCCGGGCGACTTCGCCGGGTCGCAAAACACCTCCCGGCACTCACGACCAAGGACCCAGCGCAGTCCTTCGTCGAGTTTCAAGCCGACCTGCTTACGGCCGGAGTCGTACTTGTATACGTCGAGGAAGTTCCCGACACGTCATGAAGCGGGCACCTGACCTGCTGGACGAGTTCGGCATCGGCGTCGATACCGCCGCGGAATCCTCATCGTCGCCGGCGATAACCCCGAGCGCATCCGCTCCGAGGCGGCATTCGCAAAACTCGCCGGGATCAGCCCCGTCCCGACCGGTTCAGGGATGACCAGCGGCAAACATCGCATCAACCACGGCGGCCACCGACAACTCAACGCCGCCATCTATCGCACCGTTATCGTGCGCATGCAACATCACGAGCCCACCAAGGCACACGTCGCCCGCCGAACCACCGAAGGCAAAAGCAAACGAGACATCATCCGATGCCTCAAACGCTACGTCATCCGTGAGGTCTATCAGCTCATCAAAGTCAACCCGACGACAGGCGAAATCACGACTTGACAGACATAGGAGCATCAACGCTCTCATGGAGAGCATCAATGGCCTATACAAAGCCGAATGCATCCGCACCACCGTGTTCCATGACGGCCCGTTCAAGACGATCGCTGACGTCGAATATGCGACGGCCGGCTGTGTCGACTGGTACAACAATCGTAGGCTTCACTCGAGCCTCGGCTACGTTCCACCCGCCGAGTTCGAGCAAGCCCACTACGCGACCCTCAACCGAGAGCCGCAACCCGCATAGAAGCGGCAGAAAACCTGAGGCGCTTCACGGAGGCGGGACGTAGGTTGAAGCGAGAATGAACATCACCCCAGCCAATTCGCTGGGAGCCCGATAGCGTTCAAGTGCCGCCTTGCGCAATTTGCTTTCACACCAAAGATCCGTCACGGAGCGCCACGCTGCAGCTTCAGGGTCGCACGCTCACTAGCCGACTAAGTCCGAAGGGGTCTATGTGGTTTCGGCTGTCGCGAGAGACCGAGCCAAGCAGGCTATGACGGTCGGAGCCTGAGGTTTTGCATTCCTCCGTCAACCGGGAGGCTTGTCCCTGTAGTGGATCCAGACAAGGGGCTCGCGAGGTAGAGAATGGCGCCCGCAACCTCATCCATCGTCACGAGACGGCCATGTGGTTGACGCGCGTTGAGGGCAGCACGTTCGAACTCTGGGTCGGGCGCATCCATAAGGAGTCGGTCAACCCAGGGTGTATCGGCAGTTCCCGGATTCACGCAGTTGACGCGAATGCCCTCCCGAAGGTGATCAGCAGCCATCGCACGAGTCAGGGCAAGTACCGCTCCCTTCGATGCACTGTATAGGGCGCGTTCGGGTAGGCCAGCGGTAGCCGCAATTGAGCAGGTGTTGACAATTGATGCGCTGGTGGATCGGCGGAGATGTGGCAAAGCGGCTCTGCTCACCCTCATGACCCCTGTGACGTTCACGTTGAGTACCCGCGCCCATTCGTCGTCGAGGTTGCCCTCGATGGTGCCCTGCGCTCCAATAGCTGCGTTGTTAACGACAATATCGAGGCCACCGAGGTGCGCGACGGCGGCATGCATTGCGTCCGTCACGGATCGGTCCTCCCCGATGTCCGCACGGATGCCGGTGATGTCAGTGGGCATTTGGTCGACGTGTAGGTCGAGCGCCACCACCCGTGCGCCACGGCGGGAAAGCTGACGCGCTACTGCTGCACCAATTCCTGAGGCTCCCCCCGTGATCACCGCGCGTAGGCCATCAAATTCACTGAAGTCACCCATCTTCTCGCTCTATGCCTTCGCAAATTCATGGCGCTGGCGACCGAGGCCATCGATTTCGATCTCGACAACATCGCCGGGTTTGAGGTAGGGAAATCTTCCCGAGAGACCGACGCCGGCTGGAGTGCCCGTGAGTATGACGTCGCCAGGCTCCAAGGCCATGAACTGGCTGAGGTGCCAAATGATCGCTTCGACCGAGAAGATCATGTCCGCAGTGGTGGAATCTTGGCGAGGTTCGCCGTTCACCCAACTACGGAGCCGCAAGTTGGAAGGGTCAACTTCGTCGGGGGTGACCAGCCATGGCCCCAATGGGCTGAACCCAGGAAAGGACTTGCCCTTGCTCCATTGCCCCCCGGAAAGATCGAGCTGGTACTCCCGCTCCGATACGTCATCGGCAGCTAGGTACCCGGCGATATAGTCCGCGACCATCTCGATGCTGTCCAAGTAGAGCGCACGTCGTCCGATGACTACTCCCAATTCAACTTCCCAGTCGGAACGAGAACTCCCTCGTGGAATGTTCACTATGTCGTCAGGTCCGCCGATGGAGCTTGGCGTCTTGTAGAAGATCACCGGGCTATCAGGGACGGTTGATCTCGATTCCGCAGCGTGCGCTGCATAGTTGAGCCCTACGCAAACGAGCGCGCCGGGGCGCGCGATGGGAGGACCGAATCGCAGCGAATTCGCGCGCTCCAGGATTGGAAGAGAACCTTCCGCGAAGCTTGCCGCGATTGCCGATAGGGCCCCACCCCTTAGTGCATCCGGGTTGATGTCGCTGACGATCCCACGCAGATCGTACGCGATTTCGCCCGACAGGACAACGGGAACCTCCTCCCCCACGGCACCGACTCTTGCCAGTCTCACTCCACGCACGCTCCTTCGTTTGACAGGATAGACATCCGATCTTTAGGCTCAGCTCAACCATACAGGAAGGAACCCTCGTGTCCAGAGTCGTTGTCTTCGAGACGAGTGACGTCCGCTTCCCCACCTCAGACCTGCTCGATGGTTCGGACGCGATGAATCCCGACCCGGACTACTCCGCCGCTTACCTGCGCATTGGCACCGACTCCGGCGACGGGCTAGAAGGCCATGCATTTGTCTTCACCATCGGGAGGGGGAACGATGTCGAGGTGTGCGCCATTGCCGCTCTGGAGAGCTTCCTCATCGGACGCGATGTGGATGAGGTTCTGGGCAACTTGGGCGCGTTCTGGCGGGAACTCGTCTACGACTCTCAGCTGCGTTGGCTCGGTCCGGAGAAGGGCGTGATGCACATGGCTATTGGCGCTGTGGTGAACGCACTGTGGGACCTTCGGGCTAAGCGAGCAGGCTTGCCCCTATGGCGACTGCTCTCAGAGCTGACCCCCGAGGAGATTGTCGATCTCGTCGACTTCCGCTACCTCTCCGACGCACTTACCCGCGACGAAGCATTGGCGATGCTCCGCATGGCGGCACCTGGGCGCTCAGCGCGCCAGGAACTTCTCCTTGCCGAGGGCTATCCGGCGTACACGACCACTCCTGGTTGGCTCGGGTACTCTGACGAGAAGTTGGAGACGCTGTGCCGGCGGGCGGTTGCCGAAGGCTTTACTCAGATCAAGCTGAAAGTTGGAGGGCACCGCGAAGACGATGTGCGCCGATTGGGCATTGCCCGTGCGGCAGTAGGCCCCAAGGTGCGAATCGCGGTAGATGCCAACCAACGCTGGGATCGTGACGAGGCCATCGACTGGATTCGCGATCTGGCACCCTTTGATATCGCTTGGGTGGAAGAACCGACCAACCCGGACGACGTGCTTGCTCACGCGGCAATTTCTCGCGCGATCCACCCAGTTCCAGTGGCCACCGGGGAGCACGGGGCGGGGCGAGTGATGTTCAAGCAATTCCTCCAAGCCGACGCACTCCAGGTTCTTCAGATCGATGCGACTCGAGTTGGTGGGGTTAACGAAAATATTGCGATACTGCTCCTCGCTAGGAAATTCGGCGTCCCGGTTTGCCCGCATGCCGGAGGGGTCGGCTTGTGCGAAGCCGTGCAGCACCTATCGATGTTCGACTTCATCGCGGTGTCTGGAGAGCGCGATGGACGAATGATCGAATATGTTGACCACTTACACGAGCACTTCGTAACTCCGGTGGATGTTCGTGCCGGCCGCTACTGGCCCCCGAGCGCACCTGGAGCTGGCACTGAAATGCACGCGGAATCTGCAGCCTTGAACGCGGTCGGCAACCGTGTCTCGGCCTAAACTGTCTCGCCTTGGCTACGGGGCTGCGAATCTCGGAAATCTCTACCGCGAGATCGATGAGGATCAGTGTTGGTCGATACTCAACGCGGCCTGGGATACCGGCATCCGCTACTTCGACACTGCGCCCCACTATGGCCTAGGCCTGTCCGAGAGACGTCTTGGTGCTTTCCTCGCCACGAAACCGCGCGCCGAGTTCTCGGTGTCCACCAAAGTAGGGAGACTGCTTCGCCCTACCGGCGGTGCGGCGGCGAGCTTGGACCTCGAGAACGACTTCGTGGTTCCGGCGGATCATGAACGGGTGTGGGACTTCAGCCGGGAAGGCATTCGCCGCAGCCTAGATGAATCGCTCGAGCGAATCGGACTTGATCGAGTCGACGTGCTGTACCTTCATGATCCCGAGAAGTACGACTTGGCGATCGCGGAAACGGACGCCTATCCGGCGCTAGCTTACCTTCGTGACGAAGGGCTTGTCACCGCAGTCGGAGTAGGCTCCATGTCCGTCGTGGCGCTTGAGCGTGCGACAGTTCGTGCTGACCTGGACATCATGATGGTTGCCGGACGCATCACGCTTCTCGAGCAGCCCGCACTCGATGGAGTCGTCGCCCGCGCGCAACAAGTTGGCATCGATATTGTGGCCGCTGGTGTATTCAATTCCGGTGTCCTCGCGACGAACGAACCTGGAAAGCGGTACGAGTACGGATCAACCCCCCCTCATCTTGTGGAAAAGGCTCTCGAGATCGCCCAAATATGCAGAGCGCACAGTGTGGACTTGCCCACCGCCGCTCTGCAGTACCCGCTCCGCGTCCGCTCGATCCGATCCGTTGTCGTCGGAGGAAGCACTCCGCAGCAGGTGACTGAGAACTCCAGCCGAATGGCGGAAGAGATTCCGGAAGGACTGTGGAGCGACTTGGCAGAATCCGGCCTGATCCCGTGATGGGGGCTGGCTCTCCGCGCATAGACGCGCACCTACACCTCTGGAATCGCAGTGAGAGCGACTACGCGTGGCTCACCGGAACTCTCGACCGCGACTTCGGGCCTGAAGAGGCTGAGAGAGTATTGTCGGCGAACGGATTCACCGGTGCGATCCTTGTGCAGGCGGAGGATTCCGCAACGGACACCCGAAGCATGCTGCGGGTAGCGACCGGGCACAATTGGGTCTTAGGAGTCGTCGGATGGCTCCCTCTAAACAGTCCGGCGATCGCTGCACATTGTTTGGACGCCTGGACGGAGCATCCAAAGTTCTGTGGAGTGAGGCAACTCCTTCACACCAACGCCTCCCCCGGTGTGCTCGCCGAACCCCGATCACTTGAGACACTCAAGATGGTCGCTGACGCCGGCCTCGCATTTGATCTCCCGGACGCATGGCCGCACCTTTTGCCATCTTTGCCCGGTCTTTCGAGAACCGTTCCTCATCTAAAGATCGTCATCGATCACCTAGGGAAGCCGCCTGCCGATAGCGAAGGTTTTGCCGCTTGGAAACGGTCGTTAGAACTTGCTGCCGAGCAACCAACTACGATCGTAAAGCTGTCCGGATTGTCCGCTGCCGCGCGATCGGGAGGAAGCGGATCGGTCCGACGAGCTTGGCGGGTCGCCCTCGACCTCTTCGGACCGGGGCGCATCGCGTATGGGGGCGACTGGCCCATGACCGAGGCCGCCGGTGGTTACGATCAGGAATTTGCCGCTGTCGCTGACCTCGTCGGCGAACTATCGCCCGAGGAGCAACACAGCATCTTCTACGAAACCGCACAACGCACATACAACTTGTCGACCGGCGCCACCGGGGGAAGGACCGACTGATGTTGCTCAGCCACATCACGCATCCAGAGCTCCTGAGGTCGCTGGGGAGATGCGGCCATGGTTCCAAAGTTCTCATCGCCGACGGCAACTATCCTGTCGTCACCGGAGCTCACGCCTCGGCCGATCGTGTCTTCTTGAATCTGGGGCCGGACCTATTGACGACGAACCAAGTCCTGGCTGCGCTCGTACTCACTATGCCGATCGAGGCCGCCGAGATCATGGTTCCACCGGACCACAGGGAGGTCGAGGCAACCATCGGCTATCGAGCGCTGCTCCCAGCCATTCCGTTCGAGTCTCACCCCAGGCTTGAGTTCTACGATGCGGCGAGCGACCCAAACGTGGCACTTGTGATTGCGACCGGGGATGGGCGCGCTTACGCCAATATCCTCCTGACTTTTGGTGTGCGCTAACCACGAGGAACATTGAGGGCGACCTCACGTCGCCTCAGGGCCACTCGGAGTCACAAGTGAGCGTCGCGTGGGTGAAACCCCCGGGATATCGCACCGGCCCCGAGTACGGGCTGGGAAGATGCGCGAGGCGACTACCCAGTGTGTTGGATACGACCAGCCGAAGGCGATTCGTACCGGATCGGAGTAGCTCGGCGACATCCACGCGGTCGAACGATCCCATGAGGCTGCGAAGGGGGAAACCATTGAGCTCCACTCCTGCTGTTCCCGCGAGATCAGGCAATCCCAGCAGGGCTCGCTTCGGGATTTGGTCTACCTGGAACTCCAAGCCGCACGACACCGATCCGGAGAACTCGGACAGGCCCCATTCATCCCAGAGACGGGGGACATCAAGAAAGCTCTCTACTCTCCATCGCGCTGGACCGAGCAGCACTCCTGAGGCGCTCGTGAGCGGATACCCGGGCTCAACCCGAACAACAACGGAATCATCGCGAATATCCTCGCCGAGGGGCACCACTGGCCCAAGGTCGATGCGCCACCGCGTGGACTCCCCCGGATCGTGATCGACCGCGAGGGTCCTGCCTCGACGGGAAGCGGAAACGACAGTGCCGCTCGTATCAAGCTCTAATCCGATGCCCCCGCGCGGGACTAGCATCCTGAGCTCGACCGGTCGAGGGTCGGCAAGCATCTCGAATGGCAGCGCCGGATCTGGGCCGCACCACCATGCGAGTCTTGATGCGACGCGAGGTCCGGAGCTGCGCCCCCCAACGACCACGGCCGCTCGCGTTGGTTGGTCGGGCGACACTGTCAACCGGATAGTGACTACGGCCCACGTCCCAGCTGTTCTGGCGACTTCCGAATAGGTTTTCGTGGACATGTCTCGCAGGCCCCACGGGGGAAACCACTCTGCCGCACGCTCACGCTGAGCCACCACAGAATTCTCGTTCACCCAAACCTCGAAGGCGGCCCGACTTGACGCGCGCACCACTTCGTATTCCTGCTGCGACCTCACCCGCGCGCTGAAGTAGTAGACGGACCCCGCTGGTGGGCAGTCGTCGAGCACCCGAGGGTCCAGAAACTCGTCCGGTACACCCTTGAGCCCATGCGGTCCGGCCATCCGGTCAAGGAGGTATGGGTCGCGGGCAATCCCAGTCGACATAGACATCGAATAGTCGCGCCAAGCGTAGGTGTTCCCTCTTATGATCAGGGAGCCCTGGGGATTCAGTGTGCCCGTTGCGATGCGGCTGTCCACTTCGGCGGCATAGACCGCGGGAAGTGGTCCGAGCACACTGAAGCGCGGCCCGTGGTCGACCAGACCTTCCACCCACTCTCCGTCCTCGGTCCGGGAGTCCACCCGCCAGGAGTCCACCCCCATTGGCCGCGAATCGTCCGAAAAGTCCAAGAATCGGTTGTCTAGGACTGGTTGCACCTCAAAACGCCACTCGCCCGTCAGCGGTCGTGTCGACGTCACGGGCAGCACCGTCGCGGGACCGCAGCCTGCCGCGAATACAATCACCGTGGCTTCGCCCGGGCCCAACGCGATAGCGACCTCGGCCCGGTCGCCCTCTCGACGCGCGTCGATCGCACGAAAGTCTCCCGAGAGGGCGTCCCACTCTTCTGCTGAACCGGATCCAGCGAGGGCAGTGGTTGTGCGAATTTCCCGGTTTGTCACATTGATCAGCACAAATACCTCGGCGTCGTCAAGTCGGCGGTGCACAGAAGCAAGACCGGACTCGTCCTGTCGGCCGACTGCACTACCGTGCTGGCGAAGCTGTGCCACCGCACTCTCAGGGGACGTGCCGGACGGTACGACCACGACCCCTGATTGTTTCGCGTCATCTAACAGGGCAACGGTTTGCGGTCGAAGAGTACGGATTCCTGGCAGAACTAAGGCACCGTAACGCCGACCTCGGACGACAAGTTCCCCGTGTTCGACACTTGCGGAGCGTAAGAGGGATTGCGGTAACAGGTCGCATCCGACACCGTGAATCGTGAGTTGCTCGAGCATGTTCCTTGCAAGTTCAGGGGAATCCACGGATTCGCCCGCAAGGTCCAGTTCCTCTGTCGGATCAACGACGGCAACGTGCCGGACGTCAACTCCCGCACGGAGGACGTTTCCCATCCGCGCCAAGTAACGCCAGAGGGTGCGCGACCCGTTCCACCACGGCTGACGAAAGTGGAAGTCTGGCGACGCCCATTCCCACCACCCTGACTCAGTCGTGTAGTTGAGGCCGTGCATAATTACGTGGTTTGATCCGGCAGCGAATCCAATGTTCGCTCCTTTCAAGATGTCCTCGGGAGTGACCTCCCAACCGGAGCTGTGAAATGCCTCGTTCACCACGAGCGGCCGATCGTGCAAGTGGGCAATGGATGCGCTAACTACCGCCGCAGCGATATTTCGGGACGCGCGAAGGTCAGGATCGTCATTCCCAGGCCCGTGGTACCACTTCATGACGCCCATGAAGTCGCCATAGTGCTGGTGGCCTAAGCGCAGATCCCCCCGGCTGAGCTGATCCATAACAAGTAGTAACCCGCGCGCTTCATGCCAATCGAATATCGGCCGGAAGTAGTGATCCTCGAGGAGCTGCACGACGAGGTCACGATATGCGGCTCGGAACTCGAGGGCGCCCGGACCATCAATCCACAAAGAGTGGATCCGGTCGAGCTCGAAACCCAGGTTGTTCAGGCGAGCTGCGACGTCATCGTTCCACATCGGCATGGTGAGACCGAGGTCGAGTTCGTCCTGAAAGACTACTCGGAACGACTTGCCGAGCCTTCCCGGCAGCTCCCGTTCGATCTGCTCATAGAACTGCTCGATGACGGATGCACCAGCGTTGGGATGGAGCGGATCGAAGTCCGTCCGCGCGAGACCGATCATTCCGGGCGCCCTAGTAACGATGCTCGTCCTACCATCTGGGAGGGCGACAACGGAGACGATCGCGGAGCACTCCGGCACGACCGATTCGGTGGAGTCGGCGCTTTCGATGATGTGATGGCTGAGGGTGCCTGCGTGGAATCCGGTGGTGTGTGCGGCCGCGCGCACGATCATCGGCCCGATGATTCCGTAATCCTGAAGCCCAACTATCATTCCCCTATCAGCGCTAGCGTCGACAAACCATCGAAACAACTCCCACCATTCGCCCGACAGCGGGGTAGGCGTTCCGTGGTCAAGCTGGCCGTTCGGGAGATGGCTATACCCCACAATTGTGCCTCCGACCCCTTCCGCTTGCAGGAGGTCCAGCTGCCACTCAAGTCTCGGCCGACTCAGATCGGCACCGCTCCACCAGAACAATGGGGTTGGGCGCCCAGCAGGTGTGACGGAACTGAATTCCTGCCGCAGCTCGGAAAGCGTCTGTGCCCTCGGGAAATAGTTGTCCATGTCTTGTGGTCCGTCCCGGAAAGATGAAAACATCTGAAGTATAAGGAACTCAGCGATCCAATTACACAACGATCAGGCTATCGATCTATGGATTGACAAACCACACCTCCGATGTTTACATGTACACCAGCAAGTCCTCACCCATGCGTGAGTCAACGCGTGGGGTGGCCACAATGACTCGAAGGAGTGTCATGCACAAGCAAGTAACAAGGGGGCTGATCGCTTTCGCTGCGGTCGCTTCGCTGACGTTGGCCGGATGCTCCGCGTCGGCACCCGAGGAAGGCTCAAGCGCCGACGACCCACAAGCCCCCGCCGAGATTACATTCCTCACCTTTCAGAGCCCGAACTTGACCGAACAGTTTTGGGAGGACCAGGTCGCTGAGATCCAGAAGACCTACCCCAACCTCACGGTCAATCTTGAATACACCCCGGGTCTCGATCGCCAGGATTACGCAAAGCAGCTTCTAGCGACGGGGACACTGCCCGATGTGATCTGGGATGTTCCCCTGCAGGACTTCGTGTCTGCCGGCGCACTGCTCCCTTACTCGTCCGAGGACCTCGCCGGCATCGATGCCCCCGAGGGTTCCGGCACGATCGATGGCGAACACTACTCACTCACCGTCGGTGCTCAGGTCATTCCTTTGATCTACTACAACAAGGACGAGTTCGACGCACTCGGCATCGAAGAGCCGACCACTTTTAGCGAACTCAAGGACGCCGCTGCAACGATTGCTGCCGCAGGCAAGACTCCCTTCCTGATCGGAGGCGGCGCGGACTCGTGGGCGTCGACGATCTTCCTTGACGGAATCATCACAAGCGATGTCATCGCGGCGGATCCGCAATGGACGGCCGCTCGACGAGCCGGCGACGTCTCCTTCACGGACCCAGACTTCGAGGCGGCCGTGAAAAAATGGCTCGATCTGTCCACGTCAGGCTACTTCAACAGCGACGCACTCTCAGTCGACTACAGCCAGCTGCAGTCCAAATTCGCCAACGGCGAAGGGGTCATGTACCCCATGGGTTCGTGGGCAGGCGCCAGTCAGGTGGACTTCAATGTGGGCGTGTTCGCCTTGCCCAGTTCCTCCGGCGACTACACCCTCGGGCTGAACTACGGCCAGGCCCTAGCAGTTTCGGCAACCACCAAGTTCCCTGCTCAGGCGAAGGCGTTCGCTGTCGCCATGGCCACCGGACAGGGTGCCAACTTGGCCCAGCTCAAGGCTGACAGCGTCATACCTGTTGCCAAGGGCTTTGAGGCACCGACCGACATTCCTCCGCTCATCAGCAAGACCTTCGACGCGTACCAGACCGACGGGGCCGCGTACGTCGAACCCTTTGGCTGGACACAGGGTCAGAATGCCCTTCCGTCTGGGTTCACGGCTGAATTCGACAAGGGCGCGCAGCAGTTGCTCTCCGGCTCGACTACGGTCAAAGATTTCCTTGCGCAGATGGATAAGACCTTCGACGATTTGGACCAAGGCTAGAAACCAGTGACTCTCAGCACCAGCGCTTCCGCCGTCTCACGGGCTTCGGCCCGCGGGCGGCGGAAGCCGCGTCCCCTTGCCACTTGGCGGTTCCCGTTCGCCATACCCGGATTTGTGTTCTACGGCGGGCTCGTGCTCGTGCCGCTCGTGCTCAGCTTCTTTTACTCTTTCACCGACCGCAGCCTCCTGAGACCTGACGCCTCATTCGTCGGGTTTGACAACTATCTGCGACTGCTTTCCGATCCTTCGTTCCTGGGAACCTTTGGATTTACGTCCGTACTTACTGTGGTCAACCTCGTTCTCGTCAATGCTGTTGGCCTCATGGTCGCAGTTCTCCTTGATAAAGTTGGGCGCGTCTTCTTCGCCGTGCGCATGGCCTTCTTCGTGCCGGTAGCCCTAAGTGGTGTCATCGTTGCCTTCATTTGGTCGCGGATTCTTACCGACAATGGCGTCCTGAACTCAACTCTTCGCGCTCTGGGACTAGGAGACCTTGCGCAAAGCTGGCTTGGGACGAGCTTCACCGCGCAAGCCTCCGTAGTTGTCGTGACGGCGTGGCAGGCGTTGGGGCTTTGTATCGTCGTTTATCTGGCGGGGCTGCAGACAGTTCCGCGTGAGCTTCTCGATTCCGCTCGGATCGACGGATGCGGACCGGTCGGGTCTTTTGCAAACGTGACTTGGCCCCTTCTTGCCCCCAGCCTCACGATTAACGCAACTCTCCTCCTGATCAACGGGTTCAAGACATACGACATCCCTGTTGTGATGACGGGAACGGGACCGGGTGGCGCCACCTCAACGGTGGCCACCGAAGTCATCCGTGTTGGGTTCAGCCTCAACCGAGTTGGACTCGCTTCTGCGATGGCAATCATCATGCTCGCCGTCGTCGCGTTCATCACGGTCGTGATCGTGGGTCTGTTACAGCGCCGGGAGGTGTCGAATTGACCAACGTGCTCACTCGTCGACGCCGGCCGGGGATTGCGCGGGTAGTTATCGCCCTTGTCGTCTCGGCGATATTTGCGATTCCGCTCTACATTGCATTGGTAAATGTGTTCAAGACGAACGACCAAATACTGCTCGCCCCAACCGCGCTGCCAGCGCCGTTTACGCTCGACAACCTCATCGCTGTAGCAACAGGTCCGCGTTCGCACTTCTGGCGAAATCTGGGAAACAGTCTCATCATCGTGTTGCCATCGATGGCGGGCACCGTCGTGCTTGGATCCACGGTGGGCTACTACTTAGGACGAGCGACCGGAGCTGGTGCACGACTGCTCCAGGCGATTCTCCTTCTAGGGCTCATGCTTCCGTTTCAAGTTTTGCTTCTCCCGCTTTCCATCATCCTCCGAACCATCGGGCTGCAAGGGAGCTACGTCGGCCTCATTCTTTTCAACATCGCGTTCTACGTTCCCTTCGCGGCTTTCGTCTATGCGCGATTCGTGAAGACCGTCCCCTTCGAGTTGGAGGAGGCAGCAGCTCTTGATGGTGCGCGCCCCCTCCGCACTTTCGTGCAGATCGTTGTTCCTCTGCTGAGACCGACGACAGCGAGCGTGATGATCTTTGTGGGTGTTTGGATCTGGAATGACTTTCTCAACCCCCTGGTCATCCTCGGCCCAGGTGATGGCGCAACCGTGACCACCGGCATCTACCTCGCAATCGGCCAGTACAACACCGACTTCGGAACGATGTTCGCACTTACACTCCTGGCGGCCCTACCGATACTCGCCTTCTTTTTCGCACTACAGGACCGTTTTGTGGCGGGACTCGCCAGTGGCGCTACCAAAGGATGAGTTCTTCTGAAGAAGACGTCTGGAGGTATTCGGCCAGCAAAGATGTTGTTGTATCCAACGAATGGACACCCGAGGGCGTTACGCTCTCGGTATTTCGACGCCGCGTAGGTGAGCCCGCGTCCCGGACAGGAATTCTTTACATTCACGGGGGTGGTTTCTCACACGGAGATCGATTTTCCTGGGTCGAGGAGATCATCGACTTGGTCGCCGACGAAGGGTTTATGGCGGTCACCGTCGAGTACCGTCTTGCTCCTGAACATACATACCCGGCAGCACTGGAAGACTGCCACGCTGCGCTCCGATGGATGCGTTCGAACTATGAGCGTCTATCGATCGACATTGACCGGATCGTCCTGTTCGGAGTTAGTGCCGGTGGGGGCCTCGCCGCGAGTCTGGCGCTGAAGGTGCGCGACGGAAGGGAACCGCAGTTGCTCGGGCAATTGTTGTCGTGTCCGATGCTCGATAACGCCACGCGAGAACCGAAAGAGGGGGCCAGCCCGCGTGTGGACACAATCACGTGGACCTACGAAGACAATCGCATGGCGTGGGCGGCGTACCTGGGGCGGACATCAGCTGCGATCGCGGTACCCGCGCAAGCGGGGAGTCTTGTTGGATTGCCAAGAACGTTCATTGACGTCGGAACATGGGACATCTTCCTTTCGGAAGATGTGGCCTACACGCGGCGGCTCACCGAGGCGGGAGTCGACACAGAATTGCACGTTTGGTCCCGGGGGTATCACGGTTTCGACCTCAGGGAACCGGAGCTGTCTGCGTCGAAACTAGCAATTGCTGCTCGTCATCGCTGGCTTCGGGATCTAGTGCTGGGTGATCGAAGCTAGGTGTTGCGCGAGTCCGTACCGGCGGAATCCAACCAGCCTCGTAGCCATTGCTCCACCCCAGAAACGTGGACCACCGTCAATGACTCTGCCAACCGTGCATCCCCTGCGGCGAGCGCTGCGACGATGGCTCGATGCTCGTCGAGAGTGCGGGATACCGCGTTCTCCTGGGTCAAGCCACGCCAGATTCGTGCCCGCACAGTATGGCCCGACAATGATTCGATCAGCGACTTCAAATAGTCGTTCCCTGCCAGTTCGACGATAGCGCCGTGAAACTCCAAGTCATGCGCGACGAGACCTTCGACGGTCGTTGTCTTGTCGACCGAGCCGATCAGCAACGAGAGTCTCGCGGCGATTTCGGGTGTGACGTGCGCAGCGGCCATGGCAGTTGCGGCCGGCTCAAGGATCCGGCGAACCTCGAAGAGTTCCAAGATCGAGCTATTCCCGTGTAGATCCACGACAAATGACATGGCCTCGAGCAAGAGCCTCGGTTCGAGGCTCGTGACGTACGTGCCGTCGCCCTGACGTACATCAAGCACTCTAATAACTTCAAGCGCTTTGACCGCTTCTCGCATGGAACTGCGCGATAGGCCGAGTCGTTCGCTGAGGTCCTTTTCTGGCGGCAGACGATCCCCCGGACGAAGCTCACCACTGAGGATCATCTCCTTGATCTTGATGATTGCTTCATCGGTAACAGCCATGGGCGAAGTCTAGCCAGATGCAGGCCGGAGCCGGCAGGTAGTGTCAATGCCCGCTTGTAACCTCGCGTGGACGAACCTCCAGGTGCGTCGATCTCCGCAGGGCACTCCCGTTCAGAAGTGATACATCGGTTGTTTAATGATCTGGAAGCCCTGGAACCTAGCTCTTCTCTTGGTGCAGCCCTATCGTGGACTCATAGGTCCTATGTTTGGCCCGATGAACACGAGGACGCAACTGACAGGGTAGTCAGCCCTGCAAAGCACGGGAGGTCCAATGTCCATGTCACAAAGGCGGAAATCGAGCGTTCTGGCGATTGCGGTGGGTGCAGCGATCGCCGTCGGCGTCATCGCGGCACCAGCGTCACCCTCACAGGCCCTACCGGTCGTGTCAACCGATTGGATGGCGAACGCGGGTTACGGCGTCGCCCTCCATTGGACCACGCAGTCGGTACCCGCCGCCGGGGGTTCACCGGCCGCGTTCTGCACAGCGGTGAACAATTTCGATGTCAATCTGCTGGCGTCCCAACTCCAGGCGGCCGGAGCTGGGTATCTCCTCTTCACGATCTCGCACGCACAGATGCACTTGCCCTTCCCTAGCGCCAAGCTCGACTCCGTCATCTCGGGCCGAACCTGTTCGAGGGACTTGCCTCTCGACATGTACAACGCGTTGACCCCGCTCGGCATCAAACTGATGTTCTACTTCCCCTCGATCGCAACCAGTGAAGATCCGACTTGGCAGGCGAGCAGTCAGTGGAACACGAGCAAGCCCAACTTTGCTCAACTGCAATACGACCTCGTCACGGAGATCGGAAACCGATACGGTACCAAGCTCGCTGGGTGGTGGGTAGACAACTCGATGGGTGCCTACACCGCCATCTACAACCACGCTACATATGCCACTGCATTGCGTGCGGGAAACCCCAACAGAGTGATCTCATTCAACTTTTCGTCGGTCGGCACTTGGAATTCTTCGCTCGGCGCAGGGGTAGAAGACTACCAGGCTGGCGAGAGCGACGACCTGTCGCGTCTGCCAGCATCCCGGTACTCAGGTGAAGGTGGAACACAGTGGCAGACATTCAGCTACCTCGACGATTTCTGGGTGCACGCAACGGCCGGCACACCCGTCCCTCGGTACTCGAATAACAAGATCTCGCTCTACGCGAAGTCTGTTATCAATGCCGGAGGTGTGCTGACACTGAACGCGGCTCCGTACCAGGATGGCCTGATTTCCGCTGCAACTCTTTCCCAATTGCAGGCGCTGAGAGCATCAACTCGGAGCGCGACCGGCGATACTGTTGTGCTCGATGATCGCTCGCTTAGCTTCGGTAGCGGGTGGAGCCAGATTTCGGGCAACAGCTATCACCTCAATAGTGGGACATACACGCAGGCCGCCGGGTCCTCGGTAAGCCAGACCTTCACCGGTACTGGGGTCACGTGGTATGCACCCAAAGGCCCCGACCACGGGCGCGCGGATGTTCGGATTGACGGGGGCTCACCCGTAACAGTCGATCTCTACTCAGCTGCCCGCGAAGACGTCGCGACTGCATTCACCGCAACCGGCCTGAGTGCCGGAAGTCACACCATCTCGATAACCAGTAGAGCTGATAAGAACGCTGCATCGACCAACACCTACGTCGAGGTCGATGCGATCGAGTACAAAGTCGGCGCGAGAACCGACGACACCGGTGCGTCGGTCACGTACTCTTCCGGATGGGCAACCAGTTCGATCGCCGCCCTGTACGGCGGGTCGTCTCACTACACCCTAACGGCCGGCTCGAACGCGACATTTGCCTTCAACGGAACCAACGTTACCTGGTACACAGTTAAGGCACCGGACCACGGCAAAGTCGACATCTCGATTGATGGTGGGGCTGCACAAATTGTGGACTTGTATCAAACGCAATGGACGGGAAATACCGCAGCGTTCAGCATTTCCGGCCTAAGCTCTGGCGCCCACACAATCAAGATCACGGCCCGATCCGATAAGAACGCCGCCTCATCCAACTACTACGTGGAGGTCGATGGTTTCCAGCAGCGTTACTGAGCGAGCGTCTCCCGAGGCCGCCTTCCCTCTCGTCCTGGTGCTGGAGAGAGGGAAGGTGCCGCTGCGGTGACGGCGGGCCCGGGGAAGGTCTGGGCGGCGCTTATACGATGCTTCACCGGGCGCTGAATACGGCACGCAACTCGCTCCTTTGGAGCTCTTGGGCCCAACTGGAATCCAGACAAACTGGCGGAGGTGTGCAACTGACGTAGGCCTATGACAGCGGGTCTTGTGTTTTCTGTTGAGGCGTTCGTAGGGGGTGCTGCCTGCGAGTGCTCCGTGGGGTCGATCGTAGTTGTAGTAGTCCTCCCATCCTTGGAGCTTGTCGTTGAACAGGTTGACGTCGTCGATGACCTGGCCCTCGAGGAGGCGGTAGAACTCCTCAGAGTCGATCCTGTGCGATCGTTCGACCTTGCCGTTGAGCCGTGGTGTTGCCGGTTTGATGTAGACGTGGTTGATGCCTTTGTCGAGCAGGTGCCAGTGGAACGATTGCCCGAACTCGGACCCGTTGTCGGTCTGGACCTTCTCGACCTGGAACGGCAGTTTCGACAGGACGTGGTCGATGAACAGGAATTGCACGCTGACCACTGCGAAATGGAGAGCGGGCGGGGGTCAGTGTACTCCCGCCCACTTTCTCATCTCTGCCCGATCCACCAAACTGCCCTCAGGCGCATTCAATCTGTTCGATCCACTCGTTTAGCGCAGCGACTGCCTCGTCGAGGGGGATTGTGAACTGCGCCGACTCGGCAACCCGCGGGTAGTCGGCTGACCAATGCGAGTGGGCGACCGCGACCGGTGGCCATGTTCGCTGTCGCAGGCCCAACTCTGCGGCCTCGTCGGCACGGGAGGAGAAGACTGCTGTCGCCGCTTCCCGAATTTCGGCCCGGGTGGGGCTGCCAGTCGCGGCAGCGAGGTCACGCAGCAGAAGCAGGTCGACGACGTCGCGAACGCGATCGTTGACTGATGCGGGAGGGTCGTGGGGGTCCGTGACGGCATGAAGCTTCTGCGCGATCTGGAATCGCATCGCGATCCCGACGAGCGTGTCCGGATCGGGAAGCCCGAACCCACCCAGCGGCGGCGGCTCGACTGCCTCGGCTTCCTGCCCAATACCGGCCTCGTCGGCCGAGATTTCGAACTGAATGCGCCGCCAGGTCACGCCCCGCAGTTCGAGGATGAGGTCGAAACGGCGCGGTTTGATGAGCTTGCTGGGCACGTTGATGACCTCGACCGGGCCGCGACGCAAAGTCAACGGACCCCACGGCTCGGTGTCAAGTCCTGCTCATGCTCAGGGGTCGGTCAGCGCCCCGTGGAGTCGCGCACGACAAGTTCCGGCTGAAACTCGATTTGCCGCGGGGGGATGCTGGCATCCGCGGCCTCCTCCAAGAGAATCTTCACCGCCGTGGAGCCGATGAGAGCGCTCGGTTGCCGAATCGACGAGAGCGGCACCACCGCGGCCGCCGCGAAGTCGATGTCGTCGTAACCGACGATGGCGATGTCGTCGGGCACGCGCACCGGCAAACCCTGCATCATAAGCGCTTGAAGCAGGCCCATGGAGACGAGATCGTTCGCCGCGAAGATCGCATCCGGTCGCGAGTGAGCGGGCCGGTCGACGATCGCCGCGCCCGCCCGACGCCCCTCCAACACTGTCGAGGCCGCGATCTCGATCACCTCGAGCGCCGCGTTGGGATGCTCGGCCATCGCCTGGCGGGCCCCGGCGAGTCGATCGATCATCTGGCGGATCGCGAGTGGCCCCCCGACGAACGCGATGCGGCTGCGGCCCAGCGCGAGGAGGTGCGTCACTGCAAGCGCTCCCCCGGCGACATCGTCCACCGATACGGAACTGAACGTGGCATCCGGGCTGGTGCGGTCGACGAGGACCGAGCGGATGCCGTGCTCACGAAGGGCGCGCAAGCGCGGCGTGATATCGGCGTACGGAGAAATGAGGATGCCGTGAACACGCTGCTGCTCAAACAGGTCGAGGTAGGTCGACTCACGCTGCGTGTTCTCGTCGCTGTTGCCTAGGGTGACGGCGAGGCCGGCCTCGGCGGCGCGGTCCTCGGCGCCGCGCGCGATCTCGGTGAAGAATGGGTTGCGCACGTCGAGTACGACGAGCCCGATCGTCTTGCTGCGGCCGTCGCGCAATTGGCGTGCGGCGTCGTTGCGGATGAACCCCAGCTCGTTGATTGCGGCCTGCACCCGTTCGACGGTGTCGAGCGCAACCTTATGCGGGTGGTTCATCACGTTGGAGACCGTGCCGACGGATACGCCCGCGCGCCGAGCGACGTCTTTCACGCTCACTGTCGCCATGGCACCTCCGATTGAATCGTTCAATAGTGTCAGATCCGACCTTGGCGCGGACCCGTCGGAGCTAGTGGATGCCGTTTGTACCCCGGCGAGACGCTTGACGGTGCGATGGTCTGTGGCTAGTCTCACCTCGGTGGTTAAAACGATTCAATGCTGAGGGTTTCCAAAGATGAGAGGCAGGCCGACCTATGGAACGAGTGTGCTTTCAAATCCAGGTGAAGCCAGACCGACTCGACGAATACCGGGACCGGCATCTCGCCATCTCGCCGGAGATGCTCATGGCTATCGCCGATTCGGGCCGCCACAACTACTCGCTCTTCCTGCGAGAAGACGGCCTGCTCATCGGCTACTACGAGACCGAATCGGATGCCCGATCGCAGGCCGCCCTCCGCGCCGACCCGCGCACCGCAGCGTGGGAGGCCGACATGGCCGACTATTTCGTTGCCCTTGAGGGGCGCCCCGATCAGAACTCCCTCCGTCTCACGGAGATCTTCAACCTCGAGCTAGCAAAGGAACAATCGTGACCGTCACCTTCGAGTCCATCGCGCCGCACCTCGCGGAGCAGGCAATCGAACTACCCTCGTGGGCCTTCGGTAACTCAGGCACCCGCTTCAAGGTGTTCGGCACGCCGGGCACCCCGCGCACCCCGCAGGAGAAGATCGCCGACGCTGCGCAGGTCAACAAGTACACCCTGCTGGCACCGAAGGTCGCGCTGCACATCCCGTGGGACAAGGTCGACGACTACTCCGCTCTCTCGGCATTCGCCGACGACCACGGAGTGAAGCTCGGCACCGTCAACTCGAACACGTTCCAGAACGACGACTACAAGTTTGGTTCTCTCACCCACACCGATGCCGCGGTGCGCCAGAAGGCGATCGACCACCACTTCGAGTGCATTGACATCATGCACAAGACGGGGTCGCGCGACCTCAAGATCTGGCTCGCCGACGGCACGAACTACCCCGGCCAGGGCGACATCCGGGGCCGCCAGGATCGCCTCAATGACTCGCTCCAGAAGATCTACTTAGCGCTCGGCGACGAGCAGCGCCTCGTGCTCGAGTACAAGTTCTTCGAGCCGGCGTTCTATCACACGGATGTTCCTGACTGGGGAACGAGCTACGCGCAGGTCGTCTCGCTCGGTGACCGGGCATCCGTCTGCCTCGACACCGGCCATCACGCGCCCGGCACCAACATCGAGTTCATCGTCATGCAGTTGCTGCGTCTCGGCAAGCTCGGCTCGTTCGACTTCAACTCGCGCTTCTACGCCGACGACGACCTCATCGTGGGCGCGGCCGATCCGTTCCAGCTCTTCCGCATCATCTTCGAGGTCGTGCGCGGTGGGGGTCTCAACAACCCCGACGTCGCGTTCATGCTCGACCAGTGCCACAACGTCGAAGACAAGATCCCCGGTCAGATCCGCTCCGTGCTGAACGTGCAGGAGATGACGGCGCGCGCACTGCTCGTCGACTCTGTCGCACTCAAGGCCGCGCAGGACGCGGGCGACGTGCTCGGCGCCAACGGCATTCTCATGGACGCCTTCTACACGGATGTCCGTGCCGACCTCGCCGCGTGGCGCGAGTCACGGGGGCTCGCGGGCGACCCGATGGCTGCGTACGCGGCATCCGGATACCAGGCGACGATCGCTGCCGAGCGCGTCGGTGGCGTGCAGGCGGGATGGGGAGCATGAGCGCCGCGTCCGAACTGGTAGCCCGTTCCAACCGTCTGGGCTCTGACCCGCGCGTCACCAACTACGCCGGTGGCAACACCTCAGCCAAGGGCATCGAGACCGACCCCGTGACGGGCGAGCCCGTCGAGCTGCTCTGGGTGAAGGGCTCGGGGGGCGACCTCGGCACTCTCACCGAATCGGGTCTCGCTGTTCTGCGCATGGATCGCCTGCGCGCCCTCGTCAACGTCTACCCCGGCATCGAGCGTGAAGACGAGATGGTCGCCGCGTTCGACTACGCCCTGCACGGTAAGGGCGGCGCGGCGCCGTCGATCGACACCGCCATGCACGGCCTCGTCGATGCCGCACACGTCGACCACCTGCATCCAGACTCTGGCATCGCGTTCGCGACCGCCAAAGACGGCGAGAAGCTCACCGCCAAGGCATTCGGCAACAAGGTCGTGTGGGTGCCCTGGCGCCGCCCCGGCTTCCAACTCGGCCTCGACATGGCCGCCATCAAGGCAGCGAACCCTGACGCCATCGGCTGCATCCTCGGCGGACACGGAATCACCGCGTGGGGCAAGACCTCGAAGGAGGCCGAGAAGAACAGCCTCTGGATCATCAAAACCGCCGAGGAGTACATCGCGGCCAAGGGCAAGAAGGCTCCGTTCGGCCGCACCGTCGCCAAGAACGCTGCCCTGCCGCAGGCGGAGCGTCGCGAGATGGCCGCGGCTATTGCCGCGACGATCCGAGGAATTGCGTCGCACGACCGCCCCATGGTCGGCCACTTCACGGACTCGGCGGTAGTTCTCGACTTCCTCGCCTCGGCAGATGCCCCCAAGCTCGCCGCCCTCGGCACGAGCTGCCCCGACCACTTCCTGCGCACCAAGGTCAAGCCCATGCTGCTCGACCTGCCGGCTGGGGCATCTGTCGAGGCCACAATCGCGCGCCTGAAGGAGCTGCACGAGGCGTACCGCAAGGACTACACGGCGTACTACGACAAGCATGCGGTGGCAGACAGCCCAGCTATGCGCGGCGCCGATCCACTCATCGTGCTCGTACCGGGTGTGGGCATGTTCAGCTATGGCGCCAACAAGCAGACCGCGCGCGTCGCCGGCGAGTTCTACGTCAACGCCATCAACGTCATGCGCGGAGCCGAGGCCATTTCGACATACTCCCCCATCAGCGACGCCGAGAAGTTCCGCATCGAATACTGGGCGCTCGAAGAGGCAAAGCTTTCCCGGATGCCCAAGCCCAAGTCACACGCGACCCGCATCGCCCTCGTGACCGGTGCAGCCTCCGGCATCGGCAAGGCCATCGCGATGCGCCTCGCCGCCGACGGCGCGTGCGTGGTCATCGCCGACCTCGACCTCGCCAAGGCGCAGGCCGCCGCGGCAGAGATCGGTACCACCGACGTGGCGATCGGCCTGCAGGTCAACGTCACCGACGCCGCGGCGATCGCGACGATGGTGCAGGATGCGGTCCTCGCGTTCGGCGGTCTGGACATCGTCGTGAACAACGCGGGCGTCTCGCTCTCCAAGCCCCTGCTCGAGACCACCGAGCACGACTGGGACTTCCAGCACGACATCATGGCCAAGGGCTCGTTCCTCGTTTCGAAGGCCACGGCGCCCGTGCTCATCGATCAGCAGATGGGCGGCGACGTCATCTACATCTCGTCGAAGAACTCGGTGTTCGCGGGCCCGAACAACATCGCGTACTCCGCGACGAAGGCCGACCAGGCCCACCAGGTGCGACTGCTCGCGGTCGAGCTCGGCGAGCACGGCATCAAGGTCAACGGCATCAACCCCGATGGCGTCGTGCGCGGCTCCGGCATCTTCGCCGCGGGCTGGGGCGCCAACCGCGCCAAGACCTACGGCGTCGCCGAGGAAGATCTGGGCAAGTTCTACGCCCAGCGCACGATCCTCAAGCGCGAGGTGCTGCCCGAGAACGTGGCGAATGCCGTCTCCGTGCTCACGGGACCCGACCTGTCGCACACGACCGGCCTGCACATCCCCGTCGACGCGGGCGTAGCGACGGCGTTCCTGCGATGACAGCCTCTGTCGCGGCTATCGACCTGGGCGCCACGAGCGGCCGGGTCATGCTGGGGCACGTCGGCCACAACGAGCTGAGCGTGCGCCCGGTCGCTCGGTTTCCCAACGCCCCCGTGCGCACGATCGACGGCCTGCACTGGAACATCCTCGAGCTCTACCGCAGCGTCGTTGCCGGTCTCGGAGCGGCGGTACGCGAAGACCCGTCAGTCGCGAGTGTTGCGGTCGACTCGTGGGCAGTCGACTACGCGCTCATACGCGGCGGCCGGATGCTCGGCACCCCCTACCACTACCGCGACGAGCGCAATCTCCAGGCGGTCGAGGCGACTCATGCCCTCGTCGGCCCCGAGGAGCTGTACGCGGCGAACGGCCTGCAGTTTCTGTCGTTCAACACCCTCTACCAGCTCGCCGCCGACCGCGAGGCGGGCACCCTCGACCTCGCCGACGGCTTCCTGCTTATCCCCGACCTGATCAACTACTGGCTCACGGGGGCACAGTTCGCTGAGCAGACCAACGCCTCTACGACGGGCCTGCTATCGATCGCGACCGGCGACTGGGACCACGCACTGATCGACCGCCTCGGCCTCCCCCGCGCGGTGCTTCCCGAGCTCGTCGCCCCCGGCACCGCCCTCGGCATGCTGCGGCCGGAGGTCGACGTCGACAGCCCGATGATCGTCACCACTGTCGGATCGCACGACACGGCGTCCGCCGTCGTCGCGGTCCCCGCCACCGACCCCGACTTCGCCTACATCTCGTGCGGAACCTGGGGTCTCGTCGGCGTCGAACTCGACTCTCCCGTGCTCACCGAGGCATCACGCGCTGCGAACTTCACCAACGAGGGTGGAGTCGACGGGCGCGTGCGGTTCTTGCACAACGTCATGGGCCTGTGGATCCTGAGCGAGTCGGTGCGCGACTGGCAGCGTGCGGACCCGACAGTCGAGCTTCCCGGGCTGCTGGCCGCCGCATCCGTGCTCACCACACCGGTCTCCGTCTTTGACGCGGATGACCCCACATTCCAGGCTCCGGGTGAGATGCCTGCACGCATAGCGGAGTGGTGCCGCGATCATGGCGTGCAAGCCCCCCGGAGCCCGGTCGAGTTCGTGCGCAGCATCATCGAGAGCCTTGCGGTGGCGTTCGTGAGTGCCGTGCACACGGCATCCGAGCTCTCGGGCAAGAAGGTCTCAGCGATCCACATCGTGGGCGGAGGATCGCAGAACGAGCTGCTCTGCCAGCTCATCGCCGACCGCGCCGGGATGCCCGTGCTCGCGGGCCCCGTCGAGGCGACCGCGATCGGTAACGTGCTCGTGCAGGCGCGGGCGCACGGCCTCGTCGACGGATCGCTCGAATCACTCCGTACCCTCGTCGCGA
The DNA here is from genome assembly GCF_015752305.1 of Salinibacterium sp. CAN_S4. Taxonomy (NCBI): domain Bacteria; kingdom Bacillati; phylum Actinomycetota; class Actinomycetes; order Micrococcales; family Microbacteriaceae; genus Salinibacterium; species Salinibacterium sp. CAN_S4. Next base: position 461,501 of record NZ_JADOVB010000002.1, on the reverse strand, counting down.
CAGCCTTCTCGCCACGGCAATACCTGCCGTACTCGCTCATTCGGACCCGGTCGCTGATTGACCAACGACGATGAGGGCCCAAACTCACCCACGTTGGGGCACAGACGACGTCGTCAGATCTCGCCGATGGCCTGACCGAGCTGCAGATACATGCGACTGACCATCTCGTTGTCGACGCCGTACTTGACCCATTGGCCGCGGCGAACTTGTTCCATGGGTGGGTCCGAAGTGAGCAAGCCAGCCTGGACCATGGCTTTCAAGGATGCTGCGATGGTGGGCACGGGTATTTCGAGGGCCGCGGCGATCTCCGCGCGGGTTGCAGGTCCGTTCCCGCGCAGGTATCCGAGGATACCCGCGCGGACGAGATTGCCCAAGGCTTTGATGGGGTCCTCCAGCCACTCGCTCCATCCACCAGGAGTCGAAGTCACACGCTTAGACATGCTGCCCATTCTCTCGCAGCCTGGCCTGAAGAGGTGTCCCGCTCAAGTGGATGTATTGACTATTCACTTTGACGAGTGTATGTCTTTAACATCCACTTACGCAAGAACGACGTTTGGGGTCCGAACGGATTCCTAGCAAGGAAGGAGGCCAACGTGGAAGTTAGAGGCTCGGACGGTAGGCGTCTGATCGTTTGGTCCGTGGTCGGCGCCCTGGCGCTGACTACCGCCGTCATCGCATTGCTCGTCGTGGGGTTCGGGAGCAACGGTGGCTCGCGGCCTGCGCCGACAGAGTCCGGGCAAACCGGGTCTCCCTCACCTTCCTCGTCCGTGAGCGACCATGACGCAGTCGACAGTGAAGCGCTCGAGCGCGGGTGGGTGCCGGAACCGATCACACAAGACCCCGACGCCTACGCCAGAGCCGCCTTGGAGGCAGCGGGCACATTCGATACTCGACTGGCCACACGCGCCGAGTGGGTGGCATGGCTGGGCAGCTGGTTCACGCCGAGCCCGTTGTACGGCGACGAGCAGGACGCCTTGGATCAGATGGCTGGGTACAAGGCGGAACTTGACCAGAGCGTGGTCCTCCCTCAAACACGCTGGGATGACTTGGCCGGCGAAGACGGTCGCGTATCTGCTCGCGTGGATGGTGATCTCGAGTACCTCGATCTGCCCGAGACGACGCAGAAGAAGGTGCTCACCGCGACAGCGAACGTGGTGGTGACATACACAACTTCCGCTGACACGGGCGGTGGCGAGGTCAGCTACGACCAAACCGTTCGTGTGAGTGTTCAGGTCGTGTGCGGCGGGGCGAGCGTACCCACGCCGGTTTCGGCACAGCAAGCGGGTGACTGCAAGGTCGTTCGCTTCTTCGACGCGGCGGTCGAGTGACATGGCCCAGCACATGCTCCTCCTGGCTGCGGCAAGGTCAAAGACAGTTCGCCGCCTTGTCGGTGCGGCCGTAGGGCTTTTCCTGATGCTGATCCTGGGTATCGTCTTTCCACTTGTTGCTGTGCCGGCGGTTATCGCTGGCCCGAGCCTGGTTAACGCGGACGTGGCGCGGCCCACGGTTGTGGGCGGGTGGGCTTATCCGCTTGCGGGAAGTTACTTCACGAGCGATGGGTTCGGGTGGCGGTCGGTCGACGACTGTTCGTACTGCAGTTCGGATCACAGGGGCTACGACATGTCGCAGGAGTGCGGCGCGACGATCTACGCCGCGGGTCCCGGCACTGTGATCCGCGCGGGAGCCTGGGGAACATTCGGCAACGCCGTGCAGATCGACCACGGCGGCGGTGTCACCACGATCTACGGCCACATGCTGTGGGGTTCGCTCTCGGTCGAGTCCGGGATGAAAGTCGCGGCAGGCATCCCCTTGGGCCTGGAGGGAAGGACTGGTGCCTCGACCGCCTGCCATCTGCACTTTGAAGTCCGCGTCGGAGACGTCGCGATCGACCCGGAACCATTTATGGCCGAACGTGGCCTGCCGCTGAGATAACCGATCACCTGACAGGAGAACCATGCGAACAATCCACATCCCCGTCCACACCGACATCGATGTCCCCGACATCGGCCCGGACTTCTCAGCCCCGTTCTTCACTGGACTACAAGTCATCGCGTCCTATCTGCTCGGCGGAGCGATGATCCTGGTGTTCATCATGCTGGTCGTCGCGGGAGCTTCCCTTGCGTTCCGCGGACTCTCCCCCGAGCGGGTGCGCACCTGGGCAGGTGAGAACATCGCGTGGATATTCATCGCCGCAGCGGTGCTTGGTGCCGCCAGCGGCCTCTTCCAGTGGTTCGTGAACTTCGACTTCGGATTCTGATTATGCCTAGCATCTTCGGCTCCGCACTTGGGTTGCTAGTGGTGTGCGTTGCGAGCTTCGGAATGTCCCCAGCTGAGACCGCCCCTGAGACCGCGCCTACCACGACCGCAAGCGCGGGCTCGAGTGCGGTGTCGGGGACTTCCTGGTCGGCACCCGCATTCCCTGTGGATTGCGAAGCCGCGAGCGGGCAGATCAGTTGCACACCGGACGACCCGGCAGCGGTTCGGGCGCAGCAATGCTTCATCGGTGTGCCCTTCGACGGGGGCACGGCGATGGTGTGCACAACCTTCGACGGACACCACGAGGCATTGCGGGCCGCCGGAGGGCGCGCAGTATTGGTCTCCTACGGCTGCAACATCGGCGATCTGGTGTGCTCGACCTTCGAGAACTTCGGCCGCGGCATGGCACTCGGAGCCACTGCAGCGGCCTTCGCGATGTCCATCAGTATCTCTTTCGACACCGACTCGACCTTGTGGGCGGCGGCGGTAGGCGAGTGGTCGTTCTGGCACTGGGCAGTGCTCGTGATTCTTTTCGCGGCAATGGTGTGGGCGATCGCTGCAGCGGTCGTCTCCCGCGACCATGAGCAACTCGTCGGTGCGCTCGTTCGCTCGTTCATCGCCGTGCCGGCCGTTCCGCTGACCTTATGGACGATCGGACATCTCGTGAATGCTCTGGACGACATGACCTGGTACATGCTGAACCGTGACGGCCCAGGCGCCCTGTTCGTCACCTTGCAGAAGGTGATGTGGGCCGGAGGGCAGGCGAACTACTTTTTCGCATTCTTGATCCACGGACTGTTGCTGCTAGGGATGCTGCTGCTGGTCTTCGTGTTCATGTTCCGCAATCTCGCCCTCGCGGTACTCATCGCGGTCGGACCGGTCGCGTGGATGCTCTTCCCGATCCGGACGCTGGGTCCGCAATGGGTCATCCGCTACGTCTCTGCGGTAGCTGCCCTGCTGCTCACAGGACCGCTGACAATCGGCTTCCTCACATTAATAGTCAACGGGCTCGGAGGAGTGAAGACGATCTGGGACCCACGGTCGTGGCCGCTCCTGCTGGGGCTCGTGATGGTCGCATTTGCGCCGTTCGCCGTATTCGGACTATTCAGCTTTATCGGCGGAGCCGCGGTGGACAGCATCGGATCCCGGATGGGCGGGGGCGCAGCCCGCAGCGCGGGCACAGCAGCTCGAGGGTTGAGCCGGCTGCCTTCTCGCGTCGGCTCGGTTCCGGCTGGAAGATCGGCGGCCGCGAGCAGCGGTCCTGGCCGAAGTGGCTCCCGCCCGTCGCAACCGGGTCGAGTGGCTTCGGCACCTGCGTCGCAACCGACAGCCTCGGCACCAAGTTCTGCCCCCACTTCTTCGAGCGCTCGGAGGCCCTCATGAGCACCACCCATTCGCCCGCAGACCCCGCCCGCCCAGTGCGGCTCCCACACCGCTCCCGCCAAGGGATCGTGCTCGGCATGGACGGAGCGCAACTCGTGTTCCTGGCGGCAGCCGCCGTCGTCCTGCTGATCGGGGTAAACCGCTTCGGACCCCCTGGGCTGCTGTACTCCGCGCCGGTGTACCTGCCGTTAGGAATCGCTGCGCTGGTGACCGTGCACGGGCTATCCGCTCCGCGGATCGCTGGACTGTGGTTGTCCAAGCAGCTTCGTCACGTTTCTGGCGCAACCGTGCACCGGTACCGCCCAGAAGAGGCGCATCTGGATGGAACGTTGAACCTGCCCGGGACCCGCGCGTCTGTCCAGCTTTGGGATATCAACGGCATGGCGTCCGTTTACCACCCCCACGAGCGCACAGTCTCGATCACCGCGGAACTTGAAGTACAGGGATTTCTGATGAAGGACGCCCCGGAGCGTCTCGACCTTGCTCAGCAGTGGTCGCCGGTACTTGCAGCGCTAACGCAGCGCCCAGGGATCAAGCGCGTCACCCTGCAGGAGCGCACCACGCGCACGACGATCCGACGGGCCCGTGACCACTACGAGCAGGCGTCCCGCAAACGGCTGGTCGATCCCGAAAGCCCAGCAGCGAAGAACTACAGCGGCGTGCTCGACAACTCTGAGCAGTTCGCGGTCGGACACCGCAACTACCTGACACTGACACTCGACTTGGTGACGCTCGGCGCCCAACTCAAAGCTCTGGGCGGTGGGAAACAAGCCATCCAAGCATTGTCCGCCGTTGAGGCCGGGAACCTCACCGAAGCCATGCGTTCGGCCAAGATCACCGTCCGCCGTTGGCTCGGCACACGCGAGGTCGCTGAACTGGCGCGGACAACTTTCGACCCGGAATCAATCCCCATGATCCGGAACCGCACCGCCGATTCGACAGGCGTCGATCCGGTTGCCATCGGACCCATGTACCTGGAAGAGCCCCGCGGGCGCAATGGGCTCGTCCTCACTGACTCCGCGGCGCACACGACGATGTGGATTCATGAGTGGCCCCGCTCAGACGCCCCCGTGGGGTTTTTAGCCCCGCTCGTGTTCGCCCGGCACCCCGTGACCAATGAGGCAGTCGACCACATCCTGTCGATCGTGGCCGCGCCCGTTCCAGTCGGCCGAGCCCTTCGCCAGATCCGCGAAGAGAAGAAGGTGTGGCGCGGCAACGAACGCCTCCGGGCAAAGCGCGGCACCCAGGGATCGATCGTGGACGAGTCGGACTGGCTGGCGCTGGAGCAACGAGAGCAAGAGCTGGTCGCAGGCCACGGCGAGTTCAGCTACGGGGCATACCTCACGGTCAGCGCCCACGACGAGCAAACCCTGCAACAAGCGATCGCGGGCGCCCGCAACGCCTTGTCCGTTGCGGGCATGGAGGCGCAGGTGCTCTACTTCCAACAAGCCGAAGCGTTGCTCGTCAACGCTCTGCCGCTCGGGCTGGGGATGAAGTGACGGCCCGCCGCGTTGTGCAGTTCAGCCCGCCGAAAGAAACCCGCACGGAGCGCAGGCAGCGCCGCGCTATAGTTCACCAGCTCGAACAGGCCGTGCGCCAAGAGCCCTCGTCCCGAAAAGACCGCGCCCTCCCTGAGCCGGTGATGCCGGGGCCCTTCGGGCCAGGGCTCGTCGGGGGCGGCTACTGGAATCTCGCCCAGCTGTCGGTCCCACCGCACCGTGCAACCAGTCAGCACCTGGCGGGAATCTACCCGTTTGTCGCCGACACCGGCATCGGCCACCATGGACCGGTTGTCGGCGTGGACTTGAACGCCGATGCCCTGTGGCATTTCTCGCCGTGGGACGCGTACGCCGACACCGGTGACCGTGGCGCGTTCTCCACCAACGTGCTTGTGCTCGGTGCGTACCGGTCAGGCAAGTCCGCCGTGGTGAAGACCCTCGCGGCTCGTTCGATCGCGTTCGGGCACCAAGCGGTGGTGCCCTCCGATTCGAAAGGCGAATGGGTTGATGTTGCCGAAGCAGTCGGCGGCACCGTCATACGCCTGGGAGGCGGTCACGGGACTCGCCTCAATCCCCTCGACCGCGGCCCGCGTCGCACCGGCGCCAGCGACGAACAGGACGAGCAGCTGGTGCGCCAGCGACGGGCTGCGACTTTGATCTCGCTGGTGCAGATGACAGTCGAGTCCGGCTCCCTAACCGCAGCCGAGCACGCGTGCATCCACCTCGCACTCCAACGCGCCGTCGCCCGCACCGACAACCAGCCCACGCTTCGCGACGTGCACGAGGAATTAGAGTCGATCGCTGCGGCCAAGACTGGCGACCCTGAGTTGCGTGCGGCCGCCTCGGGGCCGAAATTCGCGTTGCGCCGATTCGTCGACGGCGACCTCTCTGGCCTCTTCGAGGACGAGTCCACCGTCGCGTTCGACGAGGATGCCCCGATGGTGGTCGTCGACACCAGCGAGCTCTTCGCCCGCGGTGACCTCGTCGCACAACTAACCCAAGTGTGCACAACTGCGTGGGTGCAGGCGGTGATCTCCGACCGTAACGCTCGTCGCACTCGTTACGTGATCCGCGAGGAAGGGTGGAGGGACATGTCATCGCTTGCGTCGTTGCAGATGTATCAGCAGTGGCTCAAGCTGTCGCGCCACTACGGCATCAGCAACATCGTGATCCTGCACAAAATGGGCGACCTCGATGCGGTCGGAGACGCCAACTCCCAGGAAAGAAACCTGGCCTACTCGGTGGTCGGCGACATCGAGAACAAGTTCATTTTCCGCACCAATCAGCAGGCCGCCGGCGACCTACAGACCCGCCTGGACCTGCCAGCCGCACACGTTGACATGGCCCGCCAGCTGCGGCAGGGGCAGTTCATCGCCTATATCGGGCAGTTCGCGTACCTCGTCGACGCGTTCGCTACCTCCACACCGTGGGAGCACGAGCTGTTCAAAACGGACGAAGCCGTCCTCGGCGACAAAGCCGATGCCGGAAATGTCAATTTCGACCCGGCCGATGTGGACCTTATCTGGAACAGCCCAACGACGCAAGGAGACGAACTCGTATGAGTAAGAACGAAATGCCGCAGGCATTCGCGAAAGTCACCGGTAGAGATGCCCTCTACCGGGGACCGGGAGCTGAAAGCGATGACGCGCTGATCGCGGCCGCCAATGAGGACGCGCGGAGTGTGGTGCTGCGCCGCACCGTCTGGGAGGCGCGCCGCGCCCGAGGCCCCATCGAACTGACGACCGCAGGTGATCACGGGGAACACAGGATCACCGTCTCCCCCGACGGAACTATTGCAGCGAGCTCCCCCGGCGATGACATCACCGAGTTCGCCGATGCCTTCGACGAGACCAATGAGTCCGAACCCAGTGCGATCGCAAATCTGCGCCGAGTGCCGAGCATCGGTCCGTCCACCGAGGCTCTGCTGGCTAAGGGCTCGGGAGAACCCGCGCAGTCGTCAGGGCGAGCATCGTTCATCCAACCGGAAGGGCTCTTGCCACCCTCATCGGGCGTGGTCGGTTTGCTCAGTCGTCTCGGTATGACCATCAAGCCCAGCGCGGCGCAACGCCAGCATCTCGAGAACGTGCGGGCAACTGCCCGGCATTGGGGTGGGTGCCGAACGATCGCCGTCGTTAATGGCAAGGGCGGTGTCGGCAAGACTATGACCAGTGCGATGCTGGCCGCCGTGTTCGCCCGAAATGGAGGCGGGAGCGTCCTGGCGTGGGACAACAACGACACCCGCGGCACGCTCGGATGGCGCACCGAATCGAGTCGGCACGACGCGACCGTGCAGGACGCTCTCGCCGCGGCCGAGGAACTCTTGGCCTCCGGAGCCGCCGCGGCAGACGTCGCTGGATACGTCCATCACCAAACCGAGGATCGCTACGATGTGCTGCGCTCCAACCCTCAACTGCTGGCCGCCAGCCAGCGAATCGGACACGCCGAGTTCAACCAGCTCCTGCGGGTCGTCACCCGGTACTACCGCCTGGTGGTCTTCGACTCCGGCAATGACGAGTCCGCCGAACGCTGGCTGCGGATGGTCGACTCTTGCGCGCAACTGGTGGTGCCAACTCTGGCGGCACCGGAATCGGCCGAGTCGGCGGCGTTGCTTTTGGAAGCCCTCGCGGCGAGGGACGAGCACTCTGCACGGTTGGCCCGCAATGCGGTCGTCATCGTCACCCAATCCGAGCCGGGACCCTCCGCCGAGATAAGGCGGGTCGCCGCAGCATTCGAAGGGATGGTGCGTTCCGTTCACCAGATCCCGTTCGATGCCGGCCTGAAGGGCGGCCCGCTTCGATTCGACAACCTCCGCCCGGTAACCCAACGAGCATGGGTGGCCGCGGCGGCCGCCATCGCCTCCGAGATCTAAGTCGGAGGGACGATCATGGCGCGGGATGGGTTCTGGCCGAAAGCTGCAGCAGCGGCGATCGCCGCGTTGATCCTTTTGAACCTGCTGTTCGCCTTCCTCGCCGAGGCGATCACCCAGATCGTCTGCGGAAACGTACCCACGGCGTCCGGGCCCTTCTCCGCTCTATGGCTTGCGCTGAGCGGCGATCCCACGACATACCTCTCGCCCGCTGGATGCACCTTGCCCGTCTGGCAGATCCGGATCGCCGATGCCGTAGCCCTGGTGCTGCTTGTTGCGCTGGCCGTGTGGGCGTTGGTTGCGTGGGCGCGTTACCAGCAGTCGGACGCGAAGTTCGTTTCCGACCTGCACCGTAGGCCAGGGTTCGCGAGCGCGGCAGAGGTAAGACAGCACCTGTCTGCGGCAGCCGTTCTCCGACGGGCGAGCGTCCTGCGACCGGGATCCGCGCACGTGGCAGCAGCGGATGTTGGATGGCGGGTCGGGCGAGCTCGCGGGACGGACGTGTACGTGTCCATCGAAGACTCGGTTGCGTTGGAAGGACCGCCGCGGTCGGGCAAGGGCTACCGGGTGCTCATCTCCGCGATCCTCGACTGGGCAGGTCCACTGGTGACAACCTCGACGACCAACGACAACCTGACCGCGACGATGCAGATGCGTGGCCAGCGCGGCGAGGTGTTCGTGTTCGACCCGCAAGATCTGTCGGGCATCCGTCACACGGTCCACATCAACCCGATTGCCGGCTGCGATGACCCTCTGGTCGCAGTCCAGCGGGCCTCGGCGATCGTTACCGGAACGGCGCTCGGCGCGTCCGCGACAAATCAGGAATGGGCGGCTGCCGCTGCAACGGTCCTATCCCGGCTGCTTCACGCGGCGGCGGTCGGCGGGCGAGACGTCGCTGACCTGCACGAATGGGGCTCAACACCGGCGCTGGCGCGGGCGGCCGTGGAGATCCTGCGCTCCGATGGTGCACCGGGCTGGGGCGATGGTCTCGAGGCGGTGCTTGTCGGCGACGACAAGCTGCGCTCCTCCACATGGTTCGGGGTGCAGGCCGCCGTCGCCCCTTTGGCGATCCCACAAATCCGTGAGGCCCTACGGCCGGAGCCCGGAAGCCCTGGGTTCGAACCCGAAGCATTCCTCGACGGCCACAACACCCTGTATCTGCTGGGCTCCGGATCTGGGGCTGGGGCGATGGGTGGTTTCTTGTCGGCTGTTCTGGACGATGTCGTGGAGGTCGCGCGTCGCAAAGCGCTCGCCTCCCCGGGGGCCCGCCTGGGCGAGCCGCTGGGACTGATCCTGGACGAGATCGCGAACCTCTTCCGGTGGGCGGCACTCCCGCGGGTCATGGCCGACGGCGGAGGGCGCGGGATCTGCACGTTCGTGGTGCTGCAAGCACTGTCCCAGGCCGAGACCGCCTGGTCCAGGGCCGAAGCCGACACCATCTGGAGCGCCGCCACCGCCAAGCTCCTGCTCGGTGGCGCTGCAGGAGTCGCCCACCTACGAGACATCGAAACGCTGCTCGGCCACCGAGACCGGCGACGCACCCAACGCTCATGGAGCACAGAACGCTCCGGCACCCAAACCTCCGAACACCACGACCGGCTACCGTTGATGACCGCGGACGAGATCCGCCGACTACCTCAGGACATCGGACTGCTCGCCTACCGCAACAGGCGCGGCGTGCTGCTCGATCTGAGTGCATGGGACCAGCGCAAGGACGCCCGCGTCATACAGGCGGGCAAACGTCGCACCGAGACCGAACAGCGGAGCGTGTTCGCCGAGCAACGCCAACCCGCGCCCGTCGCTCCTGCCGAGGATGAGCCGTGAGCAACGCCAGAAAGTCCCCGGTCGGAAACGGGTACCGCACTGGCTACTTGAAGTCGATCCAGTGGTTCCGCCGCCGCGACCACTGGTTCTCCGAACAGGAGGCTCGAACACGCGAGCTTCGCTGCGTCGTGTGCCGCACCACGGCACCCGCCGTCAGCTCGAATTACATCATCTCGACTACTCATCGGTCCCTCGCATCGGCGATCAATGGATCGCTGGAGAGGTCCACGAGGACCTATGCGCGATGCATCCGGGGTGCCACGAGTTGGTGCACCGAGTGCTCGACACCGACCCGGTGCTGCGAGCCCATCGCAGGCGACCGATCGCCACCGTTCATGCCATCCGGATCGCCCGATCCCGCCTGCCGCAAGAAGGAGGGATCCGGACATGAGAGGCGAGTATGACGACGAAGAGGACTGGGCGCCCGTCGAGGACCTCATTGCTGGGCTCGACCTAGACCCCTTCGATCCCCTCGCCCGCACAGGATCCGACGCCTCTCCTGGCACCCGCGCAATCCGATGGCGAGACCTGCCACCGGAACTCGCATCGGTCGAGTGGGCAACGCTGCGCGAATGGGTCCAATGGGTCACAACCCGCTTCGACGTGCCCATCACCCTCATCCCGAACTGCTGGTGGAAACATCCCGCGCTGGTCGAAGAGCTCTCCGCCCTCCACGTTGCCTGGCGCACCGCCTACGACAAGCAAGACACCGGGCTCGGGCCGATCATGTGGCTCGAGCGGTGGCATGCCGCCAAGGCCCGGCTTCGTGAGGTCTACCCCGGGTCGTGCACCAGCGGACACAAAGACTCGAAGAGACGTTCCTGGGAGGGCACAACCGACCAGGGCGAATGGGACGCCTGGGTGAGAGACGCCCACGGCGACTAACGAGGAAAGGAACGAGAGAGATGAGTACGAAGATCCCCGTCACGATCGAGGGCAACCTCACCGCCGACCCGGAGCACGGCACCAGCGAGAACCAGGTCGACTACGCCCGATTCTCCGTCGCCGTGAACGACCGACGGCTCAACGAGCAGACCAACAAGTGGGAAGATGCCGGCACCGTCTTCCACCGCGTGGTCGTGTTCAACGAGCAAGCCCGCCATGTGGTCGGCAGCCTCCGCAAAGGCGACCAGGTCCTTGTGGCTGGCGATTTGCGGTTCGGCACCTTCACCGACAAGGACGAGAACGTCCGCGAGAGCCGGGACATTGTCGCCGACACGGTCGGCGCCTCGCTCCGATTCGCCACGGTGAACATCGAGCGTGCCGCCCCAAAAGCTAGCGGCCCCAACGCCTACGCGGAGGGGCCGGTAGCTACGCCGGCGGCAACCGGCGCAGGATTCGCTCGCTAAATCACTGAGAGATGCGGAGCGGGAGTCAGTGTACTCCCGCTCCGTTTTTCACGCTTGACCTCGGAGCGGGCTGTCGGAGGCTGGCGACAAGATCCTCACATGTCGACAGCATCAGTCTCCTACCGCCCCGTTCTCAGCATCCTCGTGCTGGATCTCCCCGCGCTGCCTGTGATCGGGCTCCTCGGCGCCGGAGTAGCGGTGAGCCTCGCCCTTGGCAACGTCGCTTCTTCGGCGCGATCATCGCGATCAACGTCGCCGCGGACATGGCCGGATCCTCTGTACCAGGTTCGACATCCGAGATGCTAGGCGTCGTGATCGGAGCCGCGGGAGTTCTTGGGCTGACCGGAAGCGCAACCCTGTTGGGCCGGCGGGTACTCACACTTAAACCGGGCGGACGGGCGAAGTCCCTGAAACGCGGAGTCCGGAGACTCTGCCGGACCGTCCAAGCCCCAGCGATCACACTGGACCAACACAGCCTCCTGGTTCGGCACCTCACCACGACCTGGTACCTGCTCTGGCTTCCGCTATTGACCCTGATCGCCGCGGCGATCTGGCTGTCGATCGCCATGAAATAGCGGACTCTCCTGCAGCCGCAGGATGCGGATCTCTCAAAACGCCTGGAGCCCAGTCGCCCAATCCCGCTTTCTCATCTCTGCCCGATCCACCAAACTGCCCTCAGGCCGATTCGATCTGCTCGATCCACTCGTTGAGCTCAGCGACTGCCTCGTCGAGGGGGATTGTGAACTGCGCCGATGCGGCAGCGCGCGGGTAGTCGACTGACCAATGCGTGTGGGCGACCGCGACCGGTGGCCATGTTCGCTGTGGGAGCCCCAACTGGCCGGCTTCATCGGCACGGGAAGAGAACACGGCCGTCGCCGCGTCACGAATCTCGGCCAGGGTCGGGCTGCCAGTCGCGGCAGCGAGGTCACGTAACAGGAGCAGGTCGATGACGTCCCGGACGCGATCGTTGACGGATGCGGGCGGGTCGTGAGGGTCGGTGACGGCATGAAGCTTTTGCGCGATCTGGAATCGCATAGCGATCCCGACGAGGATGTCAGGATCGGGAAGCCCGAATCCACCAAGCGGCGGCGACTCAACTGCCTCGGCTTCCTGCCCGATGCCGGCCTCGTCGGCAGAGATTTCGAACTGAATGCGCCGCCAAGTCACGCCCCGCAGTTCGAGGATGAGGTCGAAACGGCGTGGTTTGATGAGCTTGCTCGGCACGTTGATGACCTCGACCGGGCCGCGTCGTAATGTCAGCGGACCCCACGGCTCCGTGAGCACCTGCTCGAGGATCCGCAAGAAATCGTCCAGATCGCCCCGGACCACGCCATCGATGTCTTTGGTGGACCGCCCGGGCACGTTCAGGCGGTGCTGGAGCAACGTGCCGCCCTTGAGCAGAAACAACTGCCGACCGTCCCCGTCGACGGCGCGCTGGACGGCGGCGATCGCAACCGACGAGGCGATCAGCCAGCCGAGCCGACCACCACCGGTATCAGCACCCAGCCTGCCCTCAGCCTGAGATATCCATCCGTTCAGCACCGCCGCTGACACGGGCTGCTTCGTCTTGGGCACCAGTTGCCGCAGCAATGCCGCGATGCGAGACGGCGCAGGCTCATCCGTCATGACGCACCTCGAGGATCGCAGCCAGCTCGTCGCGCTCAGCGGTCGTCATCCGGCCCTGCGCGTGACCGTTCTCTATCGCCTGTCGTAGCAAGTAAGTCGGGGTCCCAGTGGAAATGCACTGGGTGATCGCGGTGGCAACCGTGACGGTGGGGACCTCCTGCCACCACCCGATCTGCTCCCGCGTTAGATCTTCGTAGTGGATGACGTAGCCCTCCCCCGCGCTGCGCCGCAGCCGACGGTCCTTGCCGACTGTGACGTGGATGCGATTCGGGTTGATGTCGCTGATCCCGTACACATCCAGCGCTGTCTCATGGCTCAGGCATGCCTCCGGCGCCCGCGTCCACAGAACCGCGAGCATGTACGGGTCGTGCTCGCTCACCGGATAGCGGGGGAAGCGATACACACCGAAGGCTGCGCGCTCCAACGTGCCGCGCTGCACCAACATCTGCAACGCGCCCTTGCCCACCCCGAGCTGCGCCGCCTGCTGCGCCGTAACGAAGCCGTGCTGCACAGTTGCGGTCTCCCACAAGTCATCGCGAGAAAGCGTCCGATCGGTCATGGCAAAAGTATAACGGAACCGTGACACTATTGACACTAAGTTTGCGGGCGACCTGTCATTACCGCGATTCGCTGGGCGTTTCAGGATCCTCGCCATTGGCGATCGCCTCGATCCAGTCAGCGGCGTCGTCGGAAATGTAGAACCCGGACGGGCCGCTTTGCCCTACCCACCATGCGTCCGAGGTGATCGTCCCGCCCGCAGCGGTGACCTCGGCCACGATTTCCGCCGGCACTGCGTCGCCGTTGTTCTCAATCAGCCACTCTCGTGTTGACGGGCGCAGCTTCGGCCACCATTGCTCGATGCTCATGCACCAAAGTCTGCCACTGACCGCGCCACGGGCTTCCGACCGGCCCAGTCGTTAGATGCTAAGACCGCCACTTGAGTCTCGGACGGGCGGGGCGACTAGTGACTCGGCTTGGAACTCCTGGTCGGCGGCACTTGCGACTTGATGTGAGTTGTGGAGCGGAGTCACAAACCGCTCTCGATGTTCCTGCAGGAGAGCCGCGATCTCGTCTCGGGCGCCCTCGATCCGAATCTGGATAGCGGCCCGCTCGGTGGTCGATGTCGGTCGATGGCCGATCGTTCTGGCGTGACTGACGGCCTCGGCGCGGGTGATGTCCCTATCGATCTCCCGTAGCCGGGCTCGCGCCGCGCGCTCGACCGCGCGCGCCGTCTCCAGACGATCCAGCACACCGCGAACTGAATCGTTCGAGCCAGGTGCGTGCGCGCGGGCCGCGCGGCCAAGTTCGCTGAGTGAGGCGCGACGGGCGTCGTCCAGGGTGACTTCTAGGCGGCCGCGCATCATGGTGTCCGCGAGCTGGTCGATCGCGTGATCGGTGTCGCGGCCGATCGTGATCGCAGTGTTCGTGTGGCGACCGCGGGTCATCCCGACATAGAGTCCGGCAGCGTCGACGCCGGGTCCGACATAGGAGCTGTGCACGGTCTCGCCTTGGATCCCGTGCACGGTGGAGGCGTAGGCGAGGTGGAGGTGTTCAGCGGCGTAGTCGTGGTCGACGGTGCGGATGTCGCCGGAGTCAGTGACTGAGGCGAGCTGGATGCCGTCGCGCTCAATACCTGTGACAGTCCAGATGGCGCGGTTGTCGACGCCGGACTCGGTGTCGTTGCGTCGGGTTTGCACAACGTCGCCGACCAGGAGTCTCTGTCCGTGTTGACCGAGCGCGACCCTGTCAAGGGTGAGCTGACCGTGATCGAGGCGCTCATGCTGGATGCGGTCGTTAATCTGCTGCGCTTCGGCGTTGGTTGCGGTCACCAGCGCGACGCGCTGCCCGCTCGAGTCGTGTCGAAGGTAGGCGGCGACCATCTGCTCCTTCGCCTCATACTCGGTCGCGACGACCTCCACGTGTCCGGACACGGCCAGCTCGTCAGCGATCGTTCGAGCATCGGCTCGGTCGGCGGGTTCCCGCAACCGAAGGGTCAGGGCACCATAGGCAGCGTCGCGGAATCGGTGCACTGCGGTGAGTTCGACGGTGGATCCGGAGCGGCGCTGCATGCTGGCCATCGCGCCGGAGTGGCCGACCGGCAGAGCCTGGAGGTGGTCACCGATCATCGCGATGCCCGCCCCGGTACGGTCGGCGAGTTCGGCGAGGACGTTGGCAGTGTGAAGGTCGACCATGCCGGCTTCATCGACCACGATTCGATCCCCCGCACCCAGAGGGAGGCGTCGCGGCCCGCGGAAGGTGACTCCGGTGCGAGGGTCGGTATCACCCACCCTCAAGCGGGTCCACACGTTGCGGCCCGCGGGGTCGGCCTCAAATCGGTAGCCATGGTCGACGAGCAGAGCGTGCAAGCTGGATGCGGCCGCGCCGATCTCACGACCGGCAACAGTGGCCGCCTTCCGGGTGGGTGCCACCACGACCATCCGCCGACCCCTAGTCTCAAGGACCGTGCGAGCGACCCGCAGAAGGGTTGTCTTACCCGTCCCGGCCGGCCCGGTGACAGTCACGAGACGATTCGTGCCGGCGATCGCACCGGCCGCTTGAACCTGCCCTAGATCGAGAGTCGTGTCCTCCTCCAACTGGTCGGCGGCCACGCGCGTAATCACCTCCGCTGGGATGTCATCGCCGGGAGTGTTGAGCTGATCGAATCGTGCGGCAAGGTCGAGTTTCGCTTGCGCGGTCGGCAGAGACATCAGGTGCTTCACATGCGCAGGGACCGCGGTCTCGTCGTCGAGGAAGTCCACGGTCTGTTCCCGCAGCGCCCGGCCGGTGAGATCCTCGACTACCTCCTCGAGGACGGCGCGCTCCACCACGATGCCAGAAGCGGCGAGCGCGCGGATCACGCCAGCACGAACGTCGAATTGGCTGAACCGCCCGCCGCTGCCAGCAGCGCGGCGGTCGGCATCGGCGATCGCGGTAGCGGTGAGCAGATCACGGTCGAGGTCCGCGAGCAGCCGAGGTGCCATCGACGCAGGGTGCCGTGGTCGGAGTGCCGACTTGTCGAGAGCGGCGATCTCGTCACGGACCTCGCTCGCCCAAACAGCCTCATCCATATCGTCGGGCTTACCCGGACGCCCCTGCGCCCAAGCCAATCGATCGATCCACGCCAACGTCGCATGGTCGGGCTGCTGACCCGGGTGGGTCTGCCGCCAGCCAGCGAGGCAGATGGCGCGGTTCGCCTCGATCTGGTTCGACCTTCGCGAGAGCGGTCGGACCAGATGAGCGAGCTCGGCGACCTCACCATCAGCATCGAGGGTGAAGCCGTGCGCCGCGAGTGCGGCAACCCACGATGGATCGGTACGGGACGCCAGATCTCCCTCCGCGTTGACGACGGTGTGTAGCTTCATTGCGACCCGCGAGTCAACGTTCGACCACTTGCCATCCTCACCGAGCACCTTGACACTCAGCCATAAGTGCCGGTGGATATGCGGGTCGAGAGCGCGAGACCGTTCATGCTGCAGCTCGACCACCTCGAGACGGGCAATGGGCTCACGGATCAAACCGCCGGCACCCCGCCGTGCGTTCAACTCACGCTGCCAAAGCCGAAGGGTCCGGTCGCGAATGCGGTCCTGCAATGCGTCGAACTCTGCCCGCAGCTCTGGTGTGACTAGGACGGCAAGGCTGAAGGACTTGGGCATGTTCATCGTCCCATCGAGCAACAGGTCCGCGTCTGGGCTGGTCAGCTCTCGACCGCGCGGCTCCCCGGTCAACGGATCAGCGCCGTCGACCCAGCGGGCGAGACCGGTGGCGTCGAGCGCGCCTTCCTCGATAGCAGCGCTAGTCACCGTGAACCGCGGAACCACTGCGGCTTCAGCAGTCCCATAGCTGACCGCCCGCTTGACTGCCTCGCCGCGGCGCTGGACGGCGGCGTCGCAGGTGCCATCGAAGGCGTAGGCGACAGCTTGGCCCACGCCCTCGGACGCTTTGCCTCGCTTCCACCGCTCCAATCCGCCCCGCATACAAACAACGCTAGGCGTGAATGCCCCCATCACGCCCGAGTGCCTGCGTGCATTCCTTCAACTCTGTTACTCCGCGGCTCGTTTCAATGTCGACCGGCGATATCGGAGTTCGTAGCGGCGCCCTGCGGCTGATTCAGAACAGTGGGGGTCCGGCGTCCGCAGCCTGACGTGGGGTGCGCTGCCGCCGAGAAGTCTTTGGCATCTTCCGAAAAGCAACGCGATCGGCGAAAAGGCTACGGGCCAAGCCCATCATCGCGGGAATGGCAGCGGCGTATACGGAAAGCAGTTCGGGTCTGGCGCCGTCGATTCCGAGGCCGCAATTGGCGGCACGTACGAGGGGAAGGAGGCGTTTCAGGCGCTGCTCATCTGTGGCGAACAGCACTACCGGGTGAGGCGACCACGAGTTCGCGACGTGGCTCCGACAACTCGCCGCAGGGAAGAAGCCCGCGTTGGACATGGCGTGAACCAGACCTGAGACGCCGAGTTCCAGACTGCCGAGGCCTGCCCAATTGGAAGTCGGATCCGCCAGGAACGGCAGGTCTGCCAGCTCTTCACGAGGCATTGGATCGTCGGGATCCATTTCCTCGACTCGTCTAGCCAATGCCTCGAACTCCCAGGCGTTCCTGGCGCGTTGGCCGACGTGTTCTGCAGCGACCGCTTCCGCACGGATGACTTCGGCGGTCCAATGGGTGCCGGCGCCGACGATTGGCCAGACTCCTATGAAGTTTCCGAACCCCTCGTCATCGATATCGCTCGTTTTCGGCACCCAGAAGGTAGCACCGGTGGGAATCTCGAGGCGGATGTCTACCTTGGCCGTGGGAAACATAGGAGAAGTCTGCTACGAAGCCGTTGCGGCTATTGCCTAGGGCGTCGAAACCGTGATGAGGTGATCCGAACTGCCCGTACGCAACGCCGCGATCACTTCGTGGATGTGACGAATGCAATCCTGAGGATCCTCATGCTCCCAGAATTCGACTATCTCCCAGCCCTCAGTGCGCCAGAGCTCCCGTGAAACGGCATCGCGTTGGACATTGCCGTGGATCTTGTCAGCCCACCATTTAGTACTGGACTTAGTAGATCGAGAGTGCTTCTCGCATCCGTGAAGGAAACACCCACTAACGAGGACGACTACTTTCGCGTCCTCGATGAGAATCTCCTTATTTAGCCGGGCGGTCTCCTCGGTTCGCGCGCTGAGGGTGAAGGGGACCCCTGCCGCCGAGAGGGCGTCGCGGACTCCTCGCTCAGCTGCGGTGTCCTGGTAAGCCTCTTTCTTCATCCTCGCTCGCGCGACCTCATCGATCGCGGTCTCGGATTGAGTGGCGACACCCCGCTTCATGACCGCCGGGCGTGGATGATGTGACTTCGCTCTCACTCCCCAGACTTGGACCGCAATTTCGTGAGCCAGGACCGATGCCAGTAGCGGCGGTACAGCATTTCCGATCTGACGGCATCGCGACCCGATCGATCCGATGAACTCGTAGCTGTCCGGAAAGGTCTGGAGGCGAGCGCCTTCCCTCACAGACAGCGACCGATTCTCGGTGGGGTGGGTAAAGCATCCGGTGGTGACGTTGTTGAACTGTGTTGTGATCGTGTACGAGGGCAAGTTCCAGTCCAGCCGACCGAGTAGGTTCGTGCTGTCCGTGCGGCGCATCCCGCGGTATCGATCTGGGAGCAGGTGGGGAGGTACGTCCCGCCACGTCCCGCCAGCGGGCACGTGGGAGATGAGCGAGGCTGTGTCGGTGGCCAGCGGCTGCACTTCGTGGTCGCGAACCGTCCGGCTGCTTCCGCGCATCTGCTTTGCAAACGGGGTGGCCTTCTCTTTCGGAACGGAGTAGCGCGATGAGGACGCAACTCCCGTCTCGAGGGGTGGAAGGTCGCCGATCGCGTCATCCACTGTCAGGTGGGGCAGTAGTCCCTTCGCCTTACGCTTGGTCTCCCACATTTCGAGTGCGTCCCGACGCCAGCCGCCCATGTGGGTCGGTTCCGGAAAGGCAAAGGGCTCATCACCAAGGACGCCCACGATGAACAGCCTCCGACGCCGCTGCGGGACCCCCCAGTCGGCAGCGAGGAGAATCTCCTTGCGAACTGAGTAGCCGATCTCGGTGAAGCGCTTGAGGACTTTGTCACCGAACGCCCCCTCTTTCCAGTAGACCATTCCTGGCACGTTCTCCATCAGGAACGCCTTCGGACGAAGGTGCTCCACGACTTTGAACATGTGTTCCCAGAGGTCGTTGCGTTCGTCACCGTCGGCCACCCAGCCAGACCGCCGACCGGCCGTGCTGAACGACTGACAGCTTGGGCCGCCGAGGACGACGTCCACCCTCCCCCCGGCGAGCTTCTTGATTTGAGCGGGGGTGAAGTCGGTGATAGAGGCGCACTCGACGTGTGTGTCGGGATGGTTCTTCTCGTAGGTTGCGCACGAGTCGGCATCGAAGTCCAAGGCGAACGGTATCTCGTAGCCGGCGTCGCGAAACCCTTGGCTCAGGCCGCCCGCGCCTGAGAAGAGGTCGATCGCACGGAGAGGGTACTTCCCGCGACGTTCACCACTTACATTGGTCGCGGATGTGGGTGCGGCGACTGTCCCGGGATTGGCAACCGAGCTGGGGTGCTTTGCGGTCCTCCGCGGGAGGCCGCGGGCGGACTTCGGGACGTAGGACATGACTCAACTTTAGGCGAGACCACCGCGTTCGTCGAGTTCAACGTTCAGGATGTGTGGGCCTGGTCGTGGCCGATCCTGAGAAACGGCGGTTGGCCAGGTTCAGTGGTGCTTGTGCGCCGATTTCGATCGTCAAGATAGCGAGCGAGGCATCCACGACGAAGGTGCGCACGTGCCCGTTGCCCATGCCGCCCACGCGCCAGACGCGGGTGAGCGTTTCCGCCCACGGCCTGGATTCCGATGGTTCGACTGCGAGAGAGAGGCTGACGTCCCAGCCGGCCACCCGCCAGTTCCTGCACGCACGCGCGTAATGGACCAGTCGACGCTGGGTCGATTGGTTGCCTGGTGACTCGCTCGATTTTGCGTCCCCGACGCCTAAGCGCGGTCGGACCGGATCGAGCCGCGCGACATCGGGTTGCAGCTCCCAGCGAAGATTTAGCGGAATGGTGAGGCCGGCAAGGATGAGCATCGAGTCGAGCTGCCCGCGACGCAACTCGTGCAGGTCACTTGGCATCGCTCGCCCCTATTTCATCGAGGCTAGCGAGGAGTTCGGCCAGCATCATTTCCCTCGAGAAGCGTTCGAGCTCAGGATCTCCAAGAAGATCGGCTTGCCGCATCGCCTTCTGTTTGAGCCGTTCGAACTCGTTCCACTCGATCGTGCCCTCGCTCAGCAGGGTCACGTACTCGACCGGCTTCGTCTGTCCCCGTCGGTGCGTGCGGTCGAGCGACTGCAGAAAGTGCGCGGCCTGATTCGACATGGACTCGTACACCGAGATTGCCGCGCTATGAAGAGTGATGCCAGCTCCGGCGGCGGCAGGGTTGCCGAGGAAGAGACGGGTGTTGTCGTCCGTCTGGAAGGCCTTGACCGCGGCGCGCCGTGCCTTCGAATCAGTGACGGAACCGTCAATGCGAACCAGGCCATGCTTCTCGTATCGCTCCGCGAGCTGGTTCAGCGTCGATCGGTAGAAAGACCAGATCACCACCTTCTCGCCGAGCGACAGCCAACGCGCGAGTAGTTCGTCCAGAGCGGCGAACTTGGACGGCAAGGAGGAGAACGATGGGTCCACACCGCGCGGGTCCGAACAGATGCGGAGCAGAGCAGATCGACGAGCCAGGAAGTTGGCGTAGTTCGCGTTGAACTCGTCATCAGAGGTTGTGGAGAGGTCCGTGGCGAGTTGACTGGCGACACGTTGGTAAAGCCGGTTCTGCTCCGCACTTAGAGTCACCGCCAGCTCCGTGTAGGTGCGGTCGGGGAGATCCGGCAGGACCATTTGCTTGAGGTTGCGCGTGAACACAACGCTCGATTCAACGATGGACCGGATCTGATCCTGCGCATCGTCGGGATCACGTGAGAGTGCTACCCCGTTGAACGCTCGTCCCATGTCCACAAACGAGACCTGAGCGACGATGTCTGCCGCGCTATTGGGCGCTGGCGTGCCGCACAGAGCGAAAGCCCGTACGCACCATTCGCGCAATTGGGTCGCCGCGAACGTGCGGGCAGCGCTCGGATTCTTGACGTTGAAGGATTCGTCCGCTGCGATCGCCACCCGACGTCGGGTGCAGAGGAGACGCAGGTCATCAGAGATCGCCAGCGTGGTCTCGTAGTTGCAAACGTAGACGTCTGCGCCGCTTGTCAACATCGCCGCCTTTGCTCGACGCGAGCCCTCGAGCACCTGGACGCGATACGCGCCGTCTGTGAAGCGATCGATCTCCGACGCCCATTCGCCGATCATGGACTTGGGTGCGACGATCAGCAGGACCTCGGCGATCTCTCGTTCCACAAGTAGGTCGAATGCCGCCACGAGCGAGATGGTCTTGCCAGTCCCCTGCTCATCGAAGACGCATGCTCCGTAGGAGTCGCTCATCGTCATGATTGCCACGTTGCGAACTTGATGGTCATCGAGGAGGTCGATGAGACGGCAGTCGTTGACCTGCGCTCGGACCTGATCGAGTGGCAGCTGCTTCAGTCGATTGGCACGGGCAACATCGTCAACAAACGGCCGTCGACGATTCGCGAGAAATTGGAGGACGTCGGCCGGCCAGCGAACGTTCAAGGCGTCACTATCTTGAAGGCTCGCCGCCTGGTCCAATGAGACCTCAACAGCTCCGTTCCTGATCCTGGCCCCGGCGGGCTCGACAAGAGCGGCACGCACGTCTGCCGCGAGGGCGTACACGTCGCCACCGCCAAGGGGGACGAGTTCCACGACTTCGCCTCCGCTTAGCGCGCGTCGTGCGAGAACGCCTGTCATTCGACCTCCACGGTGGCCAAGGCGTCGCCACGAGTTGACAGTTCGCCGTTGATCGCGCCGAGCGTGCCCATCAGGGTTTTGCGCAGACCGATCAGCAACTCGTCATCGAGGGTTTCCCACGCTTTCGTGGGGGTGTCCGAGAGACGCTTGATGGCAGCGCGGACGTATTCTTCGAGGCCGATGGACTTCTTTGCGCGAGCACGCTGGCGGGCATCGTTGATCGCATCCTTGACCAGTTCGCGCGCCTCCTTCTGACGCGTCTCGCGAATCTGGTGCGCCTCAGTGAGCTGCCGGTACGCGTCGTCGTCAGCCACAACCTGAAACATCGCGCGAACCTGTGCGCCGCTGTCGAACGTCGCGTCGTACATCATGTCGTAGATCATCGAGCGCAACTCGGGGTCAGACTCGAACTGCTCCGTCACCTTGCTACCCGCCGGGCCGGCCTCGATCTCGTAGAACCACTGGAAGATCGTGTCGGTCCGGTAGGCGACCTCGGCTTTCTCGCGGCCAGCTTCGATGTTGTAGTCCATGAAATCGTCGGCCCACTGAACCATGCGCAGATACCGTGTGACATCGGCGGCCTTGATCGCGTACTTGGTAGCGACGGCGTTCTTCAGCTGGGTCAGGTCTTTTGCCTTCGGCAACTTCGGGAGGGTCTCCTGTTGTGCACGGTACTCACGGACAACCAGGCGTGCTTTGACATACTCCGGCCAGGGCTTCTTGAAGTCCTCTTCGAAGTTGAGCGCGACGACGATCTGGGCCAGCTGATCGGGCGTTACGTCCTTGTCGGTCTGCCAGACCTTGATCCAGCGAGCACGTTCCTTCTCCTCCGGTGTGAACTCGGCGCTTTGCACCACCAAGCGAGACGCCGCGATCCGGCGGTTGCCGTCATGCGGGACTCCCTCGCGTGTGATGATCGGCGGCCGCTCCACTCCCTTGCGAGCAATGTTCCGGGCCAGGGGCCGGAGGTCGAACGGGTCCCTGTCGCCACCGCCGATGTTGATCTCTCCGGTGAGGATCTGAAGAAGTTCCGCCGGCTCGGGCCGCCGGCCGTTCTTCGACTCGAATTCATCGACGTACAGGGTCACACGTTCGTTTTCCGCCCACGGGTCAAGGAGAGTGACGTCGACGTATCCTTCACGCATCGGAACGCTGGTTCCGTTGAACTGCGGTACTGGGTTGACGTCATGTGCGGTCAGCCCGTTCCGGCTCGAGAGCTCGATGTGTGGGATCGGCTTGCTCACTGTGGGCGCTGCGGGCCGCGAGACGCTCTCAACGAGGGCTGTCACTTCGGCCCGGATCTTCGCCGACGCCTCGTCACCGGCAGGAGTGCCGGGAACAACGCCCTTCACGATGAGCAAGATGGCGGTGTACAACCGTTCGGCGCTGGCTGCATCGAGCGGCAGTTGGGAGGCCTCCCGGATCTGCGTCTCGATGTCGTTTCCGAAGTCCTTCGCGGCCTCGGCGGCCCGATTGATGATGGCTTCGATGACCTCTTTCGATGCCGGTGCCTGCAGTGTGCTCATGACTTGCTCCGTTCGTCTTCTGTGTTTTCGTTGTCGGTTTCAATGCCGTTCATCTGATTGCGGAGGCGTGTGAGCCCCCGGTGCTTCCACATCGCGGCGGTCTTGGCGGAGACCTCGACACCGAGGATGTCTTCGAGTTCGCTCGCGAAGTCATCCATCGTTAGGTCTTGCCATTCATCGAGGAATGCATGGTCGAGTGCGAGGCTCGTCGCGATCCGGATGTTCTCGTTCCAGTCTTTGATCAGGGTCTTGATCCACCGGAGAAGGTCGTTAGCCTCAGCCTCTGTGAGCTCGGGCTCCGAATCCGGATCCCCGTCCTGCTCATCGATGGTGCGAAAGCGACCCTCCGCCTTCAATATCCGGAACAACTCATTGCGGGCGCTAACAAAGACGTAGGTGGCGACGTTCGTCACTTCGTGATCGTCTGCGCGTTTGAGCGTCTGTGCTACCGCGTGCATGACCGCGTCCTCGGCCATCTGTTGAGGCGCTCGCGTTGTGCCCATCAAGCTACGAACGATGCCGTCGAAGCCGCGTTCGCGCAGCATCGAGGTAATCGCGGCATCTGCAGCTTCACGACTCGGTGTGGGCATCCCCTGCACCTCCTTCACTAGAGAGAGATGACAGAGGCTCTGTTCATATCACTTGATCACGGAATTCTTCAAAGAAGTAAGGGCGGTCTCCCTTCGGCCGCTTCTCGGCGGGGGAGCGCATCGCTACGGGATCAATGATTCGAGGGACGCGCCCCTGACTGGGCGTCATCCCTTCCTCGACTTGCGCGTTTGGCCGCCGAAGTCAGTTGACGGTTGGCTCGGGTCGGTCGACAGGATCGAGCACAGGCGCCCCACCCGTCGAGGTTGCTGGTTCAGGTTGATGCGTCGCGCGCCGAAGGCCAACGAATTGCTCGGCGACTGCGTTGTGGATAAAGCGAGCCTGTGGGGATGCCGGATCAACGCTTAGTCGAGGAATGACATCACCGAGGGCATGCTCGTGTGCCGCGACGAGTAGCTCCGCGATCGCGGGCGTGAGTTCTCCCGAGGCGATCGCGTAGGCCGTCACTTGCTTCAGTTCGCCAAGCAGCTCCATCGTGGAACGTGCCCCCCAGGACGCGGGGTTTCGTCCTTCGTCCAGAGCCCTAACCGCATCATCGAAAGGAGCAGGTGCGTCGGCATCTGGGCGGGACCGGTCTAGGAGGACCGCCCCGTTCCGGCTGATGACTGTGATGCGGTCGGCGGGGCCGGTTGCGTCCAGGGAGTCGATGAGGCGGGTTGTCCCGTCATATCCGCGGTCGTGGGCGGAGAGTGAGGTGAAGCGCGCCGTCGAGCTCATCTTGCGGTCGCGGAGGTACCTGGAGGCGGCGGTGATCAGACTGAGCGTGCGGGGGGACGCGATTACGACGATGCGGATGTTAAATCCGGCGTCCCGGAATCGTGCGGCGGTGGCGAGGGTCACCTCGGGGTCCCCGAAGGTTCCCTCCAGCAGGAGGCTGCGTCGTTCGTCCAGGGAGTCTTGGATTGCGGAGCGGATCCAGGGGCGCGTCGCGTCGGCGAGCACGGCGCCTGCTCGCTCGGGTTGGTCGGTGATCAGGTCGCGGAAATACGGGTGATAGATGCGCAAATCGTCGCCGCTGACAGCAACCATTCCGCTGTGCTCGATGAGGAGTCGGGCGCTTGCCCGGGACTTGCCCGAACCGGGTTGCCCGCCCAACAGCACCAGAGTAGGAGTTGCTTCGCCCCCGGGAGAATCCACGAACATTGTCGGCTGGATCAGTGTCCGGTAGATCTCGTCAGTCACGTCCGGCGTGAGCGGCTCGGCCGGGTCAGCTGGCACCTGATGCCGCCAGCGCGAGTTCTGCATCCCGTAGCCGCAGCTGGCGCGTGCATGAATCCACGGCGGCGCGGTCGTACCCGTCCACCGCTGTGGTTGTGCGGCGCACCTCGAGCAACTCTGCATGCGCAGACCGGTCGCCGTCGCGAGCTAGATCGAGTAGGCGCGCTTGGAGCCCCCCGGAGAGTTCGCGCATGACGTCGTAGGCGACGACGTCGTTTACGTGCCACATGGACTGCTGTGCGGCCATTACGGGCTCCCTCCATTCGAGCTGATTCTACTCGGTGGCTCCTTCTCGTCCTCTAGCTTGGCAAGGGTGTGGCCCCGGACTGTGGTCCGGGGCCACACGGTCGCTCAGGCGGCGGTGTCGCCGTCGTGGGCGGGCTCGTCGTCCCGAACGTCGTCCTCGTCAGGTTCGGAAGGCTCGTCCGGCTCGTCCGTGCCGAGGACGATCTGCTCGACGTCCGACAGGGGGTATCCCCATCCGGCGATCTGCGCAAAGTAGGCGCGAGCCGTGCACGCCGGCTGCCGCCAGGTGTGCTTGCCAGTGCTCGTCTCGATCGCGCCCAACACCACCGCGAGCGCCACGTGTCCCGCTCGGCCCGGCTGCGCCTCGGCCACCGGGTCGATCGGGCTCTGACCCCATTCCGAGTCCTGCGCGTCAAGGCCGAGCAGGGTCGCCGCGAGCCGGTTCCCACCGCTGAGCGCCGAAGCGATGGTGGTGCGGTGTGCTGTGAGGGCCGTGGCGACGAAGTGCGCGGCGTCCTTCGGGAGGGTCTTGCGACCTAGGAATCCGGC
Source organism: Salinibacterium sp. CAN_S4 (assembly GCF_015752305.1). Lineage (NCBI taxonomy): Bacteria > Bacillati > Actinomycetota > Actinomycetes > Micrococcales > Microbacteriaceae > Salinibacterium > Salinibacterium sp. CAN_S4. The sequence goes on along the minus strand of NZ_JADOVB010000002.1, from coordinate 435,671 downwards.
CAGCCATTCCCGGCGGACGACCTCGGCGGAAGCCCAGGCCTTGTTGTTGGCGATGAGTTCCTTGCGCTCGGCTTTCTGCTCGTCGGTCATGGGGCCGCTCGCGCTGCCCGTGGCGGGCTTCTTCTTGAACCCGTACGCCTTGACCTCGCGCAGGTACACGTCACTGGTCACCTCGTCCCATCCCGAGCGGACTGTTGCGTACTTGTCGGTGATCCCGCCAAGGTCGTCGATGGTGACCGGCTTGCCGTCGCGGGTGACGAGGTCGGCGATGCTGGTGTACGCCTTCTCCCCGTAGTAGGGCGCCCGGTCGATGATGATGAACCCTTGCTCCCGCAGCGCCTCCTGCTCGGCCTCGACCCGCTGTCGGCGGGCACGGTCCTCGCGCTGGCGCTGCACTTCGTGCCGGAACTGGTCCGGTGCGTCCTCGGCGCACTGCACGAGAGACTTGACCGCTTTGGGATCCTCCTCGAACTCGAGGATCGCCGCAGCCTGGTCGAGGGTGACCTCGTGCTTGGTCGCTATATTGCCCGCGAACTCACTGTCGGCAACCGTGATCCCGGCCTCCACGACGGTCATCTTCACGCCGGTGCGCTTGGCGATCTGCAGAACGGTCAGCCCCTCGAACGCCAATTGCTGAAACACGGCTGCGCGCTCCGGTTCGGTGAGGCTGGCGCGGTGCTCGTTCTCAGCGAACTGCTCCAACAACCGGGTCACGGAGGATTCGTCGCCCTCCACGATGTAAGCGGGAATACTGTCCAAGCCGACCTCGCGTGCGGCGAGCACGCGACGCTGGCCGATGCGCAGGGCCACGGTGCCATCCTCGTTCCTGTGGCAGCCGACGGGGGTGAGGACCCCGTACTCGCGGATGGACGCAAGGAACACGCTGTCCAGTTTGACGGTGGTGCGGATGTTGGTTTCAACCTCGATCTGGGAGGGGTCGATGTGCTCGATGGTGCCGAGCGTTGCAGTGTCTGACATTGCTGTCTCCTTCTCTGGTTCCGATAGGCCGGGTTGCTCCCGGTACAGAGATCAATAGAGAGCGCAGCGGGCGTAGTGACCGGTCGTGGAATACCGGACTGAGCGAAGCGAGGGAGGATATGCCGCGAAAGCCGGGCACGGAGCCTGCGTAGCGACCTATGATCGGCGGACCGGGAGCAACCCGCACAGGAACGCGCTCGCCGAACACGCGACGAAGCGTCCTTCAACATCACGGTGTGAAGTCGGCAGCAGCGACGGGAGGATTTGTCCTACTGGTCGCCTTGCTGTCGGTTGTCGTCAGGCTGCGTCGGGGTGTCGAGTACGGACGCTCGCAACTCCCTTTCAGTGTTGCCGGTGAGGCGATTGGCGCGGCTGAGCAGCAGGTCAATCGCAACTCGGATGAGAGTATTCTCGGTCAGTCGCGGCCCGCTGCGGTCAGTGCGGCGGCGTCCGAGCACCCGCACCAATTGGGACAGTGCGACGTATTGGTCTTCCCGCACCCGCGCTTCCTTGCGCGCGAGTCGCCGGTAGAGAGGAGTCGCGGCTGGCGCCCGCGCCCCTCCTTGCTCGCTGTTCTCGGGGGCGCTAGGTGTTCCAACATCTGTTCGATCGGACACGGTCTGGCCGGAATCCCGTGGACCCTGGGCGGTCATGTCAGGTTTCCGACGAGAGCGACTTGAGGTGCTTGATGAACGCCTGCCGGCCGGCGGTCGGATCGGTGATGAGGTTGAGAATCTGAGCACGGAGTTGCTCTCGCTCCTCTTGCGGGAGGTGGCGAAGCGGTCGCACACACCAGTCGAGGTCCTCGTCCACGATGTAGCCGGGTTCCTTGAGGTGCTTGTCCGGGTAGTGAGTGAAGCTGGCGATCGCGACGCGGTAGATGGTGGCGTCGACCTGAGTTCTGTCAAGCATGGTGCGGGTCCCTTCTTGTTGCAGCTGATGTTCACGGTGCGCGATGTGCGCGGAGATTGCTGGCAGCGGCGGATATCTGTGGAGAGTCACGCCGGCCACGTGGCGGGGAGGCGCGGTGCTTCGCGCGCATCGGGGCCCGCGTCCGAGATGTTGGTGGGTGTTCATAGTCCAAGTCCTCCGTTGTCGGTTGCAGATGGGGGCTGATAGGCGAGATACGGAGCAGGTTGCGGGTCGCGCCGAGGTACCTGACGTAGTCGGTCGTTGATGTCTCGCGCGATTGCGTCCAGGCGGACTTCCTCGCTCTCTCGTCGTCGGACGGTGTCGGAGCTGGTCTCCGGGTTGCGGCGGGCATAGTCCACGGCACGGATGCGTGCCCAGTCGCGGCGCAGCGCGTCGATGAGGTGCTGTGGGGTGGCGAGCTCGGCCTTGAGTTGTTCCCGCAGTTGCTGGGTGACCTCACGTGCGAAGAATGCTGCGGCGGCGGCCGCGTTCTGGCCCCGGTCCTCGGGGGCGACTTTGTGCAGGCGACGGACGGGCAGCCCCACTTCGATTCGTCGACGTTCGCGGTCCCTCCACTGTTTCTGTTTGGCCAGCTCGCGGTCGCGGTTCTTTTGGTAGGAGCGGCGCCGGGAGGCCCGCCTCTCGTCCCCGTGCCGTTCGTAGTCACGTTGGGCCCGGGCCTTCTTCTTGCTCGGGTCGCGCAGGTTCTTCTCACGCAGCTTGGAGTTGATCTCGTCCTTGTGACGCTTCCGCCAGGCGGCGTTGCGGCGCTTCTTGCCTTCCCGGTAGGCGTCCGGATCCTCCGCTCGTTTCTGCTGAAGGTACTCCCGCGCCTTGGCTCTGCTCGCCTCGATGTCAGCGTGGTAACGCTCGCGGGCCTTCTCCGCTTTCCGCTCGCGACGCTCGATCTCGGCCCGCTCCTTCGCGCTCTGGCGGCGCATGTACTCGCGGTTGGCTTCCCGAATCTTCTCCCGGTTTTCTTCGCCGTACTTGCCTCGGTAGTCGGCGAGATGCTCACCGTTGCGCTCGCGCCAAGCCCTCTTGTACTCAGCAATCTGCTCGGCGTGCTCGGCCCGATACTGGCGCCCGTAAGCGGATATCTGCTTCGCGTTCTTCTTCTTGTAGCGCCGGGCGGCTTCGCTGCGCCGCTGCTGCGCCTCTTCGCTGTCGCCCATCCGAACTCCCGAGTGCTAATCCATGTCTTGTATTGACACGAGTAAAGCATCCGATGTAGAACTGTGTCAAGTAATCGCAATAGCGAATCCGTGACGCGGAAAGGCATACTGAGGAGGTGAAGATCGACGTGCGTACACTCGACGGACAGCGCATGACGTGGAAACACGCCACGCTTCCACTCGGGTCCGCGTTACGGATCGCCCCGGCGTTCCGAGCCACCGCTGTGGCAGAAGACAGCTCCATCGAAACCACAATCGAAGCCGCCTACGCAGCTGAGGCGGGCCGGTATCGGATCGCGGCGACCGCACACCGTGCTGTCGGATCGACGACCGAGATCACCCCATCGGTGCTGCGGCAGGTTCGACTCGGCGAGGTCCTCTCCGCCGCAGTCCCCTACTCCGTGGTGGTCGACCTCGCAGGCAAGCCTTTGACCGTGCAAGCCCTCACCACCAGCGAAGGCCGCATCCTTCCCGCATGGATGGCAACCGAGTCCACCCAAGCCGGACCCGTGGCCGACACCCTCGAACTGGTCCAGCTCGTATACGGCGTCGCCGCGCTCGCCGCACAACCACCGATGCGCGCAGTCGCCACCGAATTCGGCATCCCCGAGCGCACCGCAACTCACTGGATCACCAAGGCACGCAAGGCCGGCCTGCTGGACGGCATCACGTACGCCGTCGGTCGCCAGCCAGATGGACACCACCGAACCGAATAGCCCAAGCGGTTGCCCGCCCATCCAGGGCACCACGGGCAGCCTGTTCTACTCTGAGACCGAAGCTGCCGCGCGCTTGGGTCTGCACCGCACGACCCTGCGTTCGCTCGCCCTCGCCGGCCGAGCACCCGTCGAGCCCATCCCCCTCACCGAGCACCGCCGCGTGTACCGTCGGGCCGATATCCACCGCCTCGCAGGGCTCGAAACATGAGCGTCGAACGCCGCCAGACCAGCAGTGGTGCCGCCAGATACGTCGCCCGCGTGAAGGCCGGACGGCAGCTCGTTGCCAGCAAGACCTTTGCACGAAAGACCGACGCGGAAGCATGGGAGCGAGAACAGCGCCGGGCTCTCGCATTTGGCGAGTTCATCCCGCCCTCCCGCAGCTCCGCACCCTTCTCGGACGTTGCCGCCCAGTTCCTTGAGTCGCGCCGCGGCCAGATCAGTCCGCACAGTTGGCGCACCGACCGCGACAACGTGGCTGGAATCCCGACATGGTTCGCCGCCCGGCCAATGTCGTCGCTCGGCGAGTCGGAGATCCTCAACTACCTAACCGGTCAACTTGCCGTCAAGGCCCGCTCCACCGTGCAGCGGGCCCGCACCACCCTCTCCTCCGTATTCGCCTACGCAGTCCGGGAGAAGATACTCACCCGAAATCCCGTGCGCGATGTCCGAATGCCGCCCGGAGCAACACGAACATCGGTCGGGGTCGAGACGTTCACAGACGACGAACTTGCCCGCACCCTGCGGCGACAATACGAGAGCCGTCCACACCTAGCCGCTGCTACTGAATTCCTGAGCCTCACCGGACTGCGCTGGTCGGAACTCCGGGCTCTAAGAGTGCGCGACCTTCAGCACACCCCGTTCCCAGCGGTCCGAATCTCCCGTGCTCAATCGGACGGGTACGCCGAGAAGGGGACCAAGACCGGCAAGGCGCGCGTGGTGCCGCTAACAAACCGCGCGCTCGAGATCGCCGCATCACGGGCCGCCGACCGCTCAAAGACCGACTACCTATTCACCGGGGAGACCGGACGGCAACTGGGCGGTAATCTCTTCCGCCGGTTCGTCAAGTGGCCAGAGACGGCGCCTCCCGGTCGCACCATTCACGACCTGCGGCACTACGCTGCCTCATCGTGGCTCCGAGCTGGGATACCCGTCAATCAGGTCTCACAATGGCTTGGCCACGCGAATCCCAACACAACACTGAAGGTCTACGCCCACGTACTCGGCGAGGCTCAGGACATCACGGCGATCGCACGCCTCAATGGCATGAGCGACGAGCGCGCCACGTATACGTCACCACCGTACGTGCGAGGTCACGACACGGGCGCTTTCGACGGCCCTTCGATCTGACCTTTTCTGCCCCTCGTTCTTGGCGGGGCAACTCATACGCGCGGAATCCCTGCGGCGTGAGCGATCGCGTTCCATTCCTCGATGCGGACGAGCAGCATGTTGCTAAGTTCGCGGGCGGTTGTCGAATGCAAGTAATGGCGCACCCCGTGAACTGTGACCTCTACGCACTCGCCCTGATCATCGCCAGTCAGCGTGACAGCCACGTGACCATCGGGCCAGTTCTGCGGCAACTGCGGCTCGTGAGTTTCCGTGACCAGGGTGCGACCTGGCTTCTTGCCTCTATGACTCATCTCGTCTCCTTCACGACGCCGGCATCAAGAACACAATGCCTCATGGATCGCCTGCATTGGTGGGACCAATGCGCTTCGATGAGCTGCAAAGTTGTCGCACGGGGACACTGGGGGGACATATGTAAGCCCACTGACGGAAAACCTGAATCCGTGGCGCCTACGTGATAGTGGCCAAAATTGGGCTCTGACCAGCATTCTTCTTGCGGAGACGGAGGGATTTGAACCCTCGGTACCCGTTAGGGTACTCCACCTTAGCAGGGTGGTGCACTAGGCCGAACTATGCGACGTCTCCAGTGTCCGTCAGCAATCATAGCCAATCCCGGGCGCATGCCCGAATCGGATCAATAACTGTTTGTGACGGTGCACGTGTACTGGGCCGCCGTCTGGCCACTGACGCCCTCGGCAACGGGGACGTCCGGCGCCTCGGTCGAGGGAGTGGTCGGAGCGACCGGCGCAACGGGGGCGTTCGGGTCGAGCGTCGAACCGCGGTCGTCTCCGGCCGCTTCCAGGGCGAATGGCTGGTCGGCCTTGATGTATTCGAGGAGCGCGTCAGCCGCATACTCGTTCGGCTGCACCTTATTCAGGTACACGCCATCGCCGCCCGTTGTGCCCGGATACTGCACGAATGTCACGTTCTCGAGCGGGATGTTCTTGAGCGCCTGCGCGATCGAGACCATGGTGGGGATGCTGTTCAGGCTCGACGACACGGTCATGTTGCTCAGTGCGGCGTCCGCGAGCGAGTAGACCTTCTTGAAGTCGCCGAGCGTCTCCGAACTCTTCAACTTCCGCACGAGAGCCGAGAGGTACACCTGCTGCGAGCTGATGCGGGTCAGGTCGCTTCCGTCGCCGACAGCCGCGCGAGACCGCAGGAAGGCGAGTGCATCGATCCCGGTGAGGTTGTAAGTGCCAGCTTCCGCGATGTTGATCCCGGTGTTGTCATCGACCATGGGTCCATCGACACACACGTCGACTCCTCCGATGGCGTCGGCCATGTTGATCACACCGTAGAACTTGATCAGGCCCGCGTACTGAACCGGCAGCCCTGTGAGCTCGGTGACCGTCTGCGCCACACAGGAAAGCCCGCCGTAGGAGAGCGCCACGTTAATCGGCTCTGTCGAATATCCCTTGGTGTAGCCGTCGGAATTCTCACACTCCGGGATGCCCACCACCATGTCACGCGGGAAGCTGATCGCCACGGCGTTGGTCTGGTCCTGTGAGACGTGGAGCAGCATGGTGACGTCGTTCAATTCGCCGCTGTCATCGTCAGCGCTTCCGCCGATTCCACCCTGATCCGCGCGAGTGTCGCTTCCGGCGATCAGGATGTTGAATCCACCCTCGATCGCTCCTACCTCGGGAAGGGGCGCCGCCCCATCCTCGGTGCTGGGGATGTCGACTACCGTCGCTTTGGAGGTCAGCCCGGTCACGGCCAGCGCGCCGACCGAAACACCACTCACGAGCACGACAGCAAGCGCAGCAGCGACGAATTTGAGGATCGTGCCGATCGGGCTGGCCTTGCGCAGTCGCCCGTGCCGAGCAATACCGGTGAGTGTGCTGGCGCCGCTGCGCGTGCGCAACTCAGAGCGCGAACGCAACTCAGACCGTGGAGTCAATTCACTCAAGACAGAACCCTTTCGTCAGCCCCGAGAGGGACAGTCACACCTGCTCGTGCGGGTATGAACCACCACACAACACGGATTTGCGGGGCAGTCGAGTCGATGCCCCCCAGCTTCGCGGCGCGATCAGATCGCGTGACCGGCCTACGTTACCAAGCAAAGCTGAGAAATCAAGATATTTGGCGGAGGGCGCGAGATTCGAACTCGCGAGACATTTCTGCCCACCAGTTTTCAAGACTGGCTCCATCGGCCGCTCGGACAGCCCTCCTGGTACAAGTTGAGAGTTTAGCCGACAGAACGCCCGAGCTCGCGAACCGGTGTGCGGCGAGGAATCAGAAGGACTCGAGAAGCTGCGCTACGCCATCGTCGATGTCGCTCGCGGTGCGCTCATTCGAGGCCGCGATGACTTCATCCGGAGCCTGCCCCATGGACACCCCACGACCTTCCACTGACGCCCACTCGAGCATGTCGATGTCGTTGCGGCCGTCACCGACCGCCATCACCCGCGACCGGGGAATGTCGAGCAGCTCTCGCACGCGCTCGAGGGCGGTCGACTTGTTCACGCCGTCTGGAGCGATGTCGAGCCAGGCCGTCCAGCCGACGTTATAACTGACCTTGTGGAGGCCCATCCTCTCGACGACCGAAAGGAAGTCCTCGATTTTATGGCCTGGGGAGATGACGACGACGCGCGTTGCATGCGCGAGCAGCAGTTCTTCGAACTCCACTTTTTCGCTCGCGGTCCCGAGGGTCCCCTCGGGAAAATGCCCGGTGAACTTGTAGAGCCCATCCTCATCTTCCACTGCGTAATTCGCAGATTCGAGATTGGAGCGGATCGTCGTCAGCACCTCGCTCGGGTTGAAGGTCTCGACGAAGTCGCGCACGTAGCCGGTCGGGTCCTCCGGATCGCGTCGAAGCGTGATCGCACCGTTCGAGCACACCACGAACTCGGGCGTGATCGCCAGTCGCTCGAGGATCGGCAGGGTCAAGGCGACAGAGCGGCCCGTCGCGAGCATGACCTCGTGCCCGGCATCGCGCACCTTGGCGACGGCGGCGATCACGGGATCGTTCATTATTCCGTCTTCGCGCAGAACAGTTCCGTCGATGTCAAGGGCGATGAGCCAGCGGTCGGTTGCGGCGCCCGTACGTGCGACGCTCATACGATCGGCTCGAAGATCTCGAGGCCGCCGAGGTACCCGCGCAGGGCATCCGGAACCACGACAGAACCGTCGGCCTGCTGGTGGGTCTCGAGGATGGCGACCAGCCATCGGGTCGTCGCGAGCGTGCCGTTGAGGGTCGCGACAGGCGCCGTCTTGCCCGATTCCGTGCGGTGGCGGATGTCGAGTCGCCTGGCCTGGTAGGTCGTGCAATTGCTCGTGCTGGTGAGCTCGCGGTACGCGTTCTGAGTCGGAACCCATGCCTCCACGTCGAACTTGCGGGCGGCACTGGAACCGAGATCCCCCGCAGCGACGTCGATCACCCTGTAGGTCAGCCCGCACGCCTGCAGCATCGACTCCTGGTAGGCGAGAAGCTTCTCGTGCTCGGCCTCGGCCTCATCCGGAAGCACATAGCTGAACATCTCGAGCTTGTTGAACTGGTGCACGCGCAGGATGCCACGGTTGTCACGCCCGGCGGAACCGGCCTCCCTGCGATAGCAGGTCGACCAGCCTGCGTACCGCAGCGGCCCGTTCGACAGGTCGAGGATCTCGTCGGAGTGATATCCCGCGAGCGCGACCTCGCTGGTGCCCGTGAGGTAGAGGTCGTCGGCAGGGAGGTAGTAGATCTCGTCGGCGTGCTCGCCCAGGAACCCGGTTCCCGCCATGATCTCGGGGCGCACCAGCGTCGGAGTGATGAGCGGCACGAAGCCCTCGGCGAGCGCCTTGTCGAGGGCCATGTTCATGAGCGCGAGCTCGAGGCGAGCGCCGACACCCTTGAGGAAATAGAAGCGGCTGCCGGAGACCTTCACTCCGCGGGCGATGTCGATGGCGCCGAGCAGCTCGCCGAGATCCGCATGATCACGGGGCTCGAAGTCGAAGGTAGCGGGGGCACCGACCTCGCGAACGAGGTTCCAGTCGTCTTCCCCACCCGCGGGCACGCCATCGATCGTGACGTTGCCGATGGCCCCGACGAACTTCGTGAACTCGGCTTCGGCATCCACCGATTTCTGCTGGGCTTCCTTGACCTGGGCGGCAAGCGCCTGGGCCTGAAGCACGAGCGCGCGCTTCGCCTCCTTGGGTGCTGTCGCCACCGTGCGGCCGAATGCGTTCTGCTCGGCCCGCAGCTTCTCGAACTGCTGGATCGTTGTACGCCGCGCGGAGTCGGCCGCGATCGCATCGTCGACGAGGGTGACGGATGAACCTCGAGACTGCTGCGAGCGACGAATGGAGTCCGGGTTTTCGCGAAGAAGCTGGGGGTCAATCACCCATATAGCCTACCCAGCCCATGCCGTACCGTAAGCGGGGTGAAGAATACCCCCGCCCCCACGCCGAAACGCGCTGCGGTGGTCTACAACCCCATCAAAGTCGACATCGAGAAGCTCCGGGCCTCCGTCGAGGCGGCCGAGGCCGCACACGGCTGGGCCACGACAGCGTGGTTCGAAACGTCCCTGGAGGATGCCGGCCAGGGGGTCACCGCCAGCGCCATCCGGCGGGGCGCCACGGTTGTGCTTGCCGCGGGCGGCGACGGAACAGTTCGCGCGGTCGCCGAAGGGCTCCGGGGCAGCGGTGTGGCACTGGCGCTCATCCCCTCGGGAACAGGCAACCTGCTCGCGAGAAATCTCGAACTCCCGCTGTCAGACCTGGGCGGCGGGGTGGAGATCGCGTTTGGTGGAGTCGACCGCGTGATCGACCTGGGAATGGTCGAGATCGTGCGAGATGACGGCGCCTCGGAGGAGCACGGCTTCCTGGTGATGGCGGGGCTCGGCCTCGACGCGAAGATGATCAAGAACACCAACAGCACACTGAAGAAGGCTGTCGGATGGCTCGCCTATGTGGACGGCATCGCGCGGTCGCTCCCCGAACTCAAACCGGTCCGGCTGAGCTACCGCCTCGACAACGGCCCGACGAAGTCGATCAAGGCCCACACGATCCTGGTCGGCAATTGCGGGCTCCTTCCCGGCGGCCTTCTCCTCATGCCGGATGCCAGGCCCGACGACGGCTTACTCGACATCGCCGCCCTCAGGCCGCAGGGGCCTCTCGGCTGGGCGAAAATCTGGCGCAAAGTCGCGTGGGAGAACGGTGTGCTGCGTAAGTCCGCCCTCGGTCGCAAGATCATCGACCTGTCCGCCGACGTGAAGGATGTGACCTACGTCACGGGTGCATCGCTGCGGATGACCGTTGAGCACCCGCAGGAGTTCCAGCTGGACGGCGACGAGTTCGGTGAAGCCAAGAGCGTGCACGCCTGGGTGGATCCCGGAGCCCTCACGGTCCGCGTGCCTGCGGCGGCTTAGGCTCTGGATACGGCCGAATGTTCCGCTTTTGCTGCGGCCCAGCCCGCTGGAGCCACAGAAGCAGAACACTCGGCGATGGTGTGGCCGACGGCGACCAGTCCTGCACAAGCGGCAATGCAGACCGAAGACCCCGGAGCTGCCGACGGCGGTCTGCGGGACCGCGGCCTTCGGGCAGCCTTGGTCGATGCATCCGTCACCTCTTCCGGAAAAGTTTGCGTCGAGGCCCTTTACCGTCGCAGAAGCGCGCACGGCAGGCGTATCGGCATCACGCCTCCGCGCGCTTGACCTCGACGCTGGTGTGTGGGGGCTGAGGACCCGTCGGAGCGATGCGCCGATCTCCCTCGACGACAGATGCAGGATGCTGGCGCTCAGGGTGCCGCCGGGAGCCTTCTTCAGTCACGCGACGGCCGCCCTGCTCCTCGGTGCTCCGCTCACGCTCGAAACAGAACGATCCTCTCGCCTCCACGTTGCAGTTGCCGCCCCGGCCGCTCGACTTCATTCGAGCGCGCTGGTGGGGCACAGGCTCGCGATCGATCTGCGAGACGTGGTCTCGAGTCGCGGGATCCGGCACACGAGCGCGGCGCGAACATGGATGGACCTTTCGGCGGACCTGAGCCTGGGAGACCTCGTGGCTGTTGGAGATTACCTGATCCACCGCTCCAGGCCGATCACCAGCCAGCAGGAACTGCACACCCGGGTCTCCGCCGCGATGGGACAGCGGGGAGTGTCGATTGCGAGGGAGGCAGTCGGACTGATCCGGGACGGAGCGGAATCACGTCCGGAGTCGCACCTGCGCGTCATTCTTGTTCGAGGGGGACTTCCGGAACCTCGGATCAATCACACCATCGTGCACACCGAAACCGGGCGCAGTGTGCGGCCTGACTTTCTCTTCCCTGATGAGAAACTCATCCTGGAATACCAGGGCGACTACCACCGGACAGCCCGGCAATGGCGGATGGACATGACGCGGCGCTCGAGGCTCGAAGCCGCAGGGTGGTACGTGATGGAGCTGAACGCCGACGACCTGCGTGACCCAGTCGAATTGCTGAGACGCATCCGCCTCGTTCTGGCTCGACGAAGCGTCGGATAATTGCCGATTGCGGTCGAGTGTTCCGCTTCTGTCGTCTCCTGTGGAATGCCAGCGACACAAGCGGAACACTCGGCGGAGGTTGGGGCAAAGGGTGGCGCGGCGCGGCGCGCGGGCTACTCGCCGCCCAGCAGCCCCGTCAGCCAGCGCCGCGCATCCACGAACGCGTCGTTGTCGTAGCGCGGAATCACGCTGATCGCGAGCTTGTCCGCGCGCGGGTAACTGCCCAGGAAGGTTACGCGGGGGCTGAAGCGCTTGAGACCGAGCAGCGCGTCGGCCACCCGCTCGTCCAGGATGTGCCCATCGAGGTCGATGACGAACCTGTACCGCCCGAGGGCATCGCCGATGGGCCTCGACTCGAGCAGGCTCATGTTCACTCCGCGGGTGGCGAACTGCTCGAGCATCTCGAGGAGGCGGCCGGCCGTGTCATCCGGAAGCTCCACGATAAGTGAGGTCTTGTCGCTGCCGGTGGGCGCCGGGAGTGCGGCCACGCGGGAGACCAGCACGAATCGAGTAACGGCATGGGGGTTGTCACCGATGCCCTCGGCGAGCACGACGAGGTCGTGGTGGTCGGTGATGCCGGGGGGCGCGACCGCCGCGTCAGCCAGGTCGCTCTCGAGCAGGGATGCGGCAGCGGCGACATTGGACGTAGCCGGGATGTGCCCGTGGCTGGGTAGGTTCGCGTCGAGCCAGAGGTGCGTCTGGCCGTAAGCGACCGGATGCGCGTTGACGACCGTCACGTCGGCGAGGGTTGTGCCGGGCCTGGCCACGAGCACGAAGTTGACCGGCACGAGGTATTCGCCGATGATCCGCAGGTTCGGGATGTTCGCCAGGGCATCCTGCGTAGCGCTGACGCCGCCCTCCACCGAGTTCTCGATCGCGATCATCGCCGCCACGGAGCGGCCGACCACCACGTCGCCCAGCGCCTCCCCCACGTTGTTGACGGAGCGCCATGACATGCCGACGGCAGCGGGCACCTGTTTCAGCGCAGCCTCGGTGAAGGTTCCGGCCGGGCCAAGGTAGCTGTAGGTCTCCGCTGCGGCAGGGGTGAGATTGGCGCTGTCTGGCATGGTGACGAGTGTATCGGCGGGCCGCGAGTGCAAGACTGGACGGCATGAATGATCGCGCAGGCACCGCAGCCCAGCCCTCAGACCTCATCGACGTGCATGAACTGGTTCAGGCTTATTACACGCTCGTTCCGGATGTCTCGATCCCCGAGCAGCGCGTCGTCTTCGGCACGAGCGGCCACCGCGGCTCGTCGCTCGACACCGCGTTCAACGAGGTGCACATCGCCGCCATCACCCAGGCGATCGTGGAGTATCGCGCGTCGCAGGGAATCACGGGGCCGCTGTTCATCGGTCGCGATACCCACGGCCTCTCGCGACCGGCCGAGACGACCGCACTCGAGGTGCTCGAGGCGAACGGCGTGCGTGCCCTCGTCGACGAGTTCGACGACTACGTGCCGACCCCGGCGCTGAGCCACGCCATCATCAAGTACAACGCCGAAGGTCATCATGACCAGGCCGACGGCATCATCATCACGCCGAGCCACAATCCTCCACGTGATGGGGGCTTCAAGTACAACCCTCCGCACGGCGGACCCGCCGACAGCGACGCGACAGGGTGGATCGCCGACCGGGCCAACGCGATCATCGCCGACGGCAGCCGCGACGTGAAGCGCGCTGAGCCTTCCTTAGCAGGGACCACGCCGGCCGGTTCCGGCGCGTCGCGAAGCGACGGGACGGCCGTGCTGGCGGGGACTTACGATTTCCGCGGCAACTACGTCAACGACCTCGAGAACATCATCGACATCGACGCGATCCGCGCGGCCGGGCTCCACATCGGTGCCGATCCGCTCGGCGGCGCCAGTGTGAACTACTGGAAGCTGATCGCCGAGCGCTACGAGCTCGACCTGACCGTGGTGAACCCGTCGGTCGATCCCGCCTGGGCGTTCATGACGCTCGACTGGGACGGCAAGATCCGCATGGATCCGTCGTCGAAGTCGGCCATGGCATCCGTCGTCGCCCGACGAGACGAGTTCGACATCCTCACGGGCAACGACGCCGACGCCGACCGTCACGGCATCGTGACCCCGGATGGCGGCCTCATGAACCCCAACCACTACCTGGCCGTCGCCATCCGGTACCTCTACACGCACCGCGAGGGCTGGAGCCAGGATGCCGCGATCGGTAAGACTCTCGTCTCGAGTTCGATGATCGACAGGGTCTCCACCTCGCTCGGGCGCGAACTCTGGGAGGTGCCGGTCGGCTTCAAGTGGTTCGTCCCCGGGCTCGTCGATGGCTCCGTCGGGTTCGGCGGCGAGGAGAGCGCGGGCGCGAGCTTCCTGCGCAAAGACGGCACAGCGTGGACGACCGACAAAGACGGCATCCTGCTGGCGCTGCTCGCGAGCGAAATCCTCGCGGTCACCGGCAAGTCGCCCTCGGTGCTCTACGCCGAGCTGGTCGAGGAGTTCGGCGGCCCGGCATACGAGCGAGTGGATGCCGCGGCATCCAAGGAGCAGAAGGCGAGGCTCGGCAAGCTGAGCGGCGCCGCGATCACCGCCACCGAACTCGCCGGCGACCCCATCACCTCCAGGCTCTCGGAAGCACCGGGGAACGGGGCATCCATCGGAGGCGTGAAGGTGACCACCGAGTTCGCCTGGTTCGCGGCCCGCCCGAGCGGCACCGAAGACGTCTACAAGATCTACGCAGAATCGTTCAAGGGAGCCGAGCACCTGCTGCAGGTGCAGGCCGAGGCCAAAGCCATAGTGGATGCGGCGCTCGCCGGATGAGCACTGTCACGAATCGCCCGCTCACCCTTCCGACAAGCCGACTGGGGGTGGGCCTTATCGCGACAGTGCCGACGACTCTCCTGGTGCTCGCGACGCTCATCCACCCTCCTCGACTGGACGAGGCCGGAGCTGAAACGTGGCGCAATCTGCACTTTGCCCTGCTGTTCGTGTTCCCCCTCGTGGGGTTGGCGCCATGGATCGTCGCGCGTCGCGCCGGTCGCGTTTATGGCTGGGTGGCCGGAATTCTCGGCTACGGCTTCGCCACCGCGTATACGGGTCTCGACCTGCTCGCCGGTGTGGGTGGTGGAGCCCTGGTTCTGAGCGGGAACGCGGATGTCACGGGTCCGGTGTTCGCGATCGCCAGGGTACTCGAACAGCTGGGTGGCGCCTCTCTCATTCTCGGCTGCCTGGTCGCAGCTCTAGCGGCTGTCAGGCTGGTCGGCTGGCGCGCGATCCCCGGCGGCGTGCTGGCGCTAGCAGGTGCGATCCTGCTGCTGCAGTTCCACATCTACCCCGGCCGCGGAACCCTGGCCACCGGACTGCTCACGATCGGATTCGCACTGTTGGCGGTCGCCGTGACGACTCGACAGCGAGGGTCTCAGCCCGCGTAGTCGGGAGCGGCCGGCAGGCCGAAGAACTCCTCGAGGGTCTGTACACCGGTGGTCCGCAGCTCGGTGGCGAGTTCCACCCCGACGTAGCGCATGTGCCATGGCTCGAATTCGTATCCGGTCACGTCGGTCTTGCCCTTCGGGTAGCGCAGCACGAAGCCGAACCGCCAGGCCTCCGTGGCCAGCCACTGCCCCTGCGGGGTGTCTGCGAAGCACTGGTCGAGCGTACAGTTCGCGGGTGACGCACTGACGTCGATCGAGAGCCCAGTCTGGTGCTCGGAATGCCCAGGGCGTGCGCTGGTCAGGTCGGCGCCGGCCTGGCCCAGACTCGCGACCCAACCGGCATAGACGCTTTCCTGCGTCGAATAGCTCCGGTAAGCACTTTGCGACTGCATCTGGAGCCCGCCGCTCTCGGTCGCGAACGCGGCGAACATGGCGACCACAGCATCCGACGCCGCCTGGCGCAAAAATGGCTGGTTGGCGTAGGCCACCGGTACCTCGACGAGGTCGGGAGGCTCCCAGTCCACGGGGTTGAGCGGGCGGAGTTTGTCGGCGACGACCCAGTAGCTGTTGGGATCGTCGATGGACTGAGCCGCGGCGTCGAACGTCGGGGTAGGAGTGGGAGTCGGGGTCGGCGCAGGGGCAGGAGTCGCTGTCGGGGTGGGGGTTCTCGACGCGGTCGGGCTGCTCGTGGGAAGCGCCACCGGCGCGGGACTGGGTGTCAGCGCGATCGTGCCGACAACGACCGCGAGAACGACCAGAGCGGCGATCGCGCCGACGATAATCGCCGTGCGGCGGCGCTTCAGGAAGATCGCCGCACTGGGCGTGGAGCCGAGATCTGACACGAGTCGATCCTAAGACCGTCCGCCATCACGATCGAGAAGGGACTTGCAAGATTCGTGCATCGGGTATAACTTTGCACTCTGCGCAAAGATTTCCGGGCCATCGTGGGACCGCGTTTCACGATGGCTCTCTCGCGTTTCCAGACCTACGACTGTCAGATACCTGAACCAGTCACACTGAACCAGCCACACCATGAACGAGGAACCATGACACGCGTCGAATCAAAGGGCAAGCAGCAGGCCCAGGCCATTGCGGATGCTGGCGGCGTCATGACGCACCGCCAGATCCTGTTCGTCATCTTCGGACTCATGGCGGGAATGTTCCTGTCATCGCTCGACCAGACCATCGTCGGCACGTCCATGCGCACGATCGCCGACGACCTCGACGGGCTCGCGCTGCAGGCGTGGGTGACCACCGCGTACCTCATCACCTCCACGATCACCACGCCGATCTACGGCAAGCTCAGTGACATCTTCGGTCGCCGACCGTTGTTCATCACCGCCATTGTGATCTTCCTCGTCGGTTCGGTCGCCGCAGGCTTCGCGGATTCCATGTACCAGCTGGCGATCTTCCGGGCGCTTCAGGGCCTCGGCGCTGGCGGGCTCATGGCGCTCCCGCTGGCCATCATGGGTGACATCCTCGCTCCCCGTGAGCGCGCCAAGTACCAGGGCTACTTCCTCGCGGTGTTCGGCGTCTCGAGCGTCATCGGCCCACTGATCGGTGGACTGCTGTCGGGAACGCCCGCGATCCTGTTCATCACCGGATGGCGCTGGGTCTTCCTGATCAACCTCCCGATCGGCGTCATCGCTCTCGCCATCGTGCTCCGCTTCCTGCACATCCCGCACACGCGTCATAAGGTGCGCATCGACTGGTGGGGTGCCGCGACGGTCGTGATCGGCCTCGTTCCGCTTCTGCTCGTCGCCGAGAAGGGCCGCGAGTGGGGCTGGGATTCCGGATACGCCATCGCCTGCTACGTCATCGGAGTGCTCGGTATCGCCGCCTTCATCCTGAGCGAGAAGCTCATGGGCGACGACGCGCTGATCCCGCTCAAGCTGTTCAAAAACTCTACGTTCCGCATGGCCACCATCATCGGCGTACTGGTCGGGTTCGGCATGTTCGGAGCCATGATGACGATCCCGCTGTACCTTCAGCTCGTGCAGGGCGCGACGCCGACCGAGAGCGGCTTCCTGATGCTGCCGATGATCCTCGGCCTCATGATCGCCTCGATCGTCAGCGGGCAATTGATCGCCCGCACCGGCAAGTACGGCATCTTCCCGAAGACCGGCACCGCGCTCATGGTCGTTGGATTCTTCTGGCTCACCTTCCTCACCGCAGACAAACCGGTGATCTGGGTCATGGTCGGCATGTTCTTCATCGGGCTCGGTCTCGGCCAGCTGATGCAGACGCTGACGATCGCCTCGCAGAACGCCGTCGGCCCCCGTGACATCGGTGTGGCGACGAGTTCGTCGACCTTCTTCCGCCAGATCGGTGGAACGCTGGGTGTCGCCGTGCTGTTCTCGGTGCTGTTCTCGCGCATTCCCGACACCATCGCCGCGGCGTTCGCCAGCAAGTCTGTTCAGGATGGCCTCGCCGTAGCCACGGCGGATCCTTCGGTTCTTGCCGACCCTGCCAACAAGCAGATCCTCGGACTGCTGCAGAATCCCGGCAGCATCGGGACCGCGCTCGACGGGGACACCTCGTTCCTGAACGGATCGGATCCTCGGCTTGCAGCTCCCTTCCTCGAGGGCTTCAGCAACGCCACGGTCAGCATCTACTGGGTCGGACTCGTCGTCGTGCTGGTCGCGTTCATCCTGAGCTTCTTCCTGAAGGCTGCACCTCTCCGCGAGAAGTCGGCCCTGCAGGAGAACGCCGATAACGAGGCAGCCCTGCTCGCACAGGATGCCGCGGACGCCACAGGAGCGCTCGTGACGCCGGGCACCGCCGCCGACACTGACGCTGCCGGGTCATCGTCCGCCTCACGGTCGGAGAAGCCGACTACCTGACGCGGGTAGCCAGTCGGACCAGGTGCGGTCCCGGAGTGCGCGTGGTCCGGCGCAGGCCGAGCATGTCCCACTCCTGCGCGCCATGACAAGGCCGCTGCGAATAGGGCGAGTGTTCCGCTTTGGTGGCTCCGGACGCCACAGACCCGACACAAGCGGAACACTCAGCTGCGGGGGCGGGCGGCGGCGCGCGGCGCGGCGCGGCGCGGGGGCGGGGGCGCGGGGGCGCGCGGCGCGGCCGCGGGGGCGGGCGGCGCGGGGCGGGGACCGGGCCGTGGGCGCAGGTGCGGTGACCCCGCCCATCCACGCAAAGTTTTCTGATCAGGATCGCCGGAGTAGACCCGCGCCATTCCGGGAATGTCGACCGCGGCAAGCGTTTGCACGAAATTACTGGGTGAGAGCGCTCCCAAATTTTCCTTGACACGGTCTCGGGGCGCTGCCTAGTGTTGGCCTCGCCTTCGTGAGAGCGCTCTCACCACTGACGATGAGAGCGCTCCCAAGCATCGAGGCCCACCACGCAGTATCCCTCGCAGTACCCATCCACGCACACAAAGGAGTGACCGTGAGAACATCACGACGCACAATCGCCGCAATCGTCGCCGGCGCATCAGCCCTCACACTCGTAGCCACGGGCTGCGCAACGGGGGGAGGCGAAGCCGCAGATCCCGACGCGAAGATCACCCTCACGCTCGCGACCTTCAACGACTTCGGCTACACGGACGAGCTGCTGGCCCAGTACACCGAGTCGCACCCCAACGTGACGATTGTGCAGAACAAAGCCGCCACCTCCAACGACGCCCGCGACAACTTCTTCACCAAACTCGGCGCAGGATCCGGGCTGGCCGACGTCGAGGCCATCGAGGTCGACTGGCTCGCCGAGATGATGCAGTATTCGGACAAGCTCACCGACCTCTCCGGCCCCGATGTCGACGGGCGCTGGGTCGACTGGAAGACCGAATCAGCCACAGACGCCGACGGACGGCTTGTGGGCTACGGCACAGACATCGGCCCGGAGGCCGTCTGCTACCGCGCAGACCTCTTCGAGGAAGCCGGCCTGCCGAGCGACCCCGCCGGTGTCGCCGCTTTGCTCGAGGGCGATTGGGACAACTACTACTCGGTCGGGCAGAAGTATGTCGATGCCACGGGAAAGCCGTGGTTCGACTCGGCTGGAGCCACCTACCAGGGCGTCATCAACCAGGTCGAGAACGCCTACGAGGAGAACGACGGAACCGTCATCGCCACCGAGAACCCCGAGGTAGAGGAGGCCTTCACCTCGGTGCTCGAGGCCAGCAGCACCCTCTCTGCCCACCTCGGACAGTGGAGTGATGACTGGACCGCAGGGCTTGCGAACGGCTCGTTCGCGACGATGCTCTGCCCGGGCTGGATGCTCGGCGTCATCTCCGGCAACGCGCCAGACATCACCGACTGGAACGTCGCGAACGTCTTCCCTGGTGGCGGTGGAAACTGGGGCGGCTCATACCTGACCGTCCCCGCGCAGGGCAAGAACACCGAGGCTGCGACCGAGTTCGCCGCCTGGTTGACCGCTCCCGAACAGCAGCTGCAGGCGTTCGCCAACGCCGGAACGTTCCCGAGCCAGGTCGAGGCATACAGCGACGCGACGCTGCTAGATGCGACGAACGAGTACTTCAACGACGCCCCGGTCGGCCAGATCCTCACCGACCGTTCGAACGCGATCACCGTGACGCCCTTCAAAAGCGTGAAGTACTTCCCGATCAACGACGCGCTGCAGAAGGCCCTCACCCGGGTCGACGTCGACAAGTCCCAGTCGATCTCCGACTCGTGGACCCAGTTCGTCGCTGACGTGAAGGCGCTCGGCTAGCCACAGCAGTATCGGGCCGCGCGGTCTCCACCACGATCGCGCGGCCCCATCCTGACCTGCACCACCGAGCCACACGGAATCGACACCATGACCACCGCACTCGACGACGAGCGCCGCATCAGGCGGATCGCGTTCTCCCAGAAGCTTTCGCACTGGGACGTGAAGATCTCGCCATACCTCTACATCTCGCCCTTCTTCATCCTCTTCGCCATCACCGGGCTCTTCCCATTGCTGTACACGGCCTACGTATCCGTGCACGAATGGCACCTCATCGGCGGCGAGGGCGACTTCGTCGGTCTCGACAACTTCGCCTTCGTGCTGCAGCAACCGCAGTTCTGGATCGCCCTGCGCAACACCTTCAGCATCTTCCTGTTCTCGATGGTTCCGCAGGTGACGTTCGCCCTGCTCATCGCGGCCGTGCTCAACGAGAACCTCCGCGCGAAAACGTTCTGGCGCATGGGTGTACTGCTGCCGTACATCGTCGCTCCTGTCGCGGTCACCCTCATCTTCAGCAACATGTTCGGGGACCAGTACGGACTCGTGAACAACCTGCTCGGGCAGATCGGGATCCCCCCGGTGCAGTGGCATTCCCAGGAGCTCCCCAGCCACCTCGCCATCGCCACGATGGTGAACTTCCGATGGACTGGATACACCGCCCTGATCCTGCTGGCCGGCATGCAGGCCATTCCTCGGGATCTC
The DNA here is from genome assembly GCF_015752305.1 of Salinibacterium sp. CAN_S4. NCBI lineage: Bacteria > Bacillati > Actinomycetota > Actinomycetes > Micrococcales > Microbacteriaceae > Salinibacterium > Salinibacterium sp. CAN_S4. Next base: position 415,327 of record NZ_JADOVB010000002.1, on the reverse strand, counting down.
TACGAAGCAGCATCCATCGATGGCGCAGGCAAACCCCGCCAGTTCTTTTCGATCACTATTCCTCAGCTTCGGCCCACCCTGATCTTCGTGATCGTCACCTCCACCATCGGTGGACTCCAGATCTTCGACGAGCCACGGCTGTACGACCAGTACGGCCAGGGAGGGGCAAACAGCCAGTGGATGACCATCACCATCTACCTCTACAACCTCGGGTGGGGCCAGCTGAACTTCGGGAGGGCCGCGGCAGTCGCCTGGCTGCTGTTCCTGATCATCGTGCTGATCGGCCTGCTGAATCTCGCCATCACCCGCTCCATCGCCGCTTCCAGTGACGTGACCGCCACACCGCGAAATTCGACAACAGTCCAGCCTCCCCGGCAGAAGGTGACGGCATGACCGCCCAACTCACTCCCGACCGCGTGGATTCCCACGTCGGCTCTGCGCCAGCCGAACAGCACGGCGCGATCCGCCGCCGTCCGAACCGACTCGCCAACCGGCAGCGACCCGGCTTTCTGGCATACGGATTCCTCGCGGCCGTGATCCTCGGATCGGTGTTCCCGCTCTACTGGTCGTTCCTGATCGGCAGCGGCGACGCATCCACCATCACGAGACAGGACATCGTCTGGTGGCCCGGCGGGAACTTCCTGGTCAACGCCGCTTCGGTTCTCGAGAACGAGAGCGTCAACTTCTGGCGCGCCATCGGCAACAGCATCATCGTCTCGACGGTGGTCGCGGTGAGCGTCGTCTTCTTCTCGACGCTGTCGGGCTACGCCTTCGCCAAGCTGCGCTTCCGGGGCAAGACCGGGCTGCTCATCTTCGTGATCGCGACGATGGCCGTGCCGACCCAGCTCGGCATCGTGCCGCTGTTCATCGCGATGTCGAAACTCCAGCTTGCCGGCACACTCGCGGCGGTCATCCTGCCCGCCATAGTCTCGGCTTTCGGGGTGTTCTGGATGACCCAGTACTTCGGCCAGGCCCTGCCGTTCGAACTGATCGAAGCGGCGAGGGTGGATGGCGCATCCATGATCCGCACGTTCTGGCACATTGCCCTGCCCGCCGCGAGGCCCGCCGCCGCCATGCTCGGACTCTTCATCTTCATCGCCACCTGGACGAACTTCTTCTGGCCGTTCATCGTGCTCGACCGGCAGAATCCGACGCTGCCCGTGGCGCTCGCGCTGCTGCAGAGCAACTACTTCGTCGACTACTCGGTCGTGCTCGCGGGGGTGATCCTGTCGACAGTGCCGCTGCTGATCCTGTTCATCGTGGCCGGACGGCAGCTCGTCTCCGGCATCATGCAAGGCGCGGTCAAGGGCTGATGGGATAATGACAATCGTGTTCGAAGCCCAGACCGCGGCAGGCCGCCCACCCGCCACCCGCACCTTCCCGCCCACTTTCCTGTTCGGCGCGGCCACCGCCGCGTACCAGATCGAGGGAGCCGCCCACGAGGACGGCAGAACCGACTCCATCTGGGACACGTTCTGCCGCGTTCCGGGGGCAGTCGTGAATGCCGACAACGGCGATGTCGCGTGTGATCACTACCACCGCTACCGCGACGATGTCGCGATGATGAAAGACCTCGGCCTGCAGACCTACAGGTTCTCGACGTCGTGGTCACGCGTGCAGCCAGACGGCGGCGCGTTCAACCCGAAGGGCCTGGATTTCTACTCCAGGCTCGTCGACGAGTTGCTGGGACACGGCATCACCCCGTGGCTGACGTTGTACCACTGGGATCTTCCGCAGGCTCTCGAAGAACTCGGTGGCTGGGCGAATCGCGACACGGCTCTTCGGTTCCGCGACTACGCGCTCGGCGTGCATGACGCGCTCGGCGATCGCGTCACCAACTGGACCACACTCAATGAACCGTGGTGCGCGTCGTTCCTGAGCTACATCGGCGGTGAGCATGCGCCGGGCATCCAGGATCCCGCCACCGGGCTCGCGGCCGGCCACCACCTCCTGCTCGCGCACGGCCTGACCGTGAAAGATCTCGCGGCACGCGACGAGAGCCTGCGGCTCGGGATCACGCTCAACCTGACCGTGGCCGACCCCGTCGATCCCACGGCCGAGGGCGACCTCGACGCTGCGAGACGCATCGACGGCCAGTTCAACAGGTTCTTCCTCGACCCGATCTTCCGTGGGTCATACCCCGATGACGTGATGCAGGATGTCGCACACCTCGGTTTCGAGCAGCACGTGCGGCCCGGCGACCTCGAGATCATCAGCTCGCCCATCCACTCGCTCGGTGTGAACTATTACCACGGTGAAGCGGTCAGCTCCCGGCCCAGTGAGGCCTCGATGTCGACGGCCGCACCCTCGGTCAGGCCCAAGCGCTCCCCGTTCCCCGCGGCAGACGATGTGCACTGGCACCTTCGAGACCTCCCGACGACCGCCATGGGCTGGGAGGTGCAGCCCGAGGGCCTCACCCGGCTGCTCAAGCGCGTGCACGAGGAATACACCGGACCGGCCGGTATCGCCCTCGCCGTCACCGAGAACGGTGCGGCCTACAACGACGAGCTGGTCGACGGTGCGGTGCACGACGTCGAGCGGGTCGACTTCCTCGAGGCCCACCTCGGCGCGATCCTCGACGCGATCGACGATGGCGTGCCCGTGAGCGGCTACTTCTACTGGTCACTCATGGACAACTTCGAATGGGCCTGGGGCTACGACAAGCGGTTCGGGATCGTCAGGGTCGACTACGACACCCAGGTGCGCACGCCGAAAGACAGCGCCAACGCCTATGCCCGCATCATCGAGGCCCGTGCCATCACCTCCCGCGCCGACTGACCTAGACTTCCCCCATGACGCTCGATCTGCACGGCAGACGCACGGCGCCCACGCTCGAAGCAGTAGCCGCCGAGGCTGGGGTGTCGCGCTCGACTGTGTCGCGCGTCGTCAACGGATCGACCCAGGTGCGGCCCGATGTGGTCATCGCGGTCAACGCGGCCATCGATCGCCTCAACTACATCCCGAACCGCGCAGCGCGGTCGCTGGCGAACAGCCAGACGATGGCCATCGCACTCGTGGTGCCGGAAGATACGACCAGATTCTTCGGTGACCCGTTCTTCGCGGAGATCGTGCAGGGCATCACCCAGGGGCTCGAAGACAGCGACTATGTGCTCAACCTCCAGCTCGCGAGCGCGTCCAGCCCGTCATCGAAGACCATCCGCTACCTCCTGGGTGGCAACGTGGACGGTGCGATCGTCGTCTCCCATCACTCTGGTGACGACTTCTTCACGACGCTGGATGCCACGATCCCGGTCGTCTTCGGCGGCAGGCCATACCTGCCCGAACTGCACAACAACAACTTCGTCGACGTCGATAACGCAGCAGGCGCCGAGATGGGCACTCGCTATCTGATCGACATGGGCCGCAAGCGGATCGCTGCCATCGACGGACCCGCCAACATGCAGGCGGCGATCGACCGGTCTGAAGGATGGGGCCGCGCAATGCTCGCGGCCGGGATGGCCCAGGATCTTCGGGCCCAGGGGGATTTCACCATGGCCAGCGGAGCGAGCGCCATGAGGTCGCTGCTGGAGGCCGACCCTGATCTCGATGCCGTCTTCGCGGCAAGCGACCTCATGGCGACCGGGGCGATCTCGGCTCTGCGTGACCGTGGTCGGAGTGTGCCCGGCGACGTCGCCGTCGTCGGCTTCGACGACAGTTCTGCCGCCACGAACGGTGAGATCGGCATCACCACCGTGCACCAGCCGTCGCGCGCGATGGGTGTGGAGATGGCCAGCATGCTGCTCGCCCTGCTTCGGGGCGAAGACGTGGAGCGGGCCAGGGTCATGCCCACCAGGATGGTCATTCGCGACAGCGCGTAGGCTTGCAGCATGACCACCGAAGTGCAGCAGGACACGAAGATGAACCGTTTCGAGTTGCTGGTCGACGGCTCCAGCGCCGGCGAGATCGATTACCAGGTCCGCGAGAACACGATCGTTCTCACCCACACCGAGATCGATCCCGCGCAACGCGAGGAAGGCCTGGGAGGCGAGCTCGTACGCGGAGCGCTCAACCTCATCAGGGCGGACACCGACTATCGCGTCGTACCGAGCTGCCCGTTCGCGGCGGAATGGATCTCGAAGCACCCCGAGTACGACGACCTGCTCTCTCGCTGATCGGGCTCCACAGCGCGGTTGCGCCAGCTGGGGCTACTCGTCGCTATCGCCGACCCCGCGGCCGGTCTTCTGCTGGAGGCGATCGATGTGTTCGGATGCCTCGGCCTTGCTGACGCTCGCGGGAATTTCTTCGCCAGCCTCCCGTGCGAGGGTATCGAGGTAGCTCTTCTGTGGCGCGGTGGCCGGCTCGTCGCCCGTCACCCAGTCCGATGGATCCTTGATCGCTGAGTCTGTGGGGCCACTCGACGCATCGCCGAGCATTTCTTCGTGTGAATCGCTCATCCGACCACGCTACGTGTCGATGGCGGCGCGTGCGAGAAGGGTCTTCACCCTTGAACAGGCCAGACGGCTGTGCTACCGGTCTGCCTTGTAGTGCTTTCCCCGTTGCGTGAGATCGATTTTCAGCTTGCCGTCGTAGATGCCGAAATCACCGTCGCCGGGCAGCGGTGCTGGAGCAGGAAGAATCGACTGGCGATCCATCTCGACCTGCGCTTCATGCCTGGTCGGGTGGAACACCTCATCGCCGATCCCGCCGATTCCTCCACCACCACCCCGACCGGACGACTTGCTCTTGTCGGTGAGATCGATGAGCCCGAAATGCTGGGCGAGGTAGAACGCGACGCCGACGCCCACAATGACGAGTATGACGATCCAGGGCTCCACCGTCATAGTTTAGGCGGCACCCCTGATTGTTCGGCGTGTCACGCGCACAGCCTCGACCGCACCCAGTCCGCCCCGTCGACGGCGGCAAGTTCGCGCCGCAGAAGCAGGCTGGCGAACTCCACCGCAAGATCGGTCAGCTTCCCATCCGGGGACGATGGTGCATCCCGCCCCACGACGATCGACAGCCAGCGGGTGAGCACAGGGCCGACCCTCACCACCGACGTGGCTATGCCCGCGAAGTGGCGCACCTGTCCGTCGGAATCATCGTCGAACTCACTCGCCATGCCCCGACCGGGGAAATGGTTGCGTCCGCCGCGCGCGAGATCGAGGAGGGCGAGAGGACCAGGACGGATGCCCGCGGCCGCCGTGCCCAGGGTCACGAGCAACTGTCGAGGGCTGGTCGTCTGCGCCGCCGCCAGGTCGATGGCGTTCGCCAATTTGGAGCACGCATCCATGCTTCGACGCTAGGCGATCGGGCGGACTGTCGCGATGTCGATCGCGGGATGACCAACAATCCTGCGCGCGGCCTGCCGCACTGAATCACGCTGGGCCGCGGCATCCAGATGGAATCCCGAAGGATCGATCACCCTCAGTTCGGCTGGTGCGCGATGCCAGTTGGCGGCTACCGCGAGCAGCAGTGCGAGCAGCTCCTCGGGTCGCCAACTCTGGTCGGCGAGTCCCTCGCTCTGGGCCTTCCGGATGATGTCGAGCTTGTGGCTGTACCCCAGCGTTCGATCGTTGGAGAACGCGCCAGCAGTTGCCGAATCGTGGAGCCACGCCCATACGGCGATGCGCTGCGTGCTCTCGTCACGGGCGAAGTAGTCGTGGAGCCGCACCGTGTAGTCCACGAGATCCATGTCGATCGGAACCGCGTCGGCGAGAGTGTCCAGTCCGTTCTGCATCACATGGCCGAACAGGGAATCCTTGTCTCCGAACCAGGCGTAGATGCGCTCCTTGCTGGCCCTGGCAGTGTCGGCGATGCGGTTGATGCGGGCACCGGCCACGCCGTACTCGGCAAACTCCTCGGTCGCGGCGTCGATGACCCGCTGGCGGGTTTCGCGGCCACGCAGTTGATCACGGGGGACCGTCGGTTCCATCGCGTTTCCTCCTAACCGTACCGGTTGGTTTGACTAAGGATACAACGAAGCCTACGATCGAACCAATCGGTTTGATAAAGGAGAATGATGACCAACGTACTCATGGTGCTCTCAGCAGCCACGTATTGGACCCTCGCTGACGGAACACGACACCCGACCGGCGTCTGGGCCGAGGAATTCCTCGAGCCGTACCGCATCTTCACCGAGGCCGGGTGGGACGTCGACATCGCTACCCCCGCAGGCGTCGCTCCCACGTTCGACGCCGTCAGCCTGAGCGATGGCGGAGCCGGATCGGCCGAGCGTGCCGCCGACTTCAGCTCGAGGATCACCGCACTGGATGCCGTGCTCCAGCAGCCGAAGAAGGTCGACGCCGTCGCCACCGCCGACTATGACGTGCTCTTCTATCCCGGCGGCCACGGCCCGATGGAGGATCTCGCCGTCGACGCGGACTCCGGCCAGCTCATTGTCGATGCCGTGAGGTCGAACACCACGCTCGGAGTGCTGTGCCACGCCCCGGCGGCACTGCTCGCCGCGAACGACACGTCCACCGGCGAGTGGGTGCTGAAGGGCCGCAGGATGACCGGCTTCGCGAACAGCGAGGAAGAACTGAACCACCTCGCCGATAATGCCCCGTGGCTGGTGGAGACCCGGCTCGTCGAGCTCGGCGCCGACTACTCGAAGGCTGCTGAGCCATTCGCCTCCCACATCGTGGTCGACGGCCAGCTGTACACCGGACAGAACCCCGCATCGTCCGTCGCCGTCGCCGAGCGCATCGTCGCCGACCGCGCCGCAGCACAGAACTGACCTGACCCCTCGAGAGGACAACGCATGAGCAGCACCACCAGCATCCAGTGGCAACTCCACTCGCGCCCGACCGGCGAGCCGACGGCCGAGAATGTCGCCAGGGTCGAGATCACGCTGCCCGAGCTCGCGTCCGGGGACGTTCGCGTGCGCAACACGTTCTTCTCGGTCGACCCCTACATGCGTGGTCGCATGAATGAGGGTCGTTCGTACGTGCCACCGTTCACCCTCGACGAGACCATGCAGGGTGCCGCCGTCGGTGAGGTCATCGAATCACAGGACGACTCCCTGCCGGTCGGTACGCTCGTGCAGCACCAGCTCGGCTGGCGGGACATTGCCCAGGGGGCAGCCGCCCAATTCAGGCCGCTTCCCGCGATTCCCGGAGTCTCGCCTTCGCTGTTCCTCAGCGTGCTCGGCATCACCGGGATCACCGCCTGGGTCGGACTCACCCAGATCGCCGGCCTGAAGGAGGGCGATACCGTCTTCGTGTCCGGCGCGGCCGGTGGAGTCGGAACCATGGTGGGGCAGATCGCTCGACTGCTCGGCGCCTCCCGCGTCGTCGGCAGTGCGGGAACCGCCGACAAGGTGGAACTGCTGACAAGTAAATACGGCTACGACGCGGCGTTCAACTATCGCGATGGTGACCTGCGCGGCCAGCTGAAGGCTGCGGCTCCGGAGGGGATCGACGTCTACTTCGATAATGTCGGCGGCGACCACCTCACGGCGGCCCTCGGGGCGTTCAACGACGGCGGGCGGGCGGCGCTGTGTGGCGCGATCTCGCTGTACAACGCTGACGGTGACGTGGGTGTGCGCAACATGTCGAATATCGTGACCCGCGGGTTGACTCTCAAGGGCTTCACGATGGGCAGCTATTTCCACCTCGCACCGCAGTTCGCCGAGATCATGCGCGGCTGGCTGACGGAGGGGAAGATCCAGTTCGACGAGACCATCTCGGACGGGATCGACAGCGCCTTCGACGCCTTCACCGGCATGATGAACGGCGCGAACACCGGCAAGGCGATAGTCCGGCTCTAGCCACTGCTGATCCGGAAAGGGCAATCAGTCGAGACTGGTTGCCCTTTCTGCGTTTCTCAGGGCACGCGGCGCAGCCACTCCTCGGTGCCGAACTTCTCCGCGACGAGCTGCTCGGCTTTTGCCAGCTCGTCTGCAGTGATCTGATCCGGGGTCGCTCCGTACAGGCCCGAGAACGTGGCCTTCATCCTGTCGATGATCTCGGCGCGGCTCAGGCCGGTCTGGCTGCGCAGGGGGTCGACCCGCTTGTTCGCGCTCTTCGTTCCCTTATCGCTCATCTTCTCGCGGCCGATGCGCAGAACCTCGACCATCTTGTCGCCATCCATGTCGTAGCTCATGGTGACGTGATGGAGCACGGCTCCGCTGCCGAGCCGCTTCTGAGCAGCGCCGCCGATCTTTCCCGTGGGGCTCGTGATGTCGTTGAGCGGCACGTAAGACGCATCGATCCCGAGGGACTTGAGGGCCACGATCACCCACTCGTCAAGGAATGCATAAGAGTCGGCGAAGCTCATGCCCTGCACCAGGTCGGCGGGGGCATAGATCGAGTACGTGATGACGGAGCCGGCCTCCATGAACATCGCGCCACCACCGGAGATGCGGCGCACGATGTCGAAACCGTGTTTGGCGGCGTTCTCTTCGTCGACCTCGTTCTTCACGGACTGGAAGCTCCCAAGCACCACGGCCGGCTTCTCCCATTCCCAGATGCGCATCGTCGGTTTGCGGATGCCGGCGCCGACCTCCTCGGAGAGCACCTGGTCGAGCGCCATCTGCAGCACGGGGTCGAGCGCGGGACCCTGGATGACCTGCCATTCGTAATCGCGCCAGCCGGTGGCTCGCTGCAACGCCCGGCGGATCGTGGTGGCGACCGCCTCGGGCGAGAAGCCCAGCAACAGCGCGCCGGCGGGGAGGGCCGCGCTGATCGCCTTCGCGAAGGCCGCGGCCTCTGAGTCGGCCGGCATGCCGTTGATCGCGGAATCGATGGCCTCGAGCGCGCTGTCCGGCTCGAGGAAGAAGTCGCCAGCAAGCCGGAATCCCGAGATCACGCCTCCCTCGACCTCGAGGTCGACGACGACCAGTTTTCCTCCGGGGACCTTGAACTCACCGTGCATCAGCGACCGCCTCTCGAAACGTCTCGCTCCAGCCTATGCCGCGGTCGCGTCACCCGTCAGTCGAGCGTCGAGCCACGCCACGAGGTCGTCGTTCACCTCGTCGCGGTTCGTCTCATTGAAGATCTCGTGCCGGGCATCCGGATAGATGACGACCATCACGTCGGACAGCTTGGACCTGCGCACGTACGCGTCTGCGAGCTTCTCCACACTCGACTCTCCACCGAGAGAGTCGTCGCTTCCGATCATGATCAGGAGGGGGATGTCGCGCTCGAGGTTTTTCGCCGGGCGACCGTAGAGGCGCAGGCCATCGGCAACCCCGAACAACCTGAGCACTTCGGCGTCGAACGTGAGCGGGTCATCCACGAAAGCCTGGAGGATCGCAGGATCCCGGGACAGCCAGTCGTAGCCGGTCGGGCCGAGGTGACGGTGCTTGGCGGCGAGATCGCCGCCGTTCATGAACCGGGGCGTGCGGTACGCGGTGCCCGTGAGCACGACGGCGTCGTAGTCGGTGGAGTGGTCGTTGAGGATGATCTGCACCATCAGCGATCCCCACGAATGGCCCAGCAGCACAAGGGGGATGCCGGGATTATCGATGCGGGCGATCCCGGAGAGCTGGCGCACCGCCGCGATCGTGGCACGCAATCCGCCGGCACCGAGTCGTCCCAGTCGCGACACGTCGTTGTCGTACTGTTGCATGCCTGTCGCGCCGTGGCCGCGGTGATCGTCGGCGTAGACCGAGTATCCGGCGGTCACGAGAGCCTGGGCCAGGTACTCATAGCGCAGCGCGTGCTCCCCGATGCCGTGGGCGAGCTGCACGATCCCTCGCGGCCTGGCTGCCTTCCACTCGTAGTAGTGGATGGTCACGCCCTGGGGGTCGACGAAGGTCGCCTCATTGCGGATGACGGTGAATTTCGGCACGGGGCCTCCTTGCTCAGTTTCACTGTACGGGCTTGCTTTCCGAACTCGCGACACGAGTGTCGAATCCGCGCTGCGCCGGGGAATACCCGTTTTACTGTTGAGTAAATCGAGGAGAAGCCATGAAGACCGAACTCGACAGCACCGCCGTCGACACCTTCGCCGCTGTTGTTGCCAGGCTGAACGATGCGGGGATCCCGACCGCCACGGGAGACGCCGAGATTATCCTGGCCCACGCCCTCGGATTGCGGCGTGCCGATGTGCAGTCAGGGGCGCTGGATGGCGTGATTCTCACCGACCGCCAGCGCAACGATATCCGCGACTTCATGAATCGGCGCGTCGACCGTGAACCTCTCCAGCACCTCACGGGTCGCGCCTTCTTCCGGCAGCTCGAGCTCTCGGTCGGGCGTGGCGTGTTCGTTCCGCGCCGTGAGACGGAATTCGTGACACAACTGGCGATCGACGCGCTGCGAGCTTCTGACGCGGAGCACCCGATCGCGGTCGACCTCGGAACCGGCGCGGGAGCGATCGCTCTCTCGATGGCCGTCGAAGTGCCGGCTGCCACGGTCTACGGCGTCGAGATCTCGCCGGAAGCATTCGAATGGACGAGTCGGAACTTCGCCGAGCACGCGCCCGTTAACGGGCATCCGATCCTGGGCGACATGACCGACGCTCTCGGCGAGCTCGACGGGCAGGTGGATGTCGTCTCGGGAAACCCGCCGTTCCTCCCCGACGGAATCGAGCCGGTGACACCCGAGGTGCGGCTGTTCGACCCCGCGGTGTCATGGGCTGCGGGCGGGGACGGACTGCTCATCATCCGCGCGCTGTCGAAGACCGCGCTGCGGCTTCTGAAACCGGGCGGGCGCCTCGCTTTCGAGCACGGCATCTCGCAGGGGCCCAGGGTCGGAGAGTTGCTGGAGGCCGATGGCTGGTCGTCCATCACCAATCACCAGGACCCTCGCGGCGAGTTCAGGGTCACGACAGCCCGACGCTGAGGCGCACAGCACCGCCGCTCCTCGTGGCCTTTCGATTTAGTTAGCATTACTAATTTGCTATGCTAAGTAAATATGGATGAGGCCCTGAACGACGACCTGCGCATCGCGGTCATGCGACTCGTCCGTCGCATGCGCTTCGAGCGTGCTGACGACGACATCAGCGACGGGCAGCTCTCGGTCCTGTTCGTGCTGTGGAAGGAGGGCGCGCAGACCCTCGGCTCCCTCAGCGAGCACGAGCGCGTGACACCGCCATCCATGAATCGCACAGTCAACGCTCTCGTCGAGGCGGGCCTGGTCACGCGCACCACCTCGCCGGATGACGGTCGCAAGGTGCTGATCGAGTCGACGGATGCCGGGCTCGAGATCGCCCGGGAGACCAAACGGCGGCGGGCAGCCTGGTTCGCGCGCCAGCTCGAGGCCCTGCCTCCGGCCGAACGGGATGCCCTCGCGGCCGCGGCGCCCATCCTGAGAAAGCTCGCAGACTCGTGAGCGCGATGTTCAGGTCCCTGAAGATCTTCAACTACCGCCTGTGGTTCGCCGGGGCTCTCATCTCCAACACTGGCGCATGGATGCAGCGCACCGCCCAGGACTGGATCGTGCTGACCGAGCTCACCGACCGGGACGCCGCCGCGCTCGGGATCACGATGGCACTCCAGTTCGGCCCGATCCTGCTGCTCATGCCGGTCTCGGGGCTCATCGCCGACCGCTTCGACCGCCGGCAAGTGCTCATGTGGACGCAGGCCACCCAGTGCGCGCTCGCCCTCGGCATGGGTGTGCTCGTCATCTCGGGCCAGGCCCAGCTCTGGCAGGTCTACGCTTTCGCGCTGCTGCTCGGCATCGCGACCGCGATCGACGCCCCCGTGCGCCAGGCTTTCGTGTCTGAGCTCGTCACCGACGCCGACCTGTCCAATGCCGTGGCACTCAACTCGACGTCGTTCCAGAGCGCGCGGCTGATCGGCCCGGCCGTTGCGGGTGTGCTCATCGCATGGATCGGATCCGGACCCGTCTTCATCGTCAATGGGCTGTCGTTCGCCGGAGTGCTGCTCTCCCTGGCCTTCATCCGCAAACACCAGCTCGTCGCCACCCCGAGACTGGCCAAGGCCAAAGGCCAGATCCGGGATGGACTGCGCTACGTCGTCGGCCGCAAAGACATCCTCGTGGTGCTCGTGATGGTCTTCCTCGTGGGCACCTTCGGCTTCAACTTCCCGATCTTCATCTCCACGATGTCGACCGTGGAGTTCGGCCTCGGCGCCACCGAATTCGGAGTGCTCTCCTCGATCATGGCGGTCGGTGCGATCGTGGGATCGCTGCTGGCAGCCAGGCGCGAGCGGGTGCGCCTCGGACTCATCGTCATCGCCGCTGCGGCGTTCGGCTCCATCTGCGTGCTCGCCGCCCTGGCGCCGACCTACTGGCTGTTCGCCGCCGCGCTCGTGATCGTCGGCGCGACCTCGCTCACGATGATGAACACCGCCAACGCCTACGTGCAGACCACCACGGCACCCATGATGCGCGGCAGGGTCATGGCGCTGTACATGGCGATCTTCGCCGGCGGCACCCCGATCGGCGCACCCGTGGTGGGCTGGGTGGCGAACGAGTTCGGCCCCCGCTGGTCGATGGGCATCGGAGCGGCATCCGGAATCCTGGCAGCAGCCATCGCCGGAGTGTGGATGCTGCGTTCCCGCCGTCAACGCCTGGTCGACGAGGTCGCGGCAGAACTGTCGGCCCGCGTCGAAGCAGACCCCGCGGAGCACAGGGAACTCGCGACCCAGGAGATCGCGATCGTCGCCGCGACCGCCCGCCGCACGAGCTGACGCCCCACCCTGACGCCGTCATCCAGTCGCGCCCACTAGTCCAGCGCTCATCCAGTCCAGCGCCATCCAGTCCAGCGTCGCCCAGTCCAGCGTCGCCCAGTCCAGCGTCGTCGAGTCCAGCGCCATCCAGTCCAGCGTCGCCCAGTCCAGCGTCGTCGAGGTGACGCCAACTGCTGTTATCGCCGCGCGATAGCGACGGCTGGCGTCACCTCGGCGGCGAACCGGTGGCTGGTGACCGGTGGCAGCACCAGTCAGGCAGCGCTAGTCAGGCAGCGCGAGTCAGGCCTCGCGGGTGATCTCCACCTTCACGAAGAGGGAGGAGCCGAACGGACCGGCGTACACCCCGCGCAGCGGAGGCACGTCGTTGTAGTCGCGGCCGCGGCCCACCAGCACGTGGCGGTCGCCGATGTCGATGAGGTTGGTGGGGTCGAATCCTCTCCACAGCCCGCCGCAGAACCACTCGACCCACGCGTGCGATTCACCCGCGATGGTTTCACCGATCGCGGCGGACGGCTTCGGATGGAGATATCCGGAGACATAGCGTGCAGGGATGCCGACGGAGCGCAGCGCCCCGAGCGCGAGGTGGGCGATGTCCTGGCAGACGCCCTTGCGCACGGCCCAGGCTTCGGCGGCGGTCGAGGTAACGGCGGTGACGCCCTGCATGTACTCCACGGCGTCGCCGATGGCCATGCTGATCTCGAGTGCGGCGGCGCAGGTATCGGTGTGACGACCGGCGATCTCCCGGGCCATCGCGACGACCTCCGCCGGAGGTTCGGTTCGGCGCGTCTGCTTCAGCTGCTCGACGGTCTCGGTGACCCGGTCGGAGGCGGTGGCGAGGTCATCCCAGCCCATCCCCTCGAATTCGTGCGGCCTCGGGCGCACCTCGACGAGACTCGTCGCCGTCAGCGACAGTTCCTTGTGCGGCGTGAGGATCTCGAACGACGACACCCGCGAACCCCAGTAGTCGACGTAGCCGTGGCTGCTCGACATCGGCAGGATCTCGAGGTTCGAGTAGAGCACGAGCTGTCCGTCTGAGCTGACCGGCAGCATCCGCGCCTCGTTGTAGGAGGCGGTGACGTCTCCGCCGTAGTGGAATCCCGTCATGTGCTTGATGCGAAGGCGGTTCACGAGGTCTCTCCCACCCAGCTCGGTGCGGCGTTCGTCGGGAAGTAGCGCTGGCGGATCGCCTCTGATGCCGCGCTCGTCGCCGCCTGCACGTTGTCCATGTGCATGGTCAGGTCTTCGAGGATCTCGACGATGGGCCGGTACTCGAGTTCGCTCCGGATCTGGCCGAGCAGGCGCTGCGAAGGATCGGAGATTCCGACCCTGTCGCTGCGCGGCTCGAGCTCACGCATGCACTCCTGCGCCCGGGTGACCGAGTACAGGATGCTGCGGGGGAACAGCCGATCGAGCAGCAGGAACTCCGCGGCATTCCTGGCGCTCGGCACGCCGCGGTAGGTGCGCAGGTAGGCCTCGTACGCGCCACAGGACCGCAGGATCGTGGTCCATGACGGCCCACTCGCCTCGGTCAGCGACCGGGTGGCCAGCAGCCTGGCCGTCATGTCTGCACGCTCGATGGAGCGGCCGAGCGTGAAGAACTGCCACGCCTCATCCCGGCTCGTGCCGGACTCGATGATCCCGACCGCGAGCGCCGAGCGCTCCCGCACCCAGCCGAAGAACTCGTGCACTTTGTCGCTCGACACTCGCCGTGGCATCCGGGCCCTGGTCGTGTTGAGGCATTCCCACAGCTCGGTCGAGACGATCTCACGCGCGCGCCTGGCGTTCTCGCGGGCTGCCCCGAGCGAGTATGCGATGGATGCCGGCTCCGAGCGGTCGACGGCGAGGATCTCGAGCACGCTCTGCCGGTTGAGCACGCGGTCTTCGGGAACTTCGCTGCCCATGACGCTCAACAGGGAACGGCAGGCGAGGTCTTCTTCGATCCACGGGTCTTCGAGCAGCAGTTGCAGGTGCACATCGAGGATGCGCGCTGTGCCGTCTGAGCGCTCGATGTAGCGCCCGATCCAGAACAGTGATTCGGCGATGCGGCTCAGCATTCGGTTGCCTCCGCTTCGGTGCTGGTGTGTTGTTGCTGCTGCTGTTCCTGCTGGCCGTGGCCGAGCGGTCGCTCGTTCGGCGCGTGATCCTGCTGGGCCGCCTTGAGCATCTCCGGGGTGATGATCGAGATCGCTTCGGTCGCGGCAGCCTGCCCGGCCACCAGACCCTGGATGCTGTGGCGAGACACCAGCAGCGGATCCTGCCCCACCACCCAGGTGTCTTTCGAGCCGCCACCCTGCGAGCTGTTGACGACGAGCTCGCCTTCGGGCAGGGCTACCCTGGTGAGCCCACCGGGCAGCACCCAGATGTCTTTGCCGTCGTTGACGGCGAACGGCCTGAGGTCGGCGTGGCGCGGTCGCATGCCATCGTCGACGAGCGTCGGGATGGTCGACAACTGCACCACGGGCTGCGCGATCCAGCCCCTGGGGTCTTTCAGCAGGCTCGCTTTGAGCTTCGCCAGTTCGGTGGCGGATGCCGCAGGGCCGATGACGAGCCCCTTACCGCCCGAACCGTCCACGGGCTTCACCACGAGTTCATCGAGCCGGTCGAGCACCTCCTCGAGCTGCCCCGGTTCCTCGAGGCGCCAGGTCTGCACGTTCTGCAGCAGGGCCTCCTCGCCGAGGTAGTACTTGGTCAGCTCTGGCAGGTAGGTATAGACGAGCTTGTCGTCGGCCACACCGTTGCCGACCGCGTTGGCGATCGTCACGTTTCCGAGCCGGGCGGCGAGCATCAGGCCGGGGCTGCCGAGCATGGAATCGGCCCTGAACTGCAGCGGGTCGAGGAACTCGTCGTCGACCCTGCGATAGATCACGTCGACTCGGGTAGGGCCAGCGGTGGTGCGCATCCACACCCTGCCGCCCGAGCAGAAAAGATCGCGACCCTCGACGAGCTCGACACCCATGAGTCGCGCAAGCAGCGTGTGCTCGAAGTACGCAGAGTTGTAGACGCCGGGTGTCAGTACCACGACGGTCGGATCTTCGACGCCGGCCGGGGCGGATGCCCTGAGCGCCCCAAGCAGCTTGTGCGGGTAGTCCCCCACGGGCCGCACCCTCATGCTGACGAACAGTTCGGGGAGGGTCTGGGCCATGACCCGGCGATTGGAGATCACGTAGCTGACGCCGGACGGAACGCGCACATTGTCTTCGAGCACTCGCCATGTGCCCTGTTCGTCACGGATCAGGTCGATGCCACTGACCTGGATGCGCACGCCGTTGGCGGGGTCGATCCCGGCGGCCTGGCGGTGGAAGTGGCTCGACGACGTGATGAGCTTCGCCGGGATCACGCCATCCTTGACCGCGTTCTGCTCACCGTAGATATCGGCAAGAAACGCCTCGAGCGCCCGCACGCGCTGCTTGATCCCGGCCTCGACGGTCAGCCACTCGGCCTGGTCGATGACGCGGGGCACGGCATCAAGCGGGAATGGTCGTTCCTCGCCGGCGAAGTCGAACGTGACACCCTGGGCGAGATAGCTCGCTCCGAGAGCCTCGGTGCGACCGCGGAGCTCATCCTGGGTCATCTCGGCGAGCGCGGCATGGATCTCGCGATACGAGTCCCGCGCCATCCCCGGTGTGGAGAACATCTCGTCCCACGCGGGCGTGCCCGACGACTTCGTGCCGGTCTTGGTCGTGGCGCCATAGCCATCGAAGAGGTCAGCCATATACCGACTCTAAGCCCACAGTGTTGCGGTGGTGTTTCCACGGCGCGACGGCGAGCGCCTCGGGTCTTCTGCGCTCAGAACTGCTGGCTGAACGCTTCCGCCTTGCGGGTCGGCCCCGATACGAGGATGGTGTCATCCGCCCTGATGACGGTGTCGAGGGTGGTGTGGCTCCAGGTCCCACCGACCGGTAGCACGGCGATCACCGTCACTCCGGCGGTGGATCTCAGCTTCGATTCCCCGAGGGTCCGCCCGACGATCCCCTGCGGCGGCGCCA
Organism: Salinibacterium sp. CAN_S4; assembly: GCF_015752305.1. Lineage (NCBI taxonomy): Bacteria > Bacillati > Actinomycetota > Actinomycetes > Micrococcales > Microbacteriaceae > Salinibacterium > Salinibacterium sp. CAN_S4. The sequence goes on along the minus strand of NZ_JADOVB010000002.1, from coordinate 398,806 downwards.
TCTTCACGAGGGAGAAATCGTCGCCGATCTCGAGGTAGTCCTGCATGGAGCCGCGCACCAGATGCGCGACCCTGCGCCCCATCTCCTTCTCCGGGTAGACGACGTGCTGCACACCGAGTTGCTCGAGGATGGTGCCGTGCGCATCGCTGACCGCTTTCGTCCACAGGTTGGTGACCCCCAGTCGCAGCAACAGGGAGGTCGTCAGGATGCTCGCCTCCACATCGTTGCCGATCGCCACCACGACACGGTCGAATTCTGGCACCGACAACTGCCGCAGCACCTCCTCCTTCGTGGAGTCCGCCATGACGACGTGGGTGAGCTGCCCGTTGAGCCCCTGGACTATGTCTTCACTCGTGTCGATGCCGAGCACCTCGGTTCCGCTCGCGACGAGCTCCAGCGCGAGTGACGCCCCGAACCGCCCGAGGCCGATCACGGCGACCGAGTTCGCCTGCGACGCGATCCCGGCATCCTTCGAGGTGAAGAGCGACAACTTAGCCAATGATCGGCCTTTCCTTGGGGAGTTGGTACAGGATCTCGCGATCCCGCAGTGCTAGCGCAGACGCGAAGGTGATCGGCCCGAGTCTGCCGAGGAACATGAGAGCAATCAGGATGAGCTGGGCCCCCACGGGAAGACCCGCGGTGATGCCGACCGACATCCCCACGGTGCCGAAGGCCGAGACCGCTTCGAACAGCACGGGACCGAGCGCCAGGCCGGACATGATCATTATCGCGATCGTCGCCGCCACGACGACTCCGACCGAGAGGAGCACCAGAGCGATCGCCTGCCGATGAACGGCGCGCGAGAGTCGCTTACCGAACACGTTGACGACGCCGTCGCCACGGATCTCCGCGACGAGGATGAACAGCAGCACAGCGAAGGTGGTCACCTTGATTCCACCCGCCGTTCCGGCCGAACCTCCGCCGATGAACATGAGCGCGATCATGCCGAACTGGCTCGCGTCATCCATCGACCCGATGTCGATGCTGTTGAACCCGGCTGTTCGGGTCTGCACCGACTGGAAGAAGCCAGCGAGGATCTTGCCTGGCCAGTCGAGCGGGCCGAGGGTGGCGGGGTTGGACCACTCGATCGCCGTGATGTAGATCGTGCCGAGCACGAGCAGTGAGATGGTCGCCGCCACCACGATGCGGGTGTTCATCGTCCAGCGGAGGGGGCGGCGCCACTCGCGACGCAACTGAACGAGCACCGGGAATCCCAGCCCGCCGAGGATGATGGATGCGCTCAGTGTCAGGGAGACGACGGGATCGGTCACGAACCCCATCATGCTGTCGCTGTAGAGCGCGAACCCGGCGTTGTTGAACGACGACACGGCGTGGAAGACCGCGAACCAGAGAGCTTTACCCAGCGGGTAGTTCAGCGCGAACGCGAACCACAGGAACAGGACGACCGCCACCGCGCCCTCGATGAGGAGGGAGATCTTCAGCACGCTGCCGACGATCTTGTTGACGTCGAGCACTCCCGTGCTTTTCGTCTCGGCCGCTGCGGTGAGTCGTGACCGGAGCGAGAGCCGGCGCACCACGGCGATGCCCACGATCGATGCGAAGGTCATCACGCCCAGCCCGCCGATCTGGATGAGGACGAGGATGACGACCTGCCCGAACACCGTCCATGCGACCGGAGTGTCGACGATGATCAGCCCGGTGACACAGATCGCGGAGGTGGCGGTGAAGAATGCCTCGATGAAGGAGGCGCCGCCCGGGCCGGGCCGGGAAATCGGCAGCATGAGCAGCAGAGTCCCGACGATCGTCGCGACCGCGAAGCCGATGACGACGACCCGTCCGGGTCGCGCCGGTCGAAGCCGCGGGCCCGGGGAAACCACAGCTCCGACGGTTCGCACGGAGTCAGACTACCCAGTGAATGCCGGTTCGGCGATGCCGGTACCGTTGTCCCCATGCACACGGCGAGCACCTTACTGGCGGGCGATGTCCACCTCGAATCGCTCTGGACGGGTGGGATCTGGCTCGAAGGGCCTGTATACGTTCCGGGCTCCAGGACCGTGCGGTTCAGCGACATCCCGAACAACCGCATCATGCAGTTCTCGACGGCTAGTGGCGAGACCACCGTCTACACCGACGACGCCGAGTTCTCGAACGGACGCACGCTGGACCTCGATGGCAACGTCGTGCAGTGCAGCCAGGGCCGTCGAGCCATCGAGCGCGACGTCGATGGCACAGTGCAGGTGGTCGTCGATCGCTTCGGCAGCGGGCGCTTCAACTCGCCGAACGACGTCGTCGTCGCCTCTGACGGATCCATCTGGTTCACCGATCCACCGTACGGCCTGCACCCGAGCGGTCGAGAAGGTCGACCGGGGCCGCAGGACTACGACAGCTGTTTCGTCTTTCGTGTGTCGCCGGACGGTATCCCCACCGTCGTGATCTCGGACATGGTCTACCCGAACGGGCTCGCCTTCTCCCCGGATGAATCCCTGCTCTATGTCTCAGACACCGGCCCCACGACCGACGACTCGGCGCTGCAGCAGATCCGCGTCTATGACGTCGTCGACGGAGCGGCCCTCAACGGGCGGGTGTTCGTCGAGCCGGACGGGGTCGCCGACGGCTTCAGGGTGGATGTCGCCGGCCGGGTCTGGACGTCGAGCGGGTCGGGCATCCAGGTGTTCGCCGCCGACGGCGAGCCGCTGCTCGACGTGCCTGTGCCGGAGACCGTGAGCAACCTCTGCTTCGGCGGCGACGACGGCACCGAGCTCTACCTGACGGCAACGACGAGCCTGTACCGACTGCACACGGCGACGACAGACACCGCCCGGCGGTGAGCGTCAGGCGCTGAACGGTTCCAGCACGAAGACCGGGATCTCGCGGTCAGTCTTCTCCTGGTAGTCGGCGTAGTCCGGATACGCCGCAACGGCGCGATCCCACCATGTGACCTTCTCGGCACCCGTCACTTCCCGTGCCCTGTAGTCCAGCTTGCTGGCGCCATCCTGCAGCTCCACATGCGGTTGCGCGACGATATTGAAGTACCAGACAGGATGCTTCGGGGCGCCGCCGAGCGATGCTACGACGGCATACGTGCCATCGTGCTCCACCCGCATCAACGCCGTCTTGCGCAGTTTGCCGGATTTCGCGCCCACCGTCGTCAGCACGATGACGGGCATGCCGCGCAGTTCGCCGCCCTCAGCACCATCCGTCGCCTCGTAGAGTTCGGCCTGCTTGCGGGCCCAGTCGGACGTGCTCGGTTCGTATTCTCCTGTGAGTGGCATGCATCCATTGTGCCTCGCGGCGTCAGCAGCGGTCGTAAACGTATCCACTGCTGCCAGGCGGCGAGAGGTCACGATCTCGCAGGATGGTGGATGCCGGTGTCGCGGCATCGGCGCACACCTCCGCAAACGAACGACGCAACTCATCCGTGTATTCGATGTCGATGACCCGGTCGCCATACACCTCGGTGAAGCTCCCGCACTCCTCGTACTGGTCGCACTCCTCAGCGACGGCGAAGTCGAAACCGATGTCGTCCCGGCCACGCGTGCCCAACTCACCGGTGTTCTTTTGGCCCGCAGCGAGGCCGAGGTCGTGCGCGTGAGCAACAAGAATGGTGGCGAAGTCCACCGCATCGCCGAGGGTCAGCGCTCCCCCTGAGCGTGTATACGAGTCGAGATTGTCCAACTCGACGGCGTCGAACCCGGCGGAAGCGCAACGGTCGATCATGGCGGTGACCCGTGCCGCGGCATCCGTCCGCTTCGCCGCCGTAGAGACGTCGATGATGTTTTCGTCGGGCCAGTTGGGGTCGACCAGCGCTGCGCCGGAGTCGCCCCGCACGACCAGCTCGATGGGCCATTCGGTGCCGGGCTGGGTCTGGAAGCCATTCACGTAACAAATCGAATACAGGCCAGGCTCTGGCTCGTCGAGGCTGTCCCTCGTGACCACCGTCACGCCCGCTGGCGGCGGGTATTTGCCGCCGAGTTGATAGTCCACAACGGAACCGGCGGGGAATACTGAGGGCGAGTCAGCGGAGGGAGCGGCTGTGCAGCCGGACAGGATGAGGATGCTCGCACAGGCCACCCAGATTCTCATAGCGCGAGCTTAGGGTGACGATTCGGGCGCCCGCCATCGCTGGAATCACATCCGGGGAATGACCTGGCCGGCGACCTCCGGATCCGGAGTCGCCCGTCACCGACGAGTGGACGCCCTGACCACGAGCTCCGGCTGGAACACGACCTGGCGGGCCTCGATGGTGGGGTCGGCTGCCTCGTCGAGAAGGATCTCGACAGCGGTCTGCCCGATCAGCGCACTCGGCTGGCGGATGGACGACAGCGGCACCACGGCAGCCGACGCGAAGTCGATGTCGTCGTAGCCGATGAGCGCGATCTGTTCGGGAACCAGCATTCCGTGACCCTGCATCATGAGCGCCTGCAGCACTCCCATGGCGACCAGGTCGTTCGCGGCGAAGATGGCGTCCGGTCGCTGCGCGGCGGGTCTCGTGAGGATCTCGGCTCCTGCTGCGCGGCCGGCGATCACGCTCAGGGCATCGATCGGGATCACATCGAGCGTGACATCCGGGTTGACCGCGACGGCATGCCTGGCACCTTCCAGCCGGTCGGCGACCTGGCGGATCTCCATCGGTCCGCCGATGTAGGCGATCCGACGCCGGCCCTGCGCGATCAGGTGCTCGACGGCGAGACGGCCGCCCGCGATGTCATCCACCGAGACCGAGCTCACCGAAAGATCGGTGCTGGTCCTGTCGACGAGCACCGCCGGAATGCCGCGCTTTCGGAGCCTCAGCAATCGCTGCGTGATGTCGGCATAGGGCGAGATCAACACCCCGTGCACCCGTTGTTGCTCGAACAGGTCGAGGTAGGTGGATTCGCGGTCTGTATTCTCGTCGCTGTTCCCGAGGGTGACGGTGAGTCCGGCGGCGGCTGCCTGGTCTTCCGCACCGCGAGCGATATCGGTGAAGAACGGGTTGCGCACATCGAGCACGATGAGGCCGATGGTCTTGCTGCGCCCGTCACGCAGTTGCCGCGCAGCATCGTTACGGATGAAGCCGAGATCGTCGATCGCTGATCGCACCCTGGCTACAGTCGCCGCCGAGACCTTCTCGGGGTGGTTCATCACATTCGAAACAGTCCCCACCGAGACGCCGGCGCGCTCAGCGACATCGCGAACACTCACTACCGTCATCGGCCTGCCTCCTTCGAGCGACCTTCGTCGCCGAATTGAATCGATCCATGTTTACACCCAAGTGATCTCCGACAACGAACTACGCCGGATTCATTGTGAACGGATCGTGACTTGACGCTTCGGCGCTACCCATCGTAGAGTTCAACCGCCCCAAGAATTAAAACGATTCAACCGCTCCTCAGAGCCGAGGCAGGAAACATCAATGTCGATACCCGCGGAGAAAACCTTCGTCGCAGCCCTCGAGCTTGCTGGCGCTGCGAAATCCTTCGGCCCGGTCATAGCCCTCGCCAACGGCACGGTCGAACTGCGCGCCGGTGAGATCCACGCGCTCGTGGGAGAAAACGGCGCGGGCAAGTCGACCCTCGTCAAGATCCTGGCCGGTCTGTACCACCCCGACGCCGGCGACTTTCGCGTCGCAGGCGAGCCTGTGTCATTCCGCACGGTAGCCGACAGCAAGGCCGCCGGCATCTCGGTGATCTATCAGGAGCCGACACTCTTTCCTGACCTCACCGTTGCCGAGAACATCTTCATCGGTCGACAGCCCCGCGGGAGATGGGGGCTCATCGACCGCTCCGAGATGCGCGCACAGGCGAGGGAGCTGTTCGCACAGTTGGGAGTGCCGATCGACCCCGATCGCGTTGCCGAGGGGTTGTCGATCGCGGACCAGCAGATCATCGAGATCGCCAAGGCCATCTCCCTCGACGCCAGGGTGCTGGTGATGGATGAACCGACCGCCGCGCTCTCGGGCACCGAGGTCGAGCGGCTCTTCACTGTCGCACGCGGGCTTCGCGATAAGGGCGCCGCCATCCTCTTCATCTCGCACCGCTTCGACGAGGTGTTCGACCTGTGTGATCGCATCACCGTGATGCGCGACGGCCACTACATCGGCACCCACGCCACAGGCGACGTCACGGTGGCTCAGATCGTGCGCGAGATGGTCGGCCGCGATATCGAAGCCCTGTTTCCGAAGCAGGATGCCGTGATCGGGGACGTGGTTCTCGAGGTCAGCGGACTCGGCCGGGCCGGGGTGTTCAGCGACGTAGACCTCGTCGTGCGCTCAGGCGAGATCGTCGGGCTCTCTGGACTCGTCGGGGCCGGGCGCACCGAGATCGCCCGCGCCATCTTCGGCATCGATCGCTACGACACGGGCACCGTGCGCTTTCTCGGAAAAGACCTGCCAGCTCATAACCCGATGGCCGCGATCAACGCTGGCCTCGGGTTTGTTCCTGAAGACCGCCGTAAGCAGGGTCTCGTGATGGATCTCTCCGTCGCCCGCAACTCAGCCCTCACGCTGCGACACAGCCTCGCGCGATTCGGCATCATCAATGGCGCCAAAGAGCGCAGCGAGGCTGCGAGCTGGACCAAACTCCTGCAGGTGAAAGGCTCGCTCGATGCCTCGGTCTCCACGCTCTCCGGAGGCAACCAGCAGAAGGTGGTGCTCGCCAAGTGGCTTGCGACCGAGCCGACACTGCTCATCGTCGACGAACCGACGCGCGGGATCGACGTCGGCACCAAAGCGGAAGTACACAGGCTGCTCTCCGAACTCGCCGGTCGCGGCATCGCCATCCTGATGATCTCTTCGGAGCTCCCCGAGGTGCTGGGAATGTCAGATCGCGTGATCGTCGTTCGTGAGGGACGGATCGCGGCTGAACTCGACCGCGCCGATGCAACACCCGAGACCGTGATGCATGCGGCAACGGGAGCCAGGGAGGACGCCCGATGACAACCGCTGACTACACGGGGCGCCGAAGTGTCGGCGCCAGTATCGGCCACCTGATCAGGCTGCGTGAAATCCCGGTATCTGTCGCACTCGTCGCTCTGGTAGCGATCACCTTTCTGGCCAACCCCCGGTTCCTGAGCAGTCAGAGCGTCAAAGACCTGCTGCTCAACGCCACCATCGTGATCATCCTCGCGACGGGCCAGGCCCTGGTGCTCATTACCCGCAACGTCGACCTCTCTGTCGGCTCGATCCTCGGTCTTTCCGGATTCCTCACCGGCACCCTGTTCGCGACCTTTCCCGGCATCCCGATTCCCCTGGTGTTCCTCGCCGGAATCGCGATCGGAGTTCTACTGGGCGCCGTCAACGGACTTCTCGTCACCGCGGCAGGTGTGCCTGCACTCGTCATCACCCTCGGGACGCTCTACATCTACCGAGGAATCAATAATGCCTGGGCCGGTGGCAAGGAGTACTTCTCCGGTGACCGCCCAGCGGCGTTCGGCAACCTTTCTGTCGATACCTTCCTCGGGTTTCCCATCATCACTCTCATCGCCCTGGCGGTGCTCCTGGTGATAGCTATAGCGCTTGCCGCGACGCGAGGGGGGCGCGACTTCTACGCCATCGGCTCAGATCCGGATGCCGCCAAACTCTTTGGCATCCCCATCAAGCGCCGCGTCGTCACTGCGTTCGTTGCGAACGGTGCGCTCGCGGGGCTGGCCGGTGTTCTTTACGCCTCGCGATTCAGTTCGGTGGGCGCGACAACGGGAACGGGGATCGAGCTCGACGTCGTCGCCGCAGCGGTCGTGGGAGGGGTCGCCATCTTCGGTGGTTCCGGCTCTGTCGTCGGCGCAGCCATCGGAGCGCTCCTGCTCACCACGATCACCAGCTCCCTGACCGCTCTGAGGGTCGATAAGTTCTGGCAGCAGGCTGTCGTCGGAGCGCTGATCCTGTCCGCCATCATCATTGATCGAATCGCGAGCCTGCGAACAGCCAGGAAGCTCCGAGTAAGCGAGGCCCGCGATGTCTGAAACTCTTGCCGTCTCCGATAGGCCCCGCGGCCCGCTCTCACGGCTCACCAGCAGGGACGCCCTGCTGGTGGGAGTGCTCGTGGCCATCCTGCTGGTGGCGAGCATCGCGCTTCCGCGATTCGCCTCTCCCGTCACCGTGGGCTACCTGCTGCTGAATGCGGTACCTGTGCTGCTCATCGCGCTGCCCATGACGCTCATCATCATCACCGGAGAGATCGACCTCTCGGTCGCGAGCATCGTGGGGCTGAGCACGTCGACGATCGGAACCCTGACACTCCAGGGCTGGGATTTCGGGCCAGCCGTGCTGGTCGCAGTGCTTGTCGGCATGGTTGCCGGGGCCGTCAACGGCGCCCTCATCGCCTTCGTGGGCCTGCCCTCCCTGGCCGTCACCATCGGTACGCTCGCCCTCTACCGGGGGCTGACCCTCGTCTTCATCGGAGACAACTCGGTGTCGAGCAGCCAGTATCCGGGCGAGTTCTCGACCTTCATCAACCAGAAGCTGGGTACGACCGGAATTCCTGTCGTCATTCTCGTCGTCGCCCTCATCATCGGGATCTTTGCCGTCGTGCTCCACTTCACACCGTTCGGTCGTGGCCTGTACGCGCTCGGTTACAGCACGGAAGCAGCGACATTCGTGGGCATCAATGTGGCCCTGTCGAAGTTCTGGCTCTACGTCGCCAGCGGCGTCACCTGCGGCATCGTCGGAATCTTCTGGGCCCTCTACTACAGCGCACGAAGCGACAGCGCAACAGGACTCGAGCTCACGGTGATCGCCGCCGTGCTGCTGGGTGGAATCTCGATCTTCGGCGGGCGAGGAACCATTGTCGGCGCCATCTCCGGAGTGCTCGTGATCAGCAGCATCAACTACGCCCTGCGGCTACAGCGCGTGCCTGACGTCGTGTTGATCATCATCACCGGATCGCTGTTGATCGTCTCTGTCGTCGGCCCGAGCGTGTTCGACGCGGTCAAGCAAAGGCAGTACAGCAGGCGCGTGCGCCGCAGTATTCCCCGGGATTAGCCCCGGGGCCGGCCGACACCGCACCAGGAGTCGGAAACCCTAAAAGAAGGAAAGACAATGAAGTTGATTCGCAATCACGGGCGTCGCCGCTTCGCCGCTTTCGCGGCAGCGGGGACCGCTGTAGCGCTGGCAATGACGGGCTGCGCCGCCGGAGACACCGGTGGGGGAGCAGAAGGCGGGTCGAGCGATGGCGCGTCGATCACCTACATCCCCAAGGCCCTCAACAACCCGTACATCACCCTCGAACTCTCCGGCGGAAAGGCTGCCGCAGACGACCTGGGCTTCACGTACAACGAGGCGGCCGCTCTCGATGCTGGCGCCGACACCCAGATCCCGTTCATCCAGACCGAAGTGCAGAACGGCACCGACATCATCGCGGTATCGCCCAACGACCCGGACGCCGTGTGCCCCGCGCTCGAGGACGCCCGCGCCGGTGGAGCGAAGATCATCACCTTCGACTCCGACTCCGCCGTCGAGTGCCGTGACCTCTTCATCAACCAGACCTCGGTCGAGGGAGTAGCTGCCGGCCAGCTGGAGCAGCTCTTCGATCAGATCGGTGGCACCGGCGAGATCGCGATCCTGTCAGCAACAGCAGCGGCACCTAACCAGAACTCCTGGATCGATGCCATGAAGCAGCAGATCGCCGACAACCCCGACTACGAATGGAACCTGGTCTCGACCGTATACGGCGACGATGACGACACCAAGTCGTTCCAGGAGGCCCAGGGCCTGCTGCAGTCATACCCGAACCTCAAGGGCATCATCTCGCCCACAACGGTCGGTATCGCTGCCACAGCCCGCTACCTCTCCACCTCGGAGTACAAGGGCAAGGTCGCACTGGTCGGCCTCGGCCTGCCCGGCCAGATGAAGGAGTACCTCACGGACGGCACCGTCAAGGCGTTCGCCCTGTGGGATCCGTCTGACGTGGGATACCTGACCGCATACGCCGGCAAGGCTCTGCTCGACGGCACCATCACGGGCGAGGAAGGCGACACGTTCGACGGCGGGAAGCTCGGCGAATACACCGTCGGCAAGGACGGACTCGTGATCGTCGGGGAACTGCTCAAGTTCACGCCAGAGAACATCGACGAGTACGACTACATCTCGTTCTAACCACCAGCACCAACCGGGGGCCGGCCGCAGGGTCGGCCCCCACCACCTCACCAAAGGACACCCCATGACCGACCGCCTCGAGGCCACGCGAGAGCGCGTCTGCTTCCAGCTGCAGGTCAAGCCGGACCGCATCGAGCAGTACCGCGAAGCCCATGCCGCCGTCTGGCCTGACATGCTCGACGCACTCGAGGCGACCGGCTGGCACAACTACTCGCTCTTCCTCCGCGACGACGGACTGCTCATCGGATACTTCGAGTCCGATGACCTCCAGTCCTCCCTCGACGGCATGGCCGCCACCGACGTGAATGCGAAGTGGCAGGCAGCCATGGCCGACAACTTCGTCGACCTCGAGGTTCCCGCAGACGAGGGATTCCTGCGCCTCACCGAAGTCTTCAACCTCTCCGACCAGCTCTCCCGCATCGACAAGGACCTCTCGTGACCACTTTCTCTGACATCGCCCCCCGCCTGGAAGAGCAGGCCATCGAGCTCCCGTCCTGGGCGTTCGGCAACTCGGGCACGCGATTCAAGGTGTTCGGCACCCCGGGAACACCACGTACCCCGCAGGAGAAAATCGCTGACGCCGCCCAGGTGAACACATTCACCGCGCTGTCGCCGAGCGTCGCCCTGCACATCCCCTGGGACAGGGTCGACGACTACGCAGCGCTGCGTTCCTTCGCCGAAGACCACGGCGTTGCCCTCGGAACCATCAACTCGAACACCTTCCAGGACGACGACTACAAGTTCGGCTCACTCACCCACACCGACGCTGCGATTCGCCAGAAGGCCATCGATCACCACCTCGAATGCATCGACATCATGGATGCGACAGGATCCCGCGACCTGAAGATCTGGCTCGCCGATGGCACCAACTACCCGGGCCAGGGCGACCTGCGTGGCCGCCAGGATCGTCTGGCCGAATCGCTCGGAACGATCTACGCCCGCATCGGCGAGAGCCAGCGTCTCGTGCTGGAGTACAAGTTCTTCGAGCCGGCTTTCTACCACACCGACGTGCCCGACTGGGGAACGAGCTACGCCCAGGTCGCGGCCCTGGGCGAGCGCGCCCTCGTGTGCCTCGATACCGGTCACCACGCTCCGGGGACGAACATCGAGTTCATCGTGATGCAGCTGCTGCGCCTCGGCAAGCTCGGCTCGTTCGACTTCAACTCGCGCTTCTACGCCGACGACGACCTCATCGTCGGAGCGGCAGATCCGTTCCAGCTGTTCAGGATCCTCGTCGAGGTCGTGCGCGGCGGGGGCTATGGCACAGACAGCGGCGTCGCGTTCATGCTCGACCAGTGCCACAACGTCGAAGACAAGATCCCCGGTCAGATCCGCTCGGTGCTCAACGTGCAGGAGATGACGGCGCGCGCACTCCTCGTCGACTCGGAATCACTGAAGGCCGCTCAGGATGCCGGCGACGTGCTCGGCGCCAACGGCATCCTGATGGACGCGTTCTACACCGACGTGCGCGCAGACCTGGCGGAGTGGCGTGAGTCGCGCGGGCTGGACGGTGACCCCATGGCTGCGTATGCGGCATCCGGCTACCAGAAGCAGATTGCCACAGACCGCGTGGGCGGCCAGCAGGCGAGTTGGGGAGCCTAGGCTCTCGACAGCCCGAAGGAGCAGATCATGACAGGACTTTCAGAACTCTTGCCCCCGAAGAACCGCCGAAAGACCCGTATCGGGCTCGTGGCCGGTGGGCTCGGCACGTACTGGCCGCAGTTTCCCGGGTTGCTTCCGCAACTGCAGGAGTCGGCGACGTATGTCTCGGACCGGTTCGAGCAGATGGATGCGGACGTCATCGACGTGGGCTTCATCTCGGATGCACAGGAGGGTGTCGCTGCGGGCGAGAAGCTCCGCGTCGCGGACTGCGACCTGATCGTCATGTTCCTCACCACCTACCTGACCTCATCGATGGTTCTCCCGATCGCCCAGCGCAGCAACACCCCGGTGCTCGTGATCGACCTGCAGCCGACGGAGAAGATGGACCGCGCGAACTTCGACACGGGACTGTGGCTCGCATACTGCGGGCAGTGCCCTGTACCCGAGGTCGGCAACGTGTTCCGGCGGGCGGGGATCCCCTTCCGCTCGGTATCGGGATACCTGCGGCAGGAATCAGCCTGGGCGCGCATCGAACAGTGGATCAATGCGGCTCATATCCGGGCCGCCCTCCGCCACGCCAGGCACGGACTGATGGGACACGTCTATCCGGGAATGCTGGATGTCTCGACCGACCTCACGCTGCTGCCGACGACGTTCGGTTCGCACGTCGAAGTGCTCGAGTTCGACGACCTGCGCCAGCGTGTGGAACAGGTCACGGATGCCGAGACCACCGCGCGCATGGACCTGGCACGGCAGATCTTCACCATCGACGACACCGTGGTGGAGGATGACTTCGCCTGGGGCGCCCGCGTATCGGTCGCCCTCGACAGGCTCGTCGACGACTTCGACCTGGACAGTCTCGCCTACTACCATCGCGGCCTCGACGGTGAGCAGCACGAACGACTGGGCGCCGGCATGATCCTGGGTGCATCGTTGCTCACCGCCCGCGGCATCCCCTCGACCGGTGAGTATGAGCTGCGCACGACTGTCGCCCAGCTCGCCACCACTGTCATCGGGGCCGGTGGTTCGTTCACCGAGATCCAGGCTCTCAATTTCGACGACAACGTCGTGGAAATGGGCCACGACGGCCCCGCACACCTCGCCGTCAGCTCACAGGATCCCCTGCTGCGCGGTCTCGGGATCTACCACGGCAAGCGTGGTTGGGGAGTGAGCGTCGAATTCGACGTGCGTCAGGGACCTGTCACGCTGCTGGGCCTCGGACAGGACCGCGATGGTGCTCTCGCCTTCGTGGCCTCGGAGGGAACTGTCGTGCCCGGCCCGCTCCTCGCGATCGGCAACACCACGTCACGGGTCGACTTCGGCCGGGATCCCGGTGAATGGGTCGACGAGTGGAGCGCCACAGGAATCGGTCACCACTGGAGCCTGTCCCTCGGTCACCGCGCCTCAGATTACAAAGCCGCCGCCAACCTGCTGGGAATCGATTTCCGCCAGGTCTGACGCAGCACCCCGTTCAACCACCTCGAAGGAAACCATGACCAACCCCACCGCGGCAGAACTCGTCGCCCGCTCGAACCGCCTCGGCTCCGACGCCAGGGTCACGAACTACGCCGGCGGCAACACGTCCGCGAAGGGCACCGAGATCGACCCCGTCACCGGGGAACCCGTCGAGCTGCTCTGGGTGAAAGGCTCGGGCGGAGACCTCGGAACCCTCACGGAGTCCGGCCTCGCGGTGCTGCGCCTCGACCGCATGCGCGCGCTCGTCGACGTCTATCCCGGTCTCGACCGTGAGGACGAGATGGTCGCGGCCTTCGACTACACGCTGCATGGCAAGGGGGGAGCGGCTCCCTCCATCGACACGGCCATGCATGGACTGGTGGATGCCGCCCACGTCGACCACCTGCATCCTGACTCCGGTATCGCCTTCGCCACCTCCGCCGATGGGGAGGCCATCACCGCGAAGGCCTTCGGTGACAGGGTGGTCTGGGTGCCGTGGCGTCGACCCGGCTTCCAGCTCGGTCTCGACATCGCGGCCATCAGGGCGGCTCATCCCGAGGCGATCGGCTGCATCCTCGGCGGGCACGGCATCACAGCCTGGGGAGACACCAGTGACGAGGCCGAAGCCAACAGCCTGTGGATCATCGCTACAGCTGAAGACTTCATCGCGGCTAACAGCAAGGCCGAGCCGTTCGGCGCTCCACTCGAGGGGTACGGAGCGCTGCCAGCAGAAGAACGACTCGCGAAGGCTGCGGCTCTCGCCGCCCACATCCGGGGGCTCGCCTCGACCGACCGTCCCCAGGTCGGACACTTCACGGATGCGCCGGTGGTCACCGACTTCCTCGCCTCCGCCGAGCACGTGCGACTCGGGGCGCTCGGCACGAGCTGCCCCGACCACTTCCTGCGCACCAAAGTGAAGCCGCTCGTGCTCGACCTTCCCGCGAGCGCCACGGTCGAGGAATCCATCGCCAGGCTCGACGAACTGCACACCGCCTACCGTTCCGATTATGCGGAGTATTACGACAAGTACAGGATCGAGGGCAGCCCGGCGATGCGCGGTGCTGACCCCGCGATCGTGCTCATCCCCGGCGTCGGCATGTTCAGCTACGGCGCGAATAAGCAGACCGCACGCGTCGCCGGCGAGTTCTACATCAACGCCATCAACGTCATGCGCGGCGCCGAGGGCATCTCGACCTACTCGCCCATCTCCGACGCCGAGAAGTTCGCGATCGAGTACTGGTCGCTCGAAGAGGCGAAGCTCCAGCGGATGCCGAAGCCGAAGCCGCTCGCCGGCAGGATCGCGCTCGTCACCGGCGCGGCATCCGGAATCGGCAAGGCCATCGCGACCCGCCTCGCGGCCGAGGGCGCGTGTGTGGTCATCGCCGACCTCGACCTGGCCAGGGCACAGGAGGCCGCCGCAGAGCTGGGCACCTCGGATGTCGCGATCGGCATCGTCGCGAACGTGACGGACGAGGCGGCTGTACAGTCGGCTATCGACCAGACGGTACTCGCCTTCGGGGGGCTCGACCTCGTCGTCAACAACGCCGGACTCTCGCTCTCCAAGAGCCTGCTCGAGACCACCGTCGCCGACTGGGACCTTCAGCACAACGTCATGGCGAAAGGCTCGTTCCTGGTCTCGCGGGCGGCAGCGAAAGTGCTCATCGACCAGAAGCTCGGCGGCGACATCATCTACATCTCGTCGAAGAACTCGGTGTTCGCAGGCCCCAACAACATCGCATACTCGGCGACCAAGGCCGACCAGGCTCACCAGGTGCGGTTGCTGGCGGCCGAGCTGGGCGAATACGGCGTGAAGGTCAACGGCATCAACCCGGATGGCGTCGTGCGTGGCTCCGGCATCTTCGCCGGCGGCTGGGGCGCCAAGCGTGCCGCCGTCTATGGGGTCGCCGAAGACGACCTCGGCAAGTACTACGCCCAGCGCACCCTGCTGAAGCGCGAGGTGCTGCCGGAGAACGTGGCGAACGCCGTGTTCGTGCTCTGCACCTCAGACCTCAGCCACACGACCGGCCTGCACATCCCCGTCGACGCGGGTGTCGCTGCGGCCTTCCTGCGCTGATGACAAGGGCGGTCGCCGCCGTCGACCTCGGCGCCACGAGCGGTCGTGTCATGCTCGGTCATGTCGGACACAACGAACTCAGCGTGCGGCCCGTCGCGCGGTTCCCCAACGGTCCGGTACAGCGCGACGACGGCCTGCACTGGGACATCGACGCGCTCTACAGCCACGTACTCGATGGGCTCGCCGCCGCCGCGCGCGAGGATCCGGAGATCTGCAGTATCGGCGTCGACTCCTGGGCCGTCGACTACGCCCTGATCAAGGACGGCCGGATGCTCGCCGCCCCGTTCCACTACCGCGACGAGCGCACCGTGACTGCGGTCACGCGAGTGCACGAACTCGTGTCACCCGCGGAGCTGTACGCCGCGAACGGGCTGCAGTTTCTCCCGTTCAACACGCTCTACCAGCTCGCTGCCGAGGCGGACCTGGCGGGAGCCGACTCCTTCCTACTCGTACCCGACCTCGTCAACTTCTGGCTCACGGGCGAGCAGTTCGCCGAGCGCACCAACGCCTCGACCACGGGGTTGCTCGACATCGCGACCGGCCGGTGGGATGACGGGCTCGTCGATCGGCTCGGCCTGCCCCGCTCGATCTTCCCCACCCTCATCGACCCCGGTACGCCCGTCGGCCGGTTCGGTTCGGTGCAGGTCACAGCGGTCGGCTCGCACGACACCGCCTCGGCAGTCGTGGCCGTGCCCGCGACCCTGGACGATTTCGCCTACATCTCCTGCGGAACCTGGGGGCTCGTGGGGGTCGAACTCGATGCCCCCGTGCTGACCGAGGCATCGAGGGCGGCGAACTTCACCAATGAGGGCGGGGTCGACGGTCGCGTGCGCTACCTGCACAACGTGATGGGCCTCTGGCTGCTGAGCGAGTGCGTGCGCGACTGGGGCTCCCCCGATCTCGGTGAACTGCTCGCAGCCGCTGCGGCGCTCGAGACTCCGGTCACCATCTTCGACGCGGACGACCCCGGCTTTTTGGCACCGGGCGACATGCCAGCGCGAATTGCGCGGTGGTGTGTGTCGCGCGGGCTCCAGCCGCCCGAGTCCCGGGCGGCGTTCGTGCGCAGCATCATCGAGAGCCTCAGCGTCGCGTTCGTGACGGCGGTGCGCACGGCCTCAGAGCTGTCGGGTAAGCCGGTGAGCGTCATCCACATCGTCGGTGGCGGTTCGCAGAACGAACTACTGTGCCAGCTCATCGCGGATCGCAGCGGGATGCCCGTGCTCGCCGGTCCCGTCGAGGCGACCGCCATCGGCAATGTGCTCATCCAGGCGAGAGCGCAGGGACTCGTAACGGGTTCCCTCGAGTCGCTGCGCACCCTCGTGGCTGCGGCATTCTCGCCCCGGAGATATTCACCCTCGTGATTGTCTGACAATCTGGTACATTGTTAGACAATCTCTTCGGTGGGACCACAATGAGGCGGGAGCGAGATGTCGATCGACACCATCACCGTGCTCCCCGGCGCGATCTACGACCAGCTTCGCACCAGCATCCTCACCCAGCAGGATGCCCCGGGCTCGGCCATCACGGAATCGGCTGTCGCCCTCCGCTTCGGTGTTGCGCGCCCGACCGCCCGGCTCGCGATCGAGAGGCTCGTCGTCGATGGACTGCTGCGCCGCGAGCCGCACCACGCCGCCCGCGTTCCTGTGCTGCGCGGCGACGACATCGCGGATCTGTACTACAACCGCTCCATCGTCGAATCCGAAGCGGTGACGGCTCTCGCCGCCCTGTCAATCGTGCCGCCGGCGGCACTCATCGCCAACGCGGCCATCTCCACCGGAACCGACTTCGCCCGGCACGACATCGACTTCCATCGCGCACTGGTCGAAGGGCAGCCGAGCCTCCGGCTCACCCGGATGCACTCACTGCTCATGGGCGAGATCGAACTATGTATCGGGCAGGTGCAAGTGGCCCAGCTGCTCAGCGCGCACGACATCGCGGAGCAGCATCAGGGAATCCTCGACGCCATCGGCGCCGGCAACTCCGAGCTGGCAGCGCTGCTCATCACGGACCACATCGCCGGTGCCCGAGACCGACTCCTTCACAACCTGAACAGGACACACCATGGTTAAGCGGCAGTTCCCCAACCCCGTCGAGCTGGCAAAGCTCATGAAGTTCAAGGCTCCCGAGCTCGACGGCAAGAAGCGTCGGCTCGAGGGTGCGCTCACCATCTACGACCTCAAGGCGATCGCGAAGCGCCGCACCCCGAAGGCTGCGTTCGATTACACGGATGGCGCTGCCGAAGGCGAACTGTCCCTCGCCCGTGCGCGGCAGGCGTTCGAAGACATCGAGTTCCACCCGTCGATCCTGCGGGACGCGTCGAGTGTCGACACGACGACTACGGTGCTCGGCGGAACCTCCGCCCTCCCGTTCGGCATCGCACCGACCGGGTTCACACGGCTCATGCATACCGAGGGCGAGATCGCGGGGGCGGGTGCTGCGGCGGCGGCGGGCATCCCGTTCACCCTGTCGACGCTGGGGACGTCATCCATCGAGGATGTCAAAGCCGCGAACCCTCACGGCCGTAACTGGTTCCAGCTCTACGTGATGCGCCAGCGAGAGATCTCGTACGGGCTTGTCGAACGTGCGGCCGCGGCCGGTTTCGACACCCTGATGTTCACCGTGGACACCCCCGTCGCTGGCGCGCGCCTGCGCGATAAGCGCAACGGATTCTCGATCCCGCCGCAGCTCACGGCGGGCACCATCATCAACGCGATCCCCCGCCCGTGGTGGTGGTGGGACTTCCTGACCACTCCGCCGCTGGAGTTCGCTTCGCTCGCCTCAACCGGCGGCACCGTCGGTGAGCTGCTCGACTCCGCGATGGATCCATCCATCAACTACGACGACCTGCAGTTCATCCGCGACATGTGGCCGGGCCGGATCGTCGTCAAGGGCGTGCAGAACCTCGAGGACTCGAAGCGGCTCGCGACCCTTGGGGTCGACGGCATCCTGCTCTCCAATCACGGCGGCCGCCAGCTCGACCGCGCGCCCATCCCCTTCCACCTGCTGCCCGAGGTCGTGCGGGAGGTGGGCAACGATGTCGAGGTGATGGTCGACACCGGCATCATGAACGGAGCCGACATCGTGGCATCCATGGCCCTGGGCGCGAAGTTCACGCTCATCGGGCGCGCGTACCTCTACGGGCTCATGGCCGGCGGGCGCGAGGGCGTGGACCGCACGATCCAGATTCTCTCAGACCAGCTGCTGCGTACCATGAAGCTGCTCGAGGTGACGAGCATCGAGGAGCTCGAGCCGAAGCACGTCACCCAGCTGCAGCGGCTCGCCCCGCGCGCTATGGCTCCGGCCGCCGCAGCTGCCGTGCCCGCGAAGGTTTCGCGCACGGTGTCGGCTCCGCGCAAGCCTGCGGCCCGCAAGGCGCCGACCCAGGCCTGATACTTCGGTCGCGCTGGTCGTGGTGGGCAGCGCGGCCGATCCCTTCTCGCCCTCATGGCGGCTGGCGGCCCCTGGTTTCGCAACGTATGGCATCCCGCCATACGTCCCCACTATGCGACGTGCCCTTCCGAAACGACGGAGATTGCCACCCGTGGGCGCCGGCTACCCACGCAGTTCCGCGGTGCCGCGAGCTGGCTTCCGTCGTTTCGGAAGGTAGGCGGGGGAAGGTGGGCGAGACGGGAGGAGCGTCAGAGGCAGGCACGCTGCCACCCCGGCGCGCAGCTGCTAGAGCAGCGCTGCCACCCCGGGCGCGAACAGCAGCACCGTGGGCACAGCCAGCAGGGCGACCGCGGCGACAACGACGGCGGCCTCCGCAGCAGCGGTGAGTGGGCGGGCGTCGAGCCGCGCAATCCGGTTGCGGAGTTCGCCGGTGGATGCCACATCCCCCCCATCACTGCCAGAATCCCAATCACCGCCAGAATCCCAATCACGGCCAGAGTCCCAATCACCGCCAGAGTCCCAGTCCGGAACCGACGCCGCACCTGATCCACTCCCGCGCTCAGCACCGACGAGCACTATGGCTCGCGCGAGGACGGAGTCGGGTACGACCCGGCGGGCTCGGTCATCCGCCAGCATCTCGATCAGCACACCGACCTCGTGCTGGGCACGGAAGGCGATGGGAAACCACGGGAGCGAGGCGTACCAGGCCCGGAACGCGACGAGAACGACATCGTGCCGCTGTTGCACATGTGCCTTCTCGTGCTCGATCACCGCAGTCATCTCGTCGTCGTCGAGAAGCTCGACGAGCCCGGCGGAGACGACCGTCACCGAGGTCACCGCCCCCGGGAGGCAATACGCGACAGGGGCACGGCTGTCGATCATCCGTGAGCCGGAGGGCAGCGGTGAGCTGAGAAGAAAGAGAAGCTGGGCGTGCCGACGCCGCTGGCGCTCAGACCTGACGATGGTCAGGGTGAGGTTGAGCAGCAGGTGGAAGGTAAGCAGGGCCGCACCGGCGAGCGCGAGGGCGTTGGGCAGTGCTATCTCGAGCACGCCCTGATCAGCCAGACCCATCGCCCCCGACACGAGATCGTCACCGAATGGCGCCAACCCGAAAGTGAGCAAGGCGCCGATCATCGACAGCCCGCCCGCGACCGCAATCGACTGCCAGAGCAGCAGCGCGGCAGCCGGAGCGCGCGCGGGCCACGTCGCGCGAGAGAGCAGCAACGGGACCGGCCACGCGAGGGCTATCGCAAGCGCGGCGAGCGCCAGAGGCGCGATCATCGGGGTCAGCGACCGTCGAGTCAGCGACCGTTGAGAAGGTGGCGGAGAGTCTCCGCCTCCTCGGCACTGACCTGGCCCACGAATCGTTCGAGCACAGCGGTGCGGTTCGATGCTCCGCCCAGCACTTCGTGCATGAGATCAGCCATATGCGCCTCACGACCGGCCACGGCACGGTACCGATGCGGCCGTGAATCGCGCTCGCGCACGACGAAGTTCTTGTTCTCCAGTCGCGAGAGTACGGTCAGGATTGTGGTGGCCGCGAGCTCCCGTCCGGTCGTGGCGGGTTCGGCAAGCCTGGCCTGAAGATCGTAAGCGGACAGGCTCTCGCCTTTTGCCCAGAGCAGGTCCATGACGCTGCGTTCGAGTTCGCCGAGAGAGTGCATGCGTCAATTCTACCCCGAGTAGAAATGTTTTCTACAAGGGTGTAGAAATAGTTCTACGGACCGTAGAAATCGCCCGAAACAGACGGACGGGACCAACGGCCCTGTCGGTGCGCATCGCTTCCCCTGAAATATGGGCTGCGGTCAGGAGAACTCCGACCGATAGCAGGAAGGCATCGCGGATGGACCCGCTCGAAATCGCTCGCTGGCAGTTCGGCATTACCACCGTCTATCACTTCGTCATGGTGCCCCTCACGCTGGGCCTCGGCCCGCTCGTGGCCATCATGCAGACCATGTGGGTGCGCTCCGGCAACGAGAAGTACCTTCGCATGACCAAGTTCTGGGGCAAGCTCTACCTGATCAACTTCATCGTCGGCGTCGCGACCGGGCTCGTGCAGGAATTCCAGTTCGGAATGGCCTGGAGCGAATACGCCAGGTTCGTCGGAGACGTCTTTGGCGCCCCCCTCGCGATGGAGGGCCTGCTCGCCTTCTTCTTCGAATCCACCTTCCTCGGCCTGTGGATCTTCGGCTGGGGCCGGCTTCCCAAGAAGCTCCACCTCGCCACCCTCTGGATCGCCGTCGCCGGTTCCGTCGTGTCAGCGTTCTTCATCATCGTCGCCAACTCCTGGATGCAGCACCCCGTCGGCGTGGAACTCGTCGACGGCCGCCCGGTCATGAACGACATCTGGGCCGTGCTCACCAACAACACCGCCCTGACGGCATACAGCCACACCATCATGGGTGCGCTCGCCGTCGGCGCGGGCTTCCTGGTCGGCATCTCCTGGTACCAGCTCTGGCAGCGTCGTCGCGACGGAATCGACACAGTGGATGCCCGTGGCAGGGTCGTCGTCGGCGAACGGCTCGACATCCCGGGCCGCGACCGCACCGACCACTCGGTCTGGATCAAGAGCCTGCGCATCGGTGCCGTGGTCGCCATCATCGGATTCGGCGGGGTCGCCCTGACCGGCGACCTGCAGGCCAAGCTCATGTTCGAGCAGCAGCCCCTGAAGATGGCCGCCGCGGAGGCGGCCTGCCAGGACGGCACGAGCTTCTCGGTGCTGTCGATCGGAAATCTGGGCTCGCAGAACTGTGACGACGTGGCCGGGATCATCGAGATTCCGGGCATCCTGTCGTTCCTCGCCCACGGTGATTTCACGACGGAGATCAAGGGCGTCAACACCCTGATCCCCGAGTACCAGGCGAAATACGGGACCAATCTTCCGGATGACCCGCTCTACGGTGAGCGGGCCGGCCAGGCGATCAACTACCTGCCCATCATGGAGGTCACGTACTGGGGCTTCCGGCTGATGATCGGGTTCGGCATCCTGGCCGCAGGATTCGCCGTGCTCACGCTCTGGCTGACGCGCAAGGGCACGGTGCCGAAGTCGCGAGTGATGATGTGGACGGCGCTGCTGAGCATCCTGGCCCCCTTCGCCGCCAACATCTCGGGCTGGGTCTTCACAGAAATGGGCAGGCAGCCGTTCGTGGTGGCCCCCAACCCGACGCCGGGTGGTGTCGACGGAGTGTTCATGTTCACCGCTGCCGCCGTCTCGCCTGGCGTCACCGGTGAGGAGATCGTCTTCTCCCTCATCGCCTTCGCCCTGGTCTACGCGGTGATCATCGTGTTCGAGGTGAAGCTGCTGGTGAAGTACGTGCGCGGCGGTGTGGCATCCGCAATGCCCGAGCTGGGGCATCCTGAGCACGATGACGACAACCCGACCGATCCCGATGACCCCGGCAAGCGCGACGTTCTCGCGTTTGCGTACTAGGAGGCTGACATGGAACTTCTTCCCACCATCTGGTTCGTCGCCATCGCGGCACTCTGGATCGGCTACCTCCTGCTCGAGGGCTTCGACCTCGGCGTCGGCATGCACATGCTCGTGTCTGCACGCACCGAGAACCAGCGCAGGCTCATGCTCAACAGCATCGGGCCGGTCTGGGACGGCAATGAGGTCTGGCTCATCACCGCTGGGGCCGCCACGTTCGCCGCGTTCCCACTCTGGTATGCCTCGCTCTTCTCGACGCTCTACATCCCGCTCACTCTCACGCTGCTCGGCCTGATCTTCAGGGCCGTGGCCATCGAATACCGCGGCAAGGGCGCGACCGACCGCTGGCGTGCCTGGTGGGACAGGGCGCTCGGCATCGGATCGTTCATCGCGGCGTTCGGTGTCGGGGCCATGCTGACCCTGACCACGACCGGCCTTCCGATCGACGCGAACGGCGACAGGGTCGGTGGCCCGTTCGCCTGGCTGAACGGATACGCCGTGCTCGGTGGGCTCGCGGTCATCGGCTTCTGCCTCGTGCACGGAGCCGTGTTCCTCTCGCTCAAGACCCTCGGGCCCGTGCGTGACCGTTCGCGTGCCTTCGTGGTGCGCTGGGCTCCCGTGGCACTGCTGCCGATCGTCGGCTGGGTGCTCGCTGTGCAGTTCCTGTCGGGCACCGTCATCACCTGGGCGCTCGTCGTGCTGGCCGTCGTCGCCGTCGTGTACGGCTGGATCGCTGCCCGCGCCGGTCAGGAGGGCAGGGCCTTCGCGGGGATTGCGGCATTCCTCGTGCTCGGGGCCGCGTCCATCTTCGCCGCGGTCTTCCCCGTGCTGATCCCCTCGACGCTCGACAGCGCCTTCGACCTGACTGTCACGAATGCCTCGAGCGGCGAGTACACCCTCGGTGTCATGAGCGTCGTGACCGCGATCGGGCTTCCCCTGGTCTTCGTCTACCAGGGCTACACATACTGGGTGTTCCGCCGCCGCCTCTCCGAAACCCATCTGCCTGAGGCTCACATCGTCGAGCCGGCAACCGCCTCTCGATGACGATCGATCGGCGTCGCACCTTCGTCTTCGGCCTGCTTGCCGCGCTCAAGGCAGCGGCGCTGGTCGCCATGGCCGAGGCGCTCTCCCGAGGCATAGTCTCCGTCATCGCGGGAGACAACCGGTGGCAGGATGCCGTCACCATCGGTCTCGCCGCGGCACTCGTGCGCGCGCTCGTGGCCTGGGCCGCACAGTCCTATGCCACCCGGGCCGCCATCGGCGCCAAGGAGCAGTTGCGCCGCGACCTCGCCGGCAGGATGCTCGCCGGAACCGATGTGGGCACCGGATCGGCCACAGCGGTCGGGACTGTCGGGCTCGACCAGCTGGACAACTACTACCGCACGGCGCTGCCAGCGGTGGTCACGGCAGCGACGATTCCGCTGATCATCGGAACGCGGATCCTGTTCGCCGACTGGGTGAGCGCCCTGATCGTCGTCATCACTGTGCCGCTCGTGCCGATCTTCATGGCGCTCGTCGGCATGCACACGCGCGATCGGGCGGATGCCGCATCCGCCACCCTGCAGCGCCTCTCGGATCATCTCGTGGAGCTCGCTCGCGGACTTCCGGTGCTCGTGGGCCTCGGCCGCGTCGAGGAGCAGTCCGAGGCGCTTCGCCGGGTGTCGGACGAGCACCGGGCCACCACGATGCTGACGCTGCGCACAGCCTTCCTGTCGTCCCTCGTGCTCGAGGTCATTTCGACTATCTCCGTCGCCGTGGTCGCCGTTTTCGTCGGACTGCGTCTCGTCAATGGCGACATCCCTCTCGCTGTCGGGCTCGTCGCGCTCATCCTCGCTCCGGAATGTTTCGCGCCGTTCCGGGAACTCGGTTCCGCCTTTCACGCGTCACAGGATGGACTTTCCGCGCAACGCCGCGCCCGCGCCATCATCGACCAGCCGGTTCCCGTCGACGTGCGCGTGACCGGCACCACGCTGCGTATGGTCGGCGTCTCTGTGCTCTATCCCGAGCGCGCCGAAGCGGCCATCGATGGCGTCGACGTGACGTTCGATCGGGGCTCGGTGACCTCCATCGAAGGCCCGAGCGGCGCTGGCAAGTCGACGGTTCTGGGAGTGCTGGCTGGCATCGTTCCGGCGAGCGACGGCATCGTCACGGGGTTCGACCCCGATTCCGTGGCATGGGCCCCGCAGCATCCGCATACCGTCGCGGCGACGGTCCGAGACGAGATCGCCCTGTACGCGAACGACTCGACAGCGGTCACCCGGGTCATCGAGCAACTCGGGCTGTCGACCGTAGCCGATGACGACCCCGAGCGCCTCAGCCCCGGCGAGCTGCGCAGGGTCGGTGTAGCCAGGGCGCTCGTGCGCGTGGCGGGTGGCGCTACCGTGCTGCTGCTGGATGAGCCCACTGCCCACCTGGATCCCGCCCACGCAGCACAGGTCGAGCGCGCAATTGCCGGGATCCGCGGCACGGTCACCATCATCTTCGCGTCCCATGAGGAGGGCATGCGGCGCCTCGCGGAGCGTCGCGTGCTACTCGGAACGCAGGGAGGATTCCGCCCGGCCGTCGACGCGGAAGAGCCGACAGCCAGCGAACAGGCTCCGCCTGCCATTGCGCATGCCTCCACCGGCATATTCGCCGAACTCCTTGACTTTCTGCGCCCGACCGCGGGCCGGATGCTCGCCGCCGTAGCGCTCGGAACCGGGGCAGCCATCTTCGCGGTCACGCTAACGGCGCTGTCGGGCTGGCTCATCGTGCGCGCCAGCGAACAGCCACCCATCATGTATCTCACCGTCGCCATCGTCGGTGTGCGCTTCTTCGGACTGGGCCGCGCGACCCTGCGCTATTGCGAACGGCTCGTCACCCACGACGCCGTCCTCGGCTCAGTGACGAGCCTGCGCCAGCGGCTCTGGAGCGGGCTCGCCGCGGCGGGAATGGGCTCGCGCTCGGTCGCAACCGGCGCCACCGCACTCGACCACCTCGTCGCCGCGGCAGACCGGGTGCGTGATCTCGTGCCACGGGTCATCCTGCCCGCCAGCGTCGCCGTCACGACGGCCGTGGCCGCCGTCATCGCTGCGGCGTCGGTACATTCCCCCGCTGTACCCGTGCTGCTCGCAGCGATTCTCGTCAGCCTGGTCATCGCCCCCCTTGTCGCGGCCATCGCAGACCGTGCCGCTGCCCGCGGCATCGCCGACACTCAGACCGAGGTCGTTCGCCAGTTCAGCTCGATGGTGGGCGCGGCAAGCGACCTGCGGGCCAACGGCATCGGGGACAGGATGCTCGCCAGGCTCTCCGCGCTCGACACCGCTGCCGGCGCACACGCTCGCCGGGGCGCGGCCGCCCTGGGGCTCGGCAACGGCATCGTCGTGCTGGCCTGCGGTGCGGCATCCATGGCCATGCTGGCGGCCACCGCACCCGCTACCGCGGCGGGGACCCTCGAACCGGGCATCGTCGCGGTGCTCGTGTTGCTGCCGATCGCCCTCATCGAACCACTCACCGGCATGGTCGAGGCCGTGCAACAGTGGCCGGCCCTCGCTGGCGCCCTCGCGAAGGTGCGTGCCATCACGCAGGCACGCGGCACGACAACGGGCACCGTTCCTCTTGCGCAAATCGACTCGCTCCAACTCGAGGGGCTGGCTGTGGGCTGGGCCGACTCCGCGAGCTTCGGTCCGATCACGGCGACAGCGACCCGCGGTGACTGGATCGTCGCAGAGGGCCCGTCCGGCTCCGGCAAGTCGACACTGCTCGCCACGCTCATGGGCTTTCTTGCGCCGGCATCCGGCACCTTCTCCGTCAATGGCGTGGATGCCGCGGCCATCGATCCCGCGACCCTGAGGTCACGCATCTCCTGGTGCCCGCAGGAAGCGCACCTCTTCGATTCGACGATCCGCGGCAACCTCATGCTCTCTCGGGAGCACACGGATCGTCCCACCGACGCCGAGATGCTCGCGGCCCTGCGCACCGCCGGTCTCGGCGCCCTGCTCGACTCACTCCCTCTCGGGCTCGACACGCGCACGGGTTCCCTGGGTGACAGGCTCTCCGGCGGCGAACGCCAGCGGCTGGCCGTCGCGAGGATGCTGCTCACCCGCTCCGACCTGGTGCTGCTGGATGAACCGACGGCCCACCTCGACGCTGCCAGCGCCGAGCGGCTCATGGGCAACCTCCGCGCCGCTCTCGCCGATCGCATCGTCGTGCTCGTCAGCCACCACCCTGACGAGAAGCTGCCGGGCGACATCCCCGCGCAACTGGGCCGACCGGTGCTCGCCGCAGCCGCGGTCTAGCGCCTGATCGACCCCACCCTCGCCGAGGTGACGCCATGGGCGGCTACGACGGCCGCGAGACCGCGGTTCGCGTCACCTCGAGCGCGGCTTCGGGACTCGGGGAGGGCTCAGACGAGCAGCGGGCCGAGATCCCGCCCTGAACGCAACAGTTCGTCCAGCAGGCGCCCGGGGTCGCGAACACGCTCGACCGGACCGGACAGGCCGAGGCCCGCGACGAGGATTCCCCTCGAATCCCGGATCGGCACAGCGATGCAGCCCCGCGCGGGCACGAGCTCCCCGAACTGGGTCGCGTACCCGAGCGTCCTGATACTCACGGTGACAGCCGGGGAGGCTCGTCCGCTTTCCGCCAGCAGGAGCCGACCGAGAGCCGACGACTCCAGCTGCCTCAGGATGCGGGACTCATCGCTGAGTGGGAAATCCGGATCGGGGTCGACCAGACGCATCCGGTCCGAGTCGTAACGCACGAGGTGTACCCCGCCGCGGGTGCGCTCTCTCAGGTCCTCGATGAGGTCGCGTGCCGCTCGTGGCGGAGGCTGCGGAGTCACCAGGCCGGCAAGCTGCACGACTTTGCGTCCGAGTGCGAACCCCCTGAGGTCGGGCATCCGCACCAGATACTCGTCCTGGACGAGCAGGTTGAGCAGCCGATACGCGGTCGCCCTCGGCAAGCCCAGATTGTCGCTCACCTCTCGAGCTGTGACCCCCGCGCCAGACCTGGCGACCTCTTCGAGCACCGTGAGTGCACTATGGATCGCTTTCGGCTGCCGAGCGCTGAGGTCACCCTCGCTCATAATGGC
This sequence comes from Salinibacterium sp. CAN_S4, assembly GCF_015752305.1. Classification (NCBI taxonomy): domain Bacteria; kingdom Bacillati; phylum Actinomycetota; class Actinomycetes; order Micrococcales; family Microbacteriaceae; genus Salinibacterium; species Salinibacterium sp. CAN_S4. The sequence goes on along the minus strand of NZ_JADOVB010000002.1, from coordinate 371,760 downwards.
TCCGGCTGCCTATCGCCCCCGAGCACATCCGCCAGCACTGTCTCATCGTGCATGCCGATGGTCTGGTGCAACCACGGCCTGCGCGTCCTCAACACGAGGATGCCAGCACTGCCCACCACCATCAGCACCAGGAATGCCCACATCGCCCCGCCCTGGGCAGTCGCTCCTTCGGAGATGAGGAAGGCCACGAGCACTGCGGTGAGGCCAGCAGCCCCGACCGCAGCCTTGATCGCGGGCCACAGGGTCAACTCACCGATTCGCCAGAGGAACACCGGGGCAGCTATGCACAGCAGGATGTACGCCACGACGTAACCGGACGCAGCGCCCACGATGAGAATACCCATCGCGAACCAGACGCTGCCCCCCGTTGCGATGAGCCAGATCGGAACTCCGACGAGCACCGGAAGCACAGCGGCAATGGCGACGATCGGGGTTCTGTTCGTTGCGCTGGCGTGACCGAGAGAATTCGGCAGAAGACCCTCGCGGCCCATAGAGAACAGCACTCTGGTGAGCGCGGTCGTCGACGCGATGGCGCAGGCGAAGAACGAGGTGGCGATGCTGGCATCGAGCAGGATGCCCACCCACTCGATTCCGTATGCCGAGGCGAGTTCGTTGACAGGTGATGTGCTCGACCCGATATCCCGGCCGAGAGTCTCGAAGCCGACCAATTGGCTGTAGGTCGACAGCAGGTAGAGCAGTCCGGCGCCCATGACAGTCCACAGAACGGCGCGGGGAATCGCTGCGAATGGCCGGCGCGCCTCGACGCCGAGAGCAGCGGAGCTCTCAAAGCCGACAAAGGCCGTGATCGCGAGCATCGCCCCCGCGGCGAAGTCGCCGATGGAGACAGTGCCAGACAGCAACGCGGTCGGGTTGAGCAGGTTCCCGTCGATACCTGCAGGCTGGACCGCCAGCAGCGCGACGACCAGGACAACGATCAGCACCACCGACACCGACTCGACGAGCATCGTCACCCTGGTGGACAACCGGATTCCTCGCGCAAGGACGAAGAAACACAGCGCCCCGGTTGCAAGGATGCAGATCGGCACCACGAGCCCTGATGCTGCGACCTCGGGAGCGAATTGATCCAGCAAGAACGAGAGATACAGCCCAGCTCCGGTCAGGGCGAACATCGCAATCACGCCGTACCCGATGATCATCGCCACTCCGGTGACGGACGAGGCAGTAGTTCCGAGTCCCTTGGCAACGAATGTGTAGAGCGACCCGGCCGCCGCCAACCGCCGGGTGAATTGGTTGACCGTGCTCGCGACGACGGCACACAACAGCATCGCTGCTGCGATGGCCCACACTGATGCTGATCCGGCTGCTACGGCCACCATAATCGGAACTGTCGTGGCAGCGGCTGACGGTGCCACGGCCGACACCGACTGTGCGAGAACGTCGGCGAATCCGACACTACGGCGGTCGAGGCCGGTGACCGAAGACTCGGTTCCTACGCCCACCACAGGGGGTGGATTGTCGATGGCGCGCCGCAAGGCGTTCGCGGACCTCGGCGCATTCATCCACACACCGTAGCCATGTGGTGTTGCGGCACGGATACCGGCATGTTTCGTGCAGATATTTACCAATGGGACGACCGGGGCATGCCGTCCCATTTGGAACGTGGGGATCTTTACCGGGCCGGAATAGCTCGGCAATCCGGAGCGCACACACTGGTCGACACCCAGTCCCCCACCACCAAGGAGTTGACATGACCACCACCAGTGAGCCGAAGGCGGAGAGCGAGGCGCCGACCAGGCGCGGGCTTTCCGGAAGTCTCGGCGTCGGAGCTATCGTTCTCATGGTCGTCGCGGCCGCTTCGCCGCTCACCGTCATCGGCGGTTCGGTGCCGCTCGGCATCCTTCTCGGTAATGGGGTCGGATTCCCCGCCCTGTTCGCCGCATCCGCCATAGTGCTCCTGCTGTTCTCGGTTGGGCTCGCCGCGATGACGAAGAAGATTCCGAAGCCCGGCGGCTTCTTCACGTTCGTCGGCTACGGACTCGGCAAACCGTCCGGTCTGGCGACGGCGTATGTCGCACTGCTCGCCTACACGACCATCCAGGTCGCGGTGTATGGCTACCTGGGCTTCCTGTTGAGCACAACAGTCGCGGGCCTCGGCGGGCCGGAGGTCGCGTGGTGGCTCTACGCACTCGCTACCTCAGCCATCGTCGGACTTTTGGGCTACCGGCACATCGACCTCAGCTCGAAGGTTCTCGGGGTGCTGCTCATCGGCGAGGTACTGATCGTGCTTGCACTCGTCGCGGCCGTCGTCTTCGGCGGCAGTGCCCCGGAAGGCCTCTCGGTCGAACCGTTCCTCCCCACCAACATCTTCTCGGGCACGCCGGGCGTCGGTCTGATCTTCGCGATCGCAGCTTTCATCGGTTTTGAATCGACAGTCATCTTCCGCGACGAGGCTCGAGACCCGGATAGGACCATCCCGCGCGCGACCTACACCGCGGTGATCGGCATCGGGGTCTTCTACACCCTGGCCTCCTGGGGGATCATCATGGCGTGGGGTCCGACCCAGGTCGTGGGTATCGCTGCGGAAAACCCCGGAGCGATGGTCATCACCACCACCCTCAACTACCTGGGCCCGATCGGTGAAATTATCATCAACACTCTGCTCATCACCAGCATGTTCGCGTGCGTGCTCTCGTTCCACAACGTGATCACCAGGTACCAGTACTCCATGTCGAACGCGAAGCTCCTGCCGGGGCGGCTCGGCGATGTGCACTCGAAGCACCTCTCGCCGCACTTCTCGTCGCTGGCGCAGACAGCGGTGGCCGGCATCCTGATCGTGGTGTTCGCCATTCTCGGGCTCGACCCTGTGCTCGCAGTGTTCACCTGGTTCTCCGGGATCGCCACCCTCGCAGTCGCGATTCTCATGGCGGCGACGTCTCTCGCCGTCATTGTCTACTTCGCGAGATCCAGGTCTGATTCCCGGCCGTGGAACACGATGGTCGCTCCGGCCCTGGGTCTCGTCGGACTCGTCGGCGCAGCGGTGATCATCTTCGTCAACTTCCCCTTCCTCGTCGGCGATGTCAACGCAGAGGGCGTGCCGGTCTTCGGTGTGGTGAGCACCGTGCTCATCGGACTGCTCGTGGTGTGCATCGGCGGCGGGTACCTGCAGGCCTACCTCCTCAAACGGCGCGATCCCGCGTCATATGAGCAGATCACTGAAGCCATCTCGGGCTAACGCCTCCCAACAACCACAACAGGAGACTGAATCATGACCATTACAGACCCCACCACCGACCTCTCAGAGTTCGAGGATGCCCCGGCCGCCGGTCCGCTCGCGAACCTGACCCCGGTCGAATTCGAGTCGATCCGCGACATCGTCACTGCGAGCGACGTATTCACCCCGACCACTCGCTTCGCCTATGTGGGACTCGAAGAACCGCACAAGCTCGACGTGCTCGCCTACCAGTCGGGCAGCGGCCCCGTGCCCGATCGCCAGGCCAGGGTGATGCTGCTCGACATGGCAACCGGCCATTCGACGGACAACATCGTGTCGCTGCCACTCTCTGCGGTGATCTCTACCCACGTTCTCGACGGTTCACGTGGTCAGCTGCCCATCCTGATCGAGGAATTCGACGCTATCGGCCCAATCGTCGCGGCGGACCAGCGCTGGGTCGATGCCCTCGCTGCGCGGGGGTGCACGGTCGACAGTGTGATGTGCGTCCCGCTCTCGGCCGGGTATTACGACTTCCCGGAGGAGGAGGGGCGTCGGATCGTGCGAGTGCTCGCATTCCGTCAGGACTATCCGGAGGATCACCCGTGGGCTCATCCGGTCGACGGGCTGTGTGCCTACGTCGATGTCGCGGCGAAGTCGGTGACGCGCCTCATCGACGCCGCACACCTCGCGATCCCCGCCACCTCGGGCAACTTCGACGATCCCGCGCTTCAGGGGCCGCCTCTGGTCGGCCTCAAACCGATCGTCATCTCGCAGCCGGAAGGCCCGAGCTTCTCGGTCCATGGTGAGACGGTCACCTGGGCGAACTGGCAATTCCAGGTGGGCTTCGACGCCCGCGAAGGCCTGATCCTCCGCCAACTCAGCTTCGATGACGGGCAAGAACGGCGACCCGTGATCTATCGCGCGTCGATTGCCGAGATGGTCGTGCCGTACGGCGATCCCAGCCCCGTGCGGTTCTGGCAGAACTACTTCGACACCGGAGAGTACCTCTTCGGCCGTTTCACGAACTCCCTCGAACTCGGCTGCGACTGCGTGGGCGAGATCCACTATTTCGACGCCATTCTCAGCGATGAGGTGGGAAACCCGCAGACGATCAAAAATGGCATCTGCATGCACGAGGAAGACTTCGGCACGCTCTGGAAGCACTCCGACATGTTCACCGGATCGAACGAGGTTCGCCGCCAGCGCCGCCTGGTGATCAGCTTCTTCACCACCGTCGGCAACTACGACTACGGCTTCTACTGGTACCTCTACCTCGATGGCACCATCGAATGTGAGGCGAAACTCACGGGCATTCTCTTCACCTCGTCCTACCCCGAGGAGGGCTACGACTACGCCAGCGAAGTCGCCCCCGGCCTGGGTGCACCGTTTCACCAGCACCTGTTCAGCGCGAGGCTCGACATGATGGTCGACGGCTTGTCCAATGCCGTCGATGAGGTGGATGCCGTACGGCTGCCCATCAGCGAGTCGAACCCTCACGGCGGAGCGTTCACCAGGAAATCGACCCGTATCACCTCGGAATCCGGTAGTGCACTGACCGCCGATGCCACAGTCGGGCGGGCGTGGCACATCACGAACACCGAGAAGAAAAACTATCTCGGAAGGAACACGGGATACGTGCTGCTGCCGGAAGCCAACCCCACCCTGATGGCGGATCCGGCGTCATCCATCGCGAAGCGGGCCGCCTTCACGCGGAACCACCTCTTCGTGACGAAATACGACCCCTCCGAGCGTTATCCGGCGGGAGACTTCGTGCACCAGAACCCCGGAGGAGACGGTCTCCCTCTCTACATGGCTGCCGATCGTCCACTCGATGGGGAAGACATCGTGCTCTGGCACACCTTCGGTCCGACGCACTTCCCACGGCCGGAAGACTGGCCGGTCATGCCGACCGACTACGCGAAGTTCACACTCAAGCCCTATGGGTTCTTCCCCAGGAACCCTGCGCTGAATGTGCCCGCCAATGAACCGGTGCACGCCTGCTCTCACGGGCACGATTCAACCGCACACGGCGACAACGCCGGCCATACCCATTAGCCGGGATCGGTCGATCCCTCGTGATTGAGTTGCTCCACCTGGGATCGATTGTCCCTGCGACCGTCGGGGTGTGCTGCACGGTCGGTGACCGTCGCAGCCGCTCCGCGGTCGCGTGGGCGCCGGCCATCGTGATGCTCGCGGCGATGGTCGACTCCATGACGGGAAGTGGCGTCATCAGCCCCGTGATGTGGGCACTGGCCCTCATGGGCCTCGCGGTATGGCCCGCCGTGGTCGTGCGGCTGGGGCGACGTTACCACAGCGGTGCCACCCGGTCCCTGTCTGCCGCCATGGGGATCCATCGCAGCATCAGCCTCCTGATCATGGCGGCCCTACTGCTCGTCTCAGGATCGAAAGTTTCTTCCCCTTCCTCGGCGACGGGTCACCACACAGCAGCCGTGCCGATGGCCGTGGCGCTCTGGATCGCGACCATCGCCCTCGTTGTCTTCACCCTGTGGCTGGTGGCAGCGCTCAGCCGGCGACAGCCCGGCAGGGCGACCACCCTCGCTGCACTCCTTGCCCCGCTCGAATCCGCGAGCATGGCTGTCGCTGCCGTCATGATGACCCTCGCCTTCACGACCTCCTGATCCGGCTCATCCTCGCCGAGCTGACGCCAGGTGCGGCTTCGACGGCCGCGAAACCGCAGTTCGCGTCACCTCGAGCGCGGCTTCGGGCAAGAACTGTCAGGCTCGGGGCGGGTATCCGAGTTGGGTCCGCGCGCTGTCGATCGTCTCGAGCATGGCGATGGTTGTCGACAGTGGATGCTCCGGAGCTTCGGTCAGGCCATCCGAGATGTGCTTCGCGACCGCAGCCGCCTGCCACACCAGCCCATCGCTGAACTGCGGGAACCCGTGGTCGTCATGCCAGTCGAGGCGAGCACCGTCTGCTCCGTGGAGGGTGAATCCCCCCGTCGCGATGAAGTTCGGCTCGACCTCGATGCGAGCCACGGTTCCGGCGATCTCGGCTCCCGTGCGGGTCTGCGCGAGCATCGTCGCGAAGGCGAGACCCTGCGCTCCGTTCGCGTACTCGAGAGTGAGGGCAGCCTGCACGTCGACGCCCGTCGATCCGAGAGATCCAGAAGCGCGGACGGCATCCGGCGCGCCCATCACGAAGTGGTTGAACCACACCGGGTAGACGCCGAGGTCGAGCAGTGCACCGCCCCCGAGCTCCATGTTGTAGAGGCGATGGTTCGGGTCGAACTCGAACCTGAAGCCCAGGTCCGCCGAGCTGAGGCGGAGTTCGCCGAGCACGCCGTCGTCGAGCAGCTGCCGAATGACCGTCGACTTCGGCTGGAACCTGGTCCACATCGCTTCCATGGCGAAGAGCCCAGCGGTCGCCGCTGCCGCCGCGATCTCCCGCGCTTCGGCGGCGCTCAGCGCGATCGGCTTCTCAACGAGCACGTGCTTTCCCGCGGCGAGCGCCAGGAGGGCGAGATCACGGTGTTCGCTGTGCGGAGCGGCGATGTAGACGACGTCGATCTCGGGGTGGGCGACGAGCGCCTCATACGATCCGTAGGAGTTCGGTACGCCGTGTTTCGCGGCAAAGGCCGCAGCCCGCTCGGCGGAGCGGGAGCCGACGCCGAGCATCCTCTGGTCGCTGTGGGCATGAAGGGTGGTGACGAAGGCATCGGCTATTCCGCCGGGGCCGAGCACGCCCCAGTTGAGTGTGGGGCCACCCCTCAGGGGGATCGCCGTGGATTCGGGCAGCGCGCTGGGAAAAGAGCTCATGCGACGAATCTAATCGTGTCAACGATTGTTCGTGTTGGAGTGCGGCCGCGAATGCTGTTCAATGGCACCTACGGCCCAACGGCGTCGCCGCCCACCCGTCACCACGACTCCTCACCATTCACGGAAGGCGTGCCCTTGGCCGACATCCAGCCTCATTCGCCAGTGCCTCCGCTCGACGGAATCCGCGGCGTGCTGTTCGATCTCGACGGCGTGCTCACCCCGACCACAGACGTGCACATGGCGGCGTGGGCCCGGCTGTTCACCCCGTACCTCGACGAGCACGGAGTGGATCCGTATTCGGAACAGGACTACTTCGACTACATCGACGGCAAGCCACGCTACGACGGGGTCCGGTCGATGCTCGGGTCCCGCGGCATCGAGCTGCCCGAGGGCGAGCCGACGGATCCCGCCACCGCAGACACCATCTGCGGGCTGGGCAACCGCAAGAACGACACGGTCAGCCGCGTCCTGGCCGAGGATGGCGTCTCGCCGTATCCCGGCTCTGTACTGTTTCTGGATGCCGTCACCGAGGCGGGCCTCAGGGTGGCCGTGGTCTCGAGCTCACGAAACGCCCCCGCCGTGCTGGAAGCCGCGGGTATCGCGTCCCGGTTCGAGGTCGTCGTCGACGGAATGGTCGCCGCCGAGCAGAACATCGCGGGAAAGCCGGCCCCAGACACCTACCTTCGCGCGGCAGAGCTGCTCGGCCTGACCGCAGCCGAGTGCGTGGTCATCGAAGACGCGCATTCCGGGGTCCAGGCGGGCCGCGCCGGAGACTTCGGTCTCGTGCTGGGCGTCGACCGCGGCGCCGGTGCGCAGCAACTCCTGGACTCCGGAGCCGATCTCGTGGTGTCCGACCTCGAGCTCATGCTGCCCATCGACACCTACCCGGCAGGAGCCCGCTCATGAACGAGAAGGACTGGAACGATCCGCTCGATCGCACCCGTTTCCCCGTCGACGAGTGGGCACTCGTCGAGAACACCACCAGTTCCGACGACATGGGCAACACCGAGACACTGTTCGCGGTCGGCAATGGCTACGTCGGCATGCGCGGCAATATGGATGAGGGCCGCGCCGGCCACGTCCACGGCACCTTCATCAACGGCCTCCATGAGACCTGGCCCATCCGGCACGCCGAAGAGGCTTTCGGGTTCGCCCGCGTCGGCCAGACCATCGTCAACGTGCCGGATGCCAAGATCATCAGGCTCTACGTCGACGACGAGCCGTTCATCCTGCCCGAAGCCGACCTTCTCGACTTCTGCCGCACCCTCGATTTTCGAGAGGGTGCGCTCACCCGGTCGATCCGGTGGCGCACGCCATCGGGCAAGCAGGTGCAGGTGGATTCCCGGCGCATGGTTTCGTTCGTTGACCGCCACCTCGGGGTCATCGTCTACGACGTCACGGTGCTCGACGCCGACGCTTCCATCGCCATCTCGAGCCAGCTCTTCAACCGACAGGATGGCATCGACGAGTTCGACCAGCCCCCCGTCGAGTTCGAGAAGGGTCGCGCCGCAAAGTCCGACTTCGACCCGAGAAAGGCCGAGGCCTTCACCGAGCGCGTGCTGCAGCCGAAGCTCAAGCGGGCCGTCGGCAGCCGGTACACGCTCGGATTCCGCTGCACCAACTCCGGCATGACCGTCGTCGCCGGCATCGATCACTCGATCGAGACCGAGAACGAGTGGGAGCAGTTCACCTCCCTGAGCGATGACCTCGCCAAGCACGTCTACCGCGTGAAGGCGAAGGCCGGCAAGCGCATCAGGATCGTCAAGAACATCAGCTACCACAGCTCCAGGGGCGTGCCCACGCGCGAGCTCGCCGACCGCAGCGACCGCACCCTCGATCGCGCAGCGGCCGAGGGGCACGAATTCGCGGCGCAGCAGCAGCGCGACTGGCTCGCCGACTTCTGGGATCGCACCGACGTCGAGGTGCACGGCCAGCCCGTCGTACAGCAGGCCGTGCGCTGGAACCTCCTTCAGCTCGCACAGGCGTCGGCGCGCGCCGACGGCCAGGGTGTTGCAGCCAAAGGCGTCAGTGGCACCGGATACGGCGGTCACTACTTCTGGGACACCGAGATCTATGTTCTCCCGGTGCTCACGTACACCTCGCCGATCGCCGCGAGAAACGCCCTCCGCTTCCGACACTCGATCCTCGATAACGCGCGGATGCGGGCGGGCGAACTGAACCAGCAGGGCGCCCTCTTCCCGTGGCGCACCATCAGCGGGGAGGAGTCGTCTGCGTATTACGCCGCTGGTACCGCGCAGTACCACATCGACGCCGACATCGCCTTCGCGCTCACCCAATATGTTGCGGCCACCGGCGACACCGACTTCCTGACGCGTGGCACGATCGACATCCTCGTCGAGACCGCGCGGATGTGGGCGGATCTCGGGTTCTGGCGCTCCAACGGCAGCGAGCGGTTCCACATCCACGGGGTGACGGGGCCGGACGAGTACACGACCGTCGTCAACGACAACCTTTACACGAACGTGATGGCCAGGGCGAACCTCCGCTCAGCGGCCCTCGCGGTCGAGTCACTGCGCGAGCACGATCCCCGCAGCTACGAGCACATGGTGGCGCGGCTCTCCCTCGACGACGACGAGGTCGCGGAGTGGACCGCTGCCGCCGCGGCCATGTTCATTCCGTTTGACCCTGTGCTGGGCATCCACCCGCAGGATGCGCAGTTCCTGGAGAAGGAACTCTGGGATCTCTCGAAGACTGGTGCAGACCAGCGACCACTGCTGCTGCACTACCACCCGCTCGTGATCTACCGCTTCCAGGTGATCAAGCAGGCCGACGTCGTGCTCGCGCTCTTCCTGCAGGGCGACAAGTTCACTGCCGAGGAGAAGAAGTCCGACTTCGACTACTACGACCCGATCACGACGGGCGACTCGACGCTGTCGGCTGTAGTGCAGTCGATCATCGCCGCCGAGGTGGGCTACAGCGAGCTGGCGCTCAAGTACTTCATGGACGGGCTGTTCGTCGACCTCGCCGACCTGCACAACAACTCCGCGGATGGCGTGCACATCGCGTCCACCGGCGGCATGTGGAGCGCCCTCGTCTTCGGATTCGGCGGACTGCGCGACCACGAGGGTCGGTTCACCGTCGACCCACGACTGCCCCAGGGTTGGGAGCGCCTCACCTACAGGATCATGATCAATGGCACGAGGGTGCGGGTGGATGTCACGGAGCACGACGTCACCTTCACCTCCGAGGCCGTGTCCACCGAGGCCGGCTCCATCGTGTCGTTCAGCGTCCGTGGGCTCGACATCGTCGTGACCGGCGCCGCGCCGGTGACTGTCGCGCTCAACCACCACGGACCGCGCATCACCGGAGCGCCGAGCACGAGCGCGGTCGAGGGTTCCCGGCGCGCCGACGGAAGCCTGATCACAGCGTCGGTCCCCGTGAGCTGGGCTCCCGAGTTCGAGGTGGCTGAGCTGACCGACTAGGCCCATCCACCACTGAGGTGACGCAAACGGCGGTTATTCGTTACGAATAGCCGCCGTTTGCGTCACCTCGGCAAGGTGGGAGGGGCCGGAGATGGCTCAGGTCAGCACGGCCGCTGCTGGCCGGTCATCCTGCGCTGCCGTGCCCCTAATCCACTTCGCTCTGCCAGGCACCGTCAAGAACTTCGGAAGCGAATCGGCGGTCGTTGTCACTCACGGAATCTCCGATGAAATTGGCCACCAGCCAATCTGAGGGGTACGCGTTCGCACCGATCATTCGGGCGGCGCTTGCCGCGTCATCCTTCGTCGCAAACTTCATCAGCACCAGGTCATCGGTGCCCCAGGCAGATTCGCACGCGTACTCGTCTCCGCAGGTTGCGGAGGTGACATCCACAGCCCCGTCAAGCAGCGATATCCCACTCTGGCCCTCCACACCGACGAAGTACTCGGGTTGGAGGTCCACCCGGCTGTCCCGGGTGAAAAGCCACATGACGATTGTTACAAGACAGAGGATGAGCGCAATACCGACCGCGGCCGCCACCAGTGCGACAGGCCGTCGTGCCGCCGCGGACGGACCCGCGTTTCCTCCCTCTGGAGCCATAAACGGAACTTACACCCCGTTGCCTTCGCCGCTCAGGCCCGCACCGGCCCCTCCCACGACGACGAGAAGCCCCTCCGCGGCGAGCTCACCGACGGTGAAGGGAAAGCCCACCCCACCCACCCCAGCCCGACCACTGACATGACGCGAACGGGGGTTATTCTCCGCGAATAACCCCCGTTGGCGTCACTTCGGCAGGTGGGAAGGGCCGGACCGGCGGTTCCGGTCAGCGGCTCAGCCCGGAGAGGTCGACGCCGATCAGGTGGTACCCCGGATCCACTCCCTTGCGATCACGATGGGCCAGGAAATCGTCGCGAATAGGGACCGGCACGCCTGTAGGGTGAGCATCATAATGAGGTTGATCCACAAGTTCTGGCTGAGGCTTCAACTCATCATCACCGTTGCGCTGACCTTTTGTGCGTGGGGCCTCGCCACAGTGGCTTTCATCGGATTCGCTGCACATCCGGAAGCGCTCACCCGATCGCTCCCCGACGGGGCACCGACGTGGCCTCTGCAGGCTGGCGGCATGCTGGTCCTGGTGGCGATCGGAATAGGCGGCGTACGGGTGGTACGCAGAATCGTACGTCGCGCGCATCAGCCGAGCGCGGAACTCAGGCCATCCCGCCATGTGCGGGATTCGGCGGTCAGCTCCCGCACTGCGGGCCAGAACCGGCAGCGTCCGAGATCAGCTGGTACTGACCTGAGGTCAGTATTTTTGACGATCGCTACGCTCGTCATTGTGGCGACGGCTCTTTTGGCGGGAATGGTGGGCGAGTGGGGAGGACCGAAGCCGAAGGGCTTCGGTGGGCCCGGCACGCTGCTTGCCGCGGCCGCCTTTCTCGGTTCAATCGCTATCGGCTGGAGCTATGCGAAGCGCTTGTTGGTCGCGAGAACGAAAAGCGGAGATGTTCCGCTGGCGCAAAGATCCGACGGAAGGCCGGTGCTGGCCCTGATCTGGTGGCCGATAGTTTTTGTCGCGATTAGCGGCGCAGCACTCGTGATCACCAGCGGGGCAATTGTGGGCTTGTCTGAAGGAACCGGTCTGCCGACGGGCGTGTGCCTCGTGGTCGGAGTTTTCGGTTTCATCAGCTTGCCGGTTGTGGTGAGCGAGTCCATATGCGAGTTCGGCGAGCGCGGTACCCGCGGGTTCTGGAAAGCCGCCCGCGCAACCGAGTGGGGCAATGGGTTGGCCTGACGGCCTCACACCAGAACAGTCGCTGTCGATTTCCCAACAGGATGTGCACTTCGAGGCCGCCAGATGGGAAGGGCCGGAGTGGGCCTCAGGTCAGCGGCGCAGCTCCAGGGTGCAGCACTTCACTCCGCCTCCGCCGAGCAGGAGTTCGGAGAGGTCGACGCCGATCGGGTTGTACCCGCGCTCTCGCAGCTGGCGCTCGAAGCCTTTCGCGCGCGCGGCGATGACCACGTTGTATCCATCGCTGAACGAGTTGAGGCCCAGCACCGCGGCGTCTTCTTCGGTCACGATGATCGCCTCGGGGAACCGCTGGCGCAGGATCTCGAGTGACGGCTCATCGAACGCCGACGGCAGGTAGGCGATATTCGAGTCGTCCAGGATCGCGATCGCGGTGTCGAGGTGGTAGAAACTCGGGTTGACCAGGGTCAGGGAGACGACCTCACGGCCCGAGATCTCGGCGAGTTCCTGGTGGCTGTGGGATGCACTGCGGAAGCCTGTGCCGGCGAGGATGACGCCATCCACCAGCAGGAAGTCGCCCTCGCCCTCGTTCACCTCGACGGGCACGCGCACGTCGAAGCCGTTCGCGCCGAACCAGTCCATGTACGCGGGGCCCTCCGGCTGGCGCTGGGCGTGCGTGAACTTGGCGCCGTAGGCGATGTTGTCGATCACGAAACCACCGTTGGCGGCGTAGACCATGTCGGGCAGCCCGTCGATCGGGTCGACGAGCTCGACGTCGAAGCCGAGGTCGATGTACGCCTGGTAGAGCGACTCCCACTGGCGCACGGCGAGCGCGGTGTCGGTGGGCAGCTCCGGGTCCATCCACGGGTTGATGCGGTACACGACGGTGAAGTAGCTCGGGCGGCACATCAGCACTGTGCGCTTCGTGGCGATGCGAGCCGGTGTCGTGGGATCCTGGGCTGGCTGCTGGTCTGTAACGGTCATCCGTCCAGTGTTCCACGCACCTATCCGCACTTTCGCCGCTTGGTGCGCACGGAACTCGCGTCTTTGGGTGCCTTTCCGTCGATTCTCGCCGTAGTCTGGCGCCATGGACAACCTCGATCACGGCATCATCGACCTGTTGAGGCTCAATGCGCGCGCCGGATACGGGGAAATCGGCGATGTGATCGGGCTCTCGGCGTCCGCAGTTAAACGCCGCGTCGACCGCCTGGTGGGTGACGGGGTGATTCGTGGCTTCACGATCCAGGTCGATCCTGCCGTCGACGGGCTCGCGACGGAGGCCTATGTCGAGCTGTTCTGCCGCGGAACCGTCGCTCCCGACGAGCTGAAACGCATCCTTTCCGACGTGCCTGAGGTCGTGGATGCCGGCACCGTGACCGGGTCAGCGGACGCGATAGTGCACATGCGCTCGAGGGACATCGCCTCGCTCGAGGTCGCGCTCGAGAAGCTGAGACTCGCGCCGAACGTCGACCACACGCGCAGCGCGATAGTGCTGTCGAGGCTGATCCACCGCCAGCACGACTGAGTATCGGCTCAGCACCCTACGATCAGGAATCACAGAAGAGGGAAAGGCCAGACCCGTGACCACGAACGAAGTTCCGGATTCCGCTCACACCCGCCCCGCCGGTGTCAGCGACGAGACTGTCGCCGCCCTCGGCAAGCTCAGCGAAGCCCTCGAGGTTGTCGAGAACGCTCGCGGCCTGCTCTACGCCTTCCACAGGCTCACGGGTAAAGCCGACCTGGCGCTCGGTGAGGCTGTCATCATGCTGCGCGACGCCGGGCACTCCGACCTCGCCGACCAGCTCGACCGGAACATCGTCGGCCGCAATGTGATCGAGGGCCGCTGGACGTTCCAGGTCGTCGAGGATTACGACGCGAACTACTATCAGCCCTTCGTCGATGCGGAGCGTGATGCCAGGGTGGCACTCGTCGAGGGGAAGCGGCACCTGTTCGAAGCCGAGATGAAAGAGCAGCGGCGCACCGCCGGCCAGCGCCACCACGAATCGCGACCGGGCGAAGCCCACACCTGAGCTCCTTATAAGGCCCGAGCCCCTACAAGGGCTGGCGGTCACGGTCAAGGCCGTCCCATCCCCCGCCACGCAACCTACTGTCGAAGGATGGAAACTTTACGTGACGATCGCGGCGTGGCCGTGGTCACTGGTGGCAGCGCAGGGCTCGGCAGGGCGATCGTCAGGGAGCTGGCCGGCGCGGGCTGGGATGTCGCCATCCTCGCGCGGGGCGAGGACGGGCTCGCCGGGGCCGTCGCCGACGCGCGGAAGCTCGGCGCGCGAGCCATGTCGGTGTCCGTCGATGTCGCAGACAGCGAGAAGCTGGATGCCGCGGCATCCGCCGTCGAATCAGAACTCGGCCCCATCGAACTGTGGGTCAACGACGCCATGGTGGGCGTGTTCGGGGAGTTCCTGAGCACGGACCCGAAGGACTTCGAGCGCGCGACCTTCGTCAACTACTTCGGTTTCGTGAACGGCACGCGTGCCGCGCTGAAGCGCATGGTCCCGCGAAACCGCGGCCACGTCATCCAGGTCGGCTCTGCCCTCGCTCATCGTGGCATCCCGTTGCAGGCCGCGTACTGCGGCGCCAAGCATGCCGTACTCGGCTTCACCGAGAGTGTGATCACCGAGTTGGTGCACAACGACAGCAGCGTGCAGGTGTCGATGGTCGACATGCCCGCGCTGAACACGATCCAGTTCAACTGGGTGAAGTCGCAACTGCCGCACCACCCGATGCCTGTCGCGCCGATCTTCCAGCCGGAGGTGGGAGCGCGCGCGATCCTCGCCGTCGCCGAGAAGCCGCGTCGACGCACCTGGGTGGGCGAGTCGACTGTCGCGACCATCCTCGGCAACCGGTTCGGGGCGAACCTCCTCGACCGCTACCTCGCGAAGACGGGCTATGACGGCCAGCAGGCTCCGCAGAAGAGCCAGCCCATGCTGCCCGACAACCTTTACGCCCCCATCGCGGGCGACCAGGGCGCGCACGGCATCTTCGACGACGAGGCGCTGGATGTCTCACCCCAGGTCTGGGCGATCAGCCACCGTCCGCTCGTGGCTGCCATCGCGGGCGGTCTCGGCGCGCTGGGCGCGGTCGCAGCGGCCGCCGTGATCCGCCGCCGCTGACGCCAGGCCGCCGCTGATGTCAGGCCGCCCAGCGCCAGGCCGACCCGCGTCGGCCGTCGGATCAGCGGTCCGCGAACCGACCTTCTGCGACGAACGCGAGCCGACGCAGCGCCTCGACGTTCCTGATGTGGATGCCGGGGTCGGCGATGAACCCCGGAATCAGGGCTCCTGGTCCGCTCACGACCGTCTCGGTCATGCGCACGACGCACCCGGTGTCGCGCGGGCGCGCCTCCATGGTGACCCTGGCCTCGCCGAGCGGCCACCCGCGCGGCTGCAGCACGGCCCGGCGCGGCGGATCCCACTCCAGCACCATCGTCATGTCATTGATGAGCATCGGCCATACTCCGAACGAATGGTGGAGCTGCGAGCCGACCGCCGGCCACGACTCGTCGACGTCGCGCATCCGCGACGCTCCGACCACCCAGGTGGGAAAGAGCCAGCCGTCCGCGATCACCGCGAAGACGTCAGCCGCGGAGCAGTTCATGGCGCGGATCGTGGATGCCACGATTACCTCCCGAGGGCGAGTGACGGCCCGTTGTCGATACCGAACTCATGCCTGAGCGCGCTGCGGGCCGCGTAGTACCCGGCCAGCCCATGAACTCCTGGGCCAGGGGGCGTGGATGACGAGCAGAGGTACAGCCCCTCTGCGGGTGTGCGCCAGGGATCACGCGAGAGCACCGGTCGCGCGACGAGCTGGGCGAACGTGGCCGCGCCGGCCGCGATATCCCCGCCGACGTAGTTCGGATTGTCCTGCTGCATCTGCGCCGCGGTCTTGCTCGAGCTCGCGAGAATGAGGTCCCTGAATCCCGGGGCGAACCGCTCGATCTGGGCCGTGATGGCTTCGGTCTGGTCGACCGTGGATCCACTCGGCACGTGGGTATACGCCCACAGCACGTGCTGCCCGGCAGGAGCGCGACCGGGGTCGACGGCCGAGGGCTGCGACACGAGTACGTAGGGGTTGGCGCTGTGCCTGCCCGCGGCCACCTCGGCTTCGGTGTGCGCGATCTCGGCCCGGGTTCCGCCCACGTGGAGGGTTCCCGCCGCGGCGAGCGCAGGGTTGGTCCACGGCACCGGCCCCGAGAGCGCAAAATCGACTTTTGCCACGGCGTTGCCGAACTCGAACTTCCGCACCCGCCGCCGATAGGAGTCGGGCAGGCTGTCCCCCGCGATGTCGAGCATGGCGTGCGCATTCACGTCGAGCAGCACGGCCTTCGCCTGCGGCAGCTCGCGAAGCGACGTGACATCGACCCCGGTGACGATGGTGCCGCCATGGGCGCGCAGGTCGTCGGCCATGGCATCCATGATGCTCTGGCTGCCACCGATCGGAACCGGCCAGCCTCGAGCGTGGGCGTGAGCTCCGAGGGAGAGCGCGACGGCAGCCGTGCCGAGACTCGGCATGCGCTGGATGGCGTGTGCCGCCACCCCGGTGAGCATCGCGGGCGCTACCTCCTCCGCGAAGCGCGCGTTCCATGCCGGGGAGCCCTGTTCGAGCGACGCCAGGCCGAAGAGCAGGGTGGTCACAGGATGCCGCGGCACCCGCAGCAGCGGAGTCAGGGTGAACTGCGCCACCCTGTCGGCTCGTTCCACCAGGGGCCCCATGAGCCGCCGATAGGCGTCGCCGTCGCGGCCGAGCTCGTCGACCGTTCGCTCGAGGTCGAGCCACGCGAGCCCGGCGCGGCCGTTGTCGAGTGGATGCCCGTACGACAGCTCGGGAACGACGAGCTCGATGCGCCGCTCCAGCTCGAAGCGCCGGAAGAATCCGCTCGCGAGGGCCATCGGATGCACCGCCGAGCCGACGTCGTGGTGGAAGCCGGGTAGCGTCAGTTCGGCCGTCCTGGCCCCGCCGCCGATGGTGTCTGCGCGTTCCACCACCTGCACCGAGAGCCCGGCGCGGGCGAGAGTAACCGCCGCCGCGAGCCCGTTGGGTCCAGAACCGACAACAACCGCATCCGCATCTGCCATGCTTCGATCGTACGGCGGCCGGGGTGCCGCGGTAGCGTGGAGCGGTGAAGATCGATCCTGAATCCCCGGTGACCCTCTACGAACAATTGCGCACGCAGATCATCGGGCAGATCGAGGACGGCGAGTTGATCGTCGGCACGAAACTACCCCCGGTGCGCCAGCTCGCGACAGAGCTGGGCGTGGCGCCGTACACGGTGGCTCGGGTCTACCGGATCCTCGAGAACGACGGCTTCGTCGAGACCAGGGGACGAAACGGCACGGTCATCAGCGGCACAAAAGGCACGGCGGGGGAATCACTCCAGGCCATGGCCAGCGCCTACGCGACGCGAGCCACTGAGCTCGGGGTTCCGCCCGCCGAAGCCCTGCAGTTCGCGAAATCTGCCCTGGGGCTGTAGAACCGCCGGATCGCTCGCGGATGACCGCACCGGCCTGCTATTTCTCGGTTCCGACCGCGCCGTCCGCAGCGTCGCGTGCGCCCTCGATCTGCTCGGAGAATTTACCGCCGGTGAGGTTGTCAGCGAATCCGGCGACCCCGTCGAGGAGCTTGTCGCTGATGTCTTCGGCCTGCTGGCTGTCGAGCGCTTCCTTGACTTTATTGTCGTTGAGGAACTCCTGCGCCTTGCCGGTGATGTCGTCGATTCCCATGGTGAACTCCTGTTCGAACGCGTCGTTGCGCCGGGCGGCACAAGGGATATTGTGGCCCTCGGCGTGCGGTTACGCCACTGTTTCGGCGAGCGGGAATCTCAGCCCTGCAGCTCCACGTCAGATCCGGAAGCGTGCTCGGTGAGAAGCGCCCGAGCGGCGAGCCCGATCACAGCCCCGTAGGTGGGATAGGCGAACTTCACGCCCGCCAGCGTGGAGAGGTCGACACCCGCGGCCATCGCCGTCGTAACAGACTGCACGACCTCGATGGCGTTCTCGCCGACGGCATGCGCACCCAGGATGAGCTCGCGCCTGCGATCGGCGATGAGCTTCAGGAAGCCGAGGGAACGGTCGTCGATCACCGCCCGGTCGAGCTGGGTGAACGGCACCGTCGCGACGACGCAGTGCGGGTCGCGCTGGCGCGCCTGCTCCTCGGTGAGGCCGACTCCCGCGTAGTCGGGATCCGTGAATCCACCCGCGGGCAGCAGGTGGTGGGGCGTGCGACGGTTCGCGTCCAGCACGGCATTCTCGGCCGCCGCCTCGCCCTCGAAGTGTGCGGCCTGCACGAGCATGTCCCTGCCGTTGGCATCCCCCACCGCGAAAATGTGCGGAATGACGCTGCGGAAGTACTGGTCGATCGGGATAGCCGAGCGTTCGGTCGTGATGCCGGCATTGGCGAGTCCGAGGTCGTCGACGTCTGCTGGCCAGCCCGTCGCCATGATCACGGCATCGAAATCACCGGATGCCGCCTCCCCGGCCGCACGCCAGGCGAGAGTGATCGAACCGTCCGCGGCCCTCGCGAGGCTCTCGACTCCATCCAGGCCGGTGTGGACCGAGACCCCCTGCGCCACAAAAGCCGAGGATACGGCGCTCGACACATCGGCGTCGGACGCCGCGAGCACGCGAGGGGCGACGTCGAGCAGGGCCACCTCTGACCCGAACGCGCTGAACACCGTGACGAGCTGCGCGCCGGTGTTGCCGGCGCCGATGACCGCGACCCTGCGAGGAAGCGACGGAAGGTCGAGCACGTGCTCGGGAACGGTCGCGAGCTCGGCGCCGGGAATGGGCAGGCGCCGTGAGTGGCCCCCCACGGCGACGATCACGGACTCGGCGGTGATGCGCCGTCCGCTGTCGAGTTCGAGGGTCGTGGCATCCACGAATCTGGCCCTGCCTTCGAGGATGAGCTCGACACCAGAATCGGTGAAGCGGCCAGCCTCGTTTTTGAGGGCGCGCACCTCATCGACTGTCGCACGCACTCGCGCGACTGTGGCGTCCCACTGGACCTCCGGCGATCCGGTGACGATGCCGTACTTATGGGCCACGCGCACCTCACGCACGAGCCTCGCCGCCTTGGCGAGCACGCGGGTCGGAACGCAGCCGGTGTTGACACAGGTCCCCCCGGTGCGGGACGCCTCGACCACCGCGACCCGTGCGCCGAGTTCGGCCGCCCGCAGCGCCGCTGACGTGCCCGCCGGGCCGGCACCGATCACGACGAGATCGAAGTTCTTCACGGGGCCAGGAGTATCGTTCACAACTCTCACGTTAGATGTTTTTGCTGAAGACATCCTCGACGGTGGAGACCGACGCCGTGCGGCCAGGCGCCGACTGGAACTGCCAGTAGAGGTTCACATTCGCGATCGACAGATCCGGAGTGGGAGCACCCCAGGCCGACATGTCGTTCATCGTGTGAGCATCGCCCACGAGGGTTACGTCGTACCCCCGCGTGAACGCTCCGTGGATGGTCGACCGGATGCACGCATCGGTCTCGGCCCCGGCGACGACCAGCGCGCCCACCCCGGCGCCGGCAAGCACCTGCTCGAGGTCGGTGCCCTCGAAGGAGTCGCCGTGCTGCTTATGCACGAGCGGCTCAGAGTCGAGCCGCGTCAATTCGGGAGTGAGCTGCCACGCATCGCTCTCTTTCACGAGCTCATCGTCGGAATGCTGCACCCAGACCACGGGCACGCCGGCGTTCCTAGCCTTATCGATGAGAGTGGAGATGTTGCCGATGACGGCATCCCGGTTGAATGCCTCGCCGACCACCCCCACCTGCACGTCGACGACGATCAGGGCGGTGGCGGGTCGATCCTCCAGAGTGGTCATGCGTTCAGGGTAGGACGCAGCACCGACAACCACAATCGGCCTCATGTGCACTGCGGCCGCCATCGAGATGACGCTTCCGGTCGCTATCGCGGGGCGGTAACGACCGGAAGCGTCAGGTCGATGGATGACGCGGCCACGGCCCAAGAGAACCCGGCTAATCGACCCTGAGTGCCGCCATCTCCGGATCGGGGTTACCGAACCGGTGGGCCGTGATGCTGATCGCCTGCTCGTGGAGGAACGGCAGCAGCTCGAGGCGGCCAGACGTCGTCACCGGTCCACTCCAGATCGCGACATCCACACTTCCGCGGAGCGCTTCCGAGAGTGCGAGCGGGTCGCCCCCGACGAGCCTCACGCGCGGGCTGTCGAGGGTGCGCACGCGGCCCAGCCACGACTCATCCGACTCCACGATGAGTTCCCGCACGAGGACGGGAGCCGATGGACCGGCGAAGGTCTGCACGAGAGGCGTGGGCAGCGGCACGGCCGAGCTGATGTCGACGGTGGCCCCCGCGCGACTCGCTGCGGCGAGCAGCCGCACGAGGTGGCCGAGTGATTCGCCTTCGCTGAGGCGGATGGTCACGGGCATGGGGCGGTAGCGGAACACGTTGCGTTCGACACCGAGAGCCGAGACATCCCGCGCCACACCGTACTCGGCAGCCCAGGCCCGCTCGTCGCTCTGCGCGGCACGACGCACCCGGTCGAACTCCGGGAAGTCGAGCCCGGACTGGGCCTTCTTGATGACGGATGCCACGCGCTCGGAGATCCCCGGAAGCAGGATGTCGTTGCGTGGCTCAGCTTCCACAGCGCCCCAGGTTCCGAGCGTGAGCAGGTAGTTCGGCCCACCGGCCTTCGCCGACGCACCGACGGTGGAGCGCTTCCAGCCGCCGAACGGCTGCCGACGCACGATCGCACCGGTGGTGCCGCGGTTGACGTACAGGTTGCCGGCCTCGACGGTGTCGAGCCAGAGTTCGACCTCGGTGGGATTGAGGGAGTGGATGCCCGCCGTCAGCCCGTAGTCCACGGCATTCTGCAGCGCGATCGCGTCGGTGAGCGTAGCCGCGGTCATGATGCCGAGCACAGGGCCGAAGTATTCGGTGAGGTGGAACTCGCTGCCAGCGGCGACGCCCGCGCGCACCCCGGGCGACCAGAGCGCACCGCTCTCGTCCAGCTTCTTCGGCTGGACGAGCCAGTGCTCGCCCTCCGAGAGCGTGGTCAGGGCATGCAGCAGCTTGCCGTGGGCCGGCTCGACGATGGGCCCCATTTGGGTTGTGGGATCCTGGGGGTATCCGACGCGCAGGGTGGTGACGGCATCCACCAGCTGGCGGCGGAACCGCTCGCTCGACCCCACGGAACCGACGAGGATCACGAGTGACGCGGCCGAGCACTTCTGGCCGGCGTGGCCGAACGCGCTCCTGACGACATCGGCGACGGCGAGATCGAGGTCGGCGCTCGGGGTGACGATGATCGCGTTCTTGCCACTGGTCTCGGCAACGAGGGGCAGGTCGGGGCGCCAGGAACGGAACAGTTCTGCCGTCTCGTATCCGCCGGTGAGGATGACCCGGTCCACCGCGGGATGCGACACGAGCTGCTGCCCGAGCTCGCGCTCGCTCACATCGACGAGCGAGAGCACGTCGCGTGGAACGCCGGCCTCCCACAGCGCCTCGACCATGACGGCACCCGTGCGGCGCGCGAGGCCCGCCGGCTTGATGATGACTCCGCTGCCCGCGGCGAGGGCGGCGAGCACAGACCCTGCGGGAATCGCGACGGGGAAGTTCCACGGCGGCGTCACGACGGTCAGTCGCGGTGGGGTGTATGTGGCATCCGGGATCTGGTCGAGCTCGAGGGCGCGCTCGGCATAGTAGCGGGCGAAGTCGATGGCTTCGCTGACTTCCACGTCTCCCTCGGCAATGGTCTTGCCGGTCTCGCTCGCCATGACCTCGACCAGTCGACCGCGGTAGGCGGAGAGCACGTCGCCAGCATCCCTGAGCACGATCGCGCGATCGGCGGCACTCAGTGCGCCCCAGCGCGCTCCGGCGCTGACGGTGTCGGCAATGCGCTTGTGGAGTTCGTCGAGTTCCGTGATTCTCGCCGCGTCGATGGCGGACTGTCCCAGGGTGGAGTCCGCACTGCGCCCCAGCACTCCGCGAGCCCACTCACGATTGGCGGCGATGGAGGGGTCGGTGTCGGGTTCGTTCTCGAACCCGTCACCCGTGGGCACTTCGATGCCGTGCGCGCGATCCTGGGTGCGATGAGACGGCGGAACCGAGTCATCCAGCACCTCGAGGGAGTTGAGGAAACGGCGCTCCTCGCGAGCGAAGACCTCGGGGTTATCGGCGAGCTCGAATACCCCGGACATGAAGTTCTCGGTGCTCGCGTTCTCTTCGAGCCTGCGGATGAGGTAGCTGATCGCCGAATCGAACTCGTGCGGGTGCACGACGGGGGTGTAGAGCAGCAGGCCGCCGACGTCCCGTTTGACGGCATCCGCCTGGCCGGTCGCCATGCCGAGGAGCATCTCGAACTCGACGCGGTGGGTGACCTTGCGCTGCTTCGCGAGCAACCACGCGTACGCCACATCGAACAGGTTGTGCCCAGCGACTCCGATGCGCACGGCGTCGGTACGCTCGGGCGTAAACGCCCAGTCGAGCACGCGCTTGTAGTTCGTGTCACTCTCCTGCTTCGACCCCCAGGTCGCGAGCGGCCAGTCGTGCATGATCGAGTCGACGTGTTCCATGGCGAGGTTCGCGCCTTTGACCACCCGCACCTTGATGCCAGCGCCGCCCGCGGCGCGACGCTCAGTCGCCCACCGGGTGAGTCCCTGCAGAGCCGAGAGCGCATCCGGCAGGTAGGCCTGCAGCACGATCCCGGCGTCGAGGCCACGCAGCTTCGGCTGGTCGAGCAGCCTCTCGAAGACCGCGATCGTGAGGTCGAGGTCTTTGAACTCCTCCATGTCGAGGTTGATGAACTTGGCGGTGGGGGATGCCGCGGCCAGTTCGTACAGCGGAGTCAGTCGCTCGACGACCTCCGTCACCATCTCGTCGAATGCCCACATCGACAGCTGGCTCGCGACAGACGAGACCTTGATGGAGACGTAATCCACGTCGTCACGGGCGAGCAGCTCGCGGGTTCCCTGCAGTCGGCGATTCGCCTCGTCGTCTCCGAGCACGGCTTCCCCGAGCAGGTTGAGGTTGAGCCTGATGCCCTTGCCCCGCAGCGAGTGGAGGGTCTTCGTGAGCTTCTGGGGCGTGGCATCCACGACGAGGTGCGAGACCATCCCGCGCAGCACCCAGCGCGAGATCGGGACGATCGGCCAGGGCGCGAGCAGTGCGAATCCGCCGCCAGCCACGATCGCGGCGCGCAGGTACCAGGGCAGGAAGGCCGGGATGCTGTGGCTGAGTTTTTCGAGGTTGCGGCCGGCGACCCTGAGGTCGTGCGGGCGCACCACCTTGTCGACGAAACCGATGGTGAACGCGAGGCCCTTCGGGTCCTTGAGCACTCCCGCGAGACGCTCCGCACTCGCGTCGGGCATCACCTCGGAGCTCTCGGCGAGCCAGCGTCGCACCGTGGCGATCGTCTCATCCGCGAGGTCTGTGTGGGCGGTGCTCGCGTTCGAGTGGTCGAGTGACATGCTCATGAGGATATTCCTTGCGGATGAATGCGACTGGAGCCTTCAGTGTGCTCCCCGGAATATCGATAGCAAAAGCGACGGTTAGTGCAGAATATCCATTAGCAGAACCGAATGAATGGATGCCCCGTGCTCGACGTGCGACGATTGCGCCTGCTGCGCGAACTCAAGCTCCGTGGCACCATCGCCGCGGTCGCGGCTGCGCTGTCGTACACCCCGTCCTCGGTATCGCAGCAGCTCGCCCTGCTGGAGACGGAGGCGGGGGTCCCTCTGCTCGAGAAATCCGGCCGCAGGGTGCAGCTCACGCCGCAGGCCGAACTGCTCGTGCGGCACACCGCGGTGCTGCTCGACCGACTCGAACTGATGGAATCCGAACTCGACCAGTCGCTGACCGACGTCACGGGCACCGTCCGACTCGCGGTGTTCCAGTCGGCTGCGCTCGGGATCATCCCGCAAGCCCTCACGATCTTCGCCGAGGAGTATCCGCAGTTGCGGGTGGAGGTGACCCAGCGTGAACCCGAGAACGCGCTGTTCGAAACCTGGACCCGCGAGTTCGACCTGGTGATCGCCGAGCAGTATCCGGGGCACGCCGCTCCGCGGCAGGCCGATCTCGACAGGCTGAGCCTGTTCCAGGACCAGCTCAGGCTCGGAGTGCCGTCGACCTTCGAGGGCACGGGCCTCGAGGGTGCGCGCGCGAGCGCCTGGGTCATGGAGCCCCGCGGCACGGCATCCCGGCACTGGGCCGAGCAGTTGTGCCGCAGGGCGGGGTTCGAGCCCGACGTGAGATTCGAGACAGCCGACCTCCAGGCGCAGATCCGGCTGATCGAGAGCGGCCACGCGGTCGCCGTGCTGCCTGACCTCGTCTGGGCCGGGCGGGAGCCGGGCATCCGGTTGCTGGATCTGGATGGATCGCCCCGCCGCACCATCTTCACCGCCGCGAGGGAAGCCAGCGCCAGCCGGCCCGCGGTCAAGGCCTGCCGCGACGTGCTCGCGCGAGCCGTCGAGTTCGTCTGACCCCGCCCGGTTTCGCCACTCCCGCTATCTCAAAGCGCAGTTATCGCCCTGCACCCCCACCGAGGGGGCGAAAAGTGCGCTCTCACCGGGAGGAAAGCCGTAGTCAGGCCCCGGAGTCAGGCCCCGTAGTCAGGCTCCGGAGCCGCCGGCGATCGCGTACGACCAGAGTTCACTGCTCATGCCGACGTGGGCGGGGGCAGGCTCGCCCGAGCGCTCGGCCTCACTGCGGTGACCGTGCCCGAATGCCGGCGAGTTCACCCACGATTGGAAGGATTCCTCGTCGGCCCAGCGCGTGATGACGAGCCAGGTGGTGCGGTCGTCGGTGGGCTGCAGCAACTCGAAACCCTCGAATCCAGCCTGGCCATCGACGGCTCCGGCGCGCGCAGCGAAGCGTTTGGCGAGCTCATCTCCACTGTCGGCGGCGACGGTGATGGCGTTGATCTTGATGACGGTCATGGGCTTCTTCCTGGTGATGGATGAGGGTCGGCCCCATTCTCCCAGTGCGGGCTGGCAGCCAGCCGGGCATGATGGTGCCATGCAGAGCATCAACTCCGCCGAGGAGCGGGAACTGTGGCGGAGCTTCTTCGTCATGCGCCGCCAGCTCGAGCTCACTCTCGAGAGGCGACTCCACGCCGACGCCGGCATCTCGACGGCGGACTTCGAGATCCTCGACGCGCTGTTCGAGGAACCGACCCGTCGCCTGCGTGCCGGGTCCATCGGGGACATCATCGGCTGGGAGAAGAGCCGGGTGTCCCACCAGATCACGCGCATGGAGCAGCGGGGGCTAGTCAGGCGTGAAGAGTGCGGTGATGACGCGAGGGGCGTGTGGGTCATCCTGACGGCAGACGGCAACCGCGCAGCTCTCTCCGCCGCGGGCGACCGCAACGCGGCGGTGCGCGAATACTTCTTCGACGCGCTCGATGACAACGAGAAAGCTATGCTCCGCGTCATCTCCGGAAAAATTCTTGATGCCATCAACCCCGCGATCTGTGAGGAGCAGCAGCATGAGTGATCACCGCGATGTCGTCATCGTCGGCGGCGGCCACAACGGTCTCGCCGGCGCGGCCTACCTTGCTCTCGCCGGCAAGAAGGTCACCCTGCTCGAGCGGCTGCCGCACATCGGTGGAGCCGCGGTGTCGGCAACGGCCTTCGAGGGAGTGGATGCCCGCCTGTCGCGATACTCGTACCTCGTATCGCTGCTGCCCGAGCGCATCATCCGGGACCTCGGACTCTCGATCACCCTCGCGCGCCGCCGCTACTCGTCGTACACCCCGACTCCGGGCGGCACCGACGGACTGCTCATCGACACCGTGGATGCCGCGGCCACGGCCGCAGCGCTCGGCGCCGACTCTGCGGCCTGGAACTCCTTCTACTCCGGCACGTCAGCGTTCGCGCGAGCACTCTTCCCGACGGTCATCCAGCCGCTGCTCACGCGCACGGAAGCCCGCGCGGCCGTGGGGGACGCTGCCCTCTGGTCGAGTCTCGTCGATGCGCCGATCGGCTCCACCATCGCCGACACGTTCTCTGATGATGTCGTGCGCGGGGTCGTGCTCACCGACGCCCTGATCGGCACGTTCGCCCCCAACGTCGACGAGTCGATGGCTGCCAACCGCTGCTTCGCCTACCACGTCATCGGCGGAGGCACCGGGGACTGGGATGTTCCGGTCGGAGGCATGGGCGCGGTCACCGGCGAGCTGGCCAGGGCCGCGCTGAACGCCGGGGCCGAGATCATCACAGACGCGACGGTCACCTCGATCACGCCCGGCGGGGAGGTCACCTACCTCCACGACGACACCGAAGCCACGCTCGATGCCACGTGGGTGCTCGCCAACGTGGCACCGTTCGAACTGCAGAAATTGCTCGGCGAGACCCAGGATGCCCGCCCCGAGGGTGCCCAGGTCAAGGTGAACCTCCTCGTGTCCCGACTCCCCCGGCTGCGCGATTCCCGGGTCGACCCTGCCGCGGCCTTT
The DNA here is from genome assembly GCF_015752305.1 of Salinibacterium sp. CAN_S4. Taxonomy (NCBI): domain Bacteria; kingdom Bacillati; phylum Actinomycetota; class Actinomycetes; order Micrococcales; family Microbacteriaceae; genus Salinibacterium; species Salinibacterium sp. CAN_S4. The sequence continues at coordinate 345,183 of NZ_JADOVB010000002.1, read as the reverse complement.
GGTGGAACGTTCCACATCAACGAGTCGTGGTCGCAGCTCGACAGCGCGTTCGACGCGGCGAGCGCAGGTTCCGTGCCGAACCCGCTACCGAGCGAGATCTACTGCCACTCCCTGACCGACCCGAGCATACTGTCGCCCGAGCTACAGGCCTCGGGAGCCCAGACCCTCACGATCTTCGGGCTGCATACCCCGGATCGCCTGCTCACCGAGTCCACCAACGATGCGATGCGGCAGTCCCTGCAACGCGCAGCGATCAATTCGCTCAATTCGGTGCTCGCCGAACCGATCGAAGACCTCCTGCTTCAGGATGTCGCGGGCAACCCGACCATCGAGACGAAGACCACCCTCGACCTGCAGCACGCGCTGAACCTGCCCGGAGGCAACATCTTCCACGGCCCGCTCGCGTGGCCGTTCGCCGAGGATGACGCCGAGCTGCGCACCCCTGCGCAGCGGTGGGGTGTCGCGACGGCTCATCCGCGGATCCTGCTGTGCGGGGCCGGCGCCCAGCGTGGTGGAGGCGTAAGTGCGATCGGCGGCCACAATGCCGCCATGGCCGTGCTCGAGGCATCCTGACCCTGCGCCCGCTATCTCGACCGGGTCAGCTCCACTCGCTCGGCGCCGGGCCGCGGGTGGGTGGCAGGGAGATGTTCTCGCTCCAGTGCGCAGTCCACTCCGGTGGCGGCATCGCCGACACGTCGACACCGACGAGGTCGGCGAGCTCCTGCATGCTGACGGTGCCACCGCTCTTCTTCAGGAACCGTGCTCTCGTCATGGCACTCATGAAGATCTCACCGCCGACCACGAAGCGCTGCTCCATGTAGACGGCCTTCGCGTCGTAGCCGACGATCTTCGACTCGAGCTGGAAGGTCTGCCAGGGCTGCAGTGACTTGCGGAAGGTAGCGGTCTCGTTGGCCATTACGGGATAGAAACCCTTCGCCCGCATCGTCGGCCACAGGCCGGAACGGATCATCAGGTCCATCCGCCCGAGATCCATGATCGAGAAATACACGCCATTGTTCATGTGCCCGAGCACGTCGAGGTCGGTGGGGAGCACGCGCAACGTGATGCTGCCCACGTCGTGCAGGCCGAGCGGGGATCGCCTGCGACTGCGGAGCATGTGGATGAGCGTCCTGAAGATCATGTTCACGCCATCACGCTAGCCGACCGCGGAACGCGGGGCCGCCGGTCAGTGCGCCCGATGATCCTGCACGGTCATCCGGGCTCCGAATCGGGGTTTGGCGAATCCGCTCGCCTCGATCAGGCGCATCACCCGCTGGCGGTGGCCGGCCCAGGGCTCGAGCAACTCGAGCATGCCATCGTCGTCGACGGGCTTGCCGATGAGGGCCCAGCCGACGACAGCGGGAAGGTGGTAGTCGCCGAAGCTCGGCGAATCCGCGTCACCGTGGGCGCGCTGGGTGGTCTCCGCCGCCGTCCAGACCCCGATCCCCGGGATGCTGCGCAGTTTCGTGGCCACGGTCGCGCCGTCGCGACCGTGATCGAGGGTGCGCTCCAGGGATGCCGCGACCACAGCCGCCCGCATGATCGTGGCCGACCGCTCAGGCCCGACCGCCGCGCGGTGCCATTCCCACGACGGCACCCGACGCCAGGTCTCGGCGGCGGGGAAGACCGCCATCCCCTCGGGCGCCGGTCCCGGAGCCGGTTCGCCGTACTTCGTGATCAACACCCGCCACGCGTGCCGGGCCTCTTTTCCCGTGACCTTCTGCTCGAGAATGGCGGCGAGCAGCATCTCGAAGACCTGGCGGGTGCGCAGCAGGCGCAGCCCCGGATTGCGCCGCCGGGAGTCGGCGAGAAACGGAACGTCAGAGACATCCAGCCCACTCCAGTCGTCGCCGTCGCCGAGCAGCTCGGGCACGCCGTCGATCGCCCACTCCGCGCCCGGCCCCCACGCCATGACCCTGATGCCGTGCTGCTGCCGCTGCAGGTGCATGGTCGCGGCGCCGAGCGGCGTACGCAGCGTGCGCCAGTGACCCGTCGGCTCCACCCGCAGGGTCGGGTCGAAACGCCCGCGGATCAGGGGGCGGAGGGTTTGTGACAGGTCCACGGGCTGCGCCGGTGCATACGTGGTCGTGAACGGGGCATCCGCGGCACTATCGACAGCACTGGTCACGGGTCGACTTTACGTCGGCCCACCGATACTCGCCACGTACCCTTGAATGGTGGCCGTCCCGAAAATCCTGCTGTTCTACATCTTCACGCCGCTCGCCGACCCCGAGGCCGTGCGGTTGTGGCAGCGGGACCTCTGCGAATCGCTGGGACTCGGCGGCCGCATCATCCTGTCGAAGGATGGGATCAACGGCACAGTGGGCGGCGAGCTGAAGGCCGTCAAGAAGTACATCCGCAAGACGCGCGAGTACGCGCCGTTCCACGACATCGACTTCACGTGGAGCGAGGGTGCCGGCAACGACTTCCCCAGGTTGAGCGTGCGCGTGCGCGACGAGCTGGTGAGCTTCGGGGCGCCAGGCGAGCTGAAAGTCGACGGCAGCGGGGTTGTCGGAGGCGGTGCGAGGCTCACGCCAGAGCAATTGCACGAACTCGTCGCGGAGAAGAGCGTCACTTTCTTCGATGGTCGCAACGAGTTCGAGTCGAGGATCGGTCGCTTCAGGGACGCGGTAGTGCCCGACGTCGCCAACACCCGCGAGTTCATCGCCGAACTGGAGAGCGGCAGGTACGACCACCTCAAGGACGAGCCGATCGTGACCTACTGCACGGGCGGCATCCGATGCGAAGTGTTGTCGTCGCTGATGATCAATCGTGGATTCCGCGAGGTCTACCAACTCGAGGGCGGCATCGCCTCCTATGGGGCCACGTTCAGGGATGAGGGCCTGTGGGATGGCTCGCTCTATGTCTTCGACAACCGGATGGCCGTGGATTTCAGCCCGGACGCGGTCGTGATCGGCCGGTGTACGGTCTGCGGCACGGCGACCAGCAGGATGCAGAACTGCAGCGATCTCGCGTGCCGCGAGCAGCTCGTCGTCTGCGATTCGTGCGGCCAGTCACCGGTCTACTGCGTCTCGCACGCCGCGTTAACGACGTAACGCCCCGGCTGCCCGGGGCGTTACGTGTGAAAGGCTGCAGCCTGCGACTACGGGCAGGTGACCGTCACCCCGGTGTCGGTCGTGTAGACGCCGGAGTCGAGGCCGTCGCACTGTGCCGACAGCGCGGCTGCCCCCAGGGCGATGAGTCCCACGATGGCGATGATCGTCAAAAGCAGCGTGACAAAACCGACGATGATGGCGATCGTCGCCGGGGTGTTCTTCGCGCCGGCCTTCTTCGACTGGCTTTTGGCAACGAAGCCCAGGATGATGCCGATGACGGAGAAGAAGATCGCGACCGGGATGGCCACGATACCGAGGGTCTTGCCAGGGACGGTCGCCGGGGTGCCGGCGGCCGCGTACGTGGGAGGGGTCGGCTGGGCCGGGGGGATGATGGGATCGGTCATGATTGGCTCCTGGTGGTGAGAATTCCTGAACAATTAGTTCAACGGCCCGACTATATCGCTGGGAAAGCCCTGAGCACGATGGATAGCGCTGCCCGTCGCGGCATAGCCTCGCGGATACGCCATGATTGACACCATGAAGATCGGAATCCTCACCAGTGGGGGCGACTGCCCCGGCCTGAACGCTGTCATCCGCGGCGCCGTGCTCAAGGGCACGCAAATCTACGGACGTGAGTTCGTGGGCTTCCGCGACGGCTGGCGTGGAGTCGTCGACGGTGATGTGATTCCGCTGGAGCGCAAAGACATCCAGGGCATCGGCAAGCAGGGCGGCACGATCCTCGGCACCTCCCGCACCAATCCCTTCGAGGGCGACGGGGGTGCGGCCCGGGTGCAGGAGAACATGGAGCGCCTCGGCATCGATTCGCTCATCGCCATCGGCGGGGAGGGCACACTCGCCGCTGCCAAGCGGTTGACGGATGCCGGCATCAGGATCGTGGGAGTGCCGAAGACCGTCGACAACGACCTGTCGGCCACGGACTACACCTTCGGTTTCGACACGGCCACCCAGATCGCCACCGACGCGATGGACCGGCTCCGCACCACCGGCGACTCCCACGGTCGCTGCATGGTCGCCGAGGTCATGGGCCGTCACGTCGGCTGGATCGCCCTGCACTCCGGCATGGCCGCTGGCGCCCACGCGATCCTCATCCCCGAGCAGAAGACGAGCATCGAGCAGATCTGCGTATGGGTGAAGTCCGTCATGGATCGCAAGCGCGCTCCCCTCGTCGTCGTCGCAGAAGGCTTCAAGCTCGACACTATGGATGACGCACACTCCGAGCGCGGTCTCGATGCGTTCGGGCGTCCGCGACTCGGCGGCATCGGTGACATCCTCTCGCAGGAGATCGAGGCGAGGCTCGGCATCGAGACCCGCTCCACCACTCTCGGACACATCCAGCGCGGCGGAACGCCGACCGCGTACGACCGGGTGCTGGCCACGCGCTACGGCATGGCCGCCGTCGACTCCGTCATCCACGGCCGATGGGGTCGCATGGTCTCGCTCAGCGGCACGACCATCACGCACGTCGCCTTCGAGGATGCCCTGGGCAAGCTCAACACGGTGCCGCAGTCGCGCTACGACGAGGCCGCGATCCTCTTCGGCTGATGCGCTCCCGCAGTGCTTTCGTGGGACACTGACCCCATGGACGCTCTCGCCATCGTCGGTTCGATCTTCATCTTCGTCGCCGCGCTCATCCATCTGCTGATCTTCGTCATGGAGAGCGTGCTGTGGGCCAGGCCCGTGGTGTGGAAGCGGTTCGGGCTCGCGACCCAGGAACACGCCGAGATCGTGAAGCCCATGGCGTTTAACCAGGGCTTCTACAACGTGTTCCTGGCCATCGGCGCCGGGCTCGGGCTCGTGCTGCTCGGATCGACCACCCTGTTCCAGGCCGGCCTCGCGCTGTCGATCTTCGCGGCGGGGAGCATGGTGCTCGCGGCGACTGTGCTCATCGCATCGTCACCGAAGCTCGCCAGGGCGGCGATCATCCAGGGGCTCGCGCCGGTCGTTGGCATCGTCTTCCTGGTGCTGTCGATCGTGGCCGGCTGACGCCTCGCAGGGAGCGCGGGAGGTCGCGCCGCGTCAGTCGGGCCGCGTCAGTCGATGCTGTCGGGGTCCGCGTATTCGGCGAGTGCCGCGATGAGCGACTCTGCCGACCGGTAGTCGGCGATCACGTCGACGACGAGCCCCGCCGCGCGCGCATCGAAGGCCGTGCGCGGGCCGATGCAGGCGACCACGGTGCCGTCGGGCAGCGGTGTCAGCTGGCTGGCGATCTGGCGGGCGACCGATCCTGAACTGACCAGCAGCGCCCTTATGCGACCGGATGCCACGTCGGCACGCACCGCGTCAGACACCGGGACCCCGACCGTGCGGTACGCCGCGACGAACTTCACATCGAGGCCGAGAGCGCCGAGGCCGCTCACGAGGTTGGGCTCGGCGATGTCAGACTGGGGCACGAGTACACGACCGCTGACCGCAGCCTTCGGCCACTCCTTGACGAGACCGCGGGCCGAATTATCGACGGCCGGAACGAAGTCTGCGTGGTAGCCCGCGAGCGCGAGCGCCGCCGCCGTGGTCTCCCCTACCGCCGCAATTCTCGTGCTTGCCGGGATTTTCGCTCCCTGGCCGACAAGCACGTCGACCGTCGTTGCACTCGTGATGACGATCCAGTCGAACTGGCCGTCAGACAGTTCGTGCATGGCGTTGGCGAGGGCCGGTCCATCGTCGGCGCTCGCAAAATTGATCATGGGGGCAACGACCGGGATCGCACCGAGGGTCCTCAGTGTCGCCGCGACTCCATCGCCCCATTTTCCGCCTCGGGGAACGAGCACACGCCAACCGCCGAGCGGCTTGGCTGTCATGGCACTATCTTCCACGACCTCGGAGGCAACTGCTAATCGGGGTCACTCACGCCGGCGGTTCGTCACCGCGGCAGACGGATCAGTCGTCGTTGCTCAGGATCGCCCAGGCCACGACACCGATCGCGACGGCAGCAGCCGACAGTCCACCGATGATCCATGGCATCGGGTTGGACTCATACGACGACTTGGCTTTCTCCGTCAGTTCGCCCACGCGCTTGGGCACGTTCAGCTTGTCTTCGATGGCATCGAGGGTTGCCTCGAGTTCTGCCCGTGATGCTGCAATGCGTCCGTCAACGTCACTCATGGATCGTCCTTTCGGTGCCCTTGATGGTGCGGACATCCTTCTTGATGCTCTCGATGGTGTGGGTCGGTGCGGGTGGGACGCCATTCTTGAGGGAACGGATGCCCACGACCGCCAGGATCGCGGCGATAAGCAGGATGGCCACGCCGACGATGAGTGCTGACAGCCATGCGGGCAGGACGGTCGCCAGCCCCAGAATCGCGGTGGCGATCAGCACCATGATGGCGAAGAGCGCAAAGAACACGGCACCCGCGAGCAGGCCGATCCCGATGCCAGCGCTCTTGAGCTTGCCGGCGATCTCGTCCTTCAGGGATTCGATTTCGTTCCGCACGAGATCGGTGATCAGCGTGGGAATCGACCCGATGAGGGTGAAGAGCGAGCGCCTGGAAGTCTCGCCGCGTTCGCCAGTCATAGCGCTCCTACTTCGATGAGGTCGACGAGCGGGTCGACTTCGTGGTCGTCTTATTGCCGGAGACCTGGCGCACGACGCGCTTTGCGCCGTCGGCGAGGAAGTCCGCGACATCCGGAGCCTTGTCCTTGACGAAGTCCTCAGCGGAGTCGACCTGCTTCTGCACGCGTGGGCTGCTCCAGAACTTGTCTGCGGCCTTCACGATCCTGTTGTAGCTCTCGCGACCGGCGCGGGCTCCCAGCACATATCCGATGCCTACTCCTGCGAGGAGCAAAATCTTGCCTTTCATGCGTACTCTCCATTCCTGTTGGCGGTACGAAACCTGCAGCACTCGATAAAAGCGCCTATTCCAAACATAGCCCCGCAACCCCGAGCGCGCCTGTGCGAGGTGGTGGGGTTCCTTCTCCGCTGTTCCGGCGCTAAGGTTCGCATGCCCGTCACGGCATGCGCCCCTTCTAGGAGGTGGCGGCTGCTGCTGCTCGTGCCGCAGCCGGCAGTGCGTCGAGGATGCGCGATACCGCCGCGTCGTCGTGCGCGGCCGAGACGAACCATGCCTCGAACACGCTCGGCGGCAGCGAAACGCCGGCGGCCAGCATGGCGTGGAAGAACGGCGGGAAGCGGAACGAGTCCTGCGCCTTCACATCGGCGTAGTTCACGGGAGCGCCGTCGCGGAACGCCACCGAGAACAGGTTTCCGGCGTGCTGGATGCTGTGGGCCACCCCCTCCGCGGAGAGGGCAGCCGACAGGGCCGTCGAGATGGTGGATGCCGTGGCGTCGACATGGCTGTAGACCGCGGCATCCGCAGCCCTGAGCGTGGCGAGACCCGCGGCGACGGCGACCGGATTGCCGCTGAGCGTGCCGGCCTGATAAACCGGGCCGAGCGGAGCGAGCAGGTTCATGACATCGGCGCGACCGCCGAGGGCGGCCAGCGGCAGACCGCCGCCGATCACCTTTCCGTAGGTGACGAGGTCGGGCTGGTAGCTCGTGTCGAGCCCCCACCAGCCGCCGGGGCCGACCCGGAATCCGGTCAGCACCTCGTCGATGATGACGAGCGCGCCATGCTCGTGGGCGATGCGCGTGAGCTCCTGGTTGAAGCCGGGCCCGGGCGCGACGACACCCATGTTCGCCGCCGCGGCTTCGGTGATGACGGCCGCGATCTCGCTGCCACGCTCCGCGAACAGTGCCTCGACGGCGGCGATGTCGTTGTACGGGATCACGATCGTCTGTGCGGCGATAGCGGCAGGGACTCCCGCAGAGCCGGGGATCGACAGCGTCGCGAGCCCCGAACCCGCCTCGGCGAGCAGTCCGTCCGAGTGGCCGTGGTAATGGCCGGCGAACTTCACGAGCAGGTCACGACCCGTCGCGCCGCGCGCGAGTCGGATCGCCGTCATCGTCGCTTCGGTGCCCGTCGACACGAGTCGCAGTCGCTCCACGAGCGACCCGACCCTGTCGATGACGAGCTCGGCGAGCTCGGCTTCGCCGGAGGTAGATGCCCCGAAGCTCAACCCGCGGGCCGCCGCAGCCTGCACGGCCTCGATCACCGCAGGATGCGCGTGGCCAAGGATCGCGGGGCCCCACGAGGTGATGAGATCCACGTATTCGCGACCCTCGATGTCAGTCACGTACGCTCCGCGTGCCGAGACCATCGAACGCGGCGCTCCACCGACTGAACCGTATGCGCGAACCGGGGAGTTCACGCCGCCCGGCAACACGGCCTGGGCTCGGGCGAAAGCTTCTTCGTTGGTAGTCATTGGTGTCCCTCCGGACTGTTTACAAGTTTCGCGCGAGTTCGCTCGCGTAGTAGGTGAGCACGGCGTCGGCTCCGGCGCGCACGATGCTCGTCACCGATTCGGAGACGGCTCGTTCACGGTCTATCCATCCGTTGGCCGCAGCGGCCTCGATCATCGCGTACTCGCCGGAGACCTGGTAGGCCCAGACCGGCACGGGGCTGATCGCCGCGGCATCCGCCAGAACGTCGAGGTAGCTCATGGCCGGCTTGACCATGACGACGTCTGCACCCTCGTCGACGTCGAGCCGGATCTCGCGAGCTCCCTCGCGACGGTTGCCGGCGTCGAGCTGGTACGAGCGGCGGTCGCCCTGCAGGGTGGATTGCACGGCCTCCCGGAACGGTCCGTAGAAGGCAGATGCGTACTTCGCCGCGTAACCGAGTATGGGGGTTTCGGTGAAATCAGCGGAATCAAGGGCATCCCGCACCGCTGCGACCTGGCCGTCCATCATCCCGCTCAGGCCCAGAAGCTGCGATCCGGCCTCGGCCTGGGCGAGCCCCATCTCCCTGTAGCGTTCGAGGGAGGCGTCGTTGTCGACCCGGCCACGGGCATCCAGCACGCCGCAGTGGCCGTGATCGGTGAACTCGTCGAGACAGAGATCGGTCTGCACGACGATCGCGTCCCCGGCCTCCGCAACAGCCGCACGGGTCGCGACGTTCAGGATGCCGTCGGGGTCTGTCGCTCCGCTACCCGTCGCGTCCTTATGCTCTGGAACTCCGAAGAGCATCACTCCCCCGACGCCCAGCCCGGCCGCCTCGGCGAGCGCGCGACGCATCGAGTCGAGCGAATGCTGCATGACACCCGGCATCGACGAGATCGGAATCGGCTCGGTCAGCCCCTCGCGCACGAACATCGGCAGGATCAGTTGTGACGGATGCACCCTGGTCTCGGCGACCAGCCGACGCATCGCCGGAGTCGCCCTCAGGCGTCGGGGACGGATGCTCAGGGAGTCAGCCATTACCGGGCGCCCATCAGGGCCGCGGCGCCCTGGTCGAACAGTTCCTTCGCCACCCTGGCCGCGAGATCCCCGGCAGGGTCCTTCGAGTCCGAGACGTACAGCGCGTGCGAACTCGTGAGCCGCTCCGAGCCATCGGCCGAGTAGACCCGGGCCGAGAGGAACAGCATGCCGTCGTCGACGACACCGTGCGCACCGAGCGGAGCCGAGCAGCCCGCCTCGAGAATCGACAACACCTGTCGCTCGGCGTCGACGATGATCCTGGATGTCGCGTGCTCGAGCGACCTCACGAGCTTCTCGTCACCGGCCCGCACCTCGAGGGCGAGCGCACCCTGGCCCGGCGCCGTCGGCCAACCGTCGATGCCGAGGTACTCGGTGATCGCGTCGAGCCGGCCCAGTCGCTGGAGCCCTGCCGCGGCGAGCACCACGGCATCGAGCTCACCGTCGGCGACCTTGCGCAGGCGGGTGTCGACGTTGCCGCGGATATCGATGACCTCGAGGTCCGGCCTGCGGGCGCGCAACTGGGCCACCCGGCGGGGTGAACCCGTTCCCACCCGCGCACCCTCGGGGAGGGTGTCGAGGGTCAGCTCGTCGCGCGCGCAGAGGGCGTCACGGGCATCCACCCGCTTGGGAACGGCGGCGATCACGAGCCCGGGCTCCGGTGCGGTCGGGAGATCTTTGAGCGAGTGCACGACGACATCGCAGCGGCCGTCGCGCAGCGCGTCACGCAGCGCGCTGGCGAAGACGCCGGTGCCGCCGAGACTCGCGAGCGACTCGCTCGAGGTGTCGCCCTCGGTGCGGATCGGCACGAGCTCGCACTCGACACCGGTCTTCGCCGTGATCGCGCTGGCCATCGAACCGGACTGGGCCATCGCGAGCGCGCTGCCCCTGGTGCCGACCCGAAGGATAGCCGTCACTAGGGAGCCAGACCGGCGAGCGCCGGCTTGAAGCCCAGGCGCACGTTCTCACAGCATCCTGTGCGGCACACGTCGTACCAGGGCCCGAGTTCGGTGAGCGCGGGGCGGTCGGCGGTCGGGATGCCATCGCGGCGCTCCAGCACGAGATCGACGAGCCCGGTCACGAATGCGGCATGCACGCCTGGCGTGGGAACGCGCACCGCGAAGATGCCGTTCTCCTCCGCGCTCTCCATGGCCTCGGTGTCGAGGTCCCACTTGACCTCCATGTGGTCGGAGATGAAGCCGAGCGGCACGATCACGACGCCCGTGATGCCCTGGGCGCCGAGCTCCGCGATCCTGTCGTTCACGTCGGGCTCGAGCCACGGCTGGGTAGGCGGGCCTGAGCGGGACTGGTACACGAGGTCCCAGGTGACGGCGTGATCCTGTGCCGCGATGACGACCTCGGCTACGGCCAGGTGCTGCGCGGCGTATGCGCCATCCGGTCCGAATCCGCGCTCGGGCGGGCCGGAGCGGTCCGCGTCACTGGAGGGGATGGAGTGGGTGGAGAAGAGGATGTGCGTCTTCTCGGGTGCGATGCCCTGCGCCGCGACATCCGCCAGCCCCTGCCGAACGCCGTCGATGAAAGGCTGAACGAAGCCGGGGTGATCGAAAAACTGGCGGATCTTGTCGATCTGCAGCACATCGCCGAGGCCGGTCTGCTCGAGCGCCATCGCGTAGTCCTCGCGATACTGGCGGCAGCTGGAGTAGGAGCTGTATGCGCTCGTGCCGATAGCGATGAGTTTCGTGAATCCGCGCTCGTTCGCCTCGGTCAGCGCGTCGCGCAGGTACGGATCCCAGTTGCGGTTGCCCCACAGCACGGGAAGGTCGATGCCGCGGCTGGCGAGCTCGGCCTCGAGCGCGGCCTTCAGTTCGCGGTTCTGGTCGTTGATCGGGCTCACCCCACCGAACGCGCGGTAGTGGTGTGCGACCTCCTCGAGCCTCTCCTCGGGGATGCCACGACCGCGGGTCACGTTCCTGAGGAACGGGATGACGTCATCCTGCCCCTCGGGTCCGCCGAAGCTGGCGAGCAGGATGGCGTCGTACGCAACAGCCTCCTCGACGTGCTCTGGACCGCTCTGGGCCGCCGGGGTCGCGTTGCGCACGAGTGGCGCGGTGGCGTCCGGCTGTTTGTCTGAAACGGGCTGGCCGTTGGTAATCGTCATGACAGGATCTCCGCAACTTCTGACAGGGTGATGCGCCGGCCCGTGTAGAACGGGACCTCTTCGCGAACGTGCATGCGCGCATCGGTCTGGCGCAGGCGACGCATGAGGTCGACGAGGTCGACGAGTTCAGGAGCTTCGAGTGCGAGAATCCACTCGTAGTCTCCGAGGGCGAAACTGGCAACGGTGTTCGCGAGCACCTGGCGATACTCGCTGCCCTTGCGGCCGTGGTCGCCGAGCATGGCTTTGCGTTCGTCCTCGGGCAGCAGGTACCACTCGTAACTGCGTACGAAGGGGTAGACCGTCAGCCAGGTCTCCGGCTCCTTGCCGCGCATGAAGGCGGGGAGGTGATTCGAGGAGAACTCTGCATCCCGGTGCACGCCCATCGCGTTCCAGGTAGGCAGCAGGGTCGGCAGGGCCCTGCGCAGTTCGCGCAGTGCCCACTGCAGCTTCTCGGGCTCTGCGCCGTGCAGCCAGATCATCAGGTCGGCGTCGGCACGCATCGATGACACGTCGTAGAAACCACGCACCGTCACTCCGGCCCGCTCGACGGCCGCTACGGCAGGGGCGAGATCGACGGCTCCGGTCTCTCTCGCCGGATCACGGCGGAGCACAGCCCAGAGCGTGTAGCCGAGGGGTTCCGGATCGGATTCTGCGACAGGCGGGATAACGCTCTCAGTCATACCTCTATCCTCCCTTTTGCCCAGCCGGTTAGCGAATCCTGACGCTCACAGGGCGCTGTGAATCTGCGGCGCACGCCCCCCATGTTCATAACTCCTGCAGATCGGGTCGACGAAGGTTGACGATGCCCGGAATTCCGCGCTTCTATCCGACCGGCACAGGCGATCTGCAGGAGTTACGAACAGCGGCCGAGGCCGAGTGGGAGCGATTACCCGGCGAGCAGCTCCTGCGCCACGGCCTCGGCCTGGCGGATGACCCCGGCGAGTCCGGACCCCGCAACACTCTCGCCGACCTGGATGACTCCTGCTGCTGCCCCGGATGCCGCCGGCCGAAGCCATTCGACACGAGCGAAGTCGACCACGCTCGAGTCGTCGAGGCGCACGCCCAGCAGCGCGGAGGCATCCTGCAGCGCTGTGGCCTGCAACTTCCCGGGTTCTTCGTCATAGGACAACCGCAGCACGTGCCGACCGGCGGCTCGCTCCCGCAGCCACTCCCACTTCGCGGTGGAATGCGTCAGTGCGCGCGCGGTGATCCCGGCAGCGCCCTGGGCGACGAGCAGCCCGGTGCCCCTCGGGGCTGCATCGAGCTGCGGCGCGTCCACGACGAGGGTGGCGAGCACGATCCGACGGCCGGCGGTGGGGTCGGCGGGGGCTGCCCTGACGACGGTCCCACCGATCGAGCCGGGCTCGGCGGTGCGCCCGAGCTGCACGTCGACGCCGTAGGTCTCGAGGTCGGCGGCGAGCTCGGTCGTGAGGCGGTGCATCCCGCCGCGGATTCCGGCGACGCTGGAACCTGCGGGAGCCGAGTCACGCATGAACCTCACGGCAGCGGCGAGGGAGCCTTCGCGCGCCAGGGCGGCGCGGAGCCCGGGCGCGGCGCGATCGAGCTGGATGTCGTCGGGGTGAAGTGAGTGCACCCCGTGCACGATCGGCGCGACGAGCTTCTCGAGCACGCCTGCACCCATCCTGCGCCGGACCAGAGCCCCGAGAGTGAGCGATTTTCGGGCCCAGAGCGACGGGATGATCGCGTCGAGCTCCGCGCGGATGGCCGCCCGCTGACCGATCACCGCAATAACATCCGCGGCGAGGGGCGTTCCGGGGATGCCGAGCAGGTTGGTGGCCGGCATCGCGACGGCGGGCCCCGACACAGGCTGGAGCCAGGCCCCTGCGGTCGATGGGCTGACCACTTCGTCACCGAGCCCGATCTCTGCCGCGAGCGCGGCGACCGTGCCGCCTCGCGTCGCGAAACTCTCGGCACCGGCGTCGAGGTCGATACCGCCGACCATGTGCCTGCTGACGGTTCCCCCCAGGTGATCGGATGCCTCGACCAGCGTCACCGAGCGGCCGCCCATCGCCAGCCGACGTGCCACCACCATGCCGGCGACCCCGCCGCCGACGACGGTGACGTCAGTCACCGTGCACGAGACCGACGATGCGACTGAGCACGTCGGGATCGGTGTCCGGGGGCACGCCGTGCCCGAGGTTGACGACGTGCGACGGGGCCGACAGGCCGCGATCCATAACGTCCCGCACATGGGCTTCGAGGATGTGCCACGGTGCGCCCAGCAGTGCAGGGTCGATGTTTCCCTGCAGCGGCACGTCGCCGCCGAGTCGACGCGAGGCTTCATCGAGCGGGATGCGCCAATCCACCCCCATGACATCGGCGCCGATATCGTGCATCGCTTTGAGCACCTCGCCGCTGCCGACGCCGAAGTGCACCTTCGGCACGTCGAAGCCGCGCAGGTGGGACAGCGCGCGCTTCGAGTGGGGAGCCACCCGGCGCACGTACTGCTGCTCACTGAGCGAACCGACCCAGGAGTCGAAGAGCTGCGCTGCTGATGCGCCGGCCTCGATCTGGGCCTTGAGGAATTCGCCCGACACGTCGGCACACCAGTTGAGCAGGGTCGCCCAGCTCTGGGGGTCGGCGTACATCATGGTGCGGGCGCGCTGCTGGTCTTTCGACGGCCCGCCCTCGACGAGGTAGGAGGCGAGCGTGAACGGGGCGCCCGCGAAACCGATCAGCGGAGTGCTGCCGAGCTGCGCAACGGTCATCGCGACGGCTTCGCGGATCGGGTCGAGGGCGGCAGGATCGATGGGCCTGAGCGCGGCCACATCGGAAGCGCTGCGGATCGGAGACGCGATCACGGGCCCGCGACCGGGCACGATTTCGACGTCAATACCTGCGAGTTTCACGGGAATCACGATGTCGCTGAAGAAGATCGCGGCGTCGACTCTGTGTCGGCGCACGGGCTGGAGCGTGATCTCGCTCGCGAGTTCCGGCGTGAGACACGCGTCGAGCATGGCGTTTCCGACGCGGATTTCCCGGTATTCCGGCAGAGATCGACCCGCCTGCCTCATGAACCAGACCGGGGTCACATCCGGTCGTTCGCCGCGGTACGCCCGAATGAGCGCTGACTGGCCGGTTCGGCCGTCGAGGAGTGGATGATCGCTTGACAGGGGCACGGGGTTAACATTAGGTCGTGCTCCTGTGCCTTAGCTCGAACCATCGCAACGCGAGCTTTGAGCTACTCGAAAGCCTGTCCCTGGCCGCTCCCGGCGCCACGGATGCACTGTTGAGCTCGAACGACGTCGTCACCGGAGCAGTGGTGCTGGCCACCTGCAACCGCTTCGAGGCCTACCTCGACATCGATGCACCGCAGGGTTCGCCCGCCGGTGCTGCCGTCGCATCCACCCTCGCGGCGCTGAGCGAAGCAAGCGGCCTCACGGCAGACGCCCTTCGCGCCTCGATCACGGTGCACGAAGACGCGGATGTCGCCTCACACCTCTTTTCCGTCACCTCAGGGCTCGAGTCCGTCGTGGTCGGGGAAGACGAGATCGCCGGGCAGGTCGGGCGGGCGCTCGACCGTGCCCGCTCCGGCAACACCACGACACGCGAGCTCGAGCAGCTCTTCCAGCGCGCCACCCGCACGAGCCGGGGGGTGAAGAATCTCACCTCGATCGGGGGCAGGGATCGATCACTGGTCAGGCTCGCTCTCGAGTTGGCGTCCAGTCGCATCGCTGACTGGTCTTCGATATCAGTGCTGATCGTCGGCACGGGCCAGTACGCCGCGACGACGGTGGCGGCGCTGCGGGATAAAGGCGCGGACGACATCCGGGTGTTCAGTCGCACGGGTCGCGGTCCGGCTTTCGCCGCCAAACACCGCATTTCCAACAGCGCGGACTTCGAGGTGGATGTCGTGATCGCCTGTACGGCGAACACTGTTCTCGGCCCCGACTTCTTCCCCGGCACCTCGCGTCGACTCGTCATCGACCTCGGACTTCCCCGCAATATCGAGCCTGAGGTCGCGACCATCCCGGGTGTCGAGCTGCTCGACCTCGAGACGGTGCGACTGCATGCTCCCCTCGATGCGCTCTCGGCCCATGACGACGCGACGGCGATCGTGCGCTCTGCCGCTGCTGAGTTCACCGCTGAGCGCGACATCGAAGCATCAGTCGTCGCGCTGCGAACCCATGTCTTCGAACTGCTCGAGGCAGAGATCGCCAGGTCGAGAGCCCGCGGTGCCGGGGACGAGACCGAATCGGCCCTTCGCCACCTGGCCGGTGTGCTGTTGCATGGCCCATCGGCGCGCGCCCGGAAGTTCGCGCTCGACGGTCGCGCCGAGGAGTTCAGGGCGGGTCTCGACGCCGTGTACGGCATCAGCCCCGCTGCAGTCACTGAGACCGGGTTGCACCGGGCTGAAGGCGCAGAGTCGGCTTAGACCCCCGTGTGGCCCGTTGGAGCGTGCCGCCAGCTCAGGATGACGCGGTTCCGCGCCGGGCCGCGTGCAACAGCCCGGTAATCCCGAGGAACGTGAAGGCTCCGGCGAGGCTGAACGCGCTCGTGGCCGCGACGCTGGCGAACGCGAGATCGCCGACGGACGCTGAGCCGGCCACTGCTACCGCCGACAGGCTTCCGGCGAGCGCGAGGGTGCTGACGGTGGCGAGAAATTTCTGGTACATGGAGACTCCTGGGGTGGGAGGTGACGACCACGACGACTCGCACACACATCGGGAAGTGTGCGCGAGTAGCCGGGTGGTCGAGCGCCGTGCGGGAACCGGATCGCATTTCGGGGATGTGATCCGGACCGGCGTGGCTTCAGGATATTGTGTCCCCCCTTAGGAGGACAAGGGGGCAGGTCGACCCCAGAACGGGGGGTGCCGGAGCACCCCCCGTTACCGGGCTGTCGACTGCGGACGCTCTAGCTGTGGAGCCTGCGGTGGCGCGCTACGAAGAGTCCGGCAAAGCCGACGAAGAGCAGTCCGCCCGCGAGGCTGATGCCGGCACCGATCGTGAGCCCCGTGAAGGCCAGGGTCGGCGGCGTCAGCGGCGACGTCGGCGGGTCGAACGGCAGGGTGGGCGGATTGAACGAGCAGACCCCGGCCGGAGCCGCGAACCTCAGCACGACGGGGTTCACCCAGTCGGGATCGAGTCCATCGCCTGCGACGGCCGGCTCTGCCACGACTGTCACAGAGGAGCTGCCCGCTGGCGCCGGGTAGGTTCCGTTGGTGATTCCCGGCTTCCCGTCCACGGTCCAGACGATGTCACCCACGATAGATCCGAGAGTGTACGACCCTGCCGTGGTGCAGGTGGGCTGGGTGACCGAGGTGGTCGGCGTCACGAGCGCGAGCGGCGGAAGCTCACAGGTCGGGATCGGGATGTCGAAGGACTTGCCGGACGCCATCACCGTGAAACTCGTGCCGGTCGCGGTGGCATTGGCGATCTCGACCTCGACCGTGTCGCCGGCAGCGACAGTCGTGTCGAATTCGGGCAATCCGATCACCTGGAAGAGCACCGGTTTGGTGCTCTTCGAGTTGTCGAATGTCAGGGTTGCTGATCGGAAGGAAGCGGTCCCCGAACCGGCCGGGTCTGATGACAGGCCGTCATCGAATACGCCCGGGGTGCATTCGCCGAACACCGCGACGACGTTTCCGTTCTCCACACAGTCGACGAGTACACCGATGTTGCCCTCGAACTCCACGATCTGGTCGTCGTCTCCGGCGAAGTAGTAATTCAACTGGGGGGTCGCCGTGACGACGTAGTCACCGGTGGCGCTATCGAGCACCACCTCATAGTCGACTCCGGTGGTCGTCTTCGCCACGACAGTCGGCGCGATCCCACACTCTGTTGCTGTGGTGATGGCCGGGGCTACCGGGACGACCGTGTTGCAACCGGGGGTCTGGTTGTAATAGGTCGGCACGGGGCCGGTGAATCCCATCTGATGAAGGAAGAATTCGTCGTAAGGGTCGCTCGGGCCGGCCAGCGTCGCTGTCGGTTCGGGCTGCTCGTCGAATGAGGCGTAGATGTCGCCCTGGCCACAGCTCATGACGGCCTGGAACGGGTAATCACCCGGGAGGGTGATCTTCTGCTTTCCGTTGACGTAGTCGAGCTGATCGAGCGTCTGCGGCCACACCTTATCCGTCTTGTACTTCCAGCTCGTCGCCGTCACCCAGAATCCCTCGCACAGTTCGCCTGTGGCGCTGGGAACGTTCTCGACACGGATCGAACCGCTGTTGCTCTCGCGGTCGTAGGTGTATGACACGGCCGAGCCGGGGATGCAGTTGGGCGGAGGCGTGCACTCCGGGCCGGTTGTCTGTGGCTCCAGGATGCCCGTGAAGACCGTCGTCGAACCGTCTTCAGACACGCCGTCACCCGCGGGGAAGCGGTGCCCGGGATCGGCCGTGGCGGTCACGGTGAAGTTGACTCCATCGCGGGTGACCTCACCCCAGGTGAAGTTGTTGACGTCACCGAGCACGAGCTCGGCTCCGGCGAGACACGTCGCTGTCGTCGTGGTGAGTGACGCGGCAGCATCCTCGACGTCCGGCACCTCGCACGATGCGGCGGTGACGACGGCCGAGGTCTGGGTGACGAGGTCGCCCGCGCGGTGGTTGGTCCACTGCACGGCAACTGCCAGCGAGTAACCGGCTCCGCCGACGACGTCGCCCTGGACGGCTTCGACGTACCCGGCACCCTTGACCGACTGCTCGAGCAGCGACGTCGGCTGTGCGGGAGCGTCATCTCCGCTGGAGGTGACGACGGCGCTCTTGATGGTGGCGGTCTCGTTGGCGTAGCCCGTGTCACCCGTCACCTTCCACGTGATCGTGGACAGTCCGTTCGAGTCGCACGCTGCTGTGCCACTCACGACGGGATGGGTTGCTTCCGCGGCGCCGGCAACGGCGATGACGGAAAGGCTGGCGGCGATGGCTAAGGTTCCACCGATGGCAATGATCTTCTTGAACACGTTCGATCTCCTGGGGGGGGAGTTCGAGCCCAGTGCTGTAGGGCACGCATGGGGGATGCGCGCTGGGAGCGGGTAAGACTCGAATGCACTGTGTCGGGGTACCGGATCGAGTTTCGGGTTCGATCCGGCGCAGCGCTGT
This sequence comes from Salinibacterium sp. CAN_S4, assembly GCF_015752305.1. NCBI lineage: Bacteria > Bacillati > Actinomycetota > Actinomycetes > Micrococcales > Microbacteriaceae > Salinibacterium > Salinibacterium sp. CAN_S4. Next base: position 326,685 of record NZ_JADOVB010000002.1, on the reverse strand, counting down.
CTAAGAGTATATGGCCCCCCTGTGGGGGGCAAGGGCAAAGTTCAGGAGTGTCGAGGAACATTTTCGCGGCGCGGCTGGTGCACGTATTCGAGCAGGTCGACCCCGACGACACGCAGTGCCTCGAGCACGCGCATCCTCGATCCCAGGCTGTCGTCGGTGAACTGCACGGAGACCGCGTAGGCCACAGCCCGGCCGCTGCCGCGCAGGGCACCGGCCTCCGAACGCACGCCGGAATCCGATCCCGTCTTGTTCACAAGAAGGGTGTCGTGATCCAGCCCGCGGTGGGAGAGAGGGTCGAGGCCGAACGCGCTCGCCACCAGGGAGAGGTCGCTGTTCTGCGACAGCCAGCCCAGTACCCGCTGACTCGTGACGGGATCGACGATCTCGTTCCGGGCCAGCGCGCCGAACAGCCAGCTGAGCTCGGCCGTCGAACCTACGGAGAGTTGTGGTGCCTCATCCGGCCCCCTGTCGTCACGCACCAGGTCGAGCAGCGCCGTGCGCACCAGGCCGAGGGACTCGGTTCTCGCCCGCACGGCGTGAAGACCGACATGCCTGAGCAGGATGTTCGTGGCGAGGTTGTCACTCGTGGCACCCACGAGCGCGGCAAGGTCGGCGACGGGAAGTGTCGGCACCTGGAGCTGCTGCCAGAGGCCAGCGCCGGCGATCGAATCCCCCGCTGTCTTGTCGAGGATGCCGAAACCCGAGGCGTCGCGCGCGGTGATCCGGGCCGACACCTCGATGAGCAGCAGGATCTTGCCGATGCTGGCCGTCGGCAACACGATCCTGTCGTCGATCGCGACGAGCGTCTTGCCCGAGTTCAGGTCGACCACACTGGCCGAGACCCTGGAACCCGCGTACGCGATTTTTCCGAGCGCCCTGAAGGTACCGCTGAAGTTCTCGGCTCCCTCGGTCGACGAATGCCGGGGAACGCGAGGAGCATGGATTCGCTCCCAGCGCTCTCGGGCGCGCACAATTTCTACCAAATAGTCACACGGTCTTTCGGGTCGAGCCAGAGTGAGTCGGTTTCGGTTACGCCAAATGTCTCATAGAACTCGTCGATATTGCGGACAATCTGGTTGCACCTGAACTCATTGGGCGAATGCGGATCGATCGACAGCAACCGGATGACCTCCTCGTCGCGAGCCTTGAGCTGCCAGGCCTGCGCCCACGACAGGAAGAAGCGCTCAGCACCCGTAAGCCCGTCGATCACCGGCGACTCTTCGCCGCCGAGGGAGATCAGGTAGGCGCGCCACGCGATGGCGAGACCGCCCAGGTCGCCGATGTTCTCACCGATCGTCAGCGCCCCGCTGACTTGGTGGTCGGGAACCTGCGCCGGAGCGAGGGCGTCGTACTGCGCGATCAGGGCCCCGGTGCGCTCTTCGAATGCGGCTCGGTCGGCTGGCGTCCACCAGTCGGTGAGTCGCCCGTCGCCGTCGTACTTCGAGCCCTGGTCGTCGAAACCGTGACCGATCTCGTGGCCGATGACGGCTCCGATCGCGCCGTAGTTGGCCGCGGCATCCCACGACTCGTCGAAGAATGGTGCCTGCAGGATGGCCGCCGGGAACACGATCTCGTTGAAGCCCGGGTTGTAGTACGCGTTGATCGTCTGGGGCGTCATGAACCACTCGTCACGGTCGAGAGGCTGGCCGATCTTGCCCAGCTCACGCTGGAACTCGAACTCGCTGGTGGCGCGGATGTTGCCGATGAGGTCGGCGGCATCCATCTGCAGGCTCGAATAGTCGCGCCACTTCACGGGGTAGCCGATCTTGGGGGTGAACTTCTCGAGCTTGTCGATGGCGCGGGCCCTGGTGTCTTCGCCCATCCATGCGAGCGAGGTGATGCTCTGCCGGTACGCCTCGACGAGGTTCGCGACGAGCACGTCCATGGCGGTTTTTGCCGATTCCGGGAAGTGCCGCTCGACATAGATGCGGCCGACGGCCTCGCCCAGCGCGCCTTCCACGAGGGAAACGCCACGCTTCCAGCGGGCGCGCATCTCCGGAGTGCCCGTCAGCGTCCTGCCGTAGAAGTCGAAGTTGGCGGCGACGAAATCATCCGAGAGGTACGCAGCATTCGACCGGATGACCTGCCACGACAGCCAGTCACGCCACTTGTCGAGGTTGTCAGACACGAGCACGGTCGACAGCCCCTCCAGGAAGCTCGGCTGGCGAACCACGACCTCGTCGAAGGAGTGCTCGGGCACACCCATGGCGTCGAGCCACAGGTTCAGGTCGACCGGCGCCAGCAGGCCGCTGGCCGCCTGCCACGACATGAGGTTGTACGACTTCTCGCTGTCGCGGGTGGCGACGTTGTCCCAGTGATGGCTGGCGAGTTCCGTCTCGAGGTCGAAAACGCGGGCGGCCCTGGTTGCTGCATCGTCGAGTCCGGCGAGCGCGAGCATGTGCTCGAGGTATTCGACGTACTTGGTACGGATGGCCGCCGACTTCTCCTCGCGATAGTAGGACTCGTCGGGAAGTCCGAGCCCACCCTGCTCGATGAAGACAAGGTAGCGCTCAGGCTGCCCGGGGTCGTTATCGACAAAAACCTGTGCGAATCCGCTCGATCCGCCCCGCTCGAGTTTCCCGAGGGTCGAGAGCAGGCTGGCGATGGATGTCACGGCAGCAGCCTCGGCGAGCAGCTCCGCTATCGGCGCCGCGCCCAGCTCCTGCACCCTGGCTTCGTCAAGGAAGCTGGCGTACAGGTCACCGACCTTTCGGGCCTCAGTGCCGGGTTCGGCACCCTGAGACTCGATGATGATGTCGCGGACGGCGCGTTCGGCTTCTTCCGCGAGCACGTAGAACGATCCGTAGCGGGCCTTGTCGCTGGGGATCTCGGTGCGCGAGATCCACCTGCCGTTGACGTGGCGGAAGAGGTCGTCCTGGGGGCGGACCGAGGAGTCGAGCTCCCCGATGTCGATGCCAGAGGTGGGGGGAGTTTCTGAGCTCATACGGCAAGACTAACGACGGTGCCTGCGCTACTGCTGACTCCTCGCGGCGGTCGTCGATCCGATGTGCAGCTCGCTCGTGAAGGCCATCGATTGCGGCGTGCCACCGGCGACGAGTTCGACGGCGGCCCTCCCGGCGGCCCTGCCCTTGTCCTGTGCGGGCTGGATGACCGTGGTGAGGTCGTGCTCCCCCAGTTCGTCGATCTGCACCCCGTCGAAGCCCACGACGCTCAGCTGTTCCGGAACCCGGATGCCGAGGCTCTCCGCGGCCCGGATCACCCCGATCGCGAGTAAGTCACTCTGGGCGACCACCGCCGTTGGACGCTTTCCCGAGGTCGCCGCTGCGCCCTCGAGCAGCGCAAGGCCGGCCGCCCGTCCGGCTTCGATCGAGCTGCGCGTCGCGACGACGCCGCCGAAGCCCGGATAGACGTCCCGAAGCCCCCGCAGGCGATCCCGCGTGGTGTGGGAGGTCGCACGGCCGTCCCAGTCCTGCGGCAACTCGGCCTGGACCTTCGAGCCGTCGATCGGCAGGGAAACCACAGACACACTCTCGTGCCCGAGTTCCCGCAGGTGCCGGGCGAGCCTGGCCGTGGCGTCCCGGTTATCGAGGCTGATCGACAGCACGCCGGGCATGTCGTCAGCTTCGATGGCGACGACCGGCATCCCCCGCTGGCGGAGCACAGCGACCGATTCGTCGAGCCTGGTCGAGCAGCCGACGAGGATCACGGCGTCCATCGGGGCTGAGCGGATGTCGATCTGCGGCCCTCCGGCATCGGAGAGCAGCAGCAGTCCCGCCCCCGCGTTCCCCGTCTCCGCGGCGACGCCGTCGAGCATAGCGAGCGACATGGGGTCTCGGAATGCGTCCTGGAGCGCGTCTTCGACGACGATGCCGATGATGCCGGATCGGCCGCGACGCAGGGACTGGGCCCGCGGATCGGGACCGGCGTATCCGAGCGCTTCGGCGGCGGCGAGCACCTTCGTGCGGGTGGCGTGCGAGACGGGGCCCGCCCCGCTGAAGGCGAGTGACGCCGTCGAGCCCGAGACTCCGGCGAGCGCCGCTACGGCTGCGAGGGTCGGTCTCTGCGTTGCTCCGCTTGCCTCGCCGTCCATGGGTTGGTAGCTTAGTCGAATCGCTCTATCGAATCGATTCGATATTCCGAGCTCGAGTCATTACAGGGATCCCATGACAGACATTCCAGCCATCGCCACCGGCCTCGACCGCCGCCAGGTCGTGGCCTGGCGAAACGCGATCTTCGTGGTGTTCGCACTCCCCGGTCTCGCGATGGCCAGCTGGGTATCCCGGCTACCGGCGGCGCGCGACCTGCTCGACGTGAGCCCGGCCCAGGTGGGACTCCTGATCACCGGGATCTCGATCGGATCGATCGTCGGGCTGCTCGCCTCCAGCCACATCGTCGCGAGGTTCGGCGGGGTCACCACCATCACCTGGGGACTCACCGGAATTGCGGTCGGAATCCTCATCGCCGGGCTCGCCGTCACCCTCGGTCCGAGTTTCGGAGGGGCTTTCGTGGGGCTGATGATCTTCGGTGCGGCGATGGGCATCACGGATGTCGCGATGAACGTCTCGGGGGCCGCCAACGAGCGGGCGCTCGGGCGCTCCATCATGCCGATCTTCCACGCGTTCTTCAGTTTCGGCACCATGGTCGGCGCAGGGCTCGGAGCTCTCGCGGAGCTCGCCGGGGTGCCGATCGCCCTGCATCTCGGGCTCGCGGGTGCCGTGATGGTCGTCGCCATCGTGCTGGTTCGGCGGTTCATCCAGTCGGAGCATGTCATCGAAGAGGATGGCCAGCCCATCGCCGACGACGACCATTCGAAGAGCTGGCGCGGCAGGCTCAGCATCTGGCGCGATCCGCGCACCCTGCTGATCGGTGTGGTCGTGCTGGCGGCCGCCTTCGCCGAAGGGTCGGCCAACGACTGGCTCGCCATCGCCTCCGTCGACGGCCATTCGGTGAACAATGAGACCGGTGCCCTGATCTTCGGCATCTTCGTCACAGCAATGACGGTGGGCCGCCTGACCGGGGTGTTCCTTCTCGACAGGTTCGGTCGGGTCGCCGTGCTGCGAGGGTCGTTCCTGCTTGCCGTCATCGGCCTGCTGATCTTCATCTTTGTGCCAGTCACACCGATCGCCGTCATCGGCGTCGTGCTCTGGGGTCTCGGATCTGCTCTCGGCTTCCCCATCGGTATGTCGGCAGCGGCCGACGACCCGAAGACCGCGGCGGCCAGGGTCAGCGCCGTCGCCACGATCGGCTACTTCGCGTTCCTCGTGGGCCCGCCCGTCATCGGACTGCTCGGTGAGTACACCGGCGTGCTGCACGCGCTGCTGATTGTGCTCGTGCTTGCCGCGATCGGTACGTTCGTCTCGGGTGCCGCTCGCGAACCGAAGAGGAGCGCCGCTCTCTCGTAGGCTGTTGGTATGGCTGAACTCGTAGACAACGTCCCCCTCCGACGCGCAATCGCCGACTTCGCGGAGCAGAACGAGCAATCCCGGTTCCTCGAGGTCGTGCGCAACCTCATGCACGGCGACCTGCTGTTCGACACGACAGGTTCAGAGATCCTGATGACGGAAGACGGATCATCCATCGCTCCGGGTTCGACTTTCGCGTTCCGCGCAGGCACGGGGCCCGACGGCGAGCGTGCCCTCTTCGCATTCACCCGCCAGGAGGAAGTGCTGCAGATGCATGAGGATGCCCCGGCGACCGTGCAGACACTCGCCCAGCCCGCGGCATCCAGCCTCGAATTCGCGAAAGAGCACGGTTACGGCTGGCTCTACCTCGACCCCGCCGGACCGACCTGCGGTGTGCGACTGGCTGACGTCGAGTTCCTGCTCAGGTCTGTCAGGAACGACTCGGTCAAGACCGCCATCGACACCGCGGGGCCGACCTGGATGAAGAATGCCGTCATCGACGCGCTCTCCCTCGGCGGTCAACTGCTGTATGCCGTGAACGAGTCACCGGAGGGCGTGCAGGTGCGCACCTCGACAAATGCGGAGGGTAAGGGTGTGGCGCTCGCTTTCACCTCCGCCGCCGAGGTCGTGGTGCGGAGCACGACAGACTCATGGGCCGCCATCGACGTGAGCCGCATCGTGTCGGATGCTCTGGGCGAGAACTTCTCGGGGCTCGTCATCAACCCCTCGGGTCCCTGGGTCGAGCTCGGCCGCGACGACCTGCTGCAGGTCCAGTCACGACTCGAGCAGCCGAGCACCTGACCCGTGCGGCCTGGTCGCGGTCGCAGTGTCAGTGCCGTTCCTTAACCTGGAGTCATGACAGCGAGGATCGAGCGCGTCACAACGGATGTCCTGGACGTCGCGTTCGAGCGAAGCGGTGTTTTGTCGGGATGCCCGGTCGTTCTGCTTCACGGATTCCCTTACGACCCGCGCAGCTTCGATCAGGTTGCGCACGACCTCGCGGAGGCCGGTGCGGATGTCATAGTGCCGTATTTACGCGGCTACGGCCCGACCCGTTTCCTGTCAGCAAGCACAATGAGATCCGGCCAGCAGGGAGCGCTAGCGTCGGATCTCCACTCACTCATCATCGCGCTTGGCCTGAAACGCCCGATCGTCTCAGGCTTCGACTGGGGCGGTCGGGCCGCCTGTGTTGCGGCGATGCGCTGGCCAGGAGACGTGGGCGGCCTGGTCACGATCAGCGGGTACAACGTGCACGACGTGCACGCGATGGCCACGGTGCCGGCTGAGCCAGCGTCCGAAGCGAAAGACTGGTATCAGTGGTACTTCCAGAACGAGCGCGGTCGCGCGGGCCTGGAGAGATACCGTCGCGAGTTGGCCCGCCAATTGTGGCAGGAGTGGTCGCCACAGTGGAACTTCGACGATTCCACCTTCGCGGCGACCGCCGCGTCCTTCGACAACCCGGACTTCGTCGAGGTGGTCATCCACTCGTACCGGGTTCGTTACGGGTTGGTGGCCGGAGACCCGGCCTACGATGCCCTCGAGGCGTTTATCGCGCCTCAACCCCAGATCCCTGTGCCGACTATCGTCATCGACCCGACCGAAGATCCACTCACACCGCCGCTGTCACGCGTCCAGCATGAATCACATTTCGCGCAACTTGTCGACTACCAGCGAACGGCTGTCGGCCACAACACCCCTCGCGAAGACCCGGAGGCTGTGACGAACGCAATTCTCGCGCTGCGGCGCCTCAGGGACGACCAGGGTTCGGCGACCCGGGTACCTTAGAGCGGTGAGACTCGTGATTGCCCGTTGTTCAGTCGACTACGCCGGGCGACTTTCCGCGCACCTGCCTCTTGCCACCCGACTTCTTCTGGTCAAGGCCGACGGCAGCGTGCTCGTACACTCCGACTCACTGAGCTACAAGCCGCTGAACTGGATGAGCCCGCCGTGCACCCTCGCGGTCATGGAGCCCGACGCCGACCAGGCCGAGGCTGGCGTGATCCAGACCTGGCGGGTCGCCCAGGCCAAGACAGCAGACCTGCTGGTCATCTCCATCCACGAGATCCTGCACGAGAGTTCGCACGAGCTCGGCCACGACCCAGGGCTGCAGAAGGATGGCGCAGAGCACCACCTGCAGAAGCTGCTCGCCGAACAGATCGAGCTGCTCGGTGACGGATACCGGCTGGTTCGCCGGGAATACATGACCGCGATCGGCCCTGTCGATATTCTGGCGACGGATGCCTCGGGCGGCAGTGTCGCGGTCGAGATCAAGCGGCGCGGCGACATCGACGGCGTCGAACAGCTCACCCGCTACCTCGAACTGATGAATCGCGATCCGCACCTCACACCGGTCACCGGAGTGTTCGCCGCCCAAGAGATCAAGCCGCAGGCCCGCACGCTGGCCCACGGTCGCGGCATCCGGTGCCTGTTGCTCGACTATGACGCAATGCGCGGCATGGACGACAGCGATCACCGCCTCTTCTAGCCACCTAGGCTTTGGAAGTATGAGAGCCGAGTTCAGCAGCATCCTGTTCGACCTCGACGGCACGATCGTCGACTCAGCCCCTGGGATCACGGCGACGCTCGCCTATACCTTCGAGCAACTGGGGCTCCCGATCCCATCGCCGGCCGAGTTGGTGGCGTATGTCGGCCCGCCGATCCTCGACTCCTTCCGGGATCTCGCCGGTTTCACCCCTGAGCAATCGCAGCGCGCTCTCGAGATCTACCGCCCCGAATACCTGCGACACGGCGCCTTCAACGCGACAGTGTATCCGGGGGTGGAGGATGTGCTCAGAGCGATCCACGCAAGCGAGGTGCCGTTGTCCCTTGCTACGTCGAAACCCGAGACTCCCGCGAAGCTGGTCCTGGAGCACTACGACCTGCTGAAGTACTTCGATGTGATCACCGGGGCGTCAGACGACGAGGTGCGCAGCGCCAAGGCGGATGTCGTGGAGGAAGCCCTGCGTCGACTCGTGGCGATCGGTGCTGACGTGACACACACCGTCATGGTGGGCGACCGCTCACACGACGTGCACGGGGCCGCGGCGCATGACGTGCCCACGATTTTTGTGCGCTGGGGTTACGGGTCACCGGCCGAGGAGGTCGGCACGATCGCGGCCGTCGACTCGACGACCCAGCTGCTTCCGCTACTGCTCGGCTGACTCCCGTACGGCCGGGCGCGGGCAGCTCATGCGCGTCGACGAGTGATCCTGCGTTCGAACGAAAGTATGGATGCTCATCTCCTGGCCGCACAGCGGGCAGGCTTTCTGCGCCGTCGGAGGCAGCGGCGCCTCGTTATACGGGCCGAGCGGCGGCGGGCCGATGTACGGGAACAGTCGTCGGTTCAGCCGATCCCACCACGGTTCCTTCATTTCTTTGCCCACAAATGATTAGTATACTAACTAAATGACGGTGAATCCACAGCACCCTGATCCACGGGCCCTCGACCCACTGGCCCTCGACCGCCAGGTCTGCTTCGCGCTGGCCGCGGCATCCAGGAGTGTCATCGGCCTGTATCGCCCCGTGCTCGAGCCGCTCGGGCTCACTCACCCGCAGTATCTCGTGATGCTCGCCCTCTGGGAGAGGAGCCCGCGAACTGTGCGCGACATCGGCCAGGCACTTCGGCTGGAGCCCGCAACACTGTCTCCGCTGCTCAAGCGCCTCGAAAGCGCTGGCCTGGTGACCCGCGAACGCAATCCTGACGACGAGCGTGCTCTCGACGTCGAGCTGACAGGAGCCGGTCGTGCTCTCCGGCAGCAGGCCGAGCGCGTTCCCGGTCAGATCGTGGAGCGACTGGGGATGGATGTCACGGAACTCGAGCGCACGCGCGACGCCCTGACGCGGCTGCTGGCGGCCTCTGGCGCCTGAGCACCCGATCCAGAATGATGGGCACAATGAGTTCGATCCACACCCCACTGCCGACTCCGCTGGCCGAGCGTTCGCTTGCTCCCGACCTTGCGCGCGGAGCTCTCCTGCTGTTCATCGCCATCGCGAACGCGCCCTGGTACCTGTGGACCAGCGATTCCCGCGGGCTTTCGGCCTGGCCGGTCGAGGCAAGTATCGCCGACCGCATCATCCAGTCGATCTCGCTCACCGCCATCGACGGTCGCAGCTATCCCATGTTCGCGGCGCTGTTCGGCTACGGGATCTGGCAGCTCTACTCCCGGCAGCGCAGTTCGGGCACCGACCAGAAGTCCGCCAGGCGGCTGCTTCGCCGTCGTCACGCCTGGATGCTGGCGTTCGGCCTCGTGCACGCCGCACTGCTGTGGGCCGGCGACATCGTGGGGGCGTACGGACTGGTCGGCCTGATCATCGGCTGGCTGTTCCTCGACAGAGGCGATCGCACGCTCCGGGTGTGGATCGGCGTACTCAGTGCCGGGCTACTGGTGTTCGTCGTGGGCCTGTCTCTCCTGCCGGTGCCCCTTGACGACGAGGCTGACGCCGTCGACCTCGGCCTGGGTATCGCCACGGCGGACTACGGCGAATCCCTCGTGGAACGACTGCTCACCTGGCTCGTCCTGACCCCAGCGCAAGCGCTGGCCTTCGTCGTCCCCATCGCGATGCTCGTCGCGATCCTGGCGGCCAGGCACCGCGTGCTTGAGGATCCCACTGCGCACCTTCCACTGCTGAGACGCGCGGCTATCGTGGGCATCGGCCTGGGGTGGATCGGTGGCGGCGTCACCGCGGCACAGAACGCGAACCTGCTCGGGCTCGACGCGTCGGCCGATCCGCTCATCAGCGCCCTCCACAGCGTCACGGGACTCGCCTGCGGGCTGGGTTACGTCGCCGCATTCGGGGTCATCGCCGCAGGGATCACGACGACCGGCTCCTTCACCACAGCGCTGCGCTCGCTCGGGTCACGGTCGCTCACTTTCTACCTCGCGCAGTCACTCGTGTTCGCGCCTCTGATGAGCGCCTGGGGCTTCGGACTGGGTGCACACCTCGACTCCTGGTCCATCGCCCTGATCGCGGTGGTCGTGTGGCTGGTGAGCCTGGCCGTCGCCGCCCAGCTGGAGCGCCGTGGCATCCGGGGTCCTGCAGAGCGATTGCTCCGAGCACTGGCCTATACCGCGCTGGCCTATCGGGCCAACCGCTCGACCACAGCTCCGTAGAGCCCCGGGAGCATAGATGCCGCTGGCACGATGCCTGCGCGCAGGGGAGAGTTCGCCGCCCCCACCAGTCCCGACGTGAGCACTCGAAAGTCACGCGTCACTCGCCGCCACTGTCCGTCGTAGGCCGGACCGCCCGTCGCTGCCGCAACCGCGACCCTGGCCTGCGCGAAACCGAGCCGCAGCCCCTCGCCCGTGATCGCGTCGACATAGCCTGACGCATCACCGACGAGCAGCACTCTGCCCTTCGACGGTCGCGCGGCACGCTGGCGGAACGGGCCGGCGCCACGCAGGCTGCTGGCGGGCTCTGCGCCCGTGAGCCGCTCAGCGAGCTCAGGAATGCCCGCTACAGTCTCGGCGAAGTCGGTGCGGGAACCGCCGAGCATGGCCACGCCGACGATATCCGGAGCGACCGGGGTGATGTACACCTCGGAGCGTCGGGTCCAGTAGACCTCGATGAGTTCGCTCCAGGGCGCGACGGCGAAATGCTGGCGCAGGCCGAACCGGCGTGCACGGCGGGGACCTGGGCGCTCCAACCCGATAAGTCGACGCACAGGGGAGTGCAGTCCGTCGGCAGCGAACAGCCAGCCCGCCCGCAGCCCGGCCACAGTGACCCCCGTCGCGTCAGCATCGACCCGCTCCACTTTCGCGGTGACGCGTTCGACACCGAGTTCCTCTGCCCTGCGCGTCAGTGCCGAGTGCAGGGTCGTGCGGCGCACTCCGCGCCCGATCCCGCCGCGAAACAGGTAGTCGGCGTGCCGGTGGGCATCACGGTAGCTGACCCCCCGCAGCGGCATCCCCTCTGGCTCTACACCGAGTCGCGCGAGCAAAGGCAGGGCTCCCGGCATGAGCCCTTCGCCGCAGGCCTTGTCGATGGTGTCGTCGCGCTGCTCGATCAGCGTGACCGTCAATCCAGCCAGCCGCGCCTCGATCGCGGACGCCAACCCGACGGGCCCGCCACCGACCACCACGACGTCCACACTCATGCGAGTTGCCTCAGCGCCCTGTCTTCGGTCGGGATGCGGAACCCCAGCAGCAGCACAGCGTTCAGCACCGTGAAGGCTATCGCCGTGACCCACGCCGTGTGCACGAGCGGCAACGCTATGCCCTCCACGACCACGAGCAGGTAGTTCGGATGCGGCAACCACGCCCAGCGGTAGGGACCGCGAGCGATCCGACCCGCCCCGGGCACCACGATCACGCGGGTGTTCCACTGCGCTCCGAGCGAGCTGATGATCCAGTAGCGGCCGGCCTGGCACAGCAGCGCGATCACGAGCATCGGCCAGCCCAGACCGGGGATGAACGGCCGATGCGCGAGAACCACCTCGGCGATGCACGCCAGCAGCAGCCCGGTGTGCAGGGCGACCATCCACGGGAAGTGGCGCTGGCCGTATTCTGTGCCACCTCGAGCGAACGCGGCGGCGGCGTTGCGCCTGGAGACCGCGAGCTCGAACAGTCGCTCACCCCCGGTCGCGAGAATCAGGGCGACGTACAGGATGACGCTCACGGCCACTCCAGCAGCACGAACTCGGCGCTCACACCGGGGCCGAGGGCGAAGAGCAGGCCTTTCGACCCCGGCGCCACGCCGGCATCGATCGTGTCGGAAAGCACGTGGAGCACGGCGGACGACGACAGGTTCCCCACCCGGTCCAGCGATGCCCACGACAGCTCGAACGCCGACGCGGGAACCTCGAGCGCCTCGGCGAACGCCTCGAGCACGCGCGGGCCGCCAGGATGCGCGACCCAGGTGGTGACATCCGCTGTGCTGAGCCCATTGTCGGCGAGGAAGGCTGAGGCTTCAGCCGGGAAGTGCCGGGTGATCACGTCGGCGACACCCGCGGTGAGCACGATCTCGAACCCGCTGCCGCCCACGTTCCAGCCGATCACATCGGTCGTGTCCGGGTAGAACGAACTGCGGGTGTCGACGATGCGGGGGCCGGGTTCCGGCCGGTCGTCGCCGACGAGCACCACCGCGGTCGCGCCATCACCGAACAGCCCGGTGGCAACGAAGTTTCCCATCGACTCGTCGTCACGCTGCAGGGTGAGCGAGCAGAGCTCCACGCTCAACAACACACCCACCTCACCCGGATGCCCGACCAGATAGTCGTTGACGCGGGCGAGTCCAGCAGCTCCCGCGACGCACCCGAGGCCGAAGGACGGCATCCGCTTCACATCGGGACGCAGCCCGAGCCTCTGGACGAGCAGCGCGTCGATCGAGGGCGCAGAAATTCCGGTCACCGAGGTGAACATGACGAAGTCGACGTCGGGCGCCTCGAGTCCACAGGCCGCGAGAGCCGTGCGCAGCGCCCGCTCGGCCAGATCCGTCGCGACCTCGATGAAGATGTCGTTGGTTTCCCTGAAGGAACCGAGGCTGCGGTAGCGCTCGATCGGCAGTGCGGTGAAGCGTGTTCCGATGCCGGATGCCGCGTGCATCCGCTCCAGCACGGCGCGCCGGCCGGGCGCGGAGGTGATGAGGGGTGCGAGCTCGGACGTGATCTCGGACTGGGTGTATTCGTGGAGGGGAAGCACGGGGGCGACCGCCGCTATGCGGGTCATTTTCCGAACCTAACACGCGGCGGTGAGACAGTTGCCAGCGTTAGAGCTCGATCTCGTCGCCCGAGGCCAGTTCGCGCCAGTCTCCGCGGGGTCCGACCGGTTGTGCCGCCGGTGTCGGCTTGTAGCGATCGGCATCCACAAGCTGTTCGATGGTGAGACCGGTGAGTTCGGCGATCCGCTCGACGGGAAGCTGGAATGTGCGGAACGGGCCCAGCGGGGGCGGGTTTCCGCTGGTCAGTTCGCGCAGGTCGATGTCGGCCAGCAGCGGAGACTGGTCGAGCACGAATCCGGCCGTCCTCAGGGAGGCGGTGTCGTCGATCGTCACCGTCCAGGCCGCGATCTTCCAGAACATCCGCGGAATCCGCACCCCCCGATACAGGCCGTCGTCGGGTCTGAACACCGGACCGGTGAACACGCTGGCGTGCAGCTGGTTGGCCCCCGCGTATTCGAGCACGTGATCCTCGAGCCCGACCCACAGCTCCTTGCCCTGGTTGAAGGCGGCGGCCTGAGGTGCCGCATTCGTGTAGTTGAAGGTGTCGGCGTTGGCCTGTTTTGCCTCGTCTCCCCAGACCGGATCCCTGCGGCGCACCAGGTGCCCGCGATCGAGATCGTTCTTCGCGTACAACTCGGGTCCGGCCTGCTGGTCCTCCGCGACCCGCTTGTCGAGACGCCAGGTATTACCGCGCTTCACGTCGACGAGCTCGGCGCCGGCGATATTGACGGCGGTGGCCGCCGCTAGCCTGCGCGCAGGGTCGAGCAGAACCGTGAAGTGCGTGTAATCGAGCTGGATGACCGGCTGCTGCGTCACCGGCAGCTCGAGCTGCACGTCCAGGAAGCCAGCCTCGTATCCGCTCATGACTCGAGCGTAGCGACCGCCGGTGAGCGCCCATCGCAGATTCTCTGGCGGGCGAGCCGTTCGCTCCCGTAGCATCGCGAGCAAGAGCTTGACGGGTGACCCGTACCCCGCGCGGCCCGACAGGACAATGGCGCACACAACACGGGGGTTCAGCATGACGTTTCGGCAGCCGGTTCAGTTCACGCACGACCATCGGCGGCGGTGGGCGGCGGCCTTCACCGCCCTTCTCCTTGTCGGCGGCGGTGTCGCCCAACCTGCGAGCGCTCAACCCGCGAGCGCCGCGCCCACCGACGTCACACAGTCACGTGCCGCGCAGTCACGTGCCGCGCAGTCACTGACTGCGACGAGCACCGGCACTCTCACCGTCATGCTCATCACCGTCAGCGGCCAGAAGCTGCCGCTAGCGAACGTGGTGGTCGGCATCTACGGACCCCTGCAATTCAACGCGACCCAGTACACGGACGCCTCAGGGCAGACCACGTTCACGGGCCTCAGGCCGGACTGGCAGTACACGGTGGCGGTCTCCCAACGCGGCGACCACGGAATCTGGACCAGGCTCTCCAACTACCAGGAGAATGTCTCGGTTGCCGCGGGCGGCCGTCGCTGGCTGGCCCTGCGGATGCGGCTGGCCGGCTCGATCGGCGGACGCATCGTCAATCAGTCCGGCGTTCCGGTCGCGAACATGATGGTCAGGGCGTTCGGTGTCACCACGCGGACGAGCGAAATTGATTACACCGACGCGGACGGCTACTACGTGGTCCGAGGGCTGGCGACCGACAACTATCGGGTGGAAATCGTCGAGAATCCGGGTTCGCCGCTCATCATCCGCCGTGTAGTCCCCGTCAGTGACCAGCACGGCACTGTCTCCCAGACAGCCGTAGACAACGTCAACGGCATCCTGCAGCAGCCGTATTAGCGCCGGTGCGCGAGGGGGGACTTGACGCCCACACCAAGCCGCCATCCCAGCACGCTGGTCTGGACTGCATGGTTCGGGGCCCAGCGCGCCCAAGGTACACACCCCTTGCGCCTCAACGAATGAAGGCGCCCCCCAAAAAACGGGGGACGCCTTCATTCGTTACGGTGCGCGAGGGGGGACTTGAACCCCCATGCCCTTTCGGGCACACGGACCTGAACCGTGCGCGTCTGCCAATTTCGCCACTCGCGCTCACCTGTCGGAAGCGAGCCACCGACTGAGCGAGATTATCACAGTACGAGGGGGCATCGGATGCGCGCGATCCCAGTGATTCACTGGCAGCGGCGCAATCACCCACGTGTGAATCGACTGGTTTTGTGGTGGCGGGGCGGTCGCGCCAGCGGCCAGCGGCTAACATCGGTATCCAGTAAGGGCAATAACAAGGAGTGTTTTGGGTCTTCTGGACAGCTTTGAGAAAGGTCTCGAGCGCGCCGTCAACGGTGCGTTCGCCAAGACCTTCAAAAGTGGGCTCCAGCCGGTGGAGATTACCAGCGCCCTTCGACGCGAGCTCGATACAAGAGCAGCCGTCGTCTCGCGGGAGCGCATCCTTGTCCCCAACAAGTTCACCGTGCACCTCAATCGCGTCGATTACGAGAGGATGACCGGCCTCGGCCAGACCCTCATCGACGAGTTGACCGGTCTCATGCAACAGCACGCCGCGGCCCAGCACTATTCCTTCGCCGGCGGTATTTCGATCACGCTGGCCGAGGATTCCACGCTCAGCCAGGGCATGATCGAGATTCAGTCCGTGAACGTCAAGGGCACTGTCGCCTGGACCCCGGTGCTCGAGATCAACGGAACGCGACATCCCATCACCCATTCCCGCACCATCATCGGTCGCGGCAGTGACGCGACCATCACGGTCGACGACACCGGCATCTCGCGCAAGCACGTCGAGATCCTCTGGGACGGTTCGAAGGCCGAAGTCAACGATCTCGGCTCGACGAACGGCTCGCTGCTGAACGGCACAAAGGTCAACCGCGCGCCGCTCCCGCCAGATTCCGTCATCGACATCGGCAGGACCAGGATCGTGTTCAGAGTGCTGGCACAGTCCGCCGGCTCTTCCGAGCTCTCGGGTCGGCGGGATGGCATTCGCTGATGAGTGAACTCACCCTCCTCATCCTGAGGATCGCCTTCCTCGTGGTGCTCTGGGGCTTCGTTTTTGCGATCGTCTACGCCCTCAGGTCCGACCTGTTCGGCCAGAAGGTACGCCGGCTGCCGGCCTCGGCCGCCGCTCAGCCCGCTGCACCGATCCAGCAGCAGTACTCGGCTCCAGAGCCGATGACGGAGCAGCTCTCGGCGCCACGCCAGCCCTCGAACTCACCGTCGACGTCCCTCGACGCACGTCGCCTCGTCATCACCGGCGGAGCGAAGTCAGGGCTGGAGATGGATCTGCCCGCCGAGTCCATGACCATCGGCCGCTCCAACGAGTCTGCGCTGGTGATCCGGGACGACTACACGTCGACCCACCATGCCCGACTGCTCCTGTGGGCGGACGGCTGGGTCATCCAGGATCTCGATTCGACCAACGGAACGTTCCTGAACGGAACCAGGGTGCTGGTTCCGACGCAGGTTCCGTTGAACACCCCCGTCAAGATCGGTACGACGAGTTTTGAACTGCGGCGGTAGGTGAATGGCTACCACGGGGAAGAGTGCGGCGGTCTCGCACGTCGGCAAAGTCCGAAGTAACAACCAGGACAGCGGATACGCCGGCCAGTACCTGTTCGTCGTCGCCGATGGCATGGGTGGCCACGCCGGCGGCGACGTCGCGTCGGCTATCGCGGTCAAACGGATCACCGAGACCGATCGAGCGTATTCCTCTCCGCACGATGCCGAGTTCGCGCTGCGCACCGCACTGCTCGCCGCAAACTCGCTGCTCGCCGAGACCGTGTTCGAGCACGCCGAACTCACCGGGATGGGCACCACCGTCAGCGGCATCCTGCGTGTCGGCAACCAGATCGCGCTCGCGCACATCGGTGATTCGCGCATCTACCTTCTCCGCGACAACGTGCTGACGCAGGTCACCGCCGACCACACCTTCGTGCAGCGCCTCGTCGACAGCGGCCGGATCACCGCAGAAGAGGCCGCAGTCCATCCACGCCGCTCCGTTCTTATGCGCGTGCTCGGTGACGTCGACGCGTCTCCCGAGATCGACACGGCCGTGCTCGACACCAGACCGGGCGACCGGTGGCTGCTGTGTTCCGATGGGCTCAGCAGCTACGTCAGCGACGACAAGATGCACCTCGCGCTGTCGACGATTCCTGCGGCCCAGTCCGCGGCCGAGAAGCTCGTGAGGGACAGCCTCGACCAGGGCGCTCCAGACAACGTCACAGTGGTCATCGTCGATGTCGACGATTCGGCGGATTCCGCGCACACGCCGCCGCTCACCGTCGGATCCGCGGCCGTTCCGCTGGTGTTCGAGAATGACGTCGTGCGCCGGCCCCTCCGGCTGCCGAGCCTGCTCCTTCATCCCCTCAAGGCGTCGCCTCCCGAAGACAGCCACTTCGAACCGGAGTCAGACGACTACCTGACCGCCCTGATCCAGGAAGACCGTCGTCGCGAGATCCGTCGTCGCGTCAGCTGGCTCGCGTTCATCGTGATCGTCACCGGCCTCATCGTGGCCGCCTGCGTCATCGGCTACGAGTTCACGCAACGCCACTATTTCGTCGGCGCCGAGAATGGCAGGGTCACGATCTTCCAGGGCGTGCAGCAGGATCTCGGGCCGATCTCGCTCTCGCACGTCTACCGCAGCACCACCCTGCAACTCGACGATCTTCCGCTGTACCAGCGCGATACCGTCGAGGCGACCATCAACGCAGACAGCATCGAGGACGCCGAACGCATCATCGAACAGCTGATGAGTGTGGGGACGCCCTGACGTGACCACATCGACCGACACCGGAACCCTGTCGACTCTCACGTCGACCATCCGATTGCGCCTGAAAGTTCCGGCAAAGCTGCGCAACCTCGAACTCGCGCTGCTCATCGTCGCGATCGGTATCGACCTGGGTGCCATCGCGCTCGTACAGCTCGGTGCGCTCGGCCAGCTCGAATCCAGCATGCTGGTCCAGGTCGGGATGCTCGGGGTGCTGGTTCTCGTGCTGCATGTCGTGCTGCGTGTCGTGGCCCGAGACGCCGATCCGCTCATCCTGCCGATCGCCACTGTGCTGAACGGCCTCGGCATCGCCATGATCTACCGCGTCGACCTCGCCTACGAGTTACAGGGCTGGGACAACGGGGGAGTGCGCCAGGTTGCCTGGACCGTGCTCTCCATCGTGATCGCGATCGCCGTGCTGCTGGTGGTGCGCAACCACCGTGTGCTGCAGCGCTACACCTACATCGCGATGGCCAGCGGCATCCTGCTGCTCATCCTGCCGATGCTGCCGCTCATCGGCAGTGACCTGGGAACCAGTGCACAGCTGTGGATCAAGGTCGGACCGTTCTCGTTCCAGCCCGGTGAGCTCGGCAAGGTGGCGCTGGCGATCTTCTTCGCCGGCTACCTCGTGACGGCCAGGGATTCGTTGTCGATGGTCGGGCGCAGGATCCTCGGAATGCAGTTCCCGAGAGCCCGCGACCTCGGGCCGGTGCTCGTCGTGTTCGCCGCATCCATGCTCGTGCTGGTGGTGCAGCGTGACCTCGGAACTGCCCTGTTGTACTTCGGCCTGTTCCTGGTGATGCTCTACGTCGCCACCGGACGCTCGAGCTGGATCGTGTTGGGCCTCGGGCTCTTCTTCGTCGGCGCTTTCGTGGCGAGCCAGACCCTCAGCTACGTCGGCGGGCGCGTGGATGCGTGGCTCGACGCGTTCAATCCCGAGATCTACGAGGCCACGGGCGGCAGCTACCAGCTGGTGCAGGGGATGTTCGGCCTGGCGGATGGCGGCCTCATCGGTACCGGTCTCGGGCAGGGAAGCCCCGAGATCACACCGCTGGCCGAGAGCGACTACATCATCTCGGCGCTCGGTGAAGAGCTCGGGTTGATCGGCATCTTCGCCATCCTCGGTCTCTACCTGCTGTTCGTCTCCCGCGGATTCCGCATCGGCTTCGCCGGGCAGGACGACTTCGGCCGACTTCTCGGTGTCGGTCTCTCCTTCGTCATCGCGCTGCAGGTCTTCGTGGTCATCGGCGGCGTGACCAGGGTCATCCCGCTGACCGGGCTCACGACCCCGTTCCTCGCCGCCGGGGGTTCGTCCCTGGTCGCAAACTGGATCATTGCTGCGCTGCTGCTGAGACTGTCGGACAGCGTCAGGAGCCAGCCGCTTCTCGTGGTGGACCCCATTCCCGAGAACCGACAGGTGGTGAGCAAGTGAATAAGGAACTGAAGCGCGTCAGCACGGTCGTGTTGCTGATGTTCGTGGCCCTGTTCATCTCCACGTCGATCATCCAGGTGGTTTCCGTCGACAATCTGAAGGCCGACGGTCGCAATTCGCGCACGCTGTACGCGAGTTACTCCGCTGAGCGCGGCCCGATCCTCGTCGATGGCCAGCCCATCGCCCTGTCGCAGCCGAGTGACGACGAGTTCAAGTTCCAGCGGGTGTACACGAACGGGCCCCTGTACGCGCCGGTCACCGGATACCTCACCCTGAACCAGGGCAACACCGGTCTCGAGGATTCGCTCAACGACTACCTCAGCGGCACGTCGAACAACCAGTTCTTCGACCAGGTCAACGCGATCGTCACCGGGCAGAAGCCCAAGGGCGCCTCGGTGGAGCTGACGATCGACCCCGTCATCCAGCAGGCGGCCTGGGATGCGCTCGGCGACTATGAGGGTGCCGTCATCGCGATCCGCCCGAAGACCGGCGAGATCATCGCCATGGTGTCCAAGCCCACCTTCGACCCCAACCTGTTCGCCGTGCACGACTCAACGCAGGTCATCGACACCTACAACCAATTGCTCAATGACCCCGCTGGGCCGTTGTTCAACCGCACGCTGGCCGGTGCGCTCGACCCGCCCGGTTCGACGTTCAAGCTCGTCGTTGCAGCCGCCGCTATCGACAGTGGCAGCTTCACCGCCGACAGCGCGTTCCCCAACCCCGCAACGCTGACACTGCCGCAGTCGAGCTTCCAGATCAGCAACTCGGATGAAGCACCCTGCGGTCCCGGGGAAACGGCGACTATCGCGACCGCGGTCCGGCTCTCCTGCAATATTCCGATGGCCGAGCTCGGTCAGCAGCTCGGCTACCGCGCCATCCTCGACCAGGCGGAGAAGTTCGGATTCAACGAGAGCATCGACGTCCCGCTCAACTCCACTGCCAGCGTGTACCCGCGAGTGCTGGACGAGCCGAGCACCATGCTCTCGGCGTTCGGCCAGAGCGAGGTACGCGCATCCCCGCTCCAGATGGCGATGGTGTCGATGGCGATAGCCAATGGAGGAACGATCATGAAACCGAACCTGGTGGAGAGCATCCTGTCGTCGAACCTGAACTCGATCGAACAGTTCACCCCCGCGGAATTCAGGCGGGCGATGAGCGAGCAGACCGCGGCCACGATGACGGATCTCATGGTCGCGTCTGTCGCCAACGGCGCCGCGAATACTGCCACAATAGACGGGGTCGATGTGGCGGGTAAGACCGGTACAGCAGAGAATGGCGCGGGCGATCCGTACAGCCTGTGGTTCACCGGTTTCGCGCCGGCACAAGACCCTGAGGTTGTGGTCGCCGTCGTCGTGCAGAACGGTGGCGGGCTGGGTCAGGATGGCCTGTCCAGCAGAATCTCGGCTCCCATTGGCAAGCAGGTATTAGAGGCGGTGTTGAACAGATGAGACCATCGAGTGGGCTCACCTTCGGTGGCCGTTACCAGCTCTCCAGTCGTGTCGCCATCGGCGGCATGGGCGAGGTGTGGCAGGCCACAGACCTGGTCATCGGTCGCACCGTCGCCATCAAGATCCTGAAAGACGAGTACCTCGGCGATCCCGGGTTCCTCGAACGTTTCCGTGCAGAGGCTCGCCACGCGGCGCTCGTCAACCACGAGGGAATCGCCAACGTCTTCGACTACGGAGAAGAAGACGGCAGCGCCTACCTCGTGATGGAACTCGTGCCGGGTGAGGCCTTGAGCGCGATCCTCGAACGCGAACGCGTGCTCTCCACCGACCGAGTGCTCGATATCGTCGCCCAGACCGCGGCCGCTCTGCAGGCAGCGCATGCCGCCGGGCTTGTGCACCGCGACATCAAGCCCGGAAACCTCCTGATCACCCCCGACGGCCGCGTCAAGATCACCGACTTCGGTATCGCCCGCATCGCCGACCAGGTTCCCCTCACCGCCACCGGACAGGTCATGGGCACCGTACAGTACCTGTCGCCGGAACAGGCGAGCGGGCATCCTGCGTCCCCGAGCACCGACATCTACTCGCTCGGGATCGTGGCATACGAATCCCTGGCCGGCCGACGGCCCTTTACCGGCGAATCGCAGGTCGCCATCGCCATGGCGCAGATCAACGAGACGCCACCCGAATTGCCGGCGACGGTCGCCGATCCCGTTCGTAACCTCGTGTACGCCTGCCTGGCCAAAAACCCGTCAGATCGTCCAGCCTCTGCGACGCATCTCGCGCGTGCCGCCCAGGCATTGAGGCGAGGGGATGTCGCGGCCGCCGCCGCCGCCGTACCCGGCGTTCTCGGCGACGGTACCCTCGCGGCCACCGTCGGCCCCAACTACGGCCAGAACACCCAGGCCACCAGGGTGATGACCACGCAGGGCGCCGTGCCCACGCCGACCGCGCCCATCGAGACACCGACCCGCAACCCGTGGACGTGGCCGCTGGTCATCCTGATATCGCTCCTCGCCCTGGTGCTGATCGGAACCATCATCGCGCTCGTCGTGAACCCGCTCGGAGACCAGACGGCGCCGACCTCGACACCCCCGACGAGCGCCGCGCCGACCAGCGCTGCGCCGACCTCCCCTACGCCCACCACGAGCGACAGGGTCGCCCTCGACCCCACCGAACTCGAGGGTCGCACGAGGGATGTCGTCGAGGCCAGGCTGACCGAACTCGGCCTTATCCTCGATGGCCGGGACGGCACGGTCGCTCCCACCGTGGAGCAGGAGGGTCTCGCGTACAACGTGACACCGTCCGGTAACGTGCGCCTGGGCGAAACCATCACTGTGTCCTTCTATTCGGCGATTCCTGCCCCGCCGAGCGCCACCAAGCCTCCGGCACCGACAGCTTCTGCCGGTCCCTACCTTCCCGGCTCTGTCGTCACGTTCAGCTGGCCGGCATACTCGGGCTGCCCGGCAGATCACCCGCTGAGCGGCTTCAACGTCCAGGCCATGAACGGCACACCGGAGAATTCGAGCCAGCCCGCTAACGCCACCTCCGCCGACATCACCATCTCCAGCACGGTGGGCGACTCGACCTCGGTGACCTACACGGCAGTGTGCACCGATTTCGAATCGCCCCTGTCAGACGCTGCCTCCGTCACGGTCGTAACGGGACCCTAACGGTCCCGGTGCGCGCCGGGGTTCACATCGGCCCAGCGGTTACACTGTCGAGAGCAACGATTCCGCAGAACGGGTGCTCGCAGCCAGTGCTCGGATCCAGTTCCGCGACAACCAGGAGATAGACCGTGATCGAAGGCGTGGCGCAGGGTGTGCGTGAACTCGCCGGGCGGTACCAGATCGGTGAACTCCTGGGGCACGGCGGCATGGCTGATGTGCATCTCGGCACAGACAACCGTCTCGGTCGGCGCGTCGCGATCAAGCTGCTCAAGCCGTCGCTGGCCCAGAACCCTGCATTCCGCACCCGCTTCCGCCGTGAAGCTCAGGATGCGGCCAAGATGGCGCATCCGACCATTGTCAGGATCTTCGACGCCGGTGAGGAGTCGATCAAGGATGACCGCGGCGCTGAGATTCTCGTTCCCTACATCGTCATGGAGTACGTGGATGGCCGACTCCTCAAAGACATCGTTGCCGACGGGCCGCTCGAGCCCGCTGAGGCCTGCCGCATCATCGGCCAGGTGCTGACCGCTCTCGAGTACTCGCACCGTGCCGGCGTCGTGCACCGCGACATCAAGCCGGGCAACATCATGATCACCACCAGCGGCCAGGTCAAGGTGATGGACTTCGGTATCGCTCGAGCGATCTCCGATTCTTCCGCGACCATCGCCGAAACCAGCGCGATCGTCGGGACCGCCGCGTATTTCTCTCCGGAGCAGGCTCGCGGCGAGAGCGTCGATGCCCGCACCGACCTCTACTCGACCGGCATCATGCTGTTCGAACTCCTGACGGGGCGCACACCGTTCCGTGGCGAAAATCCGGTCGCTATTGCATACCAGCACGTCAATTCGGAAGCCCCGGCCCCGAGCTCGCTGAATCCGAAGGTGTCGCCGGCCCTCGATGCCGTCGTCCTCCGTTCGCTCGCCAAAGACCGCTTCGGGCGCTACCAGAGTGCGAGCGACTTCAGGGCCGATGTCGAGACTGCCGCGGCAGGATCGGTCCCCGTGCGCAAGCAGGTCGCGACCAACGACTTCAACAGCACCCTCTTCGGAGTGAATCCGACGTCGACCGCCGGATCCGAGGCCGCAATCCGCCAGTTGACTATCGATCGTGACGACCGCGTCACTCGAACCCAGAACCGCCCACCCGTCGCCTGGATCTGGGCGGGAATCGTCACCATGGTGGCGGTCATCGCAGCAGTGATCTTCTGGACCTTCAACCTCACCCCCGCCAATCTTGCTCCGAACCTCTCGACCGACGTGCCGAGCGTCGTTGGCCAGAGCTACGACGTCGGTGCGGCCAGTCTCGAGGGCAGCAACCTCGTGCCGCAGAAGCTCACCGAAGCCAGCAATGACATCCCCGAGAATGTGATCATCCGCACCGACCCTGTCTCGGGAATTCCCGTGTCACCGGGCACCACCATCAAGGTATACGTGTCATCCGGAGAGCTCACGGTCGCGGTTCCCGATGTGTCGCGCATGGCCGAGGCGGATGCGATCGCTGCGCTGGAAGCAAAGAAACTGGTCTACGGCAGCACGAGCAGAGACTATTCGCCCGACCTGCCGGACGGAACTGTCATCCGGTCCGACCCTGCTGCCGGCGCGACCGAGCAGAACGGCGAAAACATCCGCGAGGGTGACACCGTCAATCTCATCGTCTCCAACGGGCTGGTGAACGTGCCGGATCTCGCGGGTAGTTCCCTCAAGGACGCGAACGATGCTCTCAGCGCCTTGCAACTCAATGTCAACGTGACCACGGATGCCGGTTGCTCGGGGGGAACCGTTTCCGGACAGTCGGTCACAGGGGAGCAGGCTCAAAAGACCGCTGTGACATTGCGGGTCTGCAGCGCCTGAGTCCTGGGCGATCGCCCTCCGGCTTCGGAGACCTAGAGCTTCACGAGCGGGTTGAGGCCGCGCGCCGTTTCTGCCGCCGTGGCCAGCCCGGCGACCGTGAGCCAGTTGCCGAGCATCCGGTATCCGCCCTCGGTGAGCACCGACTCCGGATGGAACTGCACGCCGAACACGGGCTGGCTCTCATGCCTGACGCCCATGATCACACCACCCTCGGTTCTCGAGGTGACCACGAGGTCATCGGGCACTGTCGAGTCGACGACCGCGAGGGAGTGGTATCTCGTCGCGCGGAAAGGGTGGGGAACCCCGTCGTAGAAGCCACTGCCGTCGTGATCGATCATCGATGTTTTGCCGTGCATGAGCTCGTCTGCGTGGGTCACTGTGGCTCCCATCGCTTCGGCGATCGCCTGGTGGCCGAGGCAAACTCCGAGAAGCGGCTGTCCAGCGGCGATAGCGGCATGCACGATCGGGATGCTCACCCCGGCGCCAGCGGGGGTTCCGGGGCCCGGCGACAGCAGCACAGCGTCGTAGTCGCGGATGACGCCGGCCGCGGCATCCGTCGAGAACGCATCGTTTCGCATCACCTCGGTCTCCGCACCGAGCTGGATGAGGTATCCGTTCAGTGTGTAGACGAAGCTGTCGTAATTGTCGATGACGAGTACGCGCGTCATGGTTGGTTCACCGTGACCTCCTGTGGGGTGACGAAGTGGTCGGCCCAGGGGAACACCCAGAACACGAGTGCGGCGAGTATTGCCGCTGCGAGGATAAGGAGAAGGAACACCCTCGACCACCACGGTCCGGGCAGCACGCGCCAGAGTGCACCGTACATCAGCCCGCTCCGTTCGCCTGCGTCAGCGCCGCTATCTCAGCGGGTGCGCCGCCCGCACGCGGGTACCACGTGTCGAAGAGTGAATACACGATGATGCGTTCATCAGCCGTGAAGACCGGGTTGCAGCTCGTGAGGGTCAGGATGCGATCGGTGGGGGAGATGCCTGGTGCCTGGGGAACCGGATCGAGAACCCCGACACCGGTTGCCGGCACATACTCGAGACTGCGAACGACGTAGCGGTACCACCCCGCCTCCATCTCGAGGTAGATGGAGTCGCCCACCTGGAGCTTCTCGATATCGAAGAAGGGAGAACCGTTGCCCGTGCGATGGGCCGCAAAGGCGGCGTTACCCACGTCTCCAGGGGTCTGTGT
This sequence comes from Salinibacterium sp. CAN_S4, assembly GCF_015752305.1. Taxonomy (NCBI): domain Bacteria; kingdom Bacillati; phylum Actinomycetota; class Actinomycetes; order Micrococcales; family Microbacteriaceae; genus Salinibacterium; species Salinibacterium sp. CAN_S4. The sequence continues at coordinate 301,354 of NZ_JADOVB010000002.1, read as the reverse complement.
GCCCGGATAGTGGCCGATTCCGGTCCGGAGAACATCGGCACCGATTCCCTCGGCGACAGGTTTGGTGTAGTCCGCACCCAGTCGTGGCACAATCAGGTTCGCGAACTGCTCGGCATTCTCCGGAGCTGCCTGGATGACAGGCGGCCCCGGGTCTGGCCTGTCGGCGGGTTCGGCCGGCGCGGCCGGCTCACCCCTGCTCCAGGACTGGCTCAGGGCCTGTGCTTCGCCTGATTGTGCATTGCTGCTCAGGAGATTTCCGAGCCAGACCTGCCAGCCCAGGAACAACAGCACCACCACTCCCGCGGTGATCAGTAGTTCGCCGAGCACACCCACCACGCTGAGCCGACGCCGCGACGACGCTGCGCGCTTCTCGTGGCCACGGTTTAGGCGGCGCCCCTCAACTGTGGCCATAGTGACGATTCTAAACTGCGGATACCCTCTCGAACCCCTGCGATTGCTGGGTACCCGGCCAGCTCCGGCAGGTATCAGGCTAGAATCTTCCCCATGGCCCGTACGACATCTCGCTCGAAGACCGAACGTCCCGCCGAAAACCGCACAGGTGAGCAGGCACCGAACGCTGTGTGGTTCAAGCCTGTCATGTTCGGGTTCATGCTCCTCGGGCTCATCTGGATCATCGTGTTCTACGTGAGCAACAACACTCTGCCGATCCCCGGCATCGGCGCCGGCAACATCCTGATCGGTTTCGGGATCATGTTCGTCGGCTTCCTGATGACGACGCGCTGGCGCTGAGCCCGCCGACCGATCGGACGGCTGACCAGCACTTCAATCGAGCATGGCCGATAACTAATGGCGATAACTACACGGCTGTAGTTATACCCATTGTGGAAAGCCTGTGGATAACTTTCCCTCCCATCCCGGAGCCTCAAGAATGGCCGCCAGGACTGGTCAGAAGCCGTAGAGCTGGAGGCCCACCACTGTCAGCGCGAGCACCGCGGCGACGATGCCGCCCACGAGCGCGATCTGGATGCCGCGCTGGTCACGCCGACGAGTCCTCAGGTAGACCAGCGCCACTGCGCTTCCCACCACGAGTCCACCGAGGTGCGCCTGCCACGCGATATTGGTCCCCGGCAGGAATCCGATGACGAGATTCAATCCGATCACGATGAGCAGCTGAACATTGTTTCCCCCCAGCTTCCGCTGGATGACGAAGTAAGCGCCCAGCAGCCCGAAGATCGCACCGGATGCCCCCACCACCGGCGTGAAGGGGGCGAGCAGTAACACCGCCACCGATCCTCCGAGCCCACTGATGAGGTAGAGGGCGAGGAATCGCACCCGCCCGACCATCCCCTCGAGCAACGGCCCGAAGATGAACAGGGAGAACATATTGAACAGGATGTGCAGCAACGACCCCTGTGAGTGCACGAACAACGAGGTCAACAGTCTCCACGGCTGGCTGGTTGTGAAGGGGCCGAAATACGCAAGCGCATTGGTGACCGGGCTGCCCGGGAGTAATTGCAGCACATAGACCAGAGCCGTGACTCCGATGATGCTGAACGTGACGACGGGAGCATCCCTCGTACGCCGCAACGAACTGAGGATGGCGGGCTTGCGTCTGGGCGCACTGGCCTGGGCCTCCCGGATGCACTCAGGACAATGCACTCCGACGGCAGCCTGGGTCTGGCATTGCGTGCAGATCGTGCGCCCGCAACGCTGACACAGGATGTAGCTCTGGCGGTCCGGATGCCTGTAGCAGTAGCTGGCCGAAGTGCTCGGCTCGCTTGTCACCGAGGTTCAGACCTCGTCGATGGTGACGCTCTCGATGACGACATCCGTGAGCGGCTTGTCGCGCGCATCGGTGTCGACACCTTCGATGGCGTCCACGACCCGCTTCGATTCCTCATCCGCGACGACACCGAAGATGGTGTGCTTGCCCTGGAGCCACGGGGTCGGCACCGTGGTGATGAAGAACTGCGAGCCGTTCGTGCCCTTGCCTCCGCGGGTTCCCGCGTTGGCCATGGCCAGCACGTACGGCTGCGAGAAATTGAGGTCGGGGTGGATCTCGTCGTCGAACTCGAACCCGGGGCCGCCGGTGCCCTGGCCCAGTGGGTCGCCTCCCTGAAGCATGAACTGCTTGATGATGCGGTGGAAGACGATTCCGTCGTAGAGCTTGTCTGTGGAGACCTTGCCGGTCGAAGGATGCTTCCACTCGATCGTGCCCGAGGCGAGCCCGGAGAAGTTCGCAACGGTCTTCGCAGCGTGGTTGCCGAAGAGGTTGAGCTTGATGGTGCCGAGTGAAGTTTTCATGGTCGCGACCGCAGTATGCATGCCTCAATTCTTGCATAACGACCCTGAGCGCATGCCCCTATCATCCAGTCGCCTCACAGGCAACGCAGTACCTCTCATCCATGCGACATGACAGTATGGTGGGACGTTTCGATTCCCCACTGGAGGTTTTCCCTCATGGCACTATCACGCAAGCGCCGCAAAGAGCTCAAAAAGTTGAAGGGTCAGGCCGGAGACCTGTGGGATGACCAGAAGGAACTGCTCGAGCACGCGAACCGCGTCGTGCGCGAGGCTCGCCGACAGGCATCCCACTACGCGCGCGAAGAAGTATCGCCGCGCATCCGAGACAAGTACGACGACACCCTGAGGCCAGTCGTCACCACGGCCCGTTCTGCTGCAGAAAGCGGCCTGTCGAGCGCTCGCTCGGCTGCGAGTCACACTCGTCACCGCATCTCCGATGACGTCATCCCCGGCGTCACGTCTGCCTTGGGTGCCGCTCTGGCGGCGATCGAGGTTGCGAAAAACCACCAGGTGCAGGATGCGGTCAATCGCGCCACGAAGTTCGGCACCCGGGTCGGTATCGTCAAGCCCAAGCCGACCTCAGGGCCCGGCAAGTACATCCTGATCGGCTTCGGCGTGGTCGCCTTCGCTGTTATCGCCTACGCGGCGTTCCAGACCCTGCGTGCCGACGACGACCTGTGGGTCGAGGACGACGCCATCGACACTCCTCTCGCCAACGAGAGCTGATCCACAGCTTCTCTCGAAACGGTCCGCGCCTCGGGTGCCGGCCGTTTCGCGGTTAACCTGCGCGCCACGCGTTCAGGCCGACGTCGACCAGGCTCACGCGGGCAAGTTGCGGCACCTCGACCAGAGGGAACCACCGTGCTTCATTGCTCGAGCCGTCGACCTCGTGGGTGAGTTCACCGGCGGTGATGCTGGCCTCGTACACGATCCGGAACGAGTGCAGGGGAACGGGATCCGACCCGAGGCGCGCGTGCCCGGGAATCACGATGGAGTCGGCGCTGAGCAGCCTGCCGAGAGCGGCGGTGAATCCTGTCTCTTCGCGGATCTCGCGGATAGCGGCATCCGTCGGCTGTTCGCGCTGCTCGATACCACCGCCGGGAAGCGACCACTTTCCGCCATGGTGCCAGTAGGTCAGGAGGATCGCTCCGTCCACGACGATCACACCGTAGGCGGCCACGCGGATGTCCATGTCGAAAGCTTAGGTGCGAAACTTCTGGGTAAGAAAAAAGCGTCGCCCTGACCGGGCGACGCTTCGACTTCTGTGGAGCCTCTTCTGTGGAGCCTAGGGGAATCGAACCCCTGACCTCCTGCTTGCAAAGCAGGCGCTCTACCAATTGAGCTAAGGCCCCGCGCACCACGACTCCGTGAAGATTCGTGACACCCGGCAAAATAATCAGGTGATGCATCTGTTCAGGTTGACCCTTGTCAGGCCAACCAGTGGGGATACGTGGACTTGAACCACGGACCTCTTCGTTATCAGCGAAGCGCTCTAACCGCCTGAGCTATATCCCCCAGACCAGATAAGAACATACCTTATCCCGGCCGGTTCTCTGTAATCGGTGCGGTGTTGTCGATCAGTTGTTGGTGAAGCCCACCAGCAGTCCGCCGGTGATGCGCACGCTGAAGTTGTAGAGCATGCTGGCAATCGCACCGAGTGCGGTGCCCACAACCACGTTCAGCACAGCGATGACTATCGCGAACAGGGCCACCTGGGTCAGTGACACGCTCGTCGTCACGCTGAAGGTCGGGTCACCGAGAATGTCCTTCAGGATCGAGTCGAGGTCTCCGAAGATCCCGGTGGAGTTCAAGACCACCCAGATCAGCACGACCGCCACCACGAGCACGATTCCGAGAGAAACAGCGATGAGGAAGGAGAACTTCACGGCGGACCAGAAGTCGATGTAGACCAGCTTGAGGCGGACCTGCTTGGTGGCTACCTGGCGCTGCGATTTGCGCTGCAGTTTCTCGGCGACACTACTCATCTGGCGACTCGTCCTTCCCAGAGGATTCCACCGCGTCCTGGCCGGTGTCGACCGGAACGGCTGGCTCCTGGTTTTCTAGATTTCGTTCGCTGTTGCGAGCGATGGCGATGATCCGGTCATCCTCCGCGAACCTGGCGAAGACCACTCCCATGGTGTCACGACCCTTCGCCGGAACCTCAGCGACAGACGAGCGTACCACCTTGCCGCTGGCAAGGACCACCAGCACTTCGTCGTCATCGTCGACGATCAGGGCCCCCGCCAGGTCGCCCCTGGCCTCAGCGAGTTTCGCGACCTTGATGCCGAGACCGCCCCTGTTCTGCACGCGGTACTGGTCGACCGAAGTGCGCTTGGCGTATCCACCCTCGGTCACGACGAAGACAGATCCACTGTCGGTGACGACGCTCGCCGACAGCAACTGGTCTTCGTCCCTGAAGTGCATGCCGATGACCCCGGAGGTCGATCTGCCCATGGGTCGCATGGCGGCATCGGATGCGGTGAAGCGGATCGACATGCCCTTGCGGGAGACCAGCAGCACGTCTGAATCCTCCTCCACGAGCATCGCGGAGACGACCTCATCGCCCTCGCGGAGGTTGATCGCGATGATTCCGCCGGTGCGGTTGGTGTCGTACTCGGTGAGGGCCGTCTTCTTCACGAGGCCACCGAGGGTGGTCAGCACCAGGTACTTCGCGGCGGCGTAGTCGGGAATGTCGAGAATCTGTGCGATCTCCTCGCCCGGCTGCATGGCCAGCAGGTTCGCGACGTGCTGTCCCTTGGCATCGCGGCCGGCTTCCTGCAGTTCGTAGGTCTTGGCCCGGTAGACGCGTCCTGTGTTCGTGAAGAACAACAGCCAGTGATGGGTCGTCGTCACGAAGAAGTGGTTGACGACGTCATCCGCCCTCAACTGTGCGCCCTTGACCCCGCGACCGCCGCGATGCTGGCTGCGGTAGTTGTCGCTTCGCGTGCGCTTGATGTAGCCGCCGCGCGTCACTGTCACCACCATCTCCTCTTCGGGGATCAGGTCTTCGACGCTCATGTCGCCATCGAAGCCGAACATGATCTCGGTGCGTCGATCGTCGCCATACTTTGCGATGAGGTCCGTGAGCTCTTCGCTGACGATGTCACGCTGGAGCTGTGGGCTCGCCAGGATTACCTTGAACTCGGCGATCTCGAGTTCGATCGTCGCGAGGTCTTCCATGATCTTTTGGCGTTCGAGGGCGGCCAGGCGGCGCAGCTGCAGGTCGAGAATGGCGCGAGCCTGTAGTTCATCGACGGACAACAGGGCGATCAGCCCCTCGCGAGCCTCTTCGACGGTGGGGGAGCGGCGGATCAGGGCGATGACCTCATCGAGCGCGTCGAGCGCTTTCACGTACCCGCGCAGGATGTGTGCGCGCTCCTCGGCCTTGCGCAGCCGGTAGGCGGTGCGCCTGACGATGACGTCGATCTGGTGGGTGGCCCAGGCCGTGATAAAGCCGTCGATGGACAGCGTGCGCGGGATCCCGTCGACGATCGCGAGCATGTTCGCGCCGAAGTTCTCCTGCAGTTGCGTGTGCTTGTACAGGTTGTTCAGCACGACCTTGGCGACAGCATCGCGCTTGAGCACGATGACCAGTCGCTGGCCCGTGCGACCGGATGTCTCGTCCCTGATGTCGGCGATCCCGGCGAGCTTGCCGTCCTTCACCAGGTCGGCGATCTTCAGGGCCAGGTTGTCGGGGTTCACCTGGTAGGGAAGCTCGGTCACGACGAGGCAGGTGCGACCCTGCAGCTCTTCGACGTTGACGACCGCGCGCATCGTGATGGATCCACGACCGGTGCGATACGCATCCTGGATGCCCTTGATTCCCAGGATCTGCGCGCCGGTGGGGAAGTCCGGCCCCTTGACGCGCTGGATCAGCGCCTCGATGAGCTCTTCTTTGGTGGCGTCCGGGTTGGCGAGATGCCATAGGGCGCCCTCGCCTACCTCGCGCAGGTTGTGCGGGGGGATATTCGTCGCCATGCCGACCGCGATACCGACGGATCCGTTGACGAGCAAGTTGGGGAAACGGCTGGGCAGGACCGTGGGTTCCCGCGTTCGGCCGTCGTAGTTGTCCTGGAAGTCGACAGTGTCTTCTTCGATGTCGCGGACCATCTCCATGGCGAGCGGAGCCATCTTGGTCTCGGTATAACGATGAGCCGCAGCGCCGTCGTTTCCCGGGGATCCGAAGTTCCCCTGGCCTAGAGCGAGGGGATACCTCAGGCTCCACGGCTGTACCAGGCGCACCAGCGCGTCGTACACCGACGAGTCGCCGTGCGGGTGGAACTGCCCCATGACGTCACCGATGACGCGAGTGCACTTCGAGAATCCCTTGTCCGGGCGATATCCGCCGTCGTACATCGCGTAGATCACGCGGCGATGCACGGGCTTCAGCCCGTCACGCACTTCAGGCAGTGCGCGACCGACGATGACGCTCATCGCGTAATCGAGGTACGAGCGCTGCATCTCCAGCTGGAGATCGACCTGCGTGATCTTGTCGTGGGACTCGTCGACGATCTTGTCGGCGAAGGTCGGTTCTTCTGGTTCTGTTACGTCAGCCATTGGGGTGCCTTCAGTCTTGTTACGCCGTGAAAGTGGTGAGTTCTAGATGTCCAGGAAACGGACATCCTTGGCGTTGCGCTGGATGAAGTTGCGGCGTGATTCGACATCCTCGCCCATGAGCGTGGAGAAGATCTCGTCGGCGGCGGCCGCGTCATCCAGGGTGACCTGCAGCAGGGTGCGGGTGGCGGGATCCATGGTGGTCTCCCACAGTTCCTTGTAGTCCATCTCGCCGAGTCCCTTGTAGCGCTGGATGCCGTTGTCTTTCGGCATGCGCTTACCCGAGGCCAGCCCGAGCTCGGTCAGCGCGTCACGCTCACGGTCGCTGTAGACGTACTCGTGCTGGGCATTGCTCCACTTCAGCCTGTAGAGAGGCGGCTGTGCGAGATACACGTATCCGAGATCGATGAGCGGGCGCATGTAGCGGAACAGCAGCGTTAGCAGCAGTGTCGTGATGTGCTGGCCGTCCACGTCGGCATCCGCCATCAGCACGATCTTGTGGTACCTGGCCTTGGTGGGATCAAAGTCCTCTCCGACACCGGCGCCGAAGGCTGTGATCATCGCCTGCACTTCGGCGTTGCCGAGGGCCCGATCCAGTCGTGCCTTCTCGACGTTCAGGATCTTGCCGCGCAACGGCAGGATCGCCTGGAACTCGGGATTCCTCCCCTGCACGGCCGAACCCCCGGCCGAGTCACCCTCGACCATGAAGATCTCGGACAGCGCCGGGTCTTTGCTCGAGCAGTCACGGAGCTTTCCCGGCATTCCGCTCGATTCGAGCAGTCCCTTCCGGCGGGTCTGCTCGCGCGCCTTGCGCGCGGCGATTCGTGCCTGCGATGCCTGGATCGCCTTGCGGATCACGTCGCGCGCCTGGGTGGGATTGCGGTCGAACCAGTCGCCGAGCTGCTGTCCGGCGAGTTTCTGCACGAACGCCTTTGCTTCGGTGTTGCCCAGCTTCGTCTTGGTCTGGCCCTCGAATTGCGGTTCCGCGAGCTTGACCGAGATCACCGCGGTGAGTCCCTCGCGCACATCGTCCCCCGAGAGGTTTTCGTCCTTCTCTTTGATGATGTTCTTTTCACGCGCGTAGCGGTTGACGAGAGTGGTCAGTGCTGCCCTGAAGCCCTCTTCGTGGGTTCCACCCTCGTGGGTATTGATGGTGTTGGCGTACGTGTGCACGCTTTCCGTGTATCCATTCGTCCACTGCATCGCGACCTCGAGCGAGATCTTCTTGTCGAAGTCCTCCCATTCGAACGCGATGACATCGGGATGGATGAGGTCGTTCTTCTTTGCCTTGTTCAGGTACTCGACATAGTCGACGAGTCCCCGCTCGTACATGTAGCTTTCCGCGACGACGTCTTCACCACGCTCATCCGTGATGGTGATGCGAAGACCCTTGTTGAGGAAGGCCATCTGCTGGAACCTGGCCCGCAGGGTCTCGTAGTCGAATTCGACGGTTTCGAAGGTCTCCTTGCTCGGCCAGAAGGTCTGCTGCGTCCCGGTCTCGTCGGACGATTCGCCCTTCTGGAGGGGGCCGGTCGGCACGCCGTCCTTGAAGCTCATGCGCCAGACAGCTCCCTGCCGGCGGACCTCGGTGTCGACCTCGCTCGAGAGCGCGTTCACGACGGAAATTCCGACACCGTGAAGTCCGCCCGAGACCGCGTAACCGCCGCCGCCGAACTTCCCGCCGGCGTGCAGGATCGTCATGACGACCTCGACCGTCGACTTCTGCTCCTGCTGGTTCATATCGACGGGGATGCCGCGACCGTTGTCGCGCACGCGTACCGAGCCGTCGGCGCGGATCCATACATCGATCGTGTCGCAATAGCCGGCAAGTGCCTCATCCACCGAGTTGTCGACGACTTCGTAGACGAGGTGGTGGAGCCCCCTCGGGCCGGTCGAGCCGATGTACATCCCGGGCCGCTTGCGCACCGCTTCCAGTCCTTCGAGGATCTGGATCTGGTCTGCGCCGTAACTGTCAGCAGCAACGTGTCCGTTGGAGAGAGTTCCGTGAGCACTCGAGTCGTCGGGGATGGGGGGGAGTGCTGGTGGTTCGCTGTCGCCGCGCACACTGTCTGTCATCTGGAATTAAGCTCCTGCCGAATCGGTACTCGCCATCCGGGGCAGAAATCTCCACGGGGGAGGGGCGCCCGACGGCCTCGACAAGTCTACCAAAAAGCACTTCAGCAAGGGGCTCATTCGGCTATCTGGGGACTTTTCCCGCGGGGGGTGACCAGATTTGCCCTCCTAGCCGTACGTATCGCGTGGACCGCGGCCTGGTATTGATCTGGGCCCTCGTTTCCAGGAGGGGGCGTTGGGCCCTTCGAAGCGCACTGACTCGATGCCGGCGTCGGGGAAACGTGTCGCGATCGTCGTCGTGATCTGGGATCGCATCAGCCGGAGCTGGGTTGCCCATGCCGTGGAGTCGCACGAAATGATGAGCACACCCTCCTCGATTCCCTGTGGGCTCGAGTGTTCCGCTGTCTCGACACCCACGATCTCGGACCAGGAGCTCAGGAGTCCCGACCGCGCCAGTGGCGACGTCCACCCCATCTTCGAGGTGAGGCCGTCGATGACGTCTCCCAGCCCGTGAGGATCACGCCCATCCGCGAAGGGTACGCTCGCGCCCTCCTTCTTGTTCTTCTTGCGTTTTCGCGCCGTCGCCGATCTCGTGCTGGCGTCTCCAAAGACCTTCCGGAATCTCAGGTAGACCGCCACGTGTTCATCCCGACCACTGTCGGCGGCGAAATCATCGTCCTCATCGGTGTTGTTGTCATCGGAGCTGCCGCTGCCGCCCTTATCGTTCATCATCCGAGACCACCTTCCCGCCGCTGATCCGCACCACGGTTCCCGCGAGCTCGTCGGGAACATCATCGAAGACCGCCGCGGTGATGAGAACCTGCTCGAAGTCGGCGACCGCCTCGGCAAGTCGACCGCGGCGGGACTCATCGAGTTCGGCAAACACATCGTCCAGGATCACCACGGGGTCACCGGACGATGATTCACGGCGCAGCACTTCGGCTGACGCGAGCTTCAGGGCGAGGGCGAATGACCAGGATTCACCGTGGCTGGCATAGCCGCGGGCGGGCATCCCGTTCAACTCCAGCGAGACGTCATCGCGGTGCGGCCCGGCGAGTGTGATTCCGCGCTCCACCTCCGAACGACGGAGTCGCGCGAGGGACGCGCGGAAGCCAGCAGCGACCACGGAATTCTCGAGCGGGCCGGATCTCGTGGCCGCGGCATCCACGGTGTCGTCGTCGGTGCCGCTCGCAAAGATGCTGAGGTAGTTCGACAGGCGTGCTGCATGATCCGCTCCGGCAATCGTGGAATAGGCGCGCGAAACCTCGGGGCTGAGGTCGTCGAGCAGCACACTTCTCGCGACGATGATCTCTGAGCCGAACGAGACGAGCCGCTCATCCCAGATATCCAGCGTCGACAGGTCGGCGCGTGCATTCCTGGCCGTCTTGAGAAGCGTGTTTCGCTGCCGCAACACCCGCTCGTAGTCGGCGATGACCCCGCTCATACGCGGAGTCCTCAACACGAGGAGCTCATCCAGGAACCGTCGTCTGCCGGATGGTTCGCCACGCACGAGTGCGAGATCTTCGGGGGCGAACAACACGCTCGAGAAATATCGGGGGAGCTCTCGCGTCTTGATGGCTGAGCGATTGATCTGGGCTCGGTTGGCGCCAGTGCGGTTGAGTTGGACTTCGGCCAAAATTTCCCGGTCGCCGTGCTGGAGTCTCGCCCGGACGATCGCCGAATCCTGGCCCTGCCTGATCATCGCCTGGTCGGTCGAGACCCGGTGGGAGCCGAGAGTACTCAGGTAGCCGAGCGACTCCACGAGGTTGGTCTTTCCCTGTCCATTGCTGCCGACAAAGAGATTCGCCCCTGGATTCAGTTCGACATCGAGGGTCTCGTAGTTACGGAAGTCGGTGAGGGTGAGGTGGGTGACGATCACTGGATCACGTCAGTCAGCTCTTGCGGACGGCGTGGCCACCAAACTGGTTGCGGAGCGCTGCGACGGCCTTCATGGATGGCGAGTCCTTCTGGCGCGAAACGAATCTCGCGAAAATCGCCGCACTGATAGTGGGCACGGGAACCGCACGATCGAGAGCTTCGTGAACGGTCCAGCGGCCCTCTCCCGAATCCTCGACATAGCCACTGATGTCGTGGAATTCCGGGTCTTCCTCGAGCGCTTTCACCAGCAGCTCGAGAAGCCAGGACCTGACCACGGTTCCTCGCTGCCACGCCTTGAACGACCCTGTGACATCGGTGACGAGGTCTTTTCGGCTGTCGAGAAGTTCGTACCCCTCGGCCCAGGCCTGCATGAGAGCGTATTCAATGCCGTTGTGCACCATCTTCACGTAGTGACCGGCGCCGATCGGTCCGGCGTGAACGAAGCCTTCATCCCGTGGCCCCTCGGGCCGGAGTGCGTCGAAGATCGGCATCGCCCGCTCCACGTCGGCGGCATCGCCGCCGGCCATGAGCCCGTAGCCGTTCTCGAGCCCCCATATTCCGCCAGATACTCCGACGTCGAGGAATCGGATCTGCCGGGTGGCGAGGAACTCGCCGTGCACAGCGTCGTCGGTGTACCGCGAGTTGCCACCATCGATGACGAGGTCACCGGGGCTCAGCACATCAGCCACATTGTGAATGACATCATCGGTGATCTTCCCGGACGGAACCATCACCCAGACGATTCGTGGCACAGGAAGAACTGCGGCGAGCTCCTGCAGGCTGGCGACGTCGGTGACAGCAGGGTTGGGGTCGTATCCGCTGACGGTAAGGCCGTGCTTCCGCAGGCGCTCGCGCATGTTGTTGCCCATTTTTCCCAGGCCGATGATGCCGATGTGCATCGAAAAACTCCTCAGGAGTAGTGATGGTTAGCGCAACAGCAGGTTGGGCTGCAGCAGGTACTTGTAGTTGTCAGCGCCTGGCTGGTCCTTCGAAGACTGGCTCGTGATGAGCACCGGCCCCGGCTTATTGGGATTGTCGGTTTTCGTGAACGAGATCCGGACGAATTCAGAGTGCACTGAACTCAGTCCATCCAGCAGGAACTGGGGCTTGAGGGAAACGACAGTGTCGACACCGGTGAGAAACGCGTCGATGGACTCCGATGCCTGGGCCTGCTCCGAACCGATGGCTTCCAGCGTGACGCCCTCGATCGTGAAGGTGAAACGCAACGCCGCCTCCCGCTCGAGCACGAGCGACACCCTTCGCACGGCCTCGATCAGCTCGGCGGTATTGATGACGGCGTAGTTATCCACGGTGTCGGGGAAGAGCCGACGGACGGGAGGGAAATTCCCCTTGATCAGCAACGACGTCACAGTTTTCTTATCGGCCTGGAACGCAATCAGCTCACGGTCATCGGTGCTTGTGATCGCCACCGATATATTGCCGCTGTGACCGAAGGTCTTTCCGATCTCGACGAGTGTCCTGGCGGGAACGAGCGCTGTCGCTGTCTCCACTCCCGAGTTGCCGGCATCCCAGTCGATCTGCCGGATGGCCACCCGATACCGGTCTGTAGCGACGAGCGAGACACTGTTCTCCGACACCTCGAGTTGAACTCCGGTGATGACAGGTGTCACGTCATCCCTGGAAGCCGCCACGGCGACCTGGGAGATTGCGGCGGCAAAATCCTCAGCGCGGAGAACGCCTGCCCTATCAGAGACCTGAGGGAGAGTGGGATACTCCTCGACGGGCATGCTCAACAGCGTGAAATGACCCGCCCCACAAGCGACGGTGATGCGACCCTCATCGGTCGAAAACGTGACAGGTGCATTGGGAAGTCTGCTCGCGATGTCAGCCAGCAGGCGTCCGGAGACGAGCACGCGCCCGGGTTCTTCGACTACGGCGCTGATTTCGGTGCGGGCAGATACCTCGTAGTCGAATGACGAGAGAATGAGTCCATCGTCTGTCGTTTCGATCAGGATGCCGCTCAGGATCGGCAGTGTGGTGCGTTGGGGGAGCAGCTTGACGGCGAATGAGACGGCTTCGCTGAACACATCGCGGTTGACCTGGAACTTCACTTAGTTCACCCCTAAGGCGTTGTGTGGACTGGCCGGTTAATACTGGCACAGGCGGCCCCCACCGGGACCATGGGTTATCTCTCGACCACAATCTTCTTTTTAAAGAACAACATTCTTAACCGTTGTGGAGACTGTGGATAACCCTCTCACTTCGAGACATCCAGCGGAAACTACACGCGTGTGAGTTGTGTAGTTCGATGCGGATTAACTGGTGAAGTCCGATCGCCGTTCCGGCTCACTGCGAGGTGGAGTCCACAGGATGGATTTTTGTATCAACAGGGTCGACGGCGAGTCGGGGTAGTTATCCACAGGGGTTTCACACTGTGTGGAAACTATGGCGCAGGAGACCTACGACTTGAAGCGGTGGTTCTGTTTGATGCGGCTGGTGAGCTCAGTGACCTGGTTGTAGATGGAGCGGCGCTCCTTCATCAGCTCGGTGATCTTCTTATTCGCATACATAACCGTCGTGTGGTCACGGTTGCCGAAGAGCTGGCCGATCTTGGGCAGTGACAGGTTCGTCATCTCGCGGCAGAGGTACATCGCAATCTGCCTCGCGGTGGCGACCGCCTGTGAGCGGGAGGATCCATAGAGGTCATCGACTGTCAGTTTGAAGTACTCGGCAGTGTGATTGATGATGTCGACCGGCGCGATGACGTTGTCTTCGTCGAGGGTGATCAGGTCTTTGAGGACGGTCTGAACCAGGGCGAGGTCGACGGACTGCTTATTGAGGCTCGCGAAGGCGGTCACCCTGATGAGGGTGCCTTCGAGCTCGCGGATATTCGACGAGACCTTGGTGGCCATGTACTCCAGAATGTCGTTGCCGATCTGGAGCTTTTCGCTCTGGGCCTTCTTGCGGAGGATGGCGATCCGCGTCTCAAGGTCCGGAGCTTGCACGTCGGTGATGAGGCCCCACTCGAAGCGCGAGCGCATCCTGTCTTCGAAGCCCGTGAGATGTTTCGGGGGCAGATCGCTCGTGATCACCAGCTGTTTATTGTGATCATGAAGGGTGTTGAAGGTGTGGAAGAAAGCTTCCTGGGTCGAATCCTTGCCCTGGAGAAACTGGATGTCGTCGATCAACAGGATGTCGATCTCGCGGTAGCGGGACTGGAAGACAGAAGCCCTGTTGTTGGCGATCGAGTTGATGAAGTCGTTGGTGAACTCTTCCGAACTGACATAGCGGACGCGGATGCCGGGATAGAGGCTCTCGGCATAGTGACCGATGGCGTGCAGGAGGTGGGTCTTTCCCAGCCCGGACTCGCCATAGATGAAGAGAGGGTTGTATGCCTTCGCCGGTGCTTCAGCCACAGCGACGGCAGCAGCGTGTGCGAAACGGTTCGAGCCTCCGATAACGAAATTGTCGAAGCTGTACTTGGAGTTGAGTCGGGAATCGGAGCGGCGGGGCTGGTCGACGGGGGTGACGACGATGGGCTCGATGTAGAGCTGTTCGGTCGGGTCTGCCGATTGTTCGAGGATGTCCTGTTGAATGTCGGGGTTGACGACGATGGCGAAGTTCGACACCTCTTCGTCGTCACTCAGTCCGGCGATCGCGTTGAGCAGGGGAAGTCTGATGCGCTGCTCCAGCATGCTGCGCGTGAGCTCGTTGGGGACTTCGAGATAGAGGGTGCCTGCCATCACGCCTTTGGGTTCGATCAGGTTGATGAACCCGACGAGCTGGGGGGTGATGCGTTCATCGGAGGTCAGGCGAGAGAGTACTGACAGCCAGATCGCTCGGGTCGGGTCCGCTGATTCCGACATTTATGCCACATCCTCTTTAGTGTTCTACTAACAGGGTTATCCACTGCCCCGGTGAGCCCAGCTGTGGCCGGATCGCCCTAAATCGCCCATATTTCGACAGGCTTTCACCTTAGTTGTCCACAGCATGTCGTTACCAACTCACGTTACTCACATGTGGATAATGCCGGATGGGCCTGTAAAGTTTGACCCGCGCTGATTAACAACGTACTTTTAATTAGTTGACTTCCGGCCGTTCGCTACCAAGAGTGATGGCTGCCTACATCTTTCCGGCCTTCAGAGCTGGGCTTTGGAGATATCACTATGAGCAAGAGAACATTCCAGCCGAACAACCGCCGTCGCGCGAAGGTGCACGGCTTCCGTCTCCGCATGCGCACCCGCGCCGGACGCGCCATCCTTGGTGCTCGTCGTCGCAAGGGCCGCACCGAACTCTCCGCGTAAAGCGGCAGTTCACCCTCAGACGGTGCTTGCCCGAGCCAACCGCGTAGTACAGCCGGCCGATTTTCGTTCGGCAGTTCGTCGTGGTCGACGGGTGGGGTCGCGCAGCGCCACGGTTCACGTCCTGTCTCGCGGCGGGGATAGCCCAACTCGGTTCGGTTTCATCGTGAGCAAGGCGGTGGGCAATGCTGTTGCGCGCAACAGGGTTCGTCGTCGGTTGAGGGCGATGGGTCGTGAATTGTTGTCGGAGATCAATCCTGGGCACGACATCGTAATCAGGGCCTTGCCAGGCTCTCCTGAGGTTGACTGGGTTACTCTTCACGCAGAGATCACCGATGCGATCAAGAGGGGTGTGGTGACGCGATGAGATCGTCGGCTGTGGCTGTGCTCCTACTCCCGCGCAACATCCTGGTGGCCATCCTTGCGATATATCGCAAGATCATCTCCCCCCTGTATGGAGATGTGTGTCGCTACTACCCGTCATGCTCGCACTACGCGATGCAGGCGATCCAGCACCACGGTGCGATAAAGGGTGTCTGGCTCGGTTCCCGCCGGCTCGCCCGTTGCCACCCGTGGGCGGAAGGCGGCGTGGACGACATCCCGGATCCCACACATGACCGCGTCGCGATCAACAGGTTCGGATTCGCTGTTCCTCGCATTCCGGCGTTATCCGCCCACAGCTTTGTTTCTAGCCATGGAAAGGGCTGAACTACAGCATGCCTGACATCATCAATACCGTGCTTTGGCCCATCAAATGGGTCGTCGAAGCAATTCTCGTTCTGTTCCACACGATGCTGGAAGGCGTCGGACTCGATGGTGATGCCGGGCTGACCTGGGTACTTTCCATCGTCGGCCTGGTTCTTGTTATCCGTGCTGCTCTGATTCCCATCTTCGTCAAGCAAATCAAGAGCCAGCGCCGGATGCTGGAAGTCGCCCCCCAGATCAAAAAGATCCAGGACAAATACAAAGGCAAGAAGGATCAGTTCTCCCGGGAGGCCATGTCTCGCGAGACCATGGCGATGTACAAGAAGACAGGCACGAACCCTCTCAGCTCGTGCCTGCCGTTGCTCTTGCAGATGCCGATCTTCTTCGCGCTCTTCTCTGTGCTCAATAACGCCCAGCACGTCAATGCCGACGGCTCGCGCACACCCGGTGTCGGCCTCCTGAACCCCGAGCTCTCGGAATCTTTCGGAACCTCGTCGTTGTTCGGGATTGCACCGTTGCACCTGGCGATCAGCACCGCGAATGGCAATGTCGCTGTCATCATCATCGCCGTCGTCATGGTCATCCTGATGACCGGGTCGCAGTTCATCACGCAGCTCCAGATCATGTCGAAGAATCAGTCGGCTGAAATGAAAGCCAGCCCGATGTACAAGCAGCAGCGCATTCTGCTGTACCTGCTGCCTCTCGTGTTCGCCTTCTCCGGCTTCACCTTCCCGCTCGGCGTCATGTTCTACTGGCTTGTCTCCAACTTCTGGACCATGGGCCAGCAGTTCCTCGTGATCCGCAACATGCCCACCCCGGGTAGTGAGGCAGCGCTGGCCCGTGAGGCCAGGCTCGCCAAGCGCCAGCAGCGCAGGGGCATCGTCATCATCGAAGACGAAGTCGGCGTCACCGAGGTCGAAGAGATCAAGAACGTGCAGCGGCAACAGCCCGTTGGTAAGAATCGTGCCAAGAAGAAGAGTGGAAGCAATAAGCGATGAGCGATGTCACCGAGATCAATGAGACAGAGACTGTCACCGCGGACGACGTAACCGAGGCAGCCCCGGCGTCGACTCCCGATCAGCTCGAAGAAGAGGGCGACATCGCCGCCGACTACATCGAGGAACTGCTCGACATCACAGATCTCGATGGAGACATCGAGATCGATGCTCGCGGTGGTCGTGCTTACCTGTCCGTCACGTCCAGCGAGCAGACCAACCTGCGACTGTTGTCCCGACCGGATACCGTCAACGCGCTGCAGGAACTCACGAGGATTGCTGTCCAGACGAAGACCGGAGCATTCTCTCGCCTGATCCTCGATATCGGCGGCTCACGCGAGACACGCGAAGCGGAACTGGCACTCCTTGTGGACAAGGCAGTGGAGCGCATCGACGCCGGCGCCGAGTCGGCTGCGTTGCCGCCCATGTCGTCCTACGAGCGCAAACTGATCCACGATGTGGTCGCGGAGCGCGGATTCACGTCCCAGTCCGAGGGTGAAGGCCGCGATCGCCACACGGTCATCACGCGTTCATAGTTTCACGTGAAACATCGGGAGTGAGCTTCGGTTGTCTCCCGGGAGAGGCCCGAGGATGATGAGCGATCTTCCCGTGCAGCAAGAGATTCCTCTCGTCGACGGATCAGATCAGGCTGGGCCCGCAGTGTCCTATCTCGACCTGCTGGAATCCGAGCCGACGTTCGCCTCCGAGATGTTCGGCCATCGCATCGAGGTTGCCCGGCAATACACCGATGACCTGGCGCGACGCGGGGAGGAGCTGGGGTTGATCGGGCCTCTCGAGCTGCCCAGGTTGTGGACGCGCCACATCATCAACTGTGGCCTGGTTGCTCCTTTGCTTCGGGCCGGCCGGGTCGGCGACGTCGGCAGTGGCGCTGGGCTTCCCGGACTGGTGCTTGCGATTGCTCGCCCCGATTGTCACCTCGTTCTCATTGAGCCGATGGAACGCAGGGTTGCCTGGCTCGAGAGCGAGGCACGCGACCTCGGGCTGGATAATGTGACGGTCATACGGGCGCGTGCGGAGGAGGCCAGGCTCGATGCCCCACTTGACCAGGTGACCGCTCGGGCCGTTACAGCGCTCACTAAACTCATCCCCGCGACAGTCGGGCTGGTGCGTCACGGAGGCGAGATGGTCTTCATGAAGGGGGCGCGGGTCTCCGACGAGATGGTTGCGGCAAAGAACATCATCCGCAAACACCACCTCGTGAATGCAGAAGTGCTCGTGCTCGGCGAGGGACAGACCCCAGAGTTGACGAGGGTGTTTCGGGCTACAGTGGACTGACCACGAACGACCACGCAAGCAGACAGCTCACGCCAGCAGAAGGTTTCACGTGAAACATCCCGAAGGACAACTCGCCGATTCGACGAGGAGCTTCGATGGAACGACTCCCTTGGCTCGAGAAATAGCCGACAACACTCGCCGTCGCCGGGCGATTGCCGCAGAGACTCTTCCGTTACCTCCCGAACCACGGATCTTCACGGTGGCCAACCAAAAGGGTGGCGTAGGCAAGACGACGACGACAGTGAACCTCGCAGCGGCCCTGGCCCGCGGGGGGGCCCGGGTGCTCGTGATCGATCTGGACCCGCAGGGAAACGCATCAACGGCGCTCGGAGTGGAGCACCGGTCTGAGACTCCCAGCGTCTACGACGTGATCATCAACGAAGTGCCGATGGGTGACGTGGTGCAGAAGAGCCCAGAGTTCGATCACCTCTACTGCCTTCCCGCGACCATCCATCTCGCTGGAGCCGAGATCGAACTCGTGTCATTGGTTGCCAGGGAACAGCGGCTCAGGACCGCACTCGATGCATTCCTGGATTCCTCCCCGGATGATTTCCACTACGTCTTCATCGACTGCCCCCCATCCCTGGGACTTCTTACGATCAACGCCTTCGTCGCCGCCAAGGAGGTGCTCATCCCGATCCAGTGCGAGTACTACGCACTCGAGGGGCTCAGCCAGCTCCTCAGCAATATCCAGCTGATCGAGCGGCACCTCAACCCGGACCTTGCCGTATCCACGATCCTGCTGACGATGTACGATTCCCGCACTAACCTCGCTAACCAGGTCGTGAAGGATGTGCGGGACCACTTCCCGGACCAGGTCCTGCAGACGCTCATTCCCCGCTCAGTTCGAATCTCAGAAGCACCAAGTTATGGACAGACAGTGATCAGTTACGACGCAAATTCACCGGGATCACTCTCGTACCTCGAAGCGGCGGGCGAGATCGCCCACCGCGGAGCACCCGAATAATGGCGGCACCGAAGCGCACGGGCCTCGGCCGGGGAATCGGTTCGCTGATTCCTGGCAACGACGAGTCGGCGCAGCGCCCTGTCGATGTCTTCTTTCCCTCGAACGCCGGCGCACCCCAGGGGCTTCTTGCCGTGCCCGGCGCCAAGCTCGCTAATCTCTCGCCCGACGATATCGTGCCGAACCCGAAGCAGCCCCGGAGTGAGTTCAGGGAAGACGAGCTCAACGAACTTGTCGTGTCCATCAGGGAGATCGGCGTTCTCCAGCCGATCGTCGTTCGTCCCCGGGTCGGCGCGGCAGCCGGGGAGGCCCAGTATGAGCTGATCATGGGGGAGCGCCGCTTACGCGCCACCAAACAGCTCGGCCTCGCAACGATCCCTGCCGTCATCAAGAGCACGGCAGACGAAGACATGCTCCGGGACGCCCTGCTGGAGAACCTCCACAGGGCAAACCTCAACGCGCTGGAAGAGGCATCCGCGTACCAGCAGCTGCTCGCCGACTTCGGAATCACGCAGGAGCAACTGGCGAGCAGGATCGGGCGGTCCCGGCCCCAGATCACGAACACGCTGCGCCTGCTGCGACTTCCGACGGCGGTGCAGAACCGCGTCGCCTCAGGTGTATTGAGCGCGGGTCACGCCCGGGCCATCCTTGCCGCGGGCGACGAAGCCTCCATGGAACGGCTCGCCGACAAGATCGTCAACGAAGACCTTTCTGTGCGAGCGGCAGAGGCGGCCGCCGGCCAGTTGTCACCGAAGCTCACCAAGTCGAAGCCGTCTGCGGGGAAGCGTCAGGGCCAGCTCGACGAGATTGCAGAGCGGCTGGGCGACAGGCTGAACACCAGGGTCAAGGTCAGCCTGGGTGCCAGTAAGGGTCAGATCGTGATCGACTTCGCTACCGTTGGGGATCTCAACCGCATTCTCGGCGAACTCGGTGAGCCAGGTTTCACTCGCCCGTAGTGGTTCCCTGCAAAATTAGTGCTGGTCAGGAGGCTGATTCAGTGACTGCAGCTTCTGCCAGAGTAGCGTAGACCCAACCCAGATCATGGCCAGCTGCCTCAAGCGCCTGCGGCAGGACAGACGTCTCGGTCAGCCCTGGCAGCACGTTCGCCTCGAGGAACCACGGTGTGCCCGCGCCATCGACGATGATGTCAACGCGCGAGAGGTGCCGCAGGCCGAGTGCGCGATGGGCAGCAAGGGCGGCATCGGCGGCACGAGCCGCGACATCCTGATCGATGCGGGCGGGCACGTAGAAACGCGTCTCGCCAGCGTTATAGCGGGCCTCAAAGCTGTAGACGCCCGATAGTGGTTCGATCTCCACGGCGGGGAGCGCGACGGGTCCGTCTCCGCTGTCGATGATGCCGATCGCGATCTCGGTGCCCGTGATCTTCTGCTCGATGAGGGCCACGTCCCAGTACGTGTATGCATCGACCATGGCTCGCGGGAGCAGTGACCGGTCGTCGACGATCGTTACTCCCTGCGATGAACCACCCTGAGCTGGCTTGACGACAAGAGGGCCGGAGAATTCGTCGGAGATCTCTTCGAGGATGCTGTTCGCACCCAGTTCACGAAACGCGTCGCGGGGGAGCGCGATCGACGTCGGTGTGGCGACTCCTGCGCGGCTCACAATCGTCTTGGCGGTCGGTTTGTCCCACGCGAGTCGGGAAGCATCTGCCCTGGAGCCAACGTAAGGCACGCCCATGAAATCCAGGAGCCCACGCAGCGCACCATCCTCTCCGCTGGCGCCGTGGAGAGCAGGCCACACTACGTCAGGGCGGTTCTCACGCAGGTAGGCGAGGAGCGTGGCATCGGGATCGCGTAATTCGACCTGAAGGCCGTGCGCGGAGAGGCTGTCAGCGACCCTGCGGCCCGACCTCAACGAGACATCGCGCTCGTGTGAGATGCCTCCGGCGAGAACAAGCACTCTGGTGGATGCCATCAGCCGAGGTTCGCAGGAGGGTTGCTCATCGACGCCTCGGGTCGCACTACGGGCAGGGGGCTGGTCTGAGAGAAGGTGTTGAGAAGTTCACGCTCGCCATTGATGACGGTGGAGAGACGACGGATCCCCTCGCGGATGAAGTCGGGTGTCGGGTAGCAGAATGCGAGCCTAAGCTTGTTGCGACCGCTGCCGTCGGCATAGAACGCGGTGCCAGGCGTATATGCCACGAGTTCCTTGACGGCCCTCGGAAGCATGGATTTCGCGTCGATGTTATCGGGAAGAGTGACCCACACGTAGAAACCGCCGGCCGGCGTGGTCCAGTTGAGGTCGGGGAGGTAGTCGCCGAGAGCCGCAAGCATGGCGTCGCGCCGCTCACGATAGACGCCCCGGAAGGTGTCGATCTGGCCCTTCCAGTCCGCTGAATCCAGGTATTCACTGATCACGTGCTGGGTAAAAGAGCTGGGGGAGAGCACGGCCGCCTCGTTGGCGAGGATGAGTTTCTCACGAATGGCGTGCGGCGCGAGGGCCCAGCCCACCCTGAATCCGGGGGCAAGAGTCTTGGAGAACGTGCCGAGGTAGATGACCCCGTCCTCCTCGACCGAGCGCATGGCGTGGGGAGGCTGGCCGTCGAAGTAGAGCAATCCGTACGGGTTGTCTTCGAGTACGAGGATGCCGTTGCTGCGGCAGATCTCGAGCACCTCGAGCCGGCGTTCCCAGGACAGGGTCACACCGGCAGGGTTGCTGAACGTCGGAACCGTGTACAGGAACTTGATGGATTTGCCGGCAGCCTGGATTCGCGCGATGCTCTCGCGGAGCGCCTCGGGGATCAGGCCGAACTCGTCCATGGCGACGTGGTTGATGTCGGCCTGGAAAGACTTGAAAACGGTGATGGCCGTTACATAGCTGGGCGCTTCTGCGAGCACGACGTCGCCGGGGTTGATAAACAGCTTGGTGACCAGTTCGAGAGCGTGCTGCGAACCCGTCGTGACGACGAGGTCGTCCACACCGGCGCGGATACCCTCCAGCGCCATGACCTCGAGGATCTGCTCACGCAGGGCCGGCATCCCCTGGCCCGATCCGTACTGCAGCGCCACAGCGCCTTGTGTGGCCATAACGCGCTCGATTGCACCACTGATCAGCTCTTTCGGCAAAGCTGAGACGAACGGCATTCCGCCAGCGAGCGACACCACTTCTGGTCGGGATGCGACGGCGAACAGGGCACGCACTTCCGAGGCGGCAAGACCGGCCGTGCGGGCGGCGTAATGGCCGTACCACTGGTCGAGGTTATTGCCCGTACCCGGGGAGTGTGCTGTGGTCATGCGCTGGTCCTTTTCAGTCGCCAAGTCTCAAGGATAACCGTGACCATGGGAAAAGCCCCGTCCCCCAGCGGGGACGGGGCCAGTCAAGCGCAATGGGACGCCCGAGGCGTCATCCTGCACTCACGATCGGATCAGGCGAGGAATTCGGCCAGGTCTGCTTCGATGGCGGGCTTCGGCTTGGCGCCGATGACAGTCTTGACGACCTCTCCACCACGGAAGACCTTCATCGCCGGAATCGACGTGATCTGGTACTTCATGGCCATCTGCGGGTTGTCGTCGACGTTGAGCTTGACGATCTTGATCTTGTCGGAGTGCTCAGCGGCGATCGCATCGAGGATCGGCGAGACAGCGCGACACGGGCCACACCATTCGGCCCAGAAGTCGACCATGATGGTGTCGCTCGAGTTGAGCACCATGTCGGCGAACGTGGCGTCAGTGACATCTTGTGCTGTTGACATTATGTTTTCCTAACTGTTTCAGACGGTGACCGGCTGTGATTCAGCCTTAGCCAATAGTTCTTTTGGGAGAGCTGCGAGGTAATGTTCGGCGTCAAGCGCGGCGACCGTGCCGGATCCGGCTGCGGTGACGGCCTGGCGGTACGTCGGGTCGATGACGTCTCCTGCTGCAAAGACACCGGTGAGGTTGGTGCGAGAGGAACGTCCGTCGACCGCAATCGTGCCGTCTGCGTTGAGGTCCAGTTGCCCGTGAACGAGGTGCGTGCGCGGGTCTGCACCGATGGCGATGAAGAGGCCGGAAAGGTCGATCGTCGATTCCGTGCCATCCACGGTATCGATGACACCGATGCCGGTCACTAGTTCGTCGCCGTAGATGTGCGCGACTTCCTTGTTCCACAGGAACTCGATCTTCGGATCGTTGAACGCGCGATCCTGCATGGTCTTGGATGCTCGCAGGGAGTCTTTGCGGTGGATGACATAGACCTTGTCCGCAAACCTCGTGAGGAACGTGGCTTCCTCCATCGCGGAGTCTCCTCCGCCCACGACCGCGATCGTCTTCTGGCGGAAGAAAAACCCGTCACAGGTAGCGCACCAGGACACCCCATGGCCGCTCATGCGCTCTTCGTCATCGAGACCGAGCTTGCGATACGCGGATCCGGTCGCGAAGATCACGGCCAGGGCCTCGTGGACATCGCCGTTGCCGAGGGTGACGCGCTTGACCTCACCCTCCAGCTCGAGCTTCGTGACGTCGTCGAGCACGATCTCCGTGCCGAATCGCTCGGCCTGCGCCTGCATGGCCATCATGAGCTCGGGGCCCTGGATGCCGTCGGCGAATCCGGGATAGTTCTCGACCTCGGTGGTCTTCATGAGCTCGCCGCCCGCCTCGACCGAACTTGCGATGAGCAGAGGCTTCAGGTTGGCGCGCGCAGCATAGATCGCTGCGGTGTAGCCGGCGGGGCCGGAACCTATGATGATGATCTGGCGCACGGTGAGTGTCTCCTTCAGGGTTTTACTATCCGGCACAACACTGTCACGATACGTGCTATTCCCGGGAGTCAGCCGGTCGTGTGCGGCGCAGCAGCTTCGCCATGATCGGCTCACCGAACGCGCGGAGTTCCGGATTGCGGGTGACCCACAGCAGCCCGAAGTAGACGACAGCCATCGCCGAACCGGCAGCAGCCATGGAGACAATAGCGTCGAGTCGGTTGGTGATGGGGAAGGCATCGGGACCGACACCTCCGAGGAGCTGCAGGATGCCCCAGCCGGCAGCGCCGGCGGGGATCGCCGAAGCGAGGAACCACATCGCCTGTTTCACGACTCCAGCTACATCGAGCTGGCCGAGGTGCCGGCGCAGCACGATTGCCGACAACACGGCCTGCACGGTGACGGCGGTAGTAAGAGCGAGCGTGAGCCCGACGGCCGTCCATTCATCTGGCACGAAAACGCCCACGAGCAGCGCGAGCGAGATATAGACGGCGGTCTGGATCACCTGGATGAAGAACGCCCAGCGCGTCTTCCCCAGGGCGTAATAGACCCGCAGCAGCACAAAAAAGACAGTGAATGGCACGAGGCCGGTCAGGAAGCCGAGATAGACGGCAGCAAGAGACAGGATCTCGTCGTACCTGTTGCCGAACACCGCGCTGAAGGGGAGGGCGAGCACTCCAAGGCCGACAGCGGCGAAGATCATGATCAGCAGGATGGAACGGATGGCGGACGAGATGTCATCCCGCAACTCGTCGAGGCGGCCATCGCGCACATGAGTGCTCATCCTCGTGAAATAGGCCGTGACGATCGAGACCGTGACGATCGAGTGTGGCAGCATAAACATGAGCCAGCCGATCTTCATGGCATTCGCAGAGGCGTCCCCGCCACCGCTGGCGCTCGACGAGACGTTGACCTCGATGACCCCTGACACCTGGCTGACCAAAAAGATACCGAAGACCCAGGATGCTGCCTTGCCGGTGTTACCGAGTCCCACGCCCTTCCAACGGAAGTCCGGGCGGTACCTGATGCCGGCTTTGCCCAGGAAGAGAAAGAGAGAGACCGCCTGGACCGCGATTCCCAGGGTGGCACTTCCCGCCAACAGGGCGATCTCAGCAACTGTCCACCGGGACGGATCGGTGTGCTGCGTAGCGCCACCGAAGAGGATGATGAAGGTGACGAGCCCACCGATGGCCACCACGTTGTTCAGCACGGGAGCCCAGGCGAATGGGCCGAACAGTCCACGGGCGTTCAGTGTCTCGCCCAACAGGCTGTACAGCCCGTAGAACAGGATCTGGGGCAGACACCAGTAGGCGAGCGCGGTCGCCAGTGCCTTATTCGAGTCAGTGAATCCACCGCCGTAGAGCGAGACGAGCAACGGTGCACACGCCGTAGCGATCAGTGTCACGACGAACACCACCACGAGGCCGATGGTCAGCAGCTTGTTGATGAAGGCGGTTCCGCCGTCGTCATTCAGGCTCGACTTCACGATCTGCGGCACGATCACGGCACTCAGGAGGCCGCCGGCCACCAGAGAGTAGATGTTGTTGGGCAGCTGGTTCGCTACCGCAAATGTGTCACCAGCCGAGCTGTTGACACCGATCGCCACCGACAGCACGATGATGCTGACGAGTCCGAGCACTCTGGATACGAGGGTTCCCGAGGCCAGCAGAACGCTCGACCGGCCGATGGACGACGCCGGTCGTGCTGGTTCGGGAACATCGACGATGGATGCCGCGTCCGAGCCTTCGCTGACTGGTTCCGTCATGCGCCAGGACCTTTCGCCGCTGCCGCTTTGCGCAGTCGGAGGATATTGCGCACCAGCCCGCCACCGAATACGGCGACGACCAGGCTCGCGATGATGACGACCACCGGCGTTTCCCACCCGGCCTGCACGTTGATCCTCGCCCGGGAGGCTTCGCCGATCGGAACTCCGGTTTCGCTCGAGAGTGACACCGTCACGCTCACGACTCCATTCGACACAGCCTGCGCGGGAATCATCGCGCTCGCCTGCGAGTTAGGTGCGATCTCGAGTTCGACCCTGGACTCTGCCACGGTGAGCAGTCCGGTGTCCGGCCGTACTGTCACGTACACGGTCACGGGTTGGTCGAGGTTGTTGGCCACAGCGATCGGCAACGGGGCGGCGGCGGCGAGGAAGTTGAAATCGCCAGTGGAGGCGACCTGCACGGCTGAGCGCAGTTCTGTGGACGCGGTGAGGTCTTGTGACACGACGACGGGCCACCCGGCGGCGTTGCTCCTCCAGCCGCTGGACTGGAGGGCGAGCAGCTCGAGCCGGCGCGCCGACGTGATGGCGAGCGGATCTTCGGCAATCGCTGCGAACTGGTCTTCGGCGGCCCTGGCATCCAAAAGCTGGCGCATGAGAGCCAGTTGGTCCGGAGCGTGAGGCAGGTCGATCACACTCGCAGGCACCGTATCGACCCCCAGCAGATCGGCGAATCCGACGACTCGCACCTGGGGGTTTCCCTGCACCGCGGCGATGGTCTCCGCCAACCGGGTGCCGCCGCCGAGCGCGATCCGATCGAGGGTCATCACGACCGTCGCCGCGGAGGCCGACTGGCCCTGACCAGCAGCGGCGATAGCCGTGGACATCGCGGCGACGTTCGCTTGCCAGTCCGTGGTAGTGAACGACTGCACAGCGGATCGGAATGACGACGATGCTGTGGCGTCAGAGACGACGGTGCGAATCCCGGCCAGGTCGGCTGTCGCCCCCGATCCGGGTGTGCGATCGAGATTCTCCGACGAGAGGATCACCGTCGAGAAGCCGCTGCTGGAGATCACAGGCAGGTCCGCCGCCGTCACCGTCGACTCGAGAGGCCAGGCGATCCCGGTAACGGAATACGTCCAGGATTGCAGGTCATCACTGCTGGGCAGTGGCGGTACGACGGGAGTCGCGGGCGTAGCGGTTGTGGTCGGAACCGCCGTCGGTGTCACCGTCGCGGTAGGAGTGGCCGTCCCAATGGGAGCCGTGAAGAGAGCAGGATCGATGGCGAAGTCGAATCCTGTGGGCTGGATGACGCTCGTGCTGCCGGCCTGGGTGGCCAGCGTGATGTCGGAATCCGCATAGGTCAGCGGAAAAGACTCATTCGGTGCTGCCTCCAGCCGGGCGAGCCAGCTCGTGGCGCTCGCTGGGGCTGCCGTTCCCAGGATTCGGATCGACACGATGATCCTCGGGTCGATCCCGAGCACGACGGGGCGGCCCTCGACGGCGTCCAGTTGCCGCGTGAGGGTGCCCAGCGGAGAGGTGTATTGCGTGAGGGCATCCGCCGAAATAAGCCCACCGGCACTCTCCGGCACGGTGATCGGCACCGCGATCGCCACCTGGACCGGCACGGCCGGGTCGGCAGCCACTGCGGCTGTTGAGCCGACGCCGAGGCCGACCAGCCCGATCCCGAAGGCCAGCGCAGCGCTGAGCACTCTCAAAGACATGGGCTGGCCCCGAAAAAAGGCGTGGCCAGCATGAGGATGATTCTATTCACCGCAGGCTGAGAGTTGCCGACCACAACCGGTGCGGCGGCTCTATGTCATGCTGGTTCGATCATGGAGAGTGTCGCCAGGGCCATCGTCAGTCTCGGCGCGCTCGCCGAATCCCGGCCGGTCGCCGCCCTGGCCGCCGCATTTGCGCAGGCGGGACGGGAACTCGCGCTCGTGGGCGGTCCTGTGCGGGACGCATTTCTCGGTCGAGCCGTCACGGACCTGGATTTCGCGACAGACGCCAGGCCCGACGAGATCCTTCGGCTCGTCACCCCGATCTCGAGCGCCCAGTGGGATATCGGACGGGAATTCGGCACCATCGCCGCCCGCATCGCCGGTCAGACCGTCGAGATCACCACCTACAGGGCCGACTCGTACAACGGCGAGTCCCGTAAACCGGTGGTCGCCTTCGGTGACAGTCTCGAAGACGACCTCGAGCGTCGCGACTTCACGATCAACGCCATGGCGCTTCGCCTGCCGCAGCGAGTGCTCGTCGACCCCTGGGGTGGCGTCGAAGATCTCGTGGCCCGGCGCATCACCACCCCGGGGCCGCCGGAGGTGTCGTTCGGCGACGATCCGCTCAGGATGATGCGGGCAGCCCGATTCACGTCGCAACTGGGCTTTACCGTCGCTCCCGCAACGGTCACGGCGATGACCGAGATGGCCGCCAGGATCGGGAAGATCAGCGTCGAACGGGTGGCGGACGAGCTGTCGAAACTGCTGAAGACCGATGACCCCGTGCCGGGCATCCGGTTGCTGGTGGAATCGGGGATAGCGCAACTCGTGCTGCCCGAGGTGCCGGCCCTTCGGCTCGAGGTCGACGAGCACGCCCACCACAAGGACGTCTACGAACACAGTCTTACCGTGCTGCAGCAGGCCATCTCGCTGGAGAAGTCCAGGGCCTCCGAGGGCGCTGCGCCCGACCTGGTGCTGCGGATCGCTGCGCTGCTGCACGACATCGGTAAGCCATCGACGCGCCGCATCGAAGGCGGTGGAGTGGTGACGTTCCACCATCACGATGTCGTCGGGGCGAAGCTCGCGGGTCGTCGGTTGAAAACCCTGCACTTCGACAATGACACGATTGCGGCGGTCTCCCGCCTGATCGAGCTGCACCTGCGATTCTTCGGATACACGGATGCCGCCTGGACCGACTCGGCCGTTCGACGCTACGTGCGCGATGCCGGAGACCAGCTCGAGCGGCTGCACATCCTGACCAGGGCCGACGTGACGACCCGCAACGTGCGCAAGGCCGACCGACTGTCATTCGCCTATGACGACCTCGAGGAGCGCATCGTCGCCATCGCCGAGGCGGAGGGGATCGCCGCGGTGCGCCCTGACCTCGACGGGGAACAGATCATGGCGATCCTCGGAATCACTCCCGGCCGCGAGGTGGGCGAGGCGTACCGGTTCCTGCTGGAGCTGCGCCTGGACGAGGGACCGCTCGGAGCCGAGGTCGCCGAGCAACGCCTCCGGGCCTGGTTCGCGGCGCGCTAACTCCCTTTCACTATTCCGGAGGTCATGTGGCTGACGTGACGCAGCGGCACTGGAGTGCCCTCAACAGTGGCACCCCGTCACAGGAGTCACACAGACTCCGGAATTATGAAAGTCAGGAGTTAGACGCGATCCACTCGTCGAGCTGACGGCGCGCGACAGGATCGGGCAGCTGGACGGGGGGCGACTTCATCAGGTACGCCGATACCGCTTCGATCGGGCCGCCGAGGCCGGCATCCAGAGCCATCTTCGCCGCGCGGACGGCATCGATGACCACTCCGGCCGAGTTGGGAGAATCCCAGACCTCGAGCTTGTACTCGAGGCTCGTCGGCGCGTTGCCGAAGCCATGTCCCTCGAGGCGCACGAACGCCATCTTGCGATCTTCGAGCCACGGCACGTGGTCGCTCGGGCCGATGTGCACGTCCCGCGAGTTCAGCTGGGCGTCGACGTTGCTCGTCACGGACTGGGTCTTGGAGACCTTCTTGGATTCGAGCCGAGTGCGCTCGAGCATGTTCTTGAAGTCCATGTTGCCGCCGACGTTCAGCTGGTACGTGCGGTCGAGCACGAGGCCACGCTCCTCGAAGAGGCGGGCCAGCACACGGTGGGTGATGGTCGCGCCGAGCTGGCTCTTGATGTCGTCTCCGACGATCGGGATGCCGGCGTCGGCGAACTTCGCCGCCCACGCCGGATCGCTCGCGATGAAGACGGGCAGTGCGTTCACGAACGCGACTCCCGCATCGAGCGCGGCCTGCGCGTAGTGCTTCGCGGCCTGCTCCGAGCCGACGGGGAGGTAGCAGACCAGCACATCGGCGCCGCTGTCGCGGAGGGCCTGTGCCACATCGACGGCCGCGGCATCCGACTCGTCGATCATCTCGCGGTAGTAGCTGCCGAGCCCGTCGAGGGTGGGCCCGCGCTGCACCGTCACGCCCGTGGGCGCGACCTCCGCAAAACGGTACGTACCGTTCTCGCTGGCCCACATCGCGTCAGCGAGATCGACGCCGACCTTGAGTGCATCGACGTCGAACGCCGTGACGAACTCGATGTCAGACACCGCGTATGGGCCGAAACGGTTATGCATGAGACCGGGGATGACGTCGCCCGCTGCGGCATCCGCATAGAAAGTGACGCCCTGGATGAGTGAATTGGCGCAGTTTCCTACGCCCGCGATAGCGACCTTGACGGCCATAAAGATGGTGCTCCTTGCGAGAAATGACTACACTGGGCAGGTTGTCTGGTTCCAAATGGAGCTGCGACAACCGTCAACACCCTCCTGTTGCAGATCGTCTGCAACCGTTCAAGTCCGAAGGAGGTGGGTTTGTGACGCACCAGTACGAACTCATGGTGATCCTCGATCCAGAGATCGATGAGCGCACCGTGGCACCCAGCCTAGACAAATTCCTCAATGTCATTCGCGCCGATGGTGGAACCATCGACAACGTCGACATCTGGGGACGCCGTCGCCTGGCCTACGAAATCAACAAGAAGACCGAGGGCATCTACGCCGTCGTTCAGCTGACGGCAAACTCGTCGGCAACTGTTGAGCTCGACCGCCAGCTCAAGCTCAGCGAAGCGGTCATGCGCACCAAGGTGCTCCGCGCCGAAGAGGGCATAGCCCAGGTCGCAGCAGCGAAGGTCCTGTCCGACGCGAAGGCGGCCCGCAAGGCTGCAGCCGCGCCCAAGACAAGTGCCCCGGCAGAAGCTGCAGCTCCCGCTGCCGCCGCACCCGCCGCCGCATCCAAGCCAGCCGCATCCAAGCCAGCCGCAGCGAAGCCCGCTGCCAAGGCCGACGTCGAAGCCCCGGCCGAGTCGAAGGACTCGGAGTAGAGCATGGCCGGCGAAACCGTCATCACAGTCGTGGGAAACCTCACGGGAGATCCCGAGCTGCGTTACACGCAGAACGGGCTCGCGGTTGCCAACTTCACCATCGCCTCGACACCGCGCAACTTTGATCGTGCATCCAACGAGTTCAAAGACGGCGACACTCTCTTCCTGCGCGCAAGCGTCTGGCGTGAGTTCGCTGAGCACGTTGCTGGTTCGCTGACAAAGGGCAGCCGGGTCATCGCGACCGGTCGCCTGAAGCAGCGTGACTACCAGACGAAGGAAGGCGAGAAGCGAACCAGCCTCGAGCTCGAGGTCGACGAGGTCGGCCCCAGCCTTCGCTATGCAACCGCGCAGGTCACTCGTGCCGCTTCTTCACGCGAGGGCGGCAACAACTCCGCTCCCCGTGGTGGCGGCAACCAGGTTGGCAGCAACCAGGGCGGCTCAGGCCAGCAGCAGGAGGAGCCGTGGGCCGCAAGTGCCCCGAGCGCCTCGGGCGGCGACGTCTGGAACACGCCAGGCAACTACTCGGACGAGACGCCTTTCTAGTCCCCACATGAGCCGCCTCCACGTTGCTGCGCAACGCGGTGGACAGCTCGATGGGGGCTCAGGCTCATCACTTACTGAAGGAAAAAGAAACTCATGGCTGGAAAGAGCAGCGGCGATCGCCGCAAGCCCATCCGCAAGGGCAAGGACGGCAAGAACGCCGCCCCCGCCAAAGCGATCCGCGTGGGCGTCATCGACTACAAAGACGTCGCGACGCTTCGCAAGTTCATCTCAGAGCGTGGAAAGATCCGCGCTCGCCGTATCACCGGTGTCTCCGTACAGGAGCAGCGCCTCATCGCCACGGCCGTCAAGAACGCCCGTGAGATGGCACTGCTGCCGTACGCAGGCTCGGGCCGTTAAGGAGCACCGATATGTCCAAGTTGATCCTCACGCATGAGGTCACCGGTCTCGGTGCCCCCGGCGACGTCGTTGACGTCAAGAACGGTTTCGCTCGAAACTACCTGATCCCCCAGGGCTTTGCCGTGGCGTGGACTCGCGGTGGCGAGAAGCAGATCGAATCCATCAAGGCAGGTCGCGCAGCGCGCGAGCACGCCACCCTCGAAGAGGCACAGGACCTGAAGGCTCGCCTGCAGGCCACCACCGTCAAGCTCACCGTCAAGGCGGGCGAGGGCGGTCGTCTTTTCGGTTCGGTCAAGACGTCGGATGTCGCAGACGCCGTCGCCGCAGCCGGATTGGGCACCGTCGACAAGCGCAAGATCGAGATCACCACGCCCATCAAGGTGACCGGTGAGCACGAGGCTTCAGTTCGTCTCCGTGACGACCTGGTCGCCACCATCACGCTGCAGGTAGTCGCAGCGAAGTAGCATTGCCCCCCCATGGGGGGTAGACGGCGGCGAGAATTTTCTCGCCGCCGTCTTTACTTTAAGCACAATCATCCGGAGAGTTTCGACATGGTTGTACACAGGAGTGCTCACATTCCTCCAACCCTCAAGTTGCGGTCTAGACATGTTTGTACACACATGGGCGCAAAATCAAAAATGCTGGTCAACATAGCAATTTTCCCATAATCGGGGTAACTTTCCACAGATCAATCCACAGGTTTCGCACACGACTTCCGGCGTTTCCCCCCAGTTGTACACAGCGTCATCCACAGGGTGGCTTGTCGAGGCATCCTGCGCCTCCGTACTGTGGGGCAGCCCCTCCCGATGCGGTTGCGCTGGGGGAAAGCCCAGCTGATATCGCCAGGACCGCGAGTGTCGGCGGACGCGGCTACAACTGAGGCATAGCGTCATCAAACGGAGGGTCGAATGTCAATCGCGCACCTGGGGCTCGCTGGCGAACAGCGACCCGGCGACCAACGACACGGCGACCAGCGCGGCGGCGACCGGGCCCAGGGCGGGGACTCCAGGGCGGATTCCCGGGGCGACAGGGTCCCACCGCACGACCTTCTCGCTGAGCAGAGCTCCATCGGTGGCATGCTGCTGAGCAAGGATGCCGTCGCCGATGTTATCGAGACGGTGCGCGGCCTCGACTTCTACATCCCCAAGCACGAGACGATCTTCAACGCGATCATGTCGCTGTATTCGCACGGGGAGCCGACCGACGTCATCGCCGTCACCGACGAGCTGACGAAGACGGGCGAGCTCAGCCGCGCCGGCGGGGCCGAGTACCTCCACACGCTCACCGCCCTCGTGCCGACCGCCGCCAATGCCGGCTTCTACTCCACCATCGTCGCCGAGAAGGCGGTGCTGCGTCGACTGGTCGAGGCGGGGACCCGAATCGTTCAGATGGGCTACGCCAGCGAAGGTGAGGTCGTGGACCTCGTCAACAACGCCCAGGCCGAGATCTACGGCGTCACCGGTGGCGTCGAGAGCGAAGACTACATTCCCCTCACCGAAGCCGTCACGACGGCCATCGACGAGATCGAGGCAGCTCGAGGGCGCGACGGCCAGATGGTCGGAGTTCCGACCGGATTCGCCGAGCTCGATGAACTCACCAACGGACTGCACCCCGGCCAGCTGATCATCATCGCCGCACGACCGGCCATCGGTAAGTCGACACTCGGCCTTGATATCGCCCGCGCTGCGGCGATCAAGCACGACCTCGCCACGATCGTGTTCTCGCTCGAGATGGGACGCAGCGAGATCGCGATGAGACTGCTGTCTGCCGAGTCATCAGTTCCCCTGCAGCACATGCGAAAAGGCTCTGTGCACGCCAACGACTGGACGACCATCGCCCAGACGCGCGGGCGCATCAACGATGCTCCGCTTTATATCGACGACAGCCCCAACATGACCCTCGTCGAGATCCGCGCGAAGTGCCGGAGGCTGAAGCAGAAGGTCGGCCTGAAGATGGTCATCATCGACTACCTGCAGCTCATGACCAGCGGCAAGAAGGTCGAATCCCGCCAGCAGGAGGTCAGTGAGTTCTCGCGTGCGCTGAAGCTTCTCGCTAAAGAGCTGCGCGTCCCCGTTATCGCGATCTCCCAGCTGAACCGTGGCGCCGAGCAACGCGCAGACAAGAAGCCGGCACTGTCGGACCTTCGCGAGTCGGGCTCGATCGAGCAGGATGCCGACATGGTGATCCTGCTCCACCGTGAGAGCGCGTACGAAGCCGACAACGCTCGCGCCGGAGAAGCCGACCTCATCATCGCCAAGCACCGGAACGGCCCGACCCGCACCATCACCGTGGGCTTCCACGGCCACTTCTCCCGCTTCGTCGACCTTCCGCCAGGATCCTAGGCACCTCCCGGGATTCCGTCTCTCTACAAGCTCGTAGAATAGAACGCGTGGAAGCTGTAACGCCCTGGTACGTGCCTGTGGCGCGAGCTGTACCCGCTCTGGCGCTCTCGGTGGTCGTCGCGTTCACCCCCGATCACTCAGCCCCTCTCGGGTACGTGACCTTCGGAATTTTCGCTGTGGTGACCGGCGCGATCCTGGCCGCCTCCGGGCTCAGGCTGGGTGCGCGCGGGGTCACCCGCTCTGTCACCATCGCGCAGGGACTGGTCTCGGTTCTCGCAGGGATCGTCGCGTTGTCGCTTCCCGCGGGAGGGCTGCCGTTCTTCGTATTCCTTCTCTCGGCTTTCGCCGCCATCACCGGTTTTCTCGAGCTCTACCTCGGGCTCCGCAGTCGTGGGCGCGACCAGTCGGCCAGGGACTGGGTCTTCGTCGGTGCTCTCACAGCGGTGCTGGCGGTCGTCGTGCTGCTCGTACCTCCCGAGTTCCAGCAGGTCTTTTCGGGGCCGGATAACGTCGAGCGGCAGCTGACGGCATCCGTCATCATCGTCGGTGCTCTCGGCGCATACTGGGCGATCGTCGGGGTCTACCTCGTGATCGCGGGCCTGTCACTCAAGTGGGCGAAGACGGATGCCGTCGCTCCTGTCACGGAAGAAGCGTCACCATGAGCAAGCCCAGCCGAAAAGATCGCACCCGCCCGGTCGAGTTGCTTGTGCTCTCGGCCATCCTCGGGGTTTTCGCCGGCCTCGTCGTGTTCATGTCGACGCGCGAGATCGTGCTCGCGCTCATCTTCCTCGGCATTGCGTTCATCGTCTCGCTGGTCGTGCTCGCAATGCTGTCACTCGCCGTGCAGCCGACCGGTGACGAGAAGATCGACCTCGCTCAGCAGGACGACGAGCAGGGCAAACGGCCGCTCGGTCACTGACCCTGCGGCTGACCTGAGCTTCGGCTGACCCCCGCTGATCTGCCGCGACCCTCAGTTCTCGATGTAACCCACGAGCTGTGAGGCGAGCCCGGCATAGGTCGCCGGTGTCAGGATGCGCAGCCGATCCTTCGCGTCCTGGCCGATGTCGAGTCCGTCGATGAACTCGACGAGTTCAGCCTGACCGATGCGCTTGCCGCGGGTCAGTTCTTTGAGAATCGCATACGGATCGGTGATCGAGCTTCGGCCAGCGGTGATCTCAACACGAATGACGGTCTGGATGGCCTCGCCGAGAATCTCCCAGTTGCCATCGAGGTCTGCCGCGAGCCGCTCGCGATCGAGGTCGATTTCCTTCAACCCGCGCAGGATGTTCTCGAACGCGACGAGCGAATGTCCGAAGGCGACTCCGATATTGCGTTGCGTCGTTGAGTCGGTCAGGTCGCGCTGCAGTCGTGAGGTGACGAGGGTTTGTGCGAGAGATTCGAGCAGCGCGCTCGAGAGTTCGAGGTTGGCTTCGGCATTCTCGAACCGGATCGGGTTGATCTTGTGGGGCATCGTCGACGACCCCGTTGCGCCTGCCTGTGGGATCTGCCGGAAGTATCCGGTACTGATGTACGACCACACATCGGTGCACAGATTGTGCAGGATGCGCGCGGCATGGCTCATCTGCTGGTAAAGGTCGACCTGCCAGTCGTGAGATTCGATCTGCGTCGTGAGTGGGTTCCATTCGAGACCGAGGCTGGTCACGAATTCCCGCGAGATCTCAGGCCAGTCCTCGCCGGAATCTGCGGCGAGGTGGGCTGCATATGTGCCCGTCGCGCCGTTGAACTTACCGAGGAACTCCGTGGCCTCGATCTTCGCGGTGATGCGTTCGAGGCGGTGCACGAACACAGCGAACTCTTTGCCCATGCTGGTGGGGGTGGCGGGCTGGCCGTGAGTGTGGGCGAGCATCACGTCATCCCGCAGCTCGATGGAGAGGGAGCGCAGTGACTCGATCACCGCCCGCAGCTTCGGAAGCCAGACCTCGCGCACGGCCGCGCTGATCGTGATGGCATACGACAGGTTGTTGATGTCTTCGCTGGTCGCCGCGAAGTGGGTGAGCTCTGCGATATCGGTGAGTCCGAGCTCGGCGAGCTTGGCACGGACGAGGTATTCGACGGCCTTGACGTCGTGGCGAGTCGTCGCCTCGAGCGTGGCGAGCTGGTCGATTTCGGCCTGCCCGAAGTCGGCGGCGAACTCCCGCAGCTGTCGGGCCTGCTCGTGGTCGACCCGTCGGGACCCCAGAAGCTCGTGGTCGGTCAGGTAGAGCAGCCACTCGACCTCCACTCGTACCCTGGCCCGGTTGAGCCCGGCTTCCGAGAGGTGGTCGCCGAGGCCCGTGACCATGGGTCGGTATCGTCCGTCGAGCGGGCTCAGTGGTTGTTCGGGCAGGCTCATAGTGTTCCCTGTCTGATTCCTGGTGTGATCTGGCGAAAGAGTGCGGCGCAGGCCTTTTCGATCATCGACAGCACCTGGTCGAAGAGTGCGGCGTCAGAATAGTACGGGTCGGGGACGTCGTTCATCGGGGACTGCTTACTGTCGAATGACAGCAGAAGTTGCACCTTTGATCGATCCTGGTCCGTCGATGCCCACGACTTGAGAGTGCGCTCCTGGCTGCGATCGAAGACGACCACGAGATCGAGTTCATCGAACCAGGCCGGGTCGAACTGCCGCCCGCGATGGCCGGAAGCGTTGTATCCCCTGGCAGCCAGTGCCGCGAGCGTGCGGTCGTCGGCCGGTTCCCCGACGTGCCAGTCGCCCGTGCCGGCCGACGTGATGGAGAGGTTAGCGCCGAGCCCGGATTGGGAGGCCAGTCGCTTCAACACTGTCTCGGCCATGGGTGAACGGCAGATGTTGCCTGTGCAGACGAAACACACGCGAAATCGTGCGGTTTCGATGAAGCTCTGCTCAAAACTCACCAGCCTATTGTTGCGCAGTTCTTCTCGCCCACACGAAACGATTCTCTGCGGTCGCCACCAGTCGGGATTTCGAGGCCCACGCTGGAGACGGCCAGGACACGCTGTAGCCAGCACCACGCATCCAGCAACGCACCGCATGCAGCAGTGACTCGTTTCCAGCAATAACTCATATCCAGCAACGACTCGGGAAAGGCCACAGTTGAACCACTCGACGGACCTCGTGACGGGGAGCACCCCCGACACCCAGGTGGCGCGGCAGGTTCTCGCCGCGCTGGAGCGACAGGCGCGCGAACTCACCCACCTGCTGTGGCGGCTGGAGCGTGCCCGACGGGTGCTCGTCCCGGCCACAGTGGATTCGTGGCGTGGACTGTCGAAACTGGCGTTCGACTCGGCGCTGGGAGGGCTGGAGACGACAATGGATGACGCCATCGCGACCGTCGGTGCGGCTATCCAGTCGACCCGGAACGCGATAGCGACGATGAGCTCAGATGGGTGACGAGCTGATCATCGGAGGCAGTGGATCCTTCGCCGTCGGTACCGATGAATTGTTCGCCTGCGCCGAGCAGTTGCGAGAGCTGGCGAGGGAGATGTCGACCCTCGGCAGCGACCTGGCCGTGATCGACTCGCTCGTCGCCGGTTGGCAGTTGAGGTCGGCAGCCGTGCCCGCGAGTGCCTCCGATGCCGATGCCGGGATCCAGCGGGCGAGAGTGGTCGTGGCGGAGGTCGAGCTCCAGTCGAGGGTCATGGATTCCGCAATCCAGGCCGCAGCGTCCGGCTACGGATTCGCCGAGCATTTCGTCGGCCGCATGATCCACGAGTTCACGGGCCAGTTCGGGGCGATGCTCGCGCGGTTCTCGCCCGTGCTGCTGCTCGCGACCCTCGCCGGAACGGCCGTCGTCGGCATCGCGGGCGGGCTGCTGATCGAGAAAGCGAATGCTCCTGCCACAGGTCCGAATCGGCCGAACCGTTCCCCGCTCAGCACGTCCAGGCCGGGCCGCCCCGGCGAATCGGCACCATCGTCCTGGTTCAGGGAGCACAACGAGATCATCACCAATCCCCTGACCGTGGATCTCGTGCGCATAGCCTCACAGGCCTCTGGCGACGTGGTGGCCGGAGCGCTTGGAGTGCCACCGCAACTGACCAGTCTGCTCGGTGGCGCCGGGGTGGTGATCGGCTCGACCGCGGTGATGCGTGCTGGGGCCACCCTCGGTTTTTTGAAGGAAACCCCGGTGACGCTGGCCGATTCGCATCCGCAGGCCGTATCGGGCGGGCCGAACGGATTCGCCGAACGGCTGTCGCGTGTGCCGGACACCGCAGCAACGGATGGCGCCCAGGTAGTGATCGAGAAGTATTCGACACCGGGCGAGGCCGACAGGTTCGAGGTATACATCGCCGGCACCGTGACCTTCTCACCGACGGCAGACAGTGAACCGTTCGACATGACGAGCAACATGGCGAACGCGGCCGGGTTCGGTGGCGGGAGTTACGCTTCGGTCGCCGCGGCGATGGAGCTCGCCGGAATCGATGAGTCGAGCCCCGTCCAGTTCACCGGCTACTCGCAGGGAGGTGGAACGGCGGCACGACTGGCGGCATCCGGTGACTACAACACTCAGGGGCTGGCGACGTTCGGCGGCCCCACGGGGCAGGTCCGGATCCCCGAGGGATTTCCTGCGGTGATCGTCGAGCACACCGACGACATAGTTCCCGCTCTCGGGGGTGAACAGGTCAACAACCATGCTGTGTTGGTGGAACGGGCGGTGTTCGCCGGACGCGAGGTTCCTGCCGACTATGCGGTGCCTGCCCACCACTACGAGTACTACGAAGAGACGGCGCGACTCATGGATGTGGCGCGGAGCGACGATGTGACGTCGGCGCGTTCCCGACTCGATTCGTTCGGCAGCGGAGCGACCTCCGTCACCAGCACGGCGTACCAGTTCGAAAGAGTGCCTCAGAAGTGAGGGCTCCGTGACCGCGCCGCCGCTAGCTGCGTCGCGACGAGTTGACCACGGGACGGAGCACGATTCCGATCAGCCAGCTGATCAGGCCGAGCACCAGCGCGCCGAGCACTCCCCACCAGAAGCTCTCCACGACAAGGCCGAAGCCGAACAGCTGGGACAGCCAGGCCGCCAGCAGCAGAAGCAGGCCATTGACGATGAGAGAGATCAGGCCGAGAGTCAGGATGTAGAGGGGAAACGCGACGATGCGGATGACGTTACCGATCACGCCATTGACGATTCCGAAGATCGCGGCCACCAACAGGTAGGTGAGCACTGTTTCGAGGGTGCCGCCGGGGGCAAAGGCCTGAACGCTGACACCCGCAACCAGCAGTGTCGTCAACCAGAGAGCCACGGCGTTGATGAGCAGGCGCACAATGAGTTTCATGGCATAACTATGCACCGAGGGCATTGCACCGTGCAAAGGTCCGCTGCCTGGACGCGCGCACTGCGGCTGGCGTCGCCACGATAGCCGCGCCAGTGCCGCTGGTGGGACCTGCCAGTTTAGGCTGGGGCGGTGACCTCACCGAGAGTACGACTGCGCCCCGAGATCGAGACGCTTCAGCCATACCGGCAGGGCAAGCCCGCCGCAGCCAAGGCGTTCAAGCTGTCATCGAACGAGAACCCGTTCGAACCGCTGCCCTCCGTGCTCGAATCGCTCAGCCTCGCGGGAATCAACCGGTATCCGGATGCCACGGCGAGCGAGTTGAGGTCCATCCTGGCCGCGCGCCACGGCGTCGAGTCTGGGCAGGTGCAGGTCGGCGCGGGATCCGTGTCGGTGCTCGCCCAGCTGATTACCGCTGCCGCCGCTCCCGGCGATGAGGTGGTCTACTCATGGCGCAGTTTCGAGGCATACCCGGGGCTTGTCACGACAGCGGGGGCGACATCCATCCAGGTGCCGAATACGCCGGAGCACGGGCACGACCTTCCCGCCATGCTCGCGGCCATCACCGATCGCACGAGGCTCGTCATCGTATGCAGCCCCAACAACCCGACGTCGACAGTGGTGTCGCGCTCGCAGTTCGCGGAGTTCATGGCGGCCGTGCCGCAGAGCGTGCTGGTGGTGCTCGATGAGGCCTATGCCGAATTCGTCGTCGACCCTGAGGCCGTGAGCGGAGACGGGCTGCTTTCCGAATATCCGAACCTCGTGCTGCTGCGGACATTCTCCAAGGCGTTCGGGCTGGCCGGGCTCCGGATCGGCTACGCCGTCGGTCCCGAGTACGTGATGGAGGCCGCGAGGGCCGTCGCGATCCCGCTGTCGGTGACCGGTCTCGCGCAGCAGGCGGCCATCCTGTCGCTGCAGCACGAGGATGAGCTGCTCGATCGGGTGGCCCAGCTCAACGAGGTCAGGACGCGTGTCGCGGACGGCCTGACGGCTCAGGGCTGGAACTTCCCCCAGCCGCACGGCAACTTCGTCTGGCTGCCGACCGGTGAGCACACCGCCGCCGCGGCAGAGGTGTTCGCCAGTCACTCAATTGTGGCCAGGGCGCTCATCGACGGGCTCCGCGTGAGCGTGGGAGAGGCAGAAGCTGTGGACAAACTCCTAACGGCCGCGGCTGAGGTTGTGCGTATGCAACGAACGTCTCCGACGACAGGCGGGTTAGGTTAGAGCAATGCATTACACCCCAGCGACGGTGCAACTCCTGTCAACGGAAGGCAAAATCGTCACAAGCGATGCTGCCGCCGAATACCTTCCCTACATCGAGCAGCTCAGTGACGAGCAGCTCAGGGACTTCCACCGAAACATGGTCGTCATGCGGATGATCGACCTCGACGCCGCGAACCTGCAACGTCAGGGCCAGTTGGCGATGTGGATTCCGAGCCTCGGCCAGGAAGCCGCGCAGGTCGGTTCGGGCTTCGCCGCCAGGCCACAGGATCACCTGTTCCCCGCCTATCGCGAGCACGCGGTGGCTCGCATCAGGGGCGTCGACCCGATCAAGCTGATCGCGTTGCTGCGCGGGCTCAGCCACGGAGGCTGGGACCCGAAAGAGAACGGCAACTTCCACCTGTACACGCTTGTCATCGGTTCGCAGACGCTGCACGCGACAGGCTTCGCGATGGGCATCCAGCTGGATGGCGCGACGGGCACCGGAAATCTCGACACCGACGAAGCCGTCATGGTCTATTTCGGCGATGGAGCCACGAGCCAGGGTGACGTGAGCGAGGCTCTCGTGTTCGCGGCGAGCTACCAGACCCCCGAGGTGTTCTTCCTGCAGAACAACCACTGGGCGATCTCGGTGCCGGTGACGAGGCAGTCCCGCACGCCGCTCTACCTGCGTCCGTCGGGGTTCGGCATCCCCTCTGTGCAGATCGACGGTAACGACGTGCTCGCGAGCTACGCGGTGACGAGGGCCAATCTCGATGCCACCCGCAGCGGCGACGGGCCGAGGTTCATCGAGGCGCTGACCTACCGCATGGGCGCTCATACGACGAGCGACGACCCCACGAAGTACCGGAAGTCCGAGGAACTCGAGTTCTGGACGGCGGCGGATCCGATCAGCCGGTTCGAGGCCTATCTGAGGTCGCGAGGCGAAGGCGACGGGTTCTTCGCGGAGGTCGCGACCGAGGGCGCGGATGCCGCGTCTGACATCCGCCGTCGCATCCACGATCTCGGCACGCCGTCGGTCTCGAGCATGTTCGCTCACGTGTATTCAGAGCCGCACCCGGTGATGGATGCCCAACTCGCCTGGCTCGAAGCGTATGAGGCCTCGTTCGCCGGCACGGAAGGCGGCCACGCATGAGCACGCAGTCACTGAGTCTCGCGAAGGCCATCAACCTGGGATTGCGCCAGGCCCTGCTCGACAACGACAGAGTGTTGCTCATGGGGGAGGACATCGGCCCGCTGGGTGGAGTCTTCCGCGTGACAGAGGGCCTGCAGGCCGAGTTCGGTGACAACAGGGTGCTCGACACCCCACTCGCCGAGTCCGGCATCATCGGCACGGCCATCGGCATGGCGATGCGCGGGTACCGACCCGTTGTCGAGATCCAGTTCGACGGATTCATCTTCCCCGGATTCGACCAGATCACGTCCCAGCTCGCCAAGCTGACCGCTCGACACGAGGGTTCGCTGAGCATGCCCGTCGTGATCAGGGTTCCCTACGGCGGACACATCGGTGCCGTCGAGCACCACCAGGAGAGCCCGGAGGCGTACTTCGCGCACACGGCCGGCCTGCGCGTCGTGACCCCATCCACTCCTCACGATGGCTACTGGATGATCCAGGAGGCCATC
The DNA here is from genome assembly GCF_015752305.1 of Salinibacterium sp. CAN_S4. NCBI lineage: Bacteria > Bacillati > Actinomycetota > Actinomycetes > Micrococcales > Microbacteriaceae > Salinibacterium > Salinibacterium sp. CAN_S4. The sequence continues at coordinate 259,526 of NZ_JADOVB010000002.1, read as the reverse complement.
GCCAGCAACGATCCCGTGATGTTCTTCGAGCCGAAGAGCCGTTACTGGCCCAGGGGCGAGGTCGACATGGACGCCAGCGGCAGCGCGCTGCACTCCTCTCGAGTGGTTCGCGAGGGAACAGACGTGACGGTGCTCGGCTACGGTCCGATGGTGAATGTGTTGCTGCGCGCCGCGGAGTTCGCGGCCGAGGAGGGTCGAAGCGTCGAGGTCATCGACCTGCGATCGATCTCACCGATCGACTACGACCCTGTGGTGGCGTCGGTGCAGAAGACCGGCAGGCTCGTCATCGCCCAGGAGGCGCCCGGCTTCGTGTCGGTCGGGTCCGAAATAGCGGCGACGATCACCGAGCGCGCGTTCTATTCGCTCGAGGCTCCGGTGCTGCGTGTCGCCGGATTCGATACACCGTTCCCTCCGGCGAAGCTCGAAGACATCTACCTTCCGGATGCCGATCGGGTGCTCGAAGCCGTCGACAGGGCCATGGCCTACTAGGGCCGCCCGGCAGCTTCACCCGGCAGCCTCACCCTGCACTTTTCAGACCCGGCACTTTTCAGAACAGGAGCACGGCGAACATGGCGAACTCAGATTTCACACTTCCGGATGTTGGCGAAGGGCTCACCGAGGCCGAGATCGTCTCGTGGAAGGTCAAGGCTGGCGACACGGTCGTCGTCAACCAGGTGCTCGTCGAGATCGAGACGGCCAAGTCCCTCGTGGAACTGCCGTCCCCGTTCGCAGGCACGGTCTCGGCGTTGCTGGTGGAGGAGGGGCAGACCGTCGAGGTCGGCACCCCGATCATCTCGGTTAGCGCCCAGGGTGCCGAAGTCGAGCTCATGGCGCCGGCCGGAGCCGACGAGTCGATCGTGGCCGACACCGCAGCGACGGTGGCGCCCCAGGAGGAGGGCTCGGGGGCCGTGCTCGTCGGCTACGGAGTCAGCGGCCACGGTGCATCCCGCCGCCGGGCAGCCGCACCGGTGGCACCCCCGACACCGGGTGCTGGCGCGGCCGCACCTCGGGCTGCTGCACCTCGCGCACTTGCCGCACCGCCGGCCGGGGCATCCGTCACCATCACGAAGCCACCGATCCGCAAGCTCGCGAAAGACCTCGGCGTCGACCTGTCGCTCGTGGTCGCGACGGGCCCGATCGGCGACGTCACTCGCGACGACGTGATCCGCCAGGCCTCGCAGGTGAGTGTCTTCCGCAACATCCAGACTCCGGAGTGGGGTGAAGAGCGCGAAGAGATCATCCCCGTGAAGGGCGTGCGCAAGGCGATCGCGAAGGCCATGGTCGGCAGCGCGTTCTCGGCTCCCCACGTCAGCGTATTCGTCGATCTCGATGCGACGAGGACGATGGAGTTCGTCAAGCGGCTCAAGAACTCGCCGGACTTCGCGGGGATCAAGGTCTCACCGCTGCTCATCGCGGCCAAGGCCGTGATCTGGGCGGTGCGACGCAATCCCACGGTCAACAGCACGTGGACCGATAAAGAGATCAGCGTCCATCACTATGTGAACCTCGGGATCGCTGCGGCGACCCCGAGGGGACTCGTCGTGCCGAATATCAAGGATGCCCACACCCTCTCCCTGCGCGACCTCGCGACCGCTCTCGAGCAGTTGACGATCACCGCGCGAGACGGCCGGACCCAGCCCGCGGAGATGGCGGGGGGCACCTTCACGATCACCAACCTCGGCTCGTTCGGCATGGATACGGGCACCCCGATCCTGAACCCCGGCGAGGCCGGAATTCTCGCGCTCGGCACGATCAGGCAGAAGCCGTGGGTCGTGGACGGGGAGGTCAGGCCGAGGTTCGTGACCACGCTCGGCGGCAGCTTCGACCACAGGGTCGTGGATGGTGACGTGGTGAGCAGGTTCGTGGCGGACGTCGCCAGCGTGCTCGAGGAACCTGCGCTGCTGCTCGACTAGCGACTCTCTTCGAGGACCGCCGCGGTGGTGCGCTATGCTGTTGATAACGAATCTCATTACCGTTCCAGCTAGAGAGCCCTTCATGCGCCACTCCATTCCTGTCCTGGCCGCCGTTGCCATCACCAGCCTCGCCCTCGCCGGGTGTTCTGCCGCCCCTGCGTCACCAAGCTCAGGGGTGTCGATCGTCGCCACCACGAGCGTGTATGGCGACATCGCGCAGAGCATCGTCGGTGAGTTCGGCACCGTGACGAGCCTGATCAGCGACTCCTCGGTCGATCCGCACAGTTTCGAGGCCTCGGCTCGCGACCAGCTCGCCATCGCCGACGCCGACCTCGTGATCGCCAATGGCGGGGGATACGACCCCTTCGTGTCGGCCCTGGTCGAGGCATCCGGGACGAAAGCTGTGGTTGTCCAGGCCGTCGAAGCTTCGGGACTGCTCGACCACGCCGAGGGCGACCACACTGACGAAACCCCTGCGGCCGACGACAGTCACGACGACAGTGACGACGCCACCCACGACCACATCGAAGGGTTCAACGAGCACGTCTGGTACTCGCTGCATGGGATGACTCACGTGGTGGAGCACATCACCGACGAGCTGGTTGCGCTCGATCCGGCCAACGAATCGACATTCGAGGCGAATGCCGAGGAGCTCACGACGAAAATCGAGGCTCTGGAGACCAGGACCGACGAACTCACGGCGCAGATCAACGGCGGCGGTGCTGCCGTGACCGAACCGGTTCCGCTGTACCTGCTCGAGGCCGTCGGCCTGGAAAACCTCACCCCGGCCGACTTCACCGAGGCGATCGAAGAGGGAAACGACGTTCCTCCGCTCGCGTTCGAGCAGACCGTGGACCTTTTCGCCGCCGGGGACGTGCGACTGCTGGGGTACAACGAGCAGACCGCCAGCCCCGAAACCGAACGAGTGCGCCAGGCCGCGGAATCCGCTGGTGTACCCGTTGTCGTGTTTACGGAGACCCTGCCGGAGGGGGCAGACTACGTGTCGTGGATGACCGACAACCTCGACGCTCTGGCGGAGGCACTTCAGCTGTGACGCCCAGTTCCATCGAGAACATCAGTTCCATCGACAACAGTGGTCCCATCGGCAACAGTGGTCCCATCGACAGCGCCGGGCCCATCCTCGACATCCGCCAGGCCGGACTCTCCCTGGGCGGGCGGACCCTGTGGAGCGGCCTCGACCTCGCGGTTCAGCCGGGGGAGTTCGTCGCTGTGCTGGGCGCCAACGGCTCGGGTAAGACGAGCCTGCTGCGGTCGATCCTCGGGCAGCTTCCCGTCGACTCGGGCGAGATCCTGCTGCAGGGCAAGCCCGTGCACCGGGGCGACCGGGCGATCGGCTACATCCCGCAACAGCGGATCATGCCGGCCGGCACCGCGCTGAGGGGTCGTGACCTGGTGAGCCTCGGTCTCGACGGTCATCGCTGGGGTGTGCCGTGGCCCTCCCGGCAATCGAGGGAGACGGTGGATGCCCTCATCGAGTCTGTCGGAGCGACGGCGTATGCCGACCTCCCGGTGGGCGTGCTCTCGGGTGGTGAGCAGCAGCGCCTCCGTGTGGGGCAGGCTCTCGCGAGTGATCCTGCGTTGCTGTTGTGCGACGAGCCGCTGTCAAGTCTCGACCTGCATCACCAGCGTGGAGTCGCAGAACTCATCGATAGGGGACTGCACGAGCGGGGTACCGCCGTCGTCTTCGTGACCCATGACATCAATCCGGTGCTCGACATGGTCGACACCGTGCTCTATCTGGCCGCAGGCCGGTTCACGTCCGGCCCTCCGGAGGAGGTGCTGCGCTCTGACGTGCTGAGCGACCTCTACGGAACCCAGGTGGAGGTGATCCGCACCGGTAACAGGGTGTTCGTCGCCGGCGTTCCGGAGTTTCCGCATCACCTCGGGGAGCCAGCATGACCGACGTGTTCTCGGCAGACTTCTGGTCGTCGATCTTCAACTTCAGCGACTACGGGCGACTGCTCGTGCTCGTGCAGAACTCCATCATCGCTGGCGCGATCCTCGGGATCGTCGGCGGGCTGATCGGTGTGTTCGTCATGCAGCGCGACATGGCCTTCGCCGTGCACGGCATCAGCGAGCTCTCGTTCGCGGGCGCGGCGGCGGCCCTAGCTGTTCGGTGCGAACGTCGTCGCCGGATCCCTCGTGGGTTCCCTGCTCGCGGCAACGATCATCGGCGTGCTCGGGTCGAGGGCCCGCGACCGCAACTCCATCATCGGGGTGCTGATGCCGTTCGGGCTCGGGCTGGGCATCCTGTTCCTCGCGCTCTATCCCGGGCGCAGCGGCAACCGGTTCGGCCTGCTCACCGGCCAGATTCTCTCGGTCGACATCCCGCAGCTCGGCGTACTGATCGCCATCAGCATCGTGGTGCTCATCACGCTCCTGGTGATCTGGCGGCCGCTCGTGTTCGACAGCGTTGACCCGGATGTGGCCATGGCCCGTGGCGTCCCCGCTCGCACCCTGTCGATCGTGTTCATGATCCTTCTCGGTCTCATGGTCGCGGTCTCGGTGCAGATCATCGGGGCGCTGCTCGTGCTCGCGCTGCTGGTCACCCCCGCGGCCGCGGCGCTGCGCGTCTCGTCGTCCCCCGTCGTCGTGCCGTTGCTCGCGATGCTCTTCGGATTCGTCTCCGCGGTCGGCGGGGTGCTGCTCGCGATCGGCGGCTCACTGCCGATCAGCCCCTACGTCACCACCATCTCGTTCCTCATCTACATCGGATGCCGCATCGTGGGCCGCGTCAGGGGAGGCCGTTTGCGGCGCCTGTCCGAGTCGTCCACCCCGCAGGCGACGGGAGTCAGCGCATGAAGCGCCACACCTGGCAGCGCGACGCCGTGCGCGACGCCCTCAACACGCGTGAGAACTTCGTGAGCGCGCAGCAACTGCACGCTGCGCTGCGGGCGGGTGGGTCATCCATCGGCCTGGCTACCGTCTACCGCGCGTTGGCCGACCTCGCCGTGGAGGGGGAGGCCGATTCGCTGCAGCAGGAGGGTGAGAGCCTGTATCGCGCGTGCACACCGGGTACCCACCACCATCACCTGATCTGCCGCCGGTGCGGGCTGACGGTCGAGATCGAGGCGGATGCCGTAGAACAGTGGGCGAACTCCGTTGCGGCGGAGCATGGCTTCACGCGTCCGAACCACGTGGTCGACGTCTTCGGCTATTGCGCAGGCTGCTCGCTGGCATCGGGTGAGACCACTCAGCATGAGAAAACACAGGGTTCAATTGCAGAAGCGCCGGTAAACCCGTAACATTGCAGGCTGCAGAGCGGACTCTTCCGCTCACGCACGCACCGAACCTCGCGGAGCACGCCTCGGCACTGCTCCTGACGTTCACTCGCGTGCCGACAAGTGATCTTGGGCGGGCTTTCGGAAACGGAATGCCCGCGGTAACCAGAACAGGAGTAGAACCATGGCAGCAACATGCCAGGTGACAGGAGCCATCCCAGGCTTCGGTCACGCAATCTCGCATTCGCACCGACGCACCAAGCGTCGCTTCGATCCGAACATCCAGAAGAAGAAGTACTACGTACCGTCGCTTCGCCGTAACGTCACGCTGCAGCTGTCCGCCAAGGGCATCAAGGTCATCGACGCTCGTGGCATCGAAGCAGTGGTCAAGGATCTTCTCGCACGTGGGGAGAAAATCTAATGGCTAAGACCCAGGACGTACGCCCGATCATCAAGCTCCGTTCCACCGCTGGAACCGGCTACACCTATGTGACGCGCAAGAACCGTCGCAACAACCCGGATCGCCTCGTGCTGAAGAAGTACGACCCGGTGATTCGCCAGCACGTCGAATTCCGCGAGGAGCGCTAACAATGGCCAAGAAGAGCAAGATCGCCCGCAACGAGCAGCGCAAGGTCATCGTGGCTCGCTACGCGACCAAGCGTCTCGAACTGAAGAAGGCACTCGTCGATCCTGCGGGAACCGACGAATCCCGCGAAGCTGCACGCCTCGGCCTGCAGAAGCTTCCGCGCAACGCTTCGCCGGTCCGCGTTCGCGGCCGCGACGCCATCGACGGACGCCCGCGTGGTTTCCTCAGCCAGTTCGGTGTCTCCCGTGTTCGCTTCCGCGACATGGCGCACCGGGGCGAATTGCCCGGAATTACCAAGTCAAGCTGGTAGATTCCAAGCGGCTCCGGGGATTTTCACCGGGACATCCAACCAGTTCCACCTATAACTGCATCAGGTCCGAGGAGGACATCCCATGGCTGACAAGTCACTAAACCGTACCGAGTTCGTCGCGGCAGTTGCCGCAGAGTCTGGCCAGACCCAGGCTGCAGTCAGCGGCATCGTTGACTCGCTTTTCTCAGTTCTCGCCAAGTCTGTCGGCGACGGCACGAAGGTGTCCATCCCGGGATGGATCTCCGTCGAGCGCACCGACCGCGCAGCGCGCACCGGACGCAACCCGCAGACCGGTGAAGCGATCGACATCAAGGCAAGCAAGGGCGTCAAGATCAGCGCCGGAAGCAAGCTGAAAGCCGCTGCAAAGGGCTAAGCAGCTCACACCGCAGGACTTTTTCACGACAGGGCGGCATCCGAACGGATGTCGCCCTTCGTCGTTTCCTGACGGGCTACACGCGCTCGCCATTGCGCGGCATGGCGCTAACGGCGAGCTCCCCAAGTGGCCGACGTACACTGTTCTGGTGCCACGCCTCGTCCGGATCTCCGCTCCCGCGACCCTCATTCTGGCGGCTTTGCTCGCCCTTCTCGCGTCGCTCGCTTTCGGAGGTGGCGCCGATGCCCCGCAGCTGATCGACCCCGGCGCCGCGGCACGATACGGGCTCCCGATCTCGAAGCTCCTCGTCAACATCGGCGTCGCCGGCACCATCGGAGCCCTGGTGCTGGCGTTGTTCGCCCTGGACTCGAGTAAGCCGGAGTTCTCGAGGGCGCTGGATGTCGCGGCCGGGGCATCCGCCCTGTGGGCCGTCGCGTCAGCTGCTACCGCCTTCTTCACGTTCCTGACAGTCCTGCAGCCGACCATCAGCCTGGACAACGCGTTCGGTGATGTGCTTGCCGGCTTCCTCACCGGCACTGGACTCGGCCAGGCGTGGCTGGCGACCACGCTGATCGCCGCGACGGTCACCGTGCTCTGTTTTGCTGTACGCAATATGACGGTGCTGGTATTCGTCACGCTCGCCGCTGTCGCCGGTCTCGTGCCGATGTCGCTCGAGGGCCACACGGGCGGCACGGAGAACCACGACGCTGCCACCACCGCTATCTTCCTGCACATCCTCTTCGCGGGGATCTGGCTCGGGGGGCTCATCACCATCGTGCTCGTGAAACCGACCCTCGAGAAGGGTCGACTCGCTGCCGTGATGGCGCGGTACTCGACAGTCGCGCTGGTCAGCTTCATCGTCGTGGCGGCATCCGGATATCTCAGTGCCCAGATCAGGGTCGAAGAGATCGGCAATCTGCTGTCGCCGTACGGCATCCTCGTGCTGGTCAAGGTGGCGTCCCTGCTCGCGCTCGGGCTGTTCGGTGCCGTGCAGCGCCGATACTTCATCGGCAGGATGCAGGCGGCCACGGGCAGCGGCCGCGGATTCTTCTGGTGGGTGGTGACGGCGGAGATCGCGTTCATGGGGATCGCGTCGGGAGTGGCCGCCGCCCTGGCTCGTACCGCGACCCCCGTGCCCGAGGTCACGGCGGCGGATCTCGCACGGCCCACACCGGCTGAGCTGCTCACCGGGAGCCCGCTGCCGCCTCCCGTCACGATCGAGCGGCTGTTCACCCTCTGGAACTTCGACCTGCTCTGGATCCTGGTCTGCGGATTCGGGATCTTCTTCTACGTCGCCGCGGTCCTCAGGCTGCGCCGGCGCGGTGACTCGTGGCCGATCCTGCGCACGGTGTTGTGGATCGCTGGGATGCTCCTGCTGTTCTACATCACCAACGGCGGCATCAACGTGTACGAGAAGTTCCTCTTCTCCCAGCACATGCTCGCCCATATGGTGCTCGGCATGGGCATCCCGGTGCTGCTGGTTCCCGGTGCACCCATCACCCTCGCGTTGCGCACGATCGAGAAGCGCGCAGATGGCAGTCGTGGCGTGCGCGAGTGGCTCCTCCTTCTCGTGCACTCGAAGTATTTCGAGTTCCTCGGCAAGCCGCTCGTCGCTGCCGTGCTGTTCGCCGCGTCGCTCTGGGCGTTCTACTACACGCCGCTGTTCGGCTGGGCGACCACCAACCACATCGGTCACGAGTGGATGGTCATCCACTTCCTGTTGACCGGGTACCTGTTCGTGCAGGCGCTCATCGGGGTGGATCCGTCGCCGTCGAGGCCGCCGTACCCGATCCGGCTGCTCATCCTGCTCGGGACCATGGCCTTCCACGCTTTCTTCGGCCTGGCTCTGATGTCGGGAACCGGGCTGCTGCTCGCGGACTGGTACGGCTCGATGGGCTGGGATACCGGTATCACGGCGCTTCAGGACCAGCAGATCGGTGGCGGTATCGCGTGGAGCGTCGGCGAGATCCCGACTGTCGCCCTCGCGATCGTCGTCGCGATCATGTGGTCACGTAGCGATGCGAAGGAGTCGAAGCGCTACGACCGCAAGGCGGACCGTGACGGTGACGCCGAGCTCGAAGAGTACAACGCGATGCTTGCGGGGCGGGCGCGCACTGACGCGGCCGCGACATCGACGACTAACGCTGGGCGCTGATCAGCAACTCGTCGTCGCCGACGAAGGTCACGAGGTAGCTGACCGTGAACGGCACATCCTCATCGAAGACCGAGGTCGTGCCGTCGAAGAGGGACTGCACGTCGACGGTCAGGTGGGCTGCCGCATTCGTCGCGGGCATCAGCCAGCTACCGGGTTCTGCGCCCGGCGCCAGCGATACCGACGGATACTCGCTCATCGACCATTCGGGAGTCGAGGCTATGCGGTTGGAGATCTGCTGCCCGAAGGGGCATCCGGTCGGCAACAGCACGGTTTGTGTGGTGCACGTGTCGAGGAAGTCGTCGATCTCGCCCTGCACCTGGTCGACAAACGCGGAATTCGCCCGCACGTCGAGGGCCGCGACGACCGATGCTCCGGGCTGGGTCGCGCTCACGAGCAGGGGAGTCGCCGTTAGGAAGGTGGACTCATGAGTGACGGCGATCGCGCTGGGGGTGAACACGACGAGCGGCACGGCCGTGCCCTGCTCAGGGGCGCTGAGATCGACACCGTTCGCGGTGAAATCCTGGGAGTTCAGCACCGAGAGCTGCACGACGCTGTACGGAGCCGTGGCGAATCCCCAGCTCGGGAACAGGCCGAGTACGCTGCCGGTCTGCCGCACATCGAAGCTCGACTGGCCCGGCTTGCCGGCCGCGAGGTAGGAGAACACCACGCGCTGCACGCCGTCGGCGAAGCGGGACTCGCTGACGAACTCCACATCGTCGAGGTCACTCATGGCCGAGCGCTCGAGCATCGCCCTCGTGGCCGTGCTGCGCTCGCCGGGGCCGGCGAGCTCGAGAGCTGCTGGCGCATCCTTGTTCTCGAGCGCGTCGAGGTAACTCTTCACGAAGCCGCTCGAACTGTAGAGAGTGGCGTTGAGTGCGCTGACAGTGATTGCGAAGGCGCCGACCACCGCTGCCGCAACGACGGCCCAGATGATGATCGTGCGGTTCACGAGTCCCATCCTAAATTGCGCATGCGGCATGCCCCCGCATTCTGAACAGTCGCGGCACGGTCGCACCATGCTCCGGATGCCCCGGGTACAGTGAAGCGGTGAATGGGGAAGCGGTGAATGCTGACGCGCGGAACGGGCTGCACCTGTCGCCCGAGCAGCAGGCCGTGTTCGATGCGATCGAGACGACCCAGCAGAACCTCTTCATCACCGGTCGCGCCGGAACCGGTAAGTCCACTCTCCTGAACTACCTGTCCGAGAACACGTCGAAGCAGATCGTGATCTGTGCGCCGACGGGAGTCGCGGCATTGAACGTCGGCGGGCAGACCATCCACTCGCTGTTCCGACTGCCGATCGGAGTCATCGCCGACCACGACATCGACCAGGGCGTCGAGTTGCGCAAACTGCTCAGCACCATCGACACCCTCGTCATCGACGAGGTCTCGATGGTCAACGCCGACCTGCTCGATGCGATCGACAGGTCCCTGAGGCAGGCCAGGCAGCGCAAGCATGAGGCGTTCGGCGGCGTACAGGTGGTGCTGTTCGGCGACCCGTACCAGCTCGCGCCGGTGCCCGGTGAGGGCGAAGAGCGCGCCTACTTCGAGGATCACTACCGCTCGATCTGGTTCTTCGACGCGAAGGTGTGGGATGACACCGACCTCACGATCTACGAACTGACGACCATCCATCGCCAGCATGAAGCCGAATTCAAGTACATGCTGAACGCGGTGCGGCACGGCGGGGTGACGGCGGAGATCGCCGCGAGGCTGAACGAGGTGGGCGCACGATCGGCTCCGACCGATGGGGCGATCACGCTCGCGACCACCAACGGCACAGTCACGAGGATCAACGCGACCCAGCTCGCGAGACTGCCGGGGCGGGTGCTTACCGCCAAAGCCGAGGTCAGTGGCGACTTCAACGGGCGCGCATTCCCGGCAGACGAAGCCCTCGAGCTCAAGATGGGCGCGCGGGTGATGTTCCTGCGCAACGACACCGGCTATGAGAACGGCGGCCAGCGCTGGGTCAACGGCACCGTCGGCACCGTCGTCAAGATCGACTCGACGGTGTGGGTGGATGTCGACGGCGAACGCCACGAGGTTCGACCGGCGGTCTGGGAGAAGTTCAAGTACAACTATTCGTCGCTGACGAAGTCGCTGCGCAAAGACGTGGTCGCGGAGTTCACCCAGTTCCCGCTGAGGCTCGCGTGGGCCGTGACGATCCATAAGTCGCAGGGCAAGACCTACGATCGCGCGATAGTCGACCTCGGGCAGCGATCGTTCGCGCCAGGGCAGACCTATGTCGCACTGAGCCGCATCAGTGCGCTCGACGGGCTCTACCTGTCACGTCCGCTTCGCCCGAGCGACATCATCGTCGACGAAAACGTGGTGCGGTTCATGTCACGGGTGACCGCGATTCCCGCGATCAGGGCGTAGCAGCGCGCCTTTCAGCAGCTCCGCCCTTGAGCAGCGCGCCCTTCAGCAGCTCCGCCCTTCAGCAGCCCGCCCTTGAACAGCGGGCAGGCCGCTAGTGGGCGTCGTGACTCGGCAGGTTGAACTGCCCGGTGTGCTGCCCGTGGGGTGGCGCGTATAGCCCGGCCCCCGTCGCGGCAAGCGCCGGAGTGGTGAGTGCGCCGACGACCAGTGCTCCCGCCATGAGGCTCACGAGGTAGCTCGGAGCGCTCGGAGCGCTCGGGGTGCTTGCGGGCGTGCCTGCCGCGCGACGCAGGGTGATGGCGAGCATCCCGGCGACGACGAGCTCGAACAGGGTGGCCACCGCCATGGGCAGCAGGGGGAGGGCTTCCGCCAGTGACGGAGCTGCGGTGGCGGTCGAGGCCACGAGCACCACTATCCACAGGGCAATGGGCAGCATGGCCGCGACAAGGGCAACCCTCGGCAGCGGGACGGAGTCGCGGGCGAAGGTGGTGACCCCCCATCCGAATTCCAGCAGGCCGAACGTGGCCAGGACGATCGCCAGGGGCACAGGGGCACCGATCACGAGGGCTACATGGATGAGTCCGGTGCCGATGGCGGCGAACGCCAGCCACGCCCGCGGAATCATCGACATCATCCAGTTCCTTCTGCCACGGCCATCAGGGACCGGAGGTCAGGACGCGTTGAGCGGTGACGATGCTTTCGCCGCCGGCTTGTCGGCGCCGAGGCCGACGGCCAGCAGCACAGCCGCGCTGGCGAAGTGCAGCACGTTGTCGGCAGCGTTGAGGGCGAGGATGTTCACCGCGGTTCCTACGAGCAGCAAACCGGCGAGACCGAGCACCAGGTAGGCAGCACCGATCACGGTATTGAGGAACTTCGCCGAAGCGGCTCCCGACAGCCCTGCGAGCAGCAGGCCGGAGCCGATGAGCAGGTGGGCGACGTTGTGGAAGACGTTGACCTCGAACAGGCCGAGCAGCAATCCACCTTCTGTCGCGAAGAATCCGACTCCGGGTGTCGCCCCGAAACCGAGCAGGCCGACGAGGATGTAGACGAGCCCGAAGACCACGCCGAGCAGTCTGTTGGGCGACTGTGAGATGCGCGACTGCGAGATGCGCGACTGCGACATGGGATGCTCCTCGGTACGAAATGGGTGCGATGCGACAGGGGTGCGGCGCGAACTCTCTGCACGCGCAATTCCTATTCGTAGCGCTTCACCCGGCAGTTTGCCAGCACAGCGGGCGCCAACATCGTTGCCGCAGAATTCTGGCAGCACACCTGTGGCACGCGCGGTCAGTCAGCGCGAGGATGGGTGCATGCCGATCACACCTGACACCAAGAACTGGACCTGGGTCATCGAGAAGCCCTGTCCCGAATGCGGTTTCGACGCGGCCACGTTCGATGCGAAGGATGTCGCGACCATGCTGCTCGCGAACGCTGCGGCCTGGCCCGCGGTGCTTCACCGCGCGGACGTGCGCATCCGACCCGACGACTCGACGTGGTCACCACTGGAGTACGCGGCGCACGTGCGCGATGTGTTCCGTCTGTACGACCACAGGCTCGAACTCATGCAGAGCGACGATAATCCGCTGTATCCGAACTGGGACCAGGATGCCACGGCCGTCGCCGAGCGCTACAACGAGCAGGATCCGGCCACCGTCTCGGCCGAGCTCACCGAGGCCGCGGCATCGCTCGCTGCGGCTCTGGGCAGGGTCACCGACTGGTCACGCCCCGGGCGGCGCAGTGACGGAGTGCAGTTCACGATCGAGTCGTTCGCGACATACTTCATCCACGATCCGATCCACCACCTGCATGACGTCGGTGGGCAATAAAAACACTCAGTCGATGAGCTGAGCCTCGAGGAAGACCGCTGTGCGGGCGAAAGCTAGAGCGGCGGCTCTCGTGTCGAGCCCGCCGGGCAGGCTCGCGTTCGCGAAGGAGTGCTGGGTGCCGGCGTAGGTGTGCTGGGTGACGGGCGTTCCGTGGTCGTTGAGCCTGGCGACGAAGGATTCGGGATCCTCGTCGGTGCGCCAGCTGTCGACCTCTGCCCACTGCAGCAGCACAGGGCACGGGATCACGCCGTGGTCGGCCGATCCGAGGCTTGCGTAGTACGCGACGACGGCATCGGCTCCACCGCCCTGGGCGTGGAGCAGTGCGAGCCAGCCGCCCATGGAGAAGCCGACGAGTCCGACGCGTTCGACCCCGGTCTCCTGGTCCTGTTCGACGGCGTCATCGATGATCGACAGGGCTCTCGCGACATCCAGACTCTCCATGAGACCGCGGGCGGCCGCCTGGTCTGGTGTGCAGAATCCGTTGTAGAGGTCGGGCACGGCGACGCGGAAACCACGACTCGCAACGGCGGTGGCGAACGGCTCGAGCCAGGGCATCCTGCCGTACATGTCGTGCAGCACGACGACTGCGGGATTGCCGGGTTCGCCATAGAACAGGGTCTCGCCGGGGGAGGGGATCGGCACGAGGGCGGTCATGGTGTCCCTTCGGGCGTGAAGAGTGGATAACTCGTCGACACAATCGGAGCGAATGACGGGAATCGAACCCGCACTATCTGCTTGGGAAGCAGAAGTTCTGCCATTGAACTACATTCGCGTGACCGCTCTCGCGGTGCGATCTCGAGTCTAGCCAGTGCGAGTCCAGCCAGTACTTCGAATCCGCTGCCTGCGCTTGGCGATAGTGCTTGTCGATAGTGTGGGCGCATGCTTCTCAGCGATCGCGATATCAGGGCAGAACTCGCATCCGGCCGCATCGGCCTCGACCCCCTCGACCTGGAGATGGTGCAGCCGTCGAGCATCGACGTGCGGCTCGACAGGTTCTTCCGGCTGTTCGATAACCATAAGTACCCCTTTATCGATCCCGCGGAAGACCAGCCCGATCTCACGCACCTCGTCGAGGTGGATGCCGACCAGCCGTTCATCCTGCATCCGGGCGAATTCGTGCTCGGCTCGACCTTCGAGCTCGTGACGCTTCCGGATGACGTCGCGGCCCGACTCGAGGGCAAGAGCTCGTTGGGGCGGCTCGGGTTGCTCACCCACTCCACCGCTGGTTTCGTCGACCCGGGATTCTCCGGCCACGTCACGCTGGAGCTGTCGAACGTCGCGACGCTGCCGATCAAGCTCTGGCCGGGGATGAAGATCGGCCAGTTGTGCTTCATCCGCACCAGCTCGCCCGTCGACAACCCCTACGGTTCCGGTCCTTCCGGTTCGCGATACCAGGGCCAGCGGGGTCCGACGGCGTCCCGCAGCTTCAAGAACTTCCACCACACAGACGTCCGTTCGACCGATGCCGGAGCGCCCGGCGCCTAGAGCTCAGGTGGGCTATTCTCACGGAATTGCGACTACCGGCGAGATCGCTTAGGTTTGCCTTACCTAAGATTGGATTCCTCGGCTCATGCGTTCTGTTCGTTCTTCATCACTCACCCTCGGTGTCGCCACTACCGTGATCGCTGCCCTCGCGCTCACCGCCTGCGCTCCCGCCACCACCCCGGATGACGCGGGATCCACCCCGGCCAGCACCCCGGTCAGCGATGGCAGCTTCGTGCTCTACTCCGGCAGGGACGAAGCTCTCGTCCAGCCCCTCATCGACACGTTCGAGGCGGCGACCGACATCGAGGTCGAGGTGCGCTACGGCAACACGGCCGAACTCGCCGCCCTGCTGATCGAAGAAGGCGACGCGTCCCCGGCGCAGGTCTACCTGTCGCAGGATGCCGGGGCCCTCGGTGCTCTCAGCGACGCCGGTCTCTTCAGCACGCTCCCCACCGACGTCACCGAATCGGTGCCGGCCGGCTTCACCTCCACGGACGGCTCCTGGGTCGGAGTCACAGGCCGGGCACGGGTGATCGCCTACGACTCAGCCGAACTGGATGCCGACGCCGTCCCCACCTCGATCGACGCCTTTGCCGAACCCGAATGGAACGGTCGTGTCGCCATCGCGCCGAGCAACGCCAGTTTCCAGTCGTTCGTCACGGCCTACCGCGTACTGAAGGGTGAAGACGCGGCCGACGCCTGGGTCGCCGGGCTGGCCGCCAACAATCCCCAGATCTTCGACAGCAACCGTGCCATCCTCTCCGCGGTCAACGACGGTGTCGTCGACGTCGGACTGATCAACCACTACTACTGGTTCGCCCAGGCCGCCGAGACCGGCGTGGACAGCATGCGTGCGCAGCTGTCGTACCCGGCCGCCGGCGACCCAGGATCGATCGTGAATGTCACGGGAGCTGGCATCCTGAGTACCGGTGCGACCGACGCGGATGCCCTCGAATTCGTGCGATACCTGCTGTCGACCGAGGCGCAGGAATACTTCGTCGACGAGACGTTCGAATACCCGCTCGTGGAAGGCATCGACGCTCCGGAGGGTCTGCCGGGGCTCGACAGCCTCAAGAACTCGGACCTCGACCTCGCCGACCTGGCGAGCCTCGCCGAGACCCAGGCCCTGCTCGCGCAGTACGGCTTGATCTAGCCTTGCGCCCGCTCCGCGCGCCGACGTGGCTCGTCGTCTGCGCCGTCGTCGCCGCGTCGATCGCGTCGATTCCGCTCGTCTACCTGGCGGTGCGCGCGAGTGAGGCCGGCATCACGACGATCGCGGAGACGCTCGGGCGCGGGCGGGTGCTGCAGTTCACCCTCAATTCGCTGGGGCTCGCCGCCGCCGTCACGCTGGCGTCACTCGTGGTGGGCACGGCTGTCGCGTGGGTCCTGACCAGGGTACGCGTGCCGTTTCCGCGGGTCTGGCTGCTGTTCTCCGCCCTGCCGCTCGCGGTTCCGTCCTATCTCGCGTCGTACGGCTGGCTCGTCGTGTTTCCGACCATGAATGGATTCTTCGCCGCCTGGCTTCTCATGACGGCGGTGTGCACTCCCTACGTCACCCTGCCCGTCGCGGCGGCGTTCCGCGCGGTGTCGGCAGACATGGAGGGAATCGCGCGCACCCTCGGACACGGTCCCGTCCGCGCCTTCTTCGCCGTCACGTGGCCGCAGGTGCGACCGGCGGCGGCCGCGGGAGCCCTGCTCGTGTGCCTGTACACGCTGAGCGACTTCGGACTGGTGTCGATGTTGCGGTTCCAGACCCTCACGTGGGGAATCAATGCGGCGTACGGTGCGAGTTTCGATCGCAACCAGGCTGCGATTCTCGCCCTGTTGCTCGTGGCCATCGCCCTGATCGTCGTGGCCGGGGAGCGTCGTTCCCGGAAGTTCGCGCCGGCCGGTTCGGCTCGAATGGCGAGGCCCAGGGTGGTCTCCCGAACTTTTCTGCTCGCACTCCTTCCGCTCGTCGTGGCGTCGCCCCTCGTGGGCGTGGCGATACCGCTCGGTGGACTCGCCGCCCGACTGTTCCAGGCCGAAACCCTCAGGGAGATCGATCCGACCCGATTGCTCACCGCCGTCGGATCCACCCTGGGCGTAGCTGTGCTTGCTGCGGTGTGCGCGGTGGTCCTGGCGCTGCCCATCGCCGCGCTCGCCGCTCGATACCGGGGCAGGCTGGCCATGACGATCGAATCGCTCGGGATGATCGGACACGCGCTTCCCGGCATCGTGGTGGGTCTCTCCCTGGTCTTCTTCGCGCTCGCGGTGGTGCCGTCGCTGTACCAGAGCGTTGCGGTGCTGGTCTTCGGATATGTCGTGCTCTTCCTCCCCAAGTCGATCGGCACAGTGCGCGCGGGGATCTCGGCGGTTCCGCCCAGGCTCGCGAGTGTCGCGAGAACCCTCGGACTCTCCCCGTGGCAGGCGTGGTGGAGGGTCACGGCACGACTCGCGATGCCCTCCGTCGGCGTGGGAGCACTCCTGGTGGCCATCGCGACGATGAAGGAGCTTCCCGCGACACTGCTGCTGCGTCCGACCGGTGTCACTACGCTGGCGACAGAACTGTGGTCTCGAACCGTTATCTTCGAATTCGGAGCGGCAGCGCCCTATGCGGCAGCGCTGGTGCTGGTCGCGGCGCTGCCGGCGGTGGCGCTGTCCGGAGTGCGTGGACTCGCGAGGGAGGAACTATGAGCGGCGTCAGCGTGAAGGGGCTCCGAGTCGCGTACGGCGACTCGACACTGCTCGACGGTGTCGACCTGGAGATCGAGCCGGCGAGTTTCGTCGCCGTGCTCGGACCGAGCGGGTGCGGAAAGACCACGTTGCTGCTGAGCATCGCCGGGCTCACGCCCGTGGCCGCCGGCACGATCAGCATCGGCGGTCGCCAGCTCTCGGCCGCGGGATCCACGGTGCCGCCCGAGAAGCGCGGCGTCGGTTGGGTGCCGCAGGAGGCATCTCTTTTCCCCCACCTGAGCGTCGCCGACAACGTCGCGTTCGGCCTTCGCCGCAGTGGCCTGTCGCGCAGAGCTGGTACCGCCACCGAGAGGGACGCGCGCGTTGCCGAGCTGATGCGCCTCGTCGGTCTTACCGGGTACGGCAATCGTGCACCGTCGCAGCTCTCGGGCGGGCAGGCCCAGCGGGTGGCGCTGGCGCGTGCCCTCGCTCCGAAGCCCGAGGTGCTCCTGCTCGACGAGCCGTTCGCCGCGCTCGACACCCAGTTGCGAGGTTCGCTGCGCCTCGAGGTCGCCGAGTTGCTGCGGGCCCAGCGCACCACGAGTATCCTCGTGACCCACGACCAGGAAGAGGCACTGTCGCTCGCCGACCGGGTGGCTGTCATGCGCGACGGCCGGATCATCCACAGCGGAACGCCGGCAGAAGTCTATGACCGCCCCGTCTCGCGCTGGGCCGCCAGCTTCGTCGGGGATGCCGTCGAGCTCACGGGTCGCTGGCACAACGGTCGTGTGGAATGCGCGCTCGGGTCGGTCGAGGCCGAGGCCATGGGCTTCGAACCGGCCGAGGGAGCGTCAGTGGTGCTGGTGCTTCGGCCGGAGTGGATAGTGTTACGGCCCGGTTGGTTGGCTCACGCGGTCGAGAGCGCTGAGGCCAGGGTGACGGGCATCTCCTATGCCGGGCACGACGCGATGGTGAGTTGCGCGCTCGTCGACGGGAGCGTCATCCGTGTGCGACTTCCCCCGTTCGAGGTGCCCGCGCTCGGGGACCAGATGCGGCTTGCCGTGCGTCGCCCCGGGCTCGCGTACCCCACGGGGCTGGCGTAACCCACGGGGCATGGCGCGGGCCAGGCCTGAGGGTCTCGGGTGCGCTACTCGGCGGCGAGCTGTTCGAGCTGCCAGCCGAGCCACGGGCTGAACGCGTACGGCGCGGCTGCCGCTGCCAGATGCAGCGACTCCGGGGCGACCCAGGCGAATTCGGCCACCTCGGCGGGGTTGGGGTCGACCACATCCGAGGTGACCGCCCGGAACACCGGGCACACCTCGTTCTCGACGATGCCCGTCGCATCGACGGCACGGTAGCGGAAATCCGGCAGCACGATCTCGAGTGAATCGATGGTGATGCCGAGCTCGAACTCAGCGCGACGGCGGATCGCGGCATCCATCTCCTCGCCGGGCGCGGGATGCCCGCAGAAGGAGTTGGTCCAGACGCCCGGCCAGGTGAGCTTCGACAGGGCCCGGCGGGTGACGAGCACCTGCCCGAGTGCGTTGTAGACGTGGCAGGAGAACGCGAGGTGAAGCGCGGTGTCCGTCGTGTGCACGTCGACCTTGCCGGCGACTCCGATGGGGTTCGCGTCATTGTCGAGCAGGACGACCTGCTCAGGATGTTGGGTGCTCATCGCGGTAGTCTGCCTATATGGATGGATCGGGGCTGCTCGACCTCTCTCGCGAGAGGCAGGTGCAGGTCGACGCCGTGCTGGCGCGCTTCTTCAGCCTAGCCAAGAACCGCGCTGCAGCCTTCGGCTCGCAGTACGTGACCCTGTGGGAGACACTCGAGAACAACACCGTCGGCGGCAAGCGATTCCGGCCCAGGATGGTGATGTGCGCCTACCAGTCACTGGGTGGCGACGATCTCGAGGCCGCAGCCAACGTCGGGGCCGCGTTCGAGCTGCTGCACACCGCGCTGATCGTGCACGACGATGTGATCGACCACGACTTCACCCGACGGGGTTCGCCGAATATCGCCGGGACGTACCGCGATCGGGCCACAGCGGAAGGGGCATCCGCCAGGGTTGCCGACCACAGCGGAATCTCGGCCGCCGTGATCGCGGGAGACCTCGCACTTTTCAACTCCTACCGACTGATCGACCGCAGCGGTGTCTCAGACCAGATGCGAACCAGGCTGCTCGAGGTGATGGATGACGCGCTCTTCGCTTCGGCGGCGGGCGAACTGATCGACGTCGACTTCCAGATCGCGGCTGAGGTTCCCCGCGTCGACGACATCCTGACGATGGAGCGCTACAAGACCGCCGTGTACTCGTTCGAGTGCCCCCTGCAGGCCGGGGCAATTCTCGCGGGAGCGTCGGAAGAGGTCGTCTCGACGCTCGGTGACTTCGGCAGGGAAATCGGGATCGCCTACCAGATCGTGGATGACCTGCTCGGGGTCTTCGGGCTCGAGGCGGAGACCGGCAAGACCACCACGGGTGACCTGCGCGAGGGCAAACGGACGGTGCTGATCGCGTACGCGACGAGCACGCGCGAGTGGGCTGACGCATCTTCGATGTTCGGGGACCCCGATCTCACCGATGAGCAGGCCCAGTCCCTGCGAGACGTGCTCATCGAGTGCGGCGCGCGGTCATTCGCCGAAGGGCTCGCGCGCTACTACGCGAACCGGGCGCTGGCGCGGCTGGCCGAGCCGCACATCCCGCCCGCGCTGCGTGCGGAGCTTCATCCGGTGGCAGATTCCGTGCTCGGAAGAGTCAAGTGAGCACCGGCAGGCTTTCGCTGTATGACCGTGTCGCCGAGGAGACCGCGAGCGTGGTCATCCGGCGGTATTCGACATCATTCGGGCTCGCCGCACGGCTGCTCGGCCCCGGTGTGCGCCAGCACGTCGAGAACATCTACGCGCTGGTCCGCGTCGCCGACGAGATCGTGGACGGTGCAGCCGAAGACGCCGGGCTCGATGTCGTAGGGGCGGGCCGCGTGCTCAACGAACTCGAGGCCGAGACCGAACGCGCCATGGAGCACGGGTTCAGCAGCAACCTCGTCGTGCACGCTTTCGCGATCACGGCGAGGGAGGTGTCGTTCGGCACCGAGCTGACAGCGCCGTTCTTCGAGTCGATGCGCGCCGACCTCAGCGCGAAGGTGCACGACCAGGCCAGCTTCGAGCGGTACGTCTACGGCTCGGCTGAGGTCGTCGGACTCATGTGCCTGCAGGCTTTCCTGCTCGGGGAGAACGTCACAGATCACGCCAGGCTCGAGACCGGTGCGCGAGCCCTCGGGGCGGCATTCCAAAAGGTGAACTTCCTGCGGGATCTCTCGGCAGACTTCGAGACTCTCGGTAGGAGCTATTTTCCGGATGTCGCTGTCGACTCGTTCGACGAGGCGACCAAGTCGCGGCTGCTCGACGACATCGACGCCGATCTGGCCGTCTCCGCTGCCGTCGTTCCCGACCTTCCCCGTTCCTCCCGCCGCGCTGTCGCGCTCGCCCAGTCGCTGTTTGCCGAGCTCTCGGTGCGGTTGCGGGCCACGCCGGCGTCCGAACTCATCCACACCAGGATTCGCGTGCCGAATCCGGTGAAGGCGCGCCTCGCGCTCGCCGCAGCCATGGGGGCGACACCGTCACCAGGAGTACGAACATCACCAGAAGGAGCACAGTCGTGAGGGCAGTACAGTCATGAGAGGAGCACGGTCGTGAGTCGCGTCGTCGTCATCGGTGGAGGAATCGCGGGGCTCTCCACCTCGGCCCTGCTTGCGCGAGACGGTCACGAGGTGACCCTGCTCGAGGCCCGCCCCGCCGTCGGTGGCCGCGCCGGATCGTGGGAGAAGGATGGATTCCGGTTCGACACCGGGCCGTCGTGGTACCTCATGCCGGAGGTCTTCGACCACTTCTTCAAGCTGCTCGGCACCAGCGCAGACGAACAGTTGAGCCTGGTAACCCTCGATCCCGGTTACCGGGTGTTCTTCGAGAACGAGTCGGAGCCGATCGACATTTCCTCCGACCGCGCAGAAAACATCGCGCTGTTCGAATCGGTCGAGAAGGGCGCGGGGAAGAAGCTCGACGGCTACCTCGATTCCGCCGAGGAGACGTACACCCTCGCGAAGAAGTACTTCCTCTACACGACGTTCGCCGACTTCCGTCCGCTGTTCAATCGCGAGGTGCTCTCGCGGGCCGGCAAGTTCATCCGCCTGCTGCTGCAGCCGCTGTCGAGTTTCGTGGGTCGCAGGTTCAAGGATCTGCGGCTGCGCCAGGTGCTCGGCTACCCCGCGGTGTTCCTCGGATCGTCCCCGTACCTCACGCCCAGCATGTACCACCTCATGAGCCACCTCGACCTGAGCGATGGTGTCCTGTATCCGATGGGCGGGTTCACTCGCGTCATCGGCAGCATCGAAGACCTGGCCGAGGCGCAGGGTGTGACGATCATCCGCGGTGCGCGTGCCACGAAGATCCAGGTCCAAAATGGCGCGACGACCGGCGTGACGTATGTGACCGATGGCGAGACAGCGTTTGCCGCCGCCGACATCGTGGTCTCGGCCGCGGATCTGCACCACACGGAGACCCAGTTGCTCGAGCCAGAGCAGCAGACCTACCCCCAGCGCTACTGGGACACGAAGCTCGCGGGTCCCAGCGCCCTGCTCCTCTACCTGGGCGTGAAGGGTTCCCTTCCCGAGCTCGAGCACCACACCCTGCTCTTCACGCGCGAATGGGAGAAGGGATTCAACGCGATCTTCGGAGACAGGCCGACGGTTCCCGACCCCGCGTCGCTCTACGTCTGCAAGCCGAGTGGTGTCGATCCGGATGTCGCCCCCGAGGGTTTCGAGAATCTCTTCGTACTCGTCCCGATCCCCGCAGACCCCACCATCGGTCGCGGATCGATCGAGGGCACGGAAGACGTGAGCGACCCGAAGGTCGAGGCGCTCGCCGACCGTGTCATCGAGCAGATCGCGGACTGGACCGGTGTCTCAGATCTCGCGTCACGCATCACCGTGCGGAGAACTCTCGCCCCAGGTGACTTCGAGCACGACCTCAACGCCTGGAAGGGAACGGCTCTCGGGCCGGCGCACACGCTCAAGCAGAGCGCATTCTTCCGGGCCGGGAACGTGTCGAAGAAGGTGAAGGGACTGTACTACGTCGGCGGCTCCACGATCCCCGGCATCGGCCTTCCCATGTGCCTCATCAGTGCGGAACTCATCGTGAAGCGACTCCGCGGGGACACCACGGCGGGGCCGCTCGCCGAACCGCTCGTCTCGAGCGTCGCCGCACTCAGAACGTCATGACCCTGCTGTACCTGGCAGCGCTGCTCGTGGCGCTGTTCGGAATGGTCATGCTCGACCGCCGCTTCACCCTGTTCTTCTGGAGGGATGCCCGCCGGGCCGTCGTCGTGCTGATCGTCGGGGTGCTGTTCTTCTTCGTCTGGGATCTCGCCGGGGTGGGCAGCGGCATCTTCTTCCGCGGCGAGACCTCGTTCATGACCGGGCTTCAGGTGGCGCCCGAGATCCCCGTCGAAGAGATCTTCTTCCTCACGCTGCTGTGCTACTTCACGATGAACGTCTACGGCGCAGTATCCACCAGGGCAGTATCCGCCACACTGCGGCGATCGGGGGACGCACGGTGACGTACTGGACTCTCAATGCGATCTTCCTCGCTATTGTCGCGGTGACCCTTGTCGCGGCATCCATTCTCGGCCGCCGTCGGCTGAGCTGGCCGGCACTCGGGATCACGCTCGCCGTGCTGCTCGTGATGACCGCCGTCTTCGACAACGTGATGATCGGCATCGGGCTCGTCGCGTACAACGAATCTCTCATCAGCGGAGCGTTCATCGGCATCGCACCTCTCGAGGACTTCGCGTACGCGGTTGCGGCCGTCGCCGGTCTTCCGTCGTTGTGGGTGCTGCTCGGTCGAGGTCGCGGCGAGCCCTCGTCAGGCGCGACAACCTCATCAGTTCAGGAGCCGGGCAATGCTTAAAGCGCTGTTCGTGTCGTCCAGGCCGTTGAGCTGGGTCAACACGGCCTTTCCTTTTGCCGCGGCATACTTCCTGACGACCCAGCGCATCGACCTGACTCTCGTGCTCGGCACGCTGTACTTCCTGGTGCCGTACAACCTGGCGATGTATGGCATCAACGATGTCTTCGACTACGAGTCTGACCTCCGCAACCCCCGCAAGGGCGGTGTCGAGGGTGCGCTGCTCGATCGGCGGATGCATCGCCCGACCATCATCGCCGCGATCGTCACGAACGTACCGTTTCTCGTCTATCTCGTGGTCGTCGGCAGCCCGCTGTCGTGGGGGGTGCTCGCGATCAGCGTGTTCGCGGTTGTCGCGTACTCGGCGAAGGGACTGCGTTTCAAAGAGAAGCCGTTCCTCGACTCCCTCACGTCGAGCACGCACTTCGTCTCACCGGCCGTCTACGGGCTCGTGCTCGCGGGTGCCGTCTTCAGCCCACAACTGTGGGCGCTGCTTCTCGCGTTCTTCCTGTGGGGGATCGCGTCGCACGCCTTCGGTGCTGTGCAGGATGTCATCGCGGACCGCGAGGGCGACATCGCCTCGGTCGCGACGGTGATCGGCGCGAAAGCGACGGTACGGCTCGCGGTAGTCGCCTACCTGCTCGGGGGAGTGCTGCTGCTGTTCACCGAGTGGCCGGGGCCGCTCGCGGCGATCCTCGTGCTTCCGTATGCCGCGGTCTGTGCACCGTTCTGGAACGTGACGGATGCCGCCGCGGACACCGCCAATCGTGGCTGGCGCCGGTTCCTGCTGCTGAACTTCATCACGGGCTTCCTCGTCACCATGCTGATGATCTGGTGGCGGCTCGCGTTCAGCTGAACCCTGCTGAGGGATTCGCGGTCAGTCGTTCCACCCCAGGTTGCGCGCGACCCGTTCCAGCACCGCGACGGTCTGTTCGTACTGCTCGGGGGTGACCCCTTCGGTCGCGAGCGTGCGCTGGGCATCCACGACTCCAGAGAGGCTGTCGATCGCGACGCGACCGCGATCGGTCAGTGCGTAAAGGTTGCCCGTCACGGTCACCCAGTTGCTCTCGACGAGTTCGGCGAGGTGCGACACGGAAGACTCGGCAGTCCCGGCTGAGAGGGTGTCGGCCGAATCAGAGTCGGCATCAGAGTCGGCATCAGAGTCTGCATCAGAGTCTGCAGGCAGAGGCGCAGACAGGAATGGCGCCACCGCGGCATCCAGTTGCTCCACCGTCGCGTTCTCGCGAGCGAGAATGTTCAGGAGTTGCCACTGGCGCCGCGTGACGCCGTGTTCCTCGAGTGTCGAGGCGAATTGCTCATCGATCATGCGATCGACGAGCTTGAGCCAGAATCCGATCGGTCGAGGTGTGTCCATGATTCGACACTATGCCTCGGGCGACCCGGTGGGAACGTCCGGCGCGGTTTCGCCGCGATTGCTGGCGGGGCCGGGACCGTGGCCGGGGCCGGGGGCGGGGGCGGGGGCGGGGGCAGAGGCAGAGGCAGGATGCCGCGGGCCGGAGGGATCCGCCTTTCCGAAACGATCCGGGCGGCCGAAGCGACCCGGGCGACCGAAGTAATCCGGGCGGCCGAAGCGGCCTGTTTCCCCGAAGCGGCCCTTCCCATCGACGCTGCCAGTACCATCGAAGCTGCCAGTACCGTCGAAGCGGCCGAACCGGCCACCGCGGAATCTGCGACCGTGGCCGCGGCCATCATCGCGCTGCTCGTGCTCGCTCTCGGTCCAGCCGAGGTTGCGGGCCATGGTTTCGAGGGTCGCCATGGTGGTGGCGCAGTCCTCATCGGAAATGCCCTCGCGGGCCTTGTCCCCGAGCGACGCGCGGTATTCGCGAGTCAGCTGGTGTTTGCGATGTTCTATGGCTCGGAGCCAGAAATTGGGGCGGGGTGTTCTTTGTTGTTCAGGGGTATTCATAGGTGTGTCCTTAGTGTGTAGATGTATGTCATATGACAACAGTTGTAAGATTACATACATGGATCACGGACGTCAAGAGTCATCACGTCGGCCAGACCCCGAGGGCACACGGCCTCCGGTGGGAAGCCCGGATCCTGAGGTGCAGCACGATTCTTCGACCAAACAGGACCCGATTGCGCGGGTCGAGCAGGCGCTCAGCGCGATGAGGTCGCGCCAGTTCCGCGGGGACGCTGGCGGTCCCGGGCGAAGAGCGGGCGGGGGAGGCCCACCGTGGGCTCGCGGACTACGGCCCGGTCAGACAATCGACCCTGCCGATCATCAGAAGCACCACAACCACGGGGACAGCAACCACCCGGACAGCCACCACCAGGACAGCCACCACCAGGACAGCCACCACCAGGACAGCCACCAGGCGGGATCCCCGCAGCAGCCGGCCGCTCACGACCGCGTCGGCGGTGCCGCACGCTTCAGGCTGCTGGATGCCCTCATCACGGCAGAGTCAGCGAGCCAGCAGGTGGGTGTCTCGGAGGTGGCCCAGTCGATCGGGGTCGACCAGCCCCGGGCGAGCCGGTTGATCAACGAGGCAGTTGATCGCGGACTCGTCACACGCACGCCTGATCCCCGGGATGCTCGGCGCAGTGTCGTGAGGATATCGGAGGCCGGGCGCACCATGCTCGAGGTCGCCAGGTCTCACCGGAGGTCAGCAGTCACCGATGCCATGTCGGAATTCACCGCGGAGGAGCAGGCCAGCTTTGCCGACCTGTTCTCCCGATTCGTGGCGGCGTGGCACCGCTGAATCAAACGGACCTAAACCAAACGGACCTAAACCAAACGGACCTAAGCCAGGCGGCCAGCTATATCAGGCGGCCAGCCCGGCTAGTAGCTGAAGCCGAGCTCTGCCGGGTACTCGCCGAGCGCCGTCAGCTGTGTCGTGGCGGCCTGCAGGTGGGCAAGGGTCAGTCCCAGGGTGCCGGGGCCGAAGCTCACCCGTGACACTCCCAGCTCGGCGAGCTTCTTGACAGGCACGGATGTGGGGTTGGAGATGACAGACACCTTGCCGTTGATGTCGGCCAGCGCCCGGGCCACCTTCGCTTCGTCACCGAGGCCGAGCACGAAGATGCAGTCAGCGCCCGCGGCGAGGTAGGCGTTCGCCCTGGTGATCGCGTCATTCCATTCGCCACCACCGGCGAGGGTGTCGACCCTCGCGTTGATGGTGATCGGCACGCCTGTCGCGTCACCGGCGGCGCGCGCAGCGGCGACACGCGAGACCGCGGTGTCGATGTCGAACAAGGGGGCCTTCGGCTGGCCGATCGAGTCTTCGATGTTGAGGCCGGCGGCTCCGGCCTCGATGAGGGCTTCGACGTTGGACTGCACCCCAGCGGCATCCTGTGCATAGCCCTTTTCGAAGTCGACACTCACGGGGATCTCGACGGCCGCGGCTATAAGCCTCGCCGTGGTGAGGGCCTGCTCGATGCTGAGTCCCTCGCCGTCGTCGACACCGTGCGCGAAGCTGACCGCGTGGCTCGCCGTCGCGAGAGCCTTCACGCCAGGGGAGCCTGCAACGATTCTCGCGGTGACGGCATCCCACACGTTGGTGACGATGAGCGGAGTTCCTGGGACGTGGAGGGAGCGGAGGAGTTCGGCTTTGGCTGCGGTGGTAGTCATGACTCCAGCCTGTCCGAGCCCGCTGACAATGGCCAGCGGGATTCGGACGATACCGTCAATGGCCTCTCAGGGTCACTGACGAGCGGAGCTCACTGCTGCCTGACGTGTTTCGGCAGCTTCACCAGAAGCAACAGCACGAGGCCGACGGCGAGCACGAGCACGATTCCCAGGATGCCCCACACTGTCGCGCCGAACAGGGCGATGAGCCCGGCCCACAGCAGCGGCGAGATGAAGCTCGCGGCGCGCCCGGTCGTCGCGTAGAGGCCGAAGATCTCGCCTTCGCGACCTGCCGGCGTCACGCGTGCCAGCAGTGATCGGCTGGAAGCCTGCGCCGGCCCGACGAACGCGCACAGCAGCAGCCCACCTACCCAGAACACGATGTCACCCTGGCCAGCGAGCAGGAAGACGGCGAGCCCGGAGACGACGAGACCGACCAGCGCCGTCACGATCACGGCGCGCGCCCCGAACATGTCGTCGAAACGGCCAGCGATAATCGTCGAGATTCCCGCGACGAGGTTGGCAGCAATGCCGAAGACAACGACCTGCAGAAACTCGAAGCCGAAGACCGCTGAGGCGATAACCGCCCCGAACGCGAACACCCCGGCCAGGCCATCCCGGTACACGGCGCTGGCCAGCAGGAACCAGAACGTCGGGCGTGATTCGCGATACAGCTTGCGGATGTCTCGCACCAGCACGCCATAGCTGGCGAAGAAGCCGACTGTGGGCCCCTTCGACGTCTCGGGGAATTCCGGCACATTCAGGATGAACGGGATGGTGAAGAGGATCGTCCAGAGTGCACAGCCCACCGCGACGAGCCTGAAGTTCAGACCGTCGTCGAGCGCTGCCTGAGACATCCCGAACCAGCCGGCGAATTGCGAAGCGACAACGATCACGAGCGCGACGATGCCGCCGATGTAGCCGAGCCCCCAACCGAGCCCGCTCACCTTTCCCACGGTCTGACGTGTCGATACCTGCACGAGGATCGCGTTGTAGTTCACGCCAGCGAGCTCACCGAACACGCTGCCGATCGCGATCAGCCAGGCGCCGTACCAGAAGAACGACGGCTCGGCCTGAGTGAAGAACAGCAGGGCTGTGACGATGACGAGAGCCGCCGTGTACACGAGCACCCAGAACTTGCGACGGCCTGTGCCGTCGGCGCGCTGGCCGAGCACGGGGGCGAGCAGGGCGATCGCGAGCCCGGCGATTCCGGTGGTGAGGCCCAGGCCGCTCGCGAGGTCGGCGATCGCCCGCACCTTGAGTGGGTCGTCGTCGCCGAGCGCCGCGACATCCGCTGGTAGGAAGACGTCGGTAACCAGGTACAGCGCCGTGAAGACGAAGGTGAGGATGACCGAGTTGAAGGGCTGCGTGGCCCAGTCCCATAGCGCCCAGGAGACGACCTGGCGACGGGGGATGATTTTCCCGTCCTGCAGATCGAGCCCCACGGCCGCAATGGCCCCGGTGTTTGCCGCTGTGGGAACCGTCTTCTCCGTCATGGTGACACGCTAGTGGCTCGCAGTGGTCAGTGGGTTAACCGGATGTCCCTATGGCTAAGGAGCATCCGGATGAACCGTTCGGTGTGTCCCCCGGTTCAGGGATAGCGCACTAAACAGCGCGATATATAGGCTTATCGATGCTGTTCGGTAGATCTTGCTGACAGCGTTCCCGCTTCCGAGACTCCATCGTCGGTGAAACCCCCTACCGACGGTCCACTCCACCACGACAAGGCTCTCCCATGAAGTACTTCCTGCGTCCGCTCCTGGCCGTGGCCCTGGTTCTCACCGGCCTCTCGATACCGGCGGGCATCGCTAACGCAGCAGGTACGCCCGACATCGCTGTCGCTCGCGCAGTGAGCGCATCCACGCTGTACGGCAACGATGTACCCGTCACCCTCACCGCGACGAACGCCTCGGCCACCAACGGCTACAACCTTGCCTTCACGGATGTGCTCCCGGCGGGAGCAACGCTGGTCGGTTCCTCCTATCCGGTGAGCCAGTCCATCCCGCTCGCCGGGGGCGGCACCAAACTCATCTGGAACAACGTCGCCGACCTCAGCGCCGGGGCTGAAGTCGTGCTCAGCTATAGCTTCAGCTATCCGACGGGCGGCTACGACGTCGGCAGCACCCTCACCGGCACGGCCGAGGCCTTTGTCAACAGCGACCCGCGCGTGATCGTGAAGTTCGATTCATCGACCGGAGTCTCGACGGCGAGCTCGTACACCGGCTCAGACACCGACCAGTCGACGACGACACTGAGCCCCTTCATCCTCTCGAAGACAGAGCCCAGTGCCGAACAGGAGCTGCTGCGGGGAGTGCACGACAACAAGACGGTCTACACGCTGACGGTCACCAACAACACCGTCGCCCCGACCACGGGTTTTTCGATCACCGATTACCTGCCCGCGGGTCTGGAGTTCCTTGGTTGTGAGGGTGCGGGCAACACCAGCATCGACAACAGTGCAGCGGAGGAGTTCCCCGGCTCGGGGCGTATCGATGACTCGCCGCTGCCGGCTGGTGCGGACTGCGGCGGGTTCGCGTTCGTGGCGACGACCGTGACCGTCGACCCCGATGGCTCGGGACCGCTCGAACCCGGTGTCTACACCCGGGTCGACTGGAGCGCCCTCGGCACGCTCGCGGCCGGAGAATCGCTGACCATCCGCTACGCCGCCGCCATCCCCCTGCGCGAGAACGTTCAGTTCGACGGCGTTGCCACGGCGAACCTCGACAACAACACCGGCGCGCTCACCGAGGACGAGCAGGAGCTCATCAACTATGCCGTCGCGAGTGGCACCTATAAGGGCACCTCGTACTCGAATTCGTCCACTGCACAGGTGTTCGCAGAAGACCTGTCCATCCGGAAGGCCGTCGACGACTCGAACATCGTGCAGGGGGGCACCAACGTCTGGACGCTCAGCTTCAGTACCTCCGAGTACTCGGGCCAGACCAGCGACCTCACAGTTGTGGACACGATCCCGGATGGACTGGACTATCAGGGTGGATCGCTGGCCGAGGACTCCGTGGTGGACAACGCCGACGGCACGCAGACTGTCACGTGGACGATCGCCGGATTCGCAGCCGCATCCGGAGCCAACAGTTTCACGGTCACGACCAAGGTACGCGAGACCTACCGCAACGGGGGTGGGCCGGTAAGCGCGAACGACTCGTGGACGAACAGCGTCTCGCTCGCCGCGACCGCGACCGTGATCACCGACAACGACGGATCGACCACGTCGCTTCCCGTCACGGACGCCTCGAGCGCGAGCCAGTCCGCCGAGGGGGTCACGATCGACAAGGAAGTTGCCCAGCCAGCCGCGGTGGCGACGAGCTGTGGCGCGGGCGCCGGCTATACCTTCAGCCAGACCGTCACCGGCCCCTTCCACCCGGGTGACCGGGTGTGCTACCGCCTCACTGTCAGCTTCCCTGGAGCCCTCGACACGCTCGACAGCATCGTCAACGACTTCCTGCCGGCCGGGCTGGTCGTGGAGGGCACTCCCGAATACACGACGGCCAGCACCCTCGATGCCGGTGACGGCATCACATTCGCGCATACGCCGGGCACCCCGCTGCTCACCTGGAACCTGGGTGACGTCGATGCTGCGCAGGTCTTCCAGGTCGTCGTGACGACACGCATCACCGATCCCAGCGCGGTCACCAACGGCGACATCACCTCCAACATCATGAAGATGACCCACAAGAACTCCGGTGGCACCGTATTCCAGTTCCGCGACCAGGCCGACACCCTGCTCGAGAAGCCCGTTGTCGCACTTGCCAAGGGCATCACGGCGCTGAACACCGTTGCGGTGCCCGGTGCCCCAGTGAAGACCCTCGCCATCCAGGCACTCGACCGTGTCACCTACACGGTGGTCGTCACCAACACGGGCGGCCAGGACGCCACGAACATCTCGGTCCGTGACAATCTCCCCGCGCTGCTCGAGTGCACCGACGTCTCCAACATCAGCGCGTCGGGTACCTGCGACTCACCCAACAGGAGGCTGAGCTGGACCGTCCCGCTGGTGCCTGCGGGCGGATCGGTGACCCTCACCTACGATGTCGTGACGCCCGCCGATTCCTCAGCTGGAGACATATTCCCCAATGCGGCAGGCGTGCGCAACTACGAGGGCGCGACCAACACGGGCACACCCCAGGTCTACGTGCCGTCGAACAATATCGACCCGACCCTCAACTCCAGCGCCAACAGTTCACCGGCGAACGACGCGGCTATCGTGTCGATCGCCAGCCCGACCGTCACCAAGACCATGACGACCTCGATCAACGAGACCGGCAACGACCTCGCGACGCAGGCCACCATCGGCGAGACCGTCACGTTCACGGTGACGACGACAGTCCCGCAGGGCTCGACCCTCTACCCGCCGACCGCCATCACCGACACCCTGGACGCGAACTACACGATCATCGGAACCCCGAGGTTCACGGTGAACGGCGGGCCCGCCACCGACGCAACGGTGAATGGTCAGCTGGTCACAGCGACTCTGCCGGGAACATACGTGAACCTGCCATCCAGTGGCAACGACTCCATCGTGCTCACCATCACCGCGATCGTGAAGGATGCTTCGGGGCCCGTCAGGAGCGCCGGGCTGGACAACAGCGCGCAACTCGCATACACGAGTATCGATAACGTGACGCGCACCGTCACCAGCAACACCGTGACGGCGAGGATCGTCGAGCCGCTCATCAGCGTCGTGAAGAGCAGCAACGCCACTTCGGGGGCAGTCGTGGCGGGTCAGATCGTGACGTACACCCTTGCCGTGCGCAACAGTGCTGCCGCAAACGTATCGATCGCGTACGACACCCTCGTCGTCGACCAGGTTCCGGAGACCATCGAGCCGATCAACGCCGCCGGCGACCCGGTGACGACCGACCAGACCCTCCCCGGCGGAGGTGTGTGGAACAACAGCGCACGCACCATCACCTTCTCCGTGTCGTCTATCGCTCCCGGCGCCGGACCCGACCTGAGCTACGACGCCCGGGTGGTGACGCCGCTGATCAGCGGAACGCAGATCATCAACACCGTCGATGCCACCACGACATCCCTGGCTGGCTTCAACCCGAACGAACGCACATCCACGTCGGCAGCGGGTGGTTCGGGCAGCGGCTACCAGTCGACGAGCTCCGTGACGCTCTCCACCCCGGCCCTCTCACTCACCAAGACCGCGAGCCCGGCGACGGCAACCGTGGGCGAGGTTGTCGACTACACCGTGGACGTGACTATCCCGGCGTCCGTGGTCGCCTTCGACGCGACCGTCATCGACACCCTCCCCGCGAATGTACGATTCGGTGAACTCCTCGGCTCCAGCTGCGACCAGGGTGGAACACCCTGCGCGGTCTCCGCGACGCTGATCGGGGCGCCGACCACGACGGATCGCACCATCGGCTACTTCCTCGGCGACCTCAGCCCCGCATCATCCAGCAGCCGCGTGGTCACGATCAGCTACACCGGAATCGTCACGACCGGAGCGGTCAGCGGCGACACGCTGCAGAACACGGCACGCCCGTACTGGAACAGCGGCGACACGATCACGGGCACACCCACGTCCGTTCCCGCGGCTTCGAGCTACGCGAACCTGGGCAGCCCGGGAAGCGCGAGTGTCTCGGTGGTCGAACCACGATTGACGATCGACAAAAAGGTTGCCGGCCAGATCGGCGACAGCGACTCGCGTCGCGCGAAGCCCGGTGAGGTACTCACGTACACCGTGTCCGTCACCAACACCGGAACCTCGCCGGCCTACGACGTGACCGTTACCGACACTCCCGACCCCAGGGTGACCGGCTTCACGTCGGTGGCCCCGGTCGGTGTCACCCCGACGGATACCGACCCTTCAGACAGCACCCTCGGCTGGACGATCCTCGGGCCGATCGCGCCCAACGAGACTGTGGACATCAGCTACACGGTGACCATGCCGCTCGGCGATGACTCTCTCGAGGTCGTCCTGTCCAGCGAAATCAACAACACCGCGGATGTGCCGCACTACTTCGGCGTGGCACCGGCCGATCAGGTGGGCGGGATCGACTACCGCGACTACGACAACGTGACGGCGGATATCGTGAACGTCGAGCTCGACGTCGCCTCACTGGGTGATCGAGTCTGGTTCGATGTGAATGACGACGGCGTGCAGGATGCCACAGAGCCGGCTCTGGCGGGTGTCGGCCTCACGATCGTCTACTTCGGAGCCGATGGCGTTTTCGGCACGACTGATGACGAGACTGTCACCCGGACGACCGACAGCACCGGCAATTACCTCGTCAACAACCTGCCGGGCGGTACCTACCGGGTCACGGTGGATGCATCGACGCTGCCGGCAGGAATGCAGCCGAGTTTCGACCTCGACGGCACGACGGTCGTCCCGAACGGCGTATGGCAGGGCACGCTGGCAGAAGACGGCCGCATCCGCAACGTCGACTTCGGCTACACAGGCACGGGCTCCATCGGAGACACCGTCTGGTTCGACCAGGACGGCGACCACGTGAAGGATGCCGACGAGCCGGGTCTCGGCGGCGCTACGGTGACGGTCATCTCCGGTGGACTCGACGGCGACCTCACGACGACCGCTGACAACATCACGTACACAACCACCACCAACACGGCCGGTGCGTACTCCGTCGGGTTGCTCCCCGCGGGACCATACAGCGTCACGGTCAGTGGCGTGCCGACGGGCTACAACGTGGTAACCGATCCCAATGGCGGATCCAGTGCTACGTCGGTAACGACGCTCGGCGCTGGCCAGGCCCTCATCGACCAGGACTTCGGAATCGCGGGAACCGGCTCCATCGGTGACTTCGTCTGGCTGGACCGCGATGGAGACGGCACGCAGGATGCAGGCGAGCCCGGTGTTATCGGCGCGACCGTGCAGCTCACCTGGTTCGGCGTCGACGGGGTTTCCGGCGGCGGTGACGACGGGGTATTCACGACCACCACAGACGCCAACGGGGCATACAGCTTCCCGAACCTCCTGCCCGGCAGCTTCTCGGTACAGGTCACCGGCGGCCTGCCAGCTGGCGCGACGAACAGCTTCGACCGAGACGGCAACAACAACTCGACGGCTCCGGTGACTCTCGCGGCCGGGCAGAACGTCGCGGATGTCGACTTCGGTTACGACGTGACGTCCGTCATCGGTGACCGGGTGTGGTGGGATCGCAACGCCGACGGCGTGCAGGACACGAACGAACCCGGACTCGGGGGCGTGAACATCCGGGTGACGTACTTCGGCAGTGACGGGCTTCCGGGCGGAGGCGACGACATCGTCTTCCCGACCGCGACGACGAACGCGAACGGTGACTGGACCGTCATCGATGTGCCGGATGGGGAGTTCCTCGTCGAGGTCATCGGTGGTGTACCCGCCGGCTTCTCGGCGACCTTCGACGCCGACAGCGGCCTCTCCGCTCCTGACCAGCGCTCCATAGTCACGCTGTCAGGTTCCGACCTCGATCAGGACTTTGGTTTCGCCGGAAACTCCAGCATCTCCGACACCGTCTGGCTCGACCTGGACCAGAACGGCAACCAGAACGGTAACGAGCCAGGACTCCCCGGCGTCACGGTCACGACCGTGTGGTTGGGGCCTGACGGCGTTGCCGGTGGCGGTGACGATGTCACCTTCGTCGAGGTCACGGATGCCGATGGGCGTTACCTGTTCCCGGGGCTTCCCGAGGGCGCGTACTCGGTGACAGTCGACCTCGACACGGTGCCGTCCGGGCTCGTGGCGACCTTCGACGCCGACGCGAACGCGAACGTCCCGACTCCGCGCAGCTCCGCCTCCGGAGTCGACGCGAACTCGACGGTGACGCTCCTGCTCGACGCGGACACGGCGGCAGTCAACATCGACTTCGGTTATGTCGGCACCGGTCGCATCGGTGACACGGTGTGGCTCGACCAAAACGGTGACGGGGTGGCCGATGCGACCGAGCCCGGTCTCGCCGAGGTCGGCGTGTCGCTCACGTGGGCGGGTCTCGACGGTGTGTTCGGCACACCCGATGACGTGGTCTCGACCACGACGACGGACAGCGCGGGCGCCTACCTGTTCGAGAACCTTCCCGCCGGCCGTTTCACGGTCGCGCTCTCGAACCTGCCGGCAGGCGTGGGGTCGACCTTCGATCCCGATGCCGGCGCTGACGACACGTCTGAGCTCACGCTCATCGGTGGCGAGCAGAACCTCGACCAGGACTTCGGCTACCGCGGTGACGCCGGGGTGGGAGACCTGTTGTGGCTGGACGTCGACAACGACGGCGTCCAGGGCCCGAACGAGCCCGGCCTCAGCGGTGTCGACGTCACGGTCAGGAGTGCAGGGGCCGACGGAGTCTTCGACACCGCCGATGACCTGATCGTGGTCACGACCACAGACGCCGCCGGCAACTACCTCGCCGCCGGTCTTCCGGCCGGCGATGTCAGGGTCAGCTATGACCCGGCGACCCTGCCCGAGGGCTACGTTCCCGCGGCAGATCTCGATGCGGGCGTGTTGAGTGAATCGACGGCCACCCTGGTTGCGGGCGAGACGCGACTCGACGTCGACTTCATCGTGATCGGAAGCGCCACGCTCAATGGTGTGGTCTTCGATGACAAGAACGGCAACGGCGTGCGCGATCCCGAAGACTCAGGAATCCCGAACGCGACCGTGACGGTCATCTGGAACGGACCGAAGGGCCCGGTTCCCATCATCGTGACCACCGGTCCGGACGGCACCTGGCAGCTCCTCGATCTTCCGGGGGGCGAATATTCCGCGACGGTGGACCTCGACTCGGTCGATTCCGGTTTCCGCCCGTCTACCGGCACGACGTCGACCGTCGACCTGCCACCGACAGGCACCCGCTCGGTGATCCAGGGTCTGACGAAGGTGTCGCTCGCCTATACGGGAGGGAGCATCGCCCTCGGCGCTTCGCTCGGCGGCCTGCTTCTTGTGCTGGGCATGGTGCTGATGTTCCGCTCGCGACGATCACGGAAGGCAAGGCCACTCGCGCTCTCCTCGGGTGAGTAGGTTGGCGGCACGATAACTCATAAGAGACGAGCGACGGGGACCAGTCCCCGTCGCTCGTCGTCGTTTAAGCGTGCAAGCCAGAGACTTGAGTCACTCACACTCAAGTTTCAGCTTCACAACTTGACTCTCGGCGCCGGTGGGTAGAAACTTGATACAGCGCGACTCAAGTTGTCGCATTCGACACACGTCGCCTCCCGTTTAACAATTTAGGAGTATGAGCACATGGCTCGAGCAGTAGGAATCGACCTCGGAACCACGAACTCCGTGGTGGCCGTCCTCGAAGGTGGAGAACCCACCGTTATCGCCAACGCAGAAGGCTTCCGCACGACACCATCCGTCGTGGCCTTCACCAAGGATGGCGAGGTGCTGGTCGGTGAGACCGCCAAGCGCCAGGCCGTCACCAACGTCGACCGCACGATCGCCTCGGTCAAGCGCCACATGGGCACCGACTGGAAGGTCGAGATCGATGGCAAGAAGTACACCCCGCAGGAGATCTCGGCCCGCACCCTCGCCAAGCTGAAGCGTGACGCCGAGCAGTACCTGGGCGAGCCCGTCACCGACGCGGTCATCACCGTGCCCGCGTACTTCAACGACGCCGAGCGCCAGGCCACCAAGGAGGCCGGTGAGATCGCCGGACTCAACGTCCTGCGCATCATCAACGAGCCGACCGCGGCCGCGCTCGCGTACGGCCTCGACAAGGGCAAGGAAGACGAGCTCATCCTGGTCTTCGACCTCGGTGGTGGAACGTTCGACGTCTCCCTGCTCGAAGTGGGCAAGGATGACGACTTCTCGACCATCCAGGTCAAGTCGACCTCGGGAGACAACCGCCTCGGTGGAGACGACTGGGACCAGCGCGTCGTCGACTACCTGATCGGTCGCTTCAAGGATTCGACCGGTGTCGACGTCTCGAAGGACAAGATCGCGAAGCAGCGCCTCAAGGAGGCTGCCGAGCAGGCCAAGAAGGAACTGTCGAGCCAGACGAGCACCACGATCCAGCTCCCGTACCTCTCGCTGACGGAGAACGGCCCGGCCAACCTGGACGAGTCGCTGACCCGTGCCAAGTTCGAAGAGCTCACGGCAGACCTGCTCGAGCGCACCCGCAAGCCGTTCAACGACGTCATCAAGGAGGCCGGCGTCAAGCTGGCCGATGTCGCCCACGTCGTGCTCGTCGGCGGATCGACCCGTATGCCCGCCGTCGTCGAGCTCGTCAAGAAGCTCACCGGTGGTAAGGAGCCGAACAAGGGCGTCAACCCTGACGAGGTCGTCGCCGTCGGCGCTGCGCTTCAGGCCGGTGTTCTCAAGGGAGAGCGCAAGGACGTTCTCCTCATCGATGTGACCCCCCTGAGCCTCGGTATCGAGACCAAGGGCGGCATCATGACGAAGCTCATCGAGCGCAACACCGCGATCCCGACCAAGCGCAGCGAGACGTTCACCACGGCCGACGACAACCAGCCGTCAGTCGCGATCCAGGTCTTCCAGGGCGAGCGTGAGTTCACCCGCGACAACAAGAATCTGGGAACGTTCGAGCTGCAGGGCATCGCTCCGGCACCCCGTGGCATCCCCCAGGTCGAGGTCACGTTCGACATCGACGCCAACGGTATCGTGCACGTGTCCGCGAAGGACAAGGGCACCGGCAAGGAGCAGTCGATGACCATCACCGGCGGCTCGTCGCTGTCGAAGGATGACATCGAGCGCATGGTTCGCGAAGGCGAAGAGCACGCTGCAGAAGACAAGGCCCGTCGCGAGACCGCCGAGGTGCGCAACACCGCCGAGCAGCTCGCGTACTCGACCGACAAGCTCATCAAGGAGAACGAGGACAAGCTCCCCGCCGACGTGAAGAGCGAAGTGCAGGCCGACGTGGATGCTCTCAAGACGGCGCTCGCCGGTGACGACGAAGCGGCCGTGAAGACCGCATTCGACACGCTGAGCGAGAGCCAGCAGAAGCTCGGCCAGGCCATCTACAGCGCATCGCAGGAAGCTCCCGCCGAGGGTGGAGCCGACGGTGGCAACGCGCAGGAGCCAGCAGCTGACGGCAGCGACGAAGACATCGTCGACGCCGAGGTTGTCGACGACGATGAGCCTTCGACAGGTTCAGAGCCCAAGAAGTAATCATGGCCAACAAGAAGAACAACGACGGCAATCAAGAAGAGCCACGGCGCTCGGAAGAACCGACGATCCGCGACAAGCGGAGGGTCGACCCCGAGACCGGCGATGTTCGTGATCCAGCTGCTCATGATGGTGCTGCTTCTGATGGTGCCGCCGGGGTGGATGCTTCGGCATCCGCCCCGGCGGCGGGCGCGGCCGATTCCACGTCGGCCGACGCTTCGCTCTCGGATGACGACAAGGCGCTTCTCGACCAGGCGGCGACCGATCTCGTCGCCGAGATGCGATCGGATATGCTCCGCGCGCAGGCCGAGCTCGTGAACTTCCGCACCAGGGTAGAGCGTGACCGCGCGGCCAATCGCGAAGCTGTGATCGCCGAGGTCATCCGGTCGCTTCTTCCGGCACTGGACGATCTCGCACTCGCCGAGGCGCACGGCGACCTCGTCGAGGGTGCGCCCATGACGATCGTGGCCCAGAAGCTGCGCGCATCCTTCGACAAGTACGGGCTCAAGCCCGTCGGCGCCAAGGGTGAGCCTTTCGACCCCGCATTCCACGAGGCGGTCGTGCAGCTGCCGAACCCCGAGGTGAAGGTCAATACGATCGCTGATGTGATCGCGGCAGGCTACGTGCTCGGTGACAGGCTGGTTCGCCCTGCCAAGGTCGCCGTGTTCGTTCCGGCAGACTGAGCCCGGGCGCACCAGCGCGAGTCGTAACGGCAGAACAGGCAGGGGCACAACCATGGCGAGCCAGGACTGGTTCGATAAGGACTTCTACGCGGTACTCGGCGTCTCCAAGACGATCAGCGAGGCCGACCTCAAGAAGACCTATCGCAAGCTCGCTCGGCAGTATCACCCTGACTCCAATCCGGGTGATCCGAAGGCCGAGGCGAAGTTCAAAGAAATCAGTGAGGCGCACTCCGTGCTGTCTGACCCCGAACTTCGTCAGGAGTACGACCAGATTCGCGCCATGGGCTCCGGCGCCCGCTTCACGGCGGGTGGCCAGCAGGGGGGCGGCTTCGAGGACGTCTTCGGCGGGATGTTCGGGCAGCAGCAGCGCGGAGGCCAGCAGTATGGCGGCCAGGCTGGTGCGTCGTTCGAAGACCTGCTCGGCGGGATGTTCGGCGGCGGGGGAGGAAGGGCCGGTTTCGGCTCGACCAGTGGCGGATTCCGCGGTGCCGGAGGGCCGACCAAGGGTCGCGATCTCAGCGCCAGCACCACTCTCGACTTCATCACTGCCATCCGCGGCGAGACGATCAAGCTGCAGCCCTCAGGGGCGAAGGCGATCAACGTCAAGATCCCCGCGGGTGTCAGCGATGGTCAGAAGATCAGGCTCAAGGGCAAAGGCGAGCCGAGCCCCGATGGCGGGCTCGCGGGCGACCTCGTGCTGTCGATCACGGTGCGCCGGCATCCGGTTTTCGAGCGGGACGGCCAGAACCTGCGCATAGTCGTGCCCGTGACCTTCGTGGAGGCCACCCTCGGTGCGACGATCGAGGTGCCGACGCTGGGGGGCGAATCCGTGAAACTGCGGGTCGCACCGGGTACCCCGAGTGGCAGGATCCTTCGAGTGAAAGAGCGCGGCGTGACATCCACCAAGGGTGTCGGTGACCTGTTGGCCGAAATCCAGGTCGCGGTTCCCGCACGGCTGACCGAGGATGCCCTCAAGCACCTCGAGGCGTTCGCAGCCGCGATGCCGAACGACAATCCGAGGGAAGAACTGCTCGACAAGGCAGCGTCGGTCTGATGGATCCGCGCTGGTGCATGCTGACTGAGGACGCTGACTAATGGACGCTGACTAATGAACGTCAACTGATGGACGCTGACTAATGGACGCTGACTGATGGACGCCGACTGATGGACGAGTTCTCGCCGCTTTTCGCGATCGCGGTCGCCGCCGAGCTCGCCGGGATGCATCCACAGACCCTCCGGCAGTACGACCGCATCGGGCTGGTGAAACCGACCAGAACCGCTGGCCAGTCCCGTCGCTATTCGATGCGGGACGTGGTGCAGTTGCGCGAGATCGCGGCTCTCAGCGCCGAGGGGCTTAACCTCGAGGGCGTCAGGCGCATCCTCGACCTCGAGAACCAGGTGACGGAACTGACGGTGCGTGTGCGCGAGCTGGAGCACGCCCTCTCCAACGAGATGCTGGCCAGGCCGGGTCGCCGGGTCTTTGCCGCGGGAGCCGAAGGTGACGTGGTGTCACTGCGCGCTGGCGAGCGGTCGAAGCGCTCGAACGCCGTCGTGGTGTGGCGCCAGCTCGGGCAGCGTTCGGAATGAGCACCTTCAGCCTCGACGAACTGCGCCGCTGGCCCGACCTCGAAACGCCCGAGTTGAGGGCCTGGGATACCGCTGACACCCTCATCCTCGACGAGGCGGGTGCCCTGCTGGTCGGCGCCGACATCACCGTGATCGGTGACGAGTACGGTGCACTCACCCTGGGTGCTCTCGACCGGGGTGCCGCCAGCGTGGGGGTGCACCAGGATCGGCTCTCGGGTGAGCTCGCACTGTCTGCCAATGGCAGCGAATGGGCACTGTCTGCCAACGGCAGCGAACGGGCACTGTCTGCCAACGGCAGCGAACGGCCACTGTCTGCCAACGGCAGCGGTGCCTGGGAATCGCTTCCCCTGGAGGCTGCCCTCCTCGACGGTGTCACTCTCGTGCTCCTCAGGCTTCCGCGGTCGCTCGACGCCCTTGACGAGATCTCGGCGCTCATCGCCAGGCACGCCTCGCCCGACGTCGTCGTAATCGCCGGCGGCCGGATCAAACACATGACTGTCACGATGAACGAGGTGCTCCGTCGGCACTTCGGGCGAGTGGATGTCACGCACGCCGTCCAGAAATCCCGCGCCCTGATCGCACGGGAGCCGCTGCCTCATGCAAACCTGCCAGGCACGGCCGTCCCACCCCGACGGAAGCTCGACCCTGACCTCGGACTCTGGGTGGTCGCGACCGGCGGAGTGTTCGCCGGTGCGTCCATCGACATCGGAACGCGCGCCCTGCTCCAGTCGCTCGACCGCGTCGCCCCCTTCACTTCGGCCGTCGACCTCGGTTGTGGCACGGGGATTCTCGCGGCGGCCCTCGCGCGCCAGCAGCCGGAGGCCAGGGTGACCGCCACCGACGAGTCTGCCGCCGCCGTGGCATCCGCGGCCCTGACGGCCGAGGCGAACGGGGTCGAGGTGACGGTGACGCGGGACGATGCGGCCTCAGCCATTCCCAGCCGCAGCGTCGACCTCGTGGTGCTCAACCCTCCGTTCCACACCGGTGCCGCCGTGCATTCCGGCGTTTCGACGAAACTGTTCGAGGCAGCGTCGCGCATCCTCAGGCCGGGCGGCGAGCTCTGGACCGTGTTCAACTCACACCTCGACTACCGACCCACGCTCGATCGCATCGTCGGCGGCACGCGCCAGATCGAGCGCACCCCCAAGTTCACTGTCACGATGTCGCGCAAGCGGTGATGTGATCGTGCCCGCAGCACCCGCAGCACCCGCAGCACCCGCAGTACCAACAGTGACCGACAGAAGGGTTTCATCGTGACCGACCCAGGACGCACACCCGACCCAGCACAGCCCGGCAACGTTTACCAGCCAGGCGACGTCTACCAGCCCGGCGGCGTCTACCAGACCAGCAACGTCTACCAGACCGTGCCGCCGAAAACTGTCCAGCCGAGACCCCCGCTGCTTCCCCGCCAGCGGGCGGGTGCCAGACTGGCCGGCATCATCGGCTTCCTGGTCCTGAGTGTCGGATTCTGGATGCTCAGCGTTCCGCTCGCGATCCTGGCCGTGGTGGCGATCGTCAGTGTGATCTTCCGTGCCATCGGTCGAAGCTCCGGAAATCCCGACTGGTACCGGCAGGCGCTGGTGTTCATCGACCGCCTCCAGCCGGAGGTGTGGATCGTGCCGCTCGTGATCGTCGCGGTCGTCGGACTCGTGCTCATGGTCGTCGCGCTGTTCACCAGTGCGCGCATCCTCAGGTCCCACGGCGTGGCGAAGCCGTGGCCCGTGACGTGGGCGGCGACGGGGATCGCGATCGTGGCCAGCTGGATCGTCTCCGCTGTGCTCAGCGTGCCGTTGCAGTTCGCGGGTGTCGGCATCGACGACAACAATTCGCAGGCGCTGGCTGTGCGCATCGGCATCGGAATCCTGGGCTTCCTCGTGAGCATCGTGTCGACCGCGGCGGTCGGGTGGCTCTCCTGGTGGCTCGCCGCGCACCTTCTCCGCGCTCCCGCCGTGGCGGAGACTCCGACCAGCGACACCGAATAGAAGACGAAGTACAGATCATGGCCAACATGCAGGGCGCCCCAGCCAGCGACGACGAACAGAAATCTGCCCTCGAGACCTACGGCATCAACCTCACCGACATCGCGAGGAGCGGCAAGCTCGATCCCGTGATCGGCCGGGACGCCGAGATCCGTCGCATCAGCCAGGTGCTGACCCGTCGCACCAAGAACAACCCCGTGCTCATCGGCGAGCCCGGTGTCGGCAAGACCGCGGTCGTCGAAGGGCTCGCGCAGCGGATCGTGGCCGGCGACGTCGCCGATTCGCTCAAAGACAAGCAACTGGTTTCCCTCGACCTGGCGGCGCTCGTCGCTGGAGCCAAGTACAGGGGTGAATTCGAGGAACGGCTCAAGGCCGTGCTCAAGGAGATCAAGGATTCCGACGGCCAGGTCATCACGTTCATCGACGAGCTGCACACGCTCATGGGAGCGGGTGGTGGTGAGGGATCCGTTGCTGCATCCAACATGCTCAAGCCGATGCTCGCGAGAGGCGAGCTGCGGCTCATCGGAGCGACCACCCTCGACGAGTACCGCCAGTACATCGAGAAGGATGCGGCGCTCGAGCGCCGGTTCCAGCAGGTGTTCGTCGGAGAACCCTCGGTCGAAGACACCGTGGCCATCCTGCGCGGGCTCAAGGAACGCTACGAAGCTCATCACAAGGTCGCGATCGCGGACTCCGCGCTCGTGGCCGCGGCGATCCTCAGCCACCGCTACATCACCGGGCGCAAGCTGCCGGACAAGGCCATCGACCTCATCGACGAGGCGGCATCCAGGCTCAAAATGGAGATCGATTCGAGCCCTGTCGAGATCGACCAGCTGAAGCGGGCCGTCGACCGGCTGCGCATCGAGGAGGTCGCCCTCAAGAAGGAAAAAGACGACGCCTCCCGCGCCAGGCTCGAGAAGCTGCGTGCAGATCTCGCGACGAGTGGCGCGCAGCTCGCCGAGCTCGAGAAGCGGTGGAAGGCGGAGAAGGCGTCGCTCACCGGGGTCGGCAACCTGAAGGCCCAGTTGAACGAGGCCCGCATCCGGCTCGACCGCGCGATGCGCGAAGGCGACTACCAGGCCGCGTCGAAGCTCAACTACGAGACCATCCCTGGCATCGAAGCTGCTGTCGTCGAAGCTGAATCCGCCGAGCCGATCGGCGATCGCATGGTCAACGACCAGGTGACCGAGGACGACATCGCGAGTGTTGTCGCCGCGTGGACCGGAATCCCGGTCGACAGGCTTACCCAGGGCGAGACCGAAAAACTGCTGCACCTCGAGACCGAGCTCGGCAAGCGGTTGATCGGCCAGAAGGACGCAGTGCAGTCCGTGGCAGAGGCGGTCAGGCGCACGCGGGCCGGTATCTCCGATCCGGACCGGCCGACGGGGTCGTTCCTGTTCCTCGGCCCGACCGGCGTCGGCAAGACGGAGCTCGCGAAGGCGCTCGCCCAATACCTCTTCGACGATGAGAAAGCCCTCGTGCGCATCG
This sequence comes from Salinibacterium sp. CAN_S4, assembly GCF_015752305.1. Taxonomy (NCBI): domain Bacteria; kingdom Bacillati; phylum Actinomycetota; class Actinomycetes; order Micrococcales; family Microbacteriaceae; genus Salinibacterium; species Salinibacterium sp. CAN_S4. The sequence continues at coordinate 216,229 of NZ_JADOVB010000002.1, read as the reverse complement.
ACATGAGCGAGTACGGCGAGAAGCACACGGTCTCCCGGCTCGTCGGTTCGCCTCCCGGCTACATCGGTTACGAGCAGGGCGGCCAACTGACGGAGGCCGTGCGGCGGCGACCGTACTCCGTGATCCTGCTCGACGAGGTCGAGAAGGCGCACCCCGAGGTGTTCGACGTGCTGCTGCAGGTGCTCGACGACGGGCGGCTGACCGATGGGCAGGGTCGCACCGTCGACTTCCGCAACGTCATCCTGATCCTGACCAGCAACCTGGGCAGCCAGTACATCACCGACCAGAACCTGCCGTGGGAGCAGCGCAAGGCTGCCGTGAACGAACTGGTGCGCCAGGCCTTCAAGCCCGAGTTCATCAATCGCCTCGACGACATCGTGGTGTTCTCGCCGCTGACGACCGGTGACCTCGGCCAGATCGTCGAGCTCTATATCGATCGACTCGCGAAGCGGCTGGTCGGTCGTCGACTCGAACTGGCGGTGACTCCGGATGCCCGGAGCTGGCTCGCCGAACGCGGATACGACCCCGTGTATGGCGCACGGCCATTGCGCAGGCTCATGCAGCGCCAGATCGACGACTCCCTCGCCAAATCACTGCTCTCCGGAGAGATCCGGGACGGTGACACGGTGCTCGTGGAGGTCGACTCCGAGGGCGAAGGACTCACCGTCGGAAAGCTCCAGAACTAGCTTTCCGGCCGGTCAGCCCTTCAGCGCCTCAGCCTTTAAGCGCTTCAGCCCTTCAACGCCTCAGAGAGCTTCATGCGCGGCCCCATCCTGAGCAGTCCGTTGGCGTAGATGCGTGACCCGAGGGCAACGAAACCGACGGTGGCGGCGACGAGGATGCCGAGGGAGAGCACTGGCTCCCACCACTCGGCGGTGCCGAGGAAGATGCGCATGGGCATGCCGACCGGCGCCGAGAATGGCACGTAGGACATGATGCCGAGCACGACCGGATTGTCGAAGAACAGGATCACGAGGAAGTACGGCGCCATCACGAGCATCATGATCGGGGAGGTGACGGTGCCCATGTCTTCCTGTCGTGACACGAGGGCGGCGGCGGCCGCGAACAGCGACGACAACAGCACGAACCCGAACACGAACAGCACGACGAACCACACCAGGGACGGTCCGACATCTGCCAGCAGGATGTCCTGACCGGTCGCGAGCAGGCCGACTCCGGCGACCAGTGCGATCAGGATGATCTGGCCGAAGGCGAGGATGCTGTTGCCGACGATTTTGCCCGCCAGCAGCACCTGCACGGGGACCGTCGACATGAGGATCTCCACGATGCGCGTCTGCTTCTCTTCGACGACGCTCTGGGCAATGGTGAGGCCGAAGGTGATCGCCGACATGAAGAAGACCAGCCCGAACCCGAGGGCAACCAGATAGAGGATGCCCTCGTTCTGTCCTGACGGTTCGAGCACGGTGATCTCGGGCGCAACGCTCAGCGCCGCGATGACGGCGCCCGGCGTCGAATCGAGCCCGATGACCCGGATGCCCGTAGCGCCGGGGTCTGGCACGACCGCGGCCTCCACATCTCCGGAGCGCACGAGGTCTTCGGCGGCATCGATCGTGGCCGCCTCCGTGATCGCGAACCCGCCGGCGTCCTCGACGGCCTGAGCGGCGGAGCCGACGACGGCGACTGAGGTCTGTGGGGGATTCGCCCCTACGATTCCGCCGATGACGACGGCCGCGAGGATGGCGAGGATGGTGATCGCGGTGGAGATCACGAACGATTTGCTCCGCAGCTTCATGCTCACTTCGCGACTGGCGACGAGCCAGGTGGCCTGCAGGGCTCCCGGGCTCTGGTAGTTGCTCTTGGTTGCTGGAGTGGTACTCACTGGATGACCTCCTTGAAGATCTGGGAGAGGGATGGGACTACCGGGGAGAACCGTTGCACGGTTCCCACGGCGAGTGCTTTCTGCAGCACCCTCTGGGCCGTCTCGGGGGCGTCGACGTCGAATCGCGCGAATCCGCCGTCGAAGTCGATGACTGTCACTCCGGGCTCACCGCGAAGCCATCCGGCGTCGCCGGCGAGCTGGAGGTCGAATCGGGGCAGGGCGTGCTCGGCACGCAGGCCCTCCCGCGATCCGGTGGCGCGAATCGCACCATCTGCGATCACGATGAGGTCGTCGCAAAGCCGTTCGACGATATCGAGCTGGTGCGAGGAGAACAGCACGGGTGCTCCGGAGGCGGCGAAGTCCTTGAGCACGTTGAGCACGACTTCGACGGCGATGGGGTCGAGCCCGCTGAATGGTTCGTCGAGGATGAGCACGTCGGGGTCGTGAACGAGGGCGGCCGCGATCTGTGCTCGCTGCTGGTTGCCCAGGGAAAGGCTCTCGAGGGTGCTGTCTGCACGTTCGCCGAGCCCGAGCCGCTCGAGTAGCGCGGCGGTGTTCGAGCGGGCTTTGGCGTCGGGCATCCCATGGAGGCGACCGAGATACACGATCTGTTCGGCGACCTTCATTTTGGGATACAGCCCGCGTTCTTCGGGCATGTACCCGAAGCTCGTGCGCTGCTGTCTCGTCAGGGGCGCGCCGCCGAGTGTGACGGTGCCCGAGTCTGCAGCGAGCACCCCGAGGATGACGCGCATCGTCGTCGTCTTACCCGCGCCGTTGCCGCCGACGAAGCCGGTCATGCGTCCGCCCTTCACGGTGAACGAGACGTCGTGCAGCACCCGGTGGTCACCGAATGAGCGATTGATCGAATGCAACTCGAGCATGAGAACCTTTCTGTCGCATCCCACGCTACGGAGGCAGGTCGCCCCCAACATCCGGCGGGAGGTGGGTCTTTCGGGTCATCCTCCCGGGGGAGTTGTGGGAGTTGTGGGAGGTGCGGGAGGTGCGGGAGCTCCCCTAGAAGCCCTCGGGGTTACGCGGCAGGTAGGGCGCCGCCAGCGTCGAGAGTTCGTCGTCGCTGAGGTCGAGGTCGACCGCCGCGACGGCGTCACTGAGGTGGCTCGCTTTTGTGGCGCCCACGATCGGGGACGTCACGGCGGGCTGCTGGCGCACCCAGGCGAGGGCGACCTGGGCGCGGGAGACTCCCCGTTCCGCGGCGACCCCGGCCACGGCATCCACGATCCTGCGGTCACCGGCCTCCTGCTGCTGGTACAGCGACTGGAAGAACAGGTCGGTGTCGGATCGGGCCGTCGAATCATCCCAGTCACGAGTGAGCCTCCCGCGCGCGAGGGGGCTCCACGGCAGAACCCCGACTCCCTGGTCGAGGCAGTAGGGAAGCATCTCCCGTTCCTCTTCGCGGCTGAGCAGGTTGTACTGGTCCTGCATGGAGACGAATCGGGTGAATCCGCCGAGGTCGGCCGTGTGCTGCGCCGTGGCGAATTGCCAGGCGAACATCGAGGAGGCGCCGATGTATCGCGCTTTTCCCGCCTTCACCACATCGTGCAGAGCCTCCATGGTCTCCGCGATCGGTGTCAGGGGATCCCAGCGATGGATCTGGTAGAGATCGACGTGGTCTGCGCCCAGCCTGGCGAGGCTGTGGTCGATCTCGGCGAGGATGGCGCGGCGCGACAGCCCGGCGCCGTTCGGGCCCGGCCTCATCCGGCCATGCACCTTGGTGGCAAGCACGTAGTCGTCCCTGCTGCTGAAATCGCGCAGCGCCCGGCCGAGGATCTCTTCGCTGCTGCCGTCAGAGTAAACGTTCGCGGTATCGAAGGTGGTCACGCCCGCTTCGAGCGCCTGCCTGATGAGCGGCCTGCTGTCGTCTTCGGTGAGGGTCCAGGCGTGGTTGCCGCGATCCGGTTCGCCGAAGCTCATGCAGCCGAGGGTGATGGCTGAGATTTCGAGCCCGGAATTGCCCAGTCGAACGTACTTCATGTGAACCTCTGTTCAGCCAGGGGCCTGCCCGGGAACGGTGAATCCATTCTCGTAGGCCCACACGACCGCACGGATGCGGTCGCGCACCCCCAGCTTCGCAAGAATGTTGGAGACGTGGGTTTTGACCGTCGATTCGCCCACGAACAACGCGGTCGCGATCTCGGAATTAGAGTGTCCGCGGGCGAGGAGGCCCAGCACCTCGATCTCCCGCTCGGTGAGTTCAGGGAGGGCACCAGCACCCACCACTGCACCAGCATCACGGCCGGCTCGGCCCACGCTGCTGAACCGTTCGATGACCCGTCGCGTCACGGCAGGGCTCAACAGCGCCTCGCCTGCCGCCACGATCTGCACGGCCTCCACGAGTTTCTCGGGGCTCGCCGTCTTCAGCAGGAATCCACTCGCGCCCGCGTCGAGTGCTTCGAACAGGTACTCGTCACTGTCGAAGGTGGTGAGCATGAGGATGCGGCTCGCGACGCTGCTGTCTCCCGCGAGTTGCCGGGTGGCTTCCAGCCCGTCCATGACCGGCATTTGCACGTCCATGCAGATGACATCCGGCGTCAGTTCGAGCGCGAGGCGCACGCCATCCTCTCCGTTGCCAGCCTCGCCGACGACCTCGATTCCGGGTTCGCTGTTCAGGATGATCCGGATCCCCGCCCGCATCAGTGCCTGGTCGTCGACCAGCAGTACGCGTGTCACGAGGTGACCCGGGGTTCAGTGACTGTGGCTTCAGAGACTGTGGCTTCAGAGACTGTGGCTTCAGAGACTGGAGGTTCGGAGACGCTGTGTTCGGAGACGCTGTGCTCGGAGACGCTGTGCTCGGGGATCCCGGCCCGCACCAGGAATCCACCGCGTGCCCGGGGAGCGACTTCGAGGCTGCCACCGACCGCGAGAATACGCTCCCGCATGCCCACAAGCCCCATACCGCCGCCGGTGCCAGCAACCGTGTCCGCACCCCTGGAGAGGCCGCGGCCCATGCCGGTGTCGCTGATCTCGAGTTCGATGCCGTCGTCGAGGTAGCGCAATCGCATGTCGACGGTGGCTCGTTCACCGGCGTGCTTGCGTACGTTGGTGAGGGCCTCCTGTGCCACGCGGTATGCAGTGAAACCAGCTAGGGCGGTTACCTGTCGTTCCGTGCCGACCACCTGGAAGTCGACGGGATGGCCCGCGCTCGAGGATTCCGCGATGAGGGATTGCAGCTGCTCGATGCCGAGAGTCGATGAGCCCCGGCTTGCGGGGTCGCGGCTCGCGGCATCCTGATTCGAATCCCGAAGGGTGACGAGCAGCCTGTGCAGTTCGTCGACGGCGGTTCGCGAGCTCTGTTCGATGATGGCGAGAGACGAGGCCGCCTGTTCGGAATTCGTGCCGAGCACCCGTCGGGCCGCTCCGGCCTGGACTCCCATCACCGACACGTGGTGCGCGACGACATCATGGAGCTCCCTGGCGATCTGCATCCTGTCGAGGGCTACGGCCTGGGCCGAGCTGAAGGCACGCTGGCGCTCCAGCTCTTCCGTGCGAGCAAAGAGGTCGGCCCGATCCCGGGCGGCCGTCCACGATGAGTTCCCGAAATAGTAGGCGCCACCGAAGTAGAGGATGTTCGTCATCACGTTGATCAGGGCGAATGTCGCGAACTGGGAGAACACGCCGGAGCGGGACACCTCGGGCAGCATCTCCGGATCACTGACCGAGATCAGAAGGTTGACCGCCAGCCACACGAACATGCCAGCGATGATCGCCGCGCGAACGATGGTTGCCCGGCGGCGGTTGCGGCCCCACGCGCCGAGAGAGTAGAACGCGATGAAGAGGGCGATGTTGCTGACCAGTACCTCGGGAACCGCGAGTTGCTGGAACGCGAAATAGGCGACGGATGCCGTGATCGCGACGACCTCGGGAAACCGGCGGCGCAACGCCAGCGGCAGGGCGAGCACCGCGACGAGCGGCACGCTGATCCACGGTTCAGCCGGCTCTTTGTAGAATCCGAGGCGCGTGTACAGCATGAGACTCAGCGCCATGCCGACGGCGATGGCGACAGCTCCGATCGCGTCGCGTCGGTAGGAGCGCGCGCCGGGGCGGGGGCGAACCCAGTCAGCGGTCATGACTCAACGCTAGCGAGCGGCGGATGCCGCGGCATCCGCCGCTCGACGGAAACAGCGAACCGGGGCCCGCCCTGACGACCTGGCCGGGGCTACACTCCTGCCATGGTTGTCGCATACGGGACGGTGGACGAGTTTCTGGCGGCGCAGACCGTCGAGCGCCGGGCCCTCGTGAACGCGGTGCGCTCCGTGGTCGCCGACGCGCAGCCGGATGCCGTCGAACACATCAAGTGGAATTCGCCCAGCTGGGTGGTCGACGGGATCGACCAGGCGACGATCAGCGCGCAGGGGAAGGCGGGGGTGCGACTCGTGCTGCATCGGGGCGCATCGAGACCCGAGAACGCCGGTGCGGACGCCGGTGCCGCGTCAGTTTTTGCCGGGGATCCGCTCGGCATGCTCACCTGGCACTCCGACATCAGGGCGAGTCTGCTGGTGACCGACCTTGCCGATCTCGCGGGAAGGCGGGATGCCGCGGTAGAGCTCGTGCGCTCGTGGCTGGCGGCGCCCTGAGAGCGGTTCGAGCGGAGTTCTAGGCGAGCACGAGCACCAGGTCGTCGAGGGGCAGGCGTTCACGGCTGGCGACCTCACGAGAGAGGTACGGCTCGCCGAGGGCGGCGGCTTCGCCCAGCGTTCCGATTGCGGTGATGCTCACGGGGACGAAGGTGTCTGCCAGTCCGAAGTGGTCGGCGATGGCCCGTGGGTCGAAGCCGCCGATCTGGTGCACGTGGAGTCCATCGGTGTGGGCCTGGACCGAGAGGTGCGCGATGGCCTGGCCGAGGTCGTATTCGGCCCAGCGGTGAGGCGTGCCATCCTGCCCGGCGGTCACGGCGATGCCGACGACGAGGGCGGATGCCCGAACCGCCCATACCTGGTTGAACCCGACGAGCGTGGCAACGATGGCGTCGAATTCTGCGGTTCCACGGCGTGCGGCGATAAACCGAACCGGCTGCAGGTTCGAGGCGGACGGCGCCCAGCGCGCAGCCTCGAGCAGCACCGAGAGTTGGGCGTCGTCGATCTGCGCTGAGGGGTTGAACGAACGGGGGCTCCATCGTTCGGCGAGAACCTCGGCGATGGGATGGGTGGTGACGGCACGACGGTCTGACAGTGAGATGCTCATCGAGGGATCCTTCGGACTTCACACAGCTGAGTAGGAACAGGTCGGGGCTCCATCGACCCACTTCAGCTAACACCACTCGCCGGTCAACCATTCCCGTGCGCACCCCGACATCCGGGGTTCGAGAGTCGCAGCGCAAGAGCCTAGGCTCGATGCATGCTTGCAACAGTCATTCATGGCGAAAAAGACATCCGAATCGAAGAGGTCCCTGACCCGGTGTTGTCCACCGGTGGCGATGCGATCGTCAGGGTCGTTGCGGCCTGTGTCTGCGGCTCCGACCTGTGGCCGTACCGGGGCATCACCCCCACGAAGTCGCCCAAGCGCATCGGTCACGAATTCGTCGGCATCGTCGAATCCATCGGGCCTGACGTCACGACCGTCACGCCGGGCGACTTCGTCATCGCCCCCTTCTACGACTGCGACATGACGTGCGCCAACTGTCTCAACGGCGTGAGCACATCGTGCCTGCACGGCGGCTGGTGGGGTGCGGATGACCGCCTCGGCGGTTTCGCGGATGGCGCCCAGGGCGAGCGCGTGCGTGTTCCTCACGCCGACGGATCGCTCGTGGCGACGCCGGGTCAGCCCGATGCCGCGCTCGTCCCCAGCCTGCTCACCCTCGCCGATGTGATGGGCACGGGTCACCATGCGGCGCTGTCCGCTGGCGTCACAGCCGGCAGCACTGTCGTCGTGGTCGGCGATGGAGCCGTCGGGTTGTGCGGTGTGCTCGCGGCGAAGCGGCTCGGTGCTGCGCGCATCGTCGCGATGTCACGTCACGCTGACCGCCAGGCTCTGGCCCGCGAGTTCGGCGCCACCGACATCGTCGAGGAGCGTGGCGCAGACGGTATCGCGCGCATCAAGGAGCTCTTCGACGGCATCGGGCCCGATTGCGTGCTCGAGTGCGTAGGCACGACGGAATCGATGGACCAGGCCCTGCGTTCGGTTCGCCCCGGCGGCATGGTCGGATACGTCGGTGTTCCCAACGGAGGCGCCGAACTGCCGATCGGCTTTATGTTCGGAAACAACGTCGGAGCCAATGGCGGAGTCGCTCCCGTGCGCAACTACATCGAGGAGCTGCTGCCCGAGGTGCTCTCTGGCGCGATCAACCCCGGTCGCGTGTTCGACCTCGAGCTTCCTCTCGTCGAGGTGGCAGAGGCATACGCGGCCATGGATGAGCGTCGCGCGATCAAGGTGCTGCTGCGTCCCTGAATGTTCACTGCCTGAATGTTCAAGGCCTGCGTGTTAGCTGCCAGATTGCTATCCGCCTGAATGTCAACTGGTGGGGATCTCGATCCGGCCGAGAAGCGACATGGCTTCGCGTGCTGCCGTCAGGTCGTGGTCGCGAACGGCGCCCAGAAGAAGCCGTTGCGCTTCACTGAGCGACGCAAGGTCGATGAAACCGGGCAGGTGCATGCTGCCGAGGCTCAGCAGGTGAACCACAGAAGTGATGGCCCGCTGCAGTGCGACGTTGTCTGACTCTGGCGGAAGCCGGGAGAAAAAATCCAGGTTCGCTTTCGCTATCGGTCGCGCTTCCCTCGTGGACAATGCGGCGAGGAATGTCGCGTTGTCCCGGAGCATCACGTTGTACGACCGCTCGGGGGCACGCGGCACCACCTCGTCGACGAGAACCGAATAGAGGGCCTGCCAGACGATGTAGGCGTGTCGGGTCTGCTCTGGAGTGACATCCACGATGCGGGTGAACCTGTCGGAGGATGCCTCGATCAGGCCGATCTCGCGCAGGCGCTGGATGGCCTCCCTCACGGGAGTGCGCGACACATTGAGCTGCTTCGCGATCTCGGTATCGCTGATGTGCTGGCCGGGAAGCAGAGTGCCATCGTGGATCGCCGAGAGCACGCGATCGAACACCGTGGTGACCACTTTGCTCGTCGTGATGACCGGTTCATCCTGCCCCACGACGGGGCCGCGATCTTCGCTCATTTTATGATCATATGACGTCTCGCGGCCAGAAGAATGTCCGATCGGTCAGATCAGCCGTGACGCCCGGTTCCGCGAGCGTAACGGCAGGCTCAGGTCGGTGTCACACCGACGACGCTACAAAAACATCGGCCGATCGTCATCGTCGTCGACATCGACGTCCAGGTCGACGCTCACGGGCACGTGATCACTCGGCCCGTCGCCCTTCCGTTCCTCGCGATGGATCTTCGGCTCTGAGACGAGAGCGTCGAATGCGGAGGAGCCGAGGATGAAGTCGATGCGCATGCCCTCGTTGCGCGGGAATCTGAGCTGCTGGTAGTCCCAGTAGGTGTAACCCTCGATGCCGCGGCTGCGAAGCGCATCGATCAGGCCGGCATCTTCGAAGGCGGTGAACGCATTCCGCTCCGGCTGGCTGACGTGGGTGCGACCCGCGAACGCCGCGATGTCCCACACGTCGATGTCGAGGGGAGCGATGTTGAAGTCGCCCATCAGGGCGAGGGGCTTGTCCGGGTGGGAGGCGAGCCAGCCCCGCGTCTCCGTGGTGAGGTTGGCAAGCCATTCGAGCTTGTACGGGTAGTGCGGATTGTCGAGTTCACGACCATTGGGCACATACAGGCTCCACAGCCGTACGCCGTTGACCGTCACGCCGAGAGCCCTGGCCTCCTGCTGAATCACGCCATTGTCGTCGGGCTTTCCGAAGCCCGGTGCGCTCGGGAATCCGACGGTCACGTCGTCCATCGGGAGCCTGCTCGCGAACGCGACACCGTTCCACTGGCTCAGCCCGTGGAGTTCGACCTCATAGCCGGCCTCGGTGAACTGTTCGAAGGGAAACTGGGACTCCTTGCACTTGATCTCCTGCATGCCCAGGACGTCGATGTCTTCACGCAACATCCAGTCGACGACCCTGCCGACTCGGCTTCTGATCGAATTCACATTCCAGGTGGCAACTCGCATGTGTCAACGCTAGCTGTACTGCTTGGGGACGGTGGCGGATGCCGAATGATATGTGCCCGAACCACGCCCGTGACTCCCCCTAACTGGGCCGTGACAGCGGTGTGTGCGCGGCCATACGGTGGGGACGTGTCAGAGCGCGTTGATCCCGAGGGGTACGAATACCCGGAGGATGATCCCCGGGGGGATGACGCGGCATCCGTCACCCGCAGGGAGATCAGGCGGGCCGTGATCATCACCGTCGTCGCGCTTCTCGCGATCATCGTCTCGAGTATCTTGTTCGTGTTGGCGGACGTCGCCGGGTGAACTGCGGATGATCACTCGGTAGTGTGGGCATTGTGACCGACGCGCGGCAGAAACTCATCGACTACATCTCGGCCGACGCCGTGTTCCATGGTGACTTCACCCTCACCAGCGGCAAGAAAGCGACGTACTACGTCGACCTCCGTCGGGTCAGTCTCGACCACAGGGTCGCTCCGCTTATCGGCCAGGTCATGCTCGACCTCATCGCCGACGTCGCCGACGTGCGCGCCGTAGGAGGAATGACGATGGGAGCCGATCCCGTCGCGGCCGCGATCATGCACCAGGGTGCAGCGCGAGGTCTCTCTTACGATGCTTTCGTCGTGCGCAAGGAGCCGAAGGACCACGGCCGTGGGAAACAAGTCGAGGGTCCGGACCTCGCTGGCCAGCGCGTGATCGTCCTGGAAGACACCTCGACGACCGGCGGTTCTCCGCTGGCCGCCGTCGAGGCGTTGCTGAAGGTGGGCGCGGAGATCGCGGCTGTCGCTGTCGTCGTCGACCGTGACACCGGCGCTCGCGAACGCATCGAAGCTGCAGGCTATCCGTACCTCGCCGCTATCGGATTGGCGGACCTGGGTCTGGCCCCATGACAGCCGGTCGAGGGCCAGGCGGTCGAGAGCCGAACGATCCGCCATCCGGTAGTCGGCGGTCACGTCGTCGGGCGGCGGCGAGTGATGAGCCTGTCCCCGATGGCACAGGAATCGATGGCGCAGGAATCGATGGCGCAGGAAACGATGGCGCAGGAAACGACGGCGCGGGAAACCAGGCTGCCGGAGGGTTTCGCTGGAACCTGACCCCGGGGGGAACTGATGAGGGGCGGCGTGCCGCGGGGCCCGACACTTCTGGCGTATCTACACCGGCGCCTACGAATTCACCCTCGGACACATCCACACCGACAGAGCCCACGGCTCCTGCCGCGCCCGTGGACGACTGGGATGTGCCCACGGCCGCTTCGCCGATCATCGCGCGATCGGTTTTCCCGCTTGGGCCTCCGTCAGGGCCCCCCGCACTTCTGCCTCCGCCCTATGTGCCGCCGCCTGCGGCACTCGAGGCACCCACTGCCGCACCCGGATTCGCCGCAGCCGGGTTCCTCGCACCACTCGATTCCGCGCTGGAGGGAGCGACGGAGGTGCTGGGCGCCCACCCCGTCGGGCTTCCCGATCCCGTGAATGAGGGGCCGGAGACATCCGCCATCGATGCGCTGTTCGGCGAGTCGAAGTTCGTGGACTACGACGCTGCGCCCGCGGTCGCACCGCCTCCCTATGTAGCACCGCCTCCCTATGTTGCACCGCCTCCCTATGTTGCACCGTCTCCGTACCTCGCACCGCCGGCGTACGGTGCTCCACTGCCGCCCGCCACCACAGCGCTGCCTGCGACGAGAGCATTCCCCCCGGCGGCCACGTTGCCTCCCACGATGGCATTGCCTCCCACGATCGCGTTGCCTTCCACGACCACGCATCCCACGACGACGCCTCCCGGCTCACTGCCGCCGATGTCTTCCCTCCCGTTCGACACTCTGCCGCCGCTCCCGGCATCGGCGATGGCGCTCTACGAAGCGCCTCGCGCTGGCGGACTGGTAGCTGGCGGACTGGTACCTGGCGGGCCGGTGTCCGGCGGTCCGGGATCGGGCGCCGCACGGTCGATGCCCCGGCCGCAGAAGATCCTGCTCTGGGTTGCCGGCGCGCTCGTGGCGTGTCTCGCCATGGTCGCCCTCTTCCTGCTCGGGATGCGCCTCGGCCAGGGCTCGCCGGCCCCCGAGGTTGCGGCAGTTCCCACCTCCACGCCCAGCGCAGCGGCACCAGCTGAGCCGGTCACGACCGTCGGGCCCGTCGCTCCGGGCGACTATTCCTGGGACGAGCTTCTCGGCGGTGAATGTCTCACGTTCTACGAATCACCGTGGCAGGACACCTATACGGTCGTCGATTGCGCTGGCCCCCACACCGGCCAGCTGCTGTCTAGGGCGACGCTTCCCGATGCTGCCGGTGCAGCGTATCCGGCACCGGCCGACCTGCAGTCGACGGTCACCAACGCGTGTTCGGCGACGACGGTCCTGGATTACGCGGCGGCCGGAGCCGTGGACGACATCCAACTCGAGGCCAGTTACCCGGCAACCGCGGAACAGTGGGATGCCGGTGAACGCACGACGTACTGCTTCGTCACTCGCGCGGGTGGGGGAGACCTGACAGGATCACTCGCCCTCCCGGCGGCCTGACGGAGTCGCGCCGGCTAATCCAGTTCGGATTCCACAGGTTCGCTCGAGAGTAGGTCTGCAACGCTGCCCAGGATCTCGTCGGGCCGGAACGGGTACTTGTCGATCTCGGCCTGGTCACTGATGCCGGTGAGCACGAGGATCGTGTGGAGCCCGGCCTCGATGCCGGCGATGATGTCTGTGTCCATGCGGTCACCGATCATTCCGGTGTTCTCGCTGTGGGCACCGATCTTGTTCATTGCGGAACGGAACATCATCGGATTGGGCTTGCCCACCACGTAGGGCTCCTTGCCCGTGGCCTTCGTGATGAGGGCGGCGACGGCGCCGGTAGCGGGGAGGGGTCCGTCAGCGCTCGGGCCCGTGGCATCCGGGTTCGTCACAATGAATCTCGAACCCGCACCGATGAGCCTGATGGCCTTGGTGATGGCATCGAAGGAGTAGTTGCGCGTCTCACCGATGACCACATAGTCGGGGTCACTCTCTGTCATGATGAAGCCGGCCTCGTGCAGCGCCGTCGTGATGCCCGCTTCGCCGATGACGAAGGCGCTGCCGCCGGGCATTTGCGATTGCAGGAAGTCGGCGGTCGCGAGCGCAGAAGTCCAGAGGTATTCCTCGGGGACATGCAGGCCGGATGCCTTCAATCGGGCGCTCAGGTCTCGCGGGGTGAAGATCGAGTTGTTCGTGAGCACGAGGTAGGGCTTGCCCTCGTCCCGCCACTGCTGGAGCAGCTCAGCGGCACCCGGAACCGGATGGTTTTCGTGGACAAGAACGCCGTCCATGTCGGTGAGCCAGCATTCGATGTCTCCGCGGTCTCTCATGCGGCCATCGTACTCGGGCGACTTAACCGGCCGGAGTCGGTGCCTGCGCCGAGGTTGGCGCTTTAGGAGAAGGTGGCTCGCTCGCCGAGCCGTCGGCGCATGACACCGATCGCGTCGGGGTTCTCATCGACCAGCACGAATCGGCGATCGAGCTGCCCGGCAACAGCACCGGTGGTGCCGCTGCCCGCGAAGAAGTCGAGCACCCAGTCCCCAGGGGCACTCGACGCCTGGATGATGCGCCGGATGATCCCCTCCGGCTTTTGCGTCGCGTAGCCGGTCTTCTCCTTGCCTGTCGGCGAGACGATCGTGTGCCACCAGACGTCGGTGGGGAGTTTTCCGCGCGCAGCCTTCTCCGGGGTGACGAGGCCGGGTGCCATGTACGGTTCCCTGTCGACGGCGACATTGTCGAAGAAGTACGTTGCGGGATTCTTCACGTAGACGAGGATCGTGTCGTGTTTCGACGGCCACTTTCTGGTGGCGCGTGCTCCGTAGTCGTAGGCCCAGATGATCTCATTGAGGAAGCTCTCGCGGCCGAACAGGGCGTCGAGGATCACTTTGGCGTAGTGGGATTCGCGGAAGTCGAGGTGCAGGTACAGGGTGCCGCGGTCATCCAGCAGTCGCCAGGCCTCGATGAGCCGTGGCTCGAGGAAGGCCCAGTAGTCGGCGAAGGTGTCGTCGTACTGGGTGAGGGTGCGTTTAATCGTCTCGTAGCTGCGCCCCTGGAATCCGGTGCGGGCGCCCTCGCTGCTGCGGGTGGTGGTGATGCCCTGGCGTCGTTGGGTGCGGCCGGTATTGAACGGCGGATCGAGGTAGATCAGCCTGAAGCTCTCATCCGGCAACGCGCAGATCACGGGGAGGTTGTCGCCGTGGATGACGCAGTTGGGCCCGTCGGCGCTCCAGGGTGTCGGGTGCGCAGGGTCCATGGTGCGAGATTAACATGCTGCGAGATTGACACGTGGGGACGGTCGTCAGGCCACGGCGGCGCCGATCGCGACTGCCTCGATCGCGGCATCCGCGATCTCGATTGCCGGGCTGGTGAGGTAGGTGCGCCCGAGCGGGGACGTCCACTGCAACACCCCACCATCGAGTTGCGCGACCGTCCATCGCGTGTGGTGCTTCACGTGGTGATGCCCCGGACACAGGTGTGCCAGATTGTCGTGATCTGTGGGACCGCGGGTGTGCCAGTCGACCGTATGGTCGAGGTCGCACCCGCCGGCGAGTCGGCCACAACCGGGGAAGCGGCAGGTCTCGTCTCGAACCCGGAGATACCGACGCAGATCGGCCGGAGCCGAATACCTGTCGCGACCGACCGAGAGCACCGCGCCCGTCTCGGGATGTGTCAGGATGCGCGTGAACCCCGGTGCCGTAGCGGCCAGCTCACGGGCAGTACGGGCGTCTATCGGGCCGAAGCCCTCGAGGGTCGCCGGCGCTGCATCGAGCCCGAGGAGCGCCAGAACGGGGACGGTGACCAGTACCGTCGCCCGGATGCCCCTGCCGATGCCGTGCCCGGCGTCTCGGGAAGCAATCTCGCCATCGACGAGCAGGTCGACGAACACATCTGCCATCAACTGGGTGTGCGTGCGAGGCTCGAGCCTGCTGTCGAGGCTTGAGGCGAGGTCACCCAGCCGGTTGTGGATCGCGACGGAGTGGGCGGCGGGAAGATAGGCACTGAGCCAGGCCATTTCATCGCGTGCGGGGGTGATCGAGACCGAACGATCGGCGACGCTCACGGTGTGGCGCGCCTCGATGGTTTCCGGATGCATCCGCTCTCGATGCTCCCGCGCCTTCCGGTCGAACCGAGCGACGGTGAGCGTCTGGGCGGCAGGCAACACGGCAGTTTCGAATGCCGCCAGGCTGCTTTCGGGCAGGCTCGCCGCGTGGTCGGCCATGGACTGCGCATGGCGGTAGCTGATCTGCCCCCTCTGGAGCGACTCGAGGGTGGCCGGCAGGCTCGCCGCGAGGATGTGGCTGTGGGCGACGAGAGTTTCTGCCGTGCGTTCCGGAAGCCGCAGCGCACACGCGAGTTCGGTGACGAGTTCGCGGTGAGCGACGGTTGCGGCATCCCACCCACCCGGCCGGTGCGAGAGGGGCCGAATTTCGTCGACGACCCTCGCGCTGAGTTCACCCAGGGTTCGGGCCTGGTCGATGAGGTGTGCACGATAGGCCGTAATGGAGGCGATCATGCCCTCGGCTGCAACGATGGAGTCGAGCAGTTCCGCCATCGTGTCCCGCAGGGCGACAGCGCCTGTGAAAGGCGCACCGGTAGAAGGCGCGCCGAGCGACGCGAAGCTCACTGCGCCAGGTGGTGTCATAGCTACATCAGACACCGTGCCACCGACATTCAGACCACCGATTCCAGCACGGGAAAAACCGGGGGAAAACCCTTTCGACCAGCACTTTGTGGAGGAGTAGCCCTACCGCGGTCGCCTCAACCGGATCGGCCCTTTCGCGGCGGATGGATCGACCACACTCCCGCCCTGCGTGATCTGCAGCTCCCCGCGGGCGACCATCCGCCGTGCGGCTCGCCGTGCCGGCTCCATGAGGTCGCGCCAACTTTCGCCGCCGATCGCTCTCGCGGCGTCTGAGGGGCAGATCGTGGCATCCTGGGCCCGCGTGCCGAGAAGGGTAACGATGGTCTCTTCGAGTCTCAGGTCGGTCGCATCGACGCCGTGTCGGCGGCAGGCATCAGAGCAGTACCTGACCGAGTCCCAGTCACGAGCCCACTTCGCGCGCCACTCGATGCGTCGGCCGCAGGAGGCGCAGGTCTTCTCGGCCCTCTCGGGTTCGGCGGGTTCGCGCTGGCGGTGGGCCATTCCTCCATTGTGCACGGCCAGCTGGAGCCCCGCTGGGCGACCACCCGCCGAGCAACGCACCCCCGGTAACCTCGACTCGTGAGCGACGCGACCGAACCCAACCCGAGCGTCGAGCTCAGCACCAACGGGGTCGGCCCGTGGCGGGGCGAACTCCCGACCGACGAACGCTTCGATCCCGAACTGCTGGAGCGCGGCGATTCCCGCAACGTGATCGACAAGTACCGCTACTGGACGATGGCCGCGATCGTCGCCGATCTCGACGAGCACAGGCACGAGTTCCATGTCGCGATCGAGAACTGGCAGCACGACATGAATATCGGCTCCATCGTGCGCAGCGCCAACGCCTTCGGAGCCGACACCGTGCACATCATCGGCCGACGACGGTGGAACAAGCGTGGCGCGATGGTGACTGATCGCTACCAGCACGTGCTGCATCATCCGGATGTCGCGACCTTCGTCGACTGGATGCGCGAGGCCGACATCCCGATCATCGCTATCGACAACGTGCCGGGCAGCGTGATCATCGAGACCTTCGACCTGCCGCGGCGCTGCGTGCTGCTGTTCGGCCAGGAAGGACCAGGGCTCAGCACCGAAGCGATTGCGTCGGCCGACGCCGTAGTCGAGATCAGCCAGTTCGGGTCGACGCGCAGCATGAACGCCTCGGCCGCTGCCGCTGTGACGATGCATTCGTGGGTTCTGCAGCACGTCTTCGCGGGAAAGTGACGCCGCCCCTGATGTGGGGTAAGGGAAATCGTCGCATTCCGCGATATTCTGCCCTACAGTATTTCCCACAGGGGTAGAACCATTGTGCGGCGCTAGCTGGGGAGCGGCGCGCGTAACTACGGGGGAATTGTGCAGGGCCAGCTCGTCGCAGAAGAGCCGCGTCAGCGGCGGTTTTTGCGTGTCATAGCGCTGCCGCTTGCCGCCATCATCGCCGTCGTCAGCCTCTCGCTCGTTCCGACCCAGCAGGCCGAGGCTGCCGTCGTGCAGTGGGGCACCAACTCGGGCACGACGCCGAACTACCAGGCCAATGTCAACGGTGATTTCGTGATGGTCGGCAACGGGGTTTTGGCGTGTGCAGGGGCTGTCGCGAATAACATCACAGGGGGGCCGGGAACCTGCGCCGACCTGCACAGCACCACGATCAGCCCCAACGCCAATAACGTCAACGACCTCTTCAACATGGTGAACGTGCTCGATGCGCCTGGCTTCACCACCAACTCGAGCCGCGCTACCATGACGATCCCGGCGGGAGCGACCGTGGTCAAGGCGTTTCTCAGCTGGAGCGCAAACACCGGCGCCTTTCTCAACGCGACCCAACCGCAGTGCGCGGCTGCCGGTTCGACTACCGCCTCGCGTCTTGCAACCGTGCCAGCCGGCAGCTACCTGAACCGTGCCATCGAACTCAAGGTGGGAACGGGCCCGATCACCTCCGTGGCGCCTGCCAGCGTGCTGGCCGACCCGACAACGCAGGCAACATCCCAGTACTACTCTGCCAGCGCCGATGTCACTGCGGCATTTGCCGGCGTCACCACAGGATCACCGATCACCCTGGCCGCCGGAAATATCTGGGCTCCCCAGGGGTCGGGTTGTTACGCGGGCTGGTCACTCGCTGTCGTGTACGACTACGGGACGTTCATTGTCGGCAACAACGATTCCAAGCCGCACAGCATCGTGTTCTACGAAGGCCACGTGCGCCAGGGCGCGGCAGATGTGCCGCTGACCGTGGCGTTCAACGGGTTCACGGCGGCGGAGACCGCGACGACCCGCATCGGCCTCACGCTGTTCGAAGGTGACAGGAACATTTCCGGCGACACCGCGCAGTATTCGAGAGGCGGCGCCACCGCGTATACCCAGATCCCCAACGCCAACGGGGCAAACGGCAATATCGGCGTCGGCCAGGCCTCCGGTTCTGTGCGGTATACCCAGTCGGGTACCGGATTCACCAACCAGAGCATCGACGTCACTACCCAGACGCTGCCCAACGTGACGGTCGGTGACACGACGGTCAACCTTCAGCTCGGTACGTCGGGCGACTCCTACCTTCTGCGCAACGCGATCCTGTCTGTTCCCATCCCGGGGCTTCAGATCGTCAAGACCTCCGCTGCCGGTCCCGACAGCCAGTCGAGGCTAGCGAACGAGGTCGCCCAGTTCTCGATCACCGTGACCAACACCGGGGTCGGAACCCTGCAGAACATCGTGGTGACGGATGACCAGTCGAATTGCGCCAGGACCCTCACCGGCGTGACCCTTGCCCCCCTTCAATCGTTCACGTACACATGTGTTGCCACTGCCGCGTCATCCTCGTCGTACGTGTCGACGGCGACGGCGAAGGGGAGCACCGTTGTCGGTGGTTACCAGGCCCAGGACTCCAACTCGACGACAGTGTTGCTCACCGCGATCGCGCTGACGAAGTCGAGTGCGCTGGCGGCCGGAGCCACGGGTCGCGCCGGTGACATCGTCAACTACACGTTCACGGCGACGAACACGGGCAGCTCCACGCTCACGGGGGTGACCATCACCGATCCTCTCGCCGGACTGTCTGCCCTGACCTACTCCTGGCCGGGAGTCGCAGGCACGCTCACGGCGGGCCAGTCGGTCACGGCCACCGCTGCATACGCCCTCAAGCAGTCGGATGTCGATGCCGGGAGCGTCTCGAACACGGCAGCCACGACCGGTACGGACGAGGATGCCGGCCCGCAGCCGACCGCGACCGCCAGCCGGGTGCAGACCATCGCCCCGACCCCGCTCATCGCGGTGACGAAGTCGGGTGCCTTCACGAGCGGCAGCACAGGCAGGGTCGGCGACCGCATCAACTACAGCTTCACCTTCACCAACACGGGAAACGTGACGCTCACGAACCTCGTGCTCAACGACCCGCTCACCGGGCTTTCTCCACCGGTCGTGGTCTACCCCGGAGCCACAGGCACCCTTCTTCCCGGTGCCACGGCGACCGCAACAGCGTTCTACATCATCAAACAGAGTGACGTCGATTCCGGTTCAGTGAAGAACACGGCGACAGTCACGGGCCGCACTCCGGCCGGAGCCACCACGAGCGGCTCCTCACCCCAGTCTTCGATCAACACCGTGGCCTCGGCGGCCACCCTCACGACGCAGAAGTCGGGGGCGTACACGACCGGCTCCGGCGCGGTCGGCAGCATCATCACCTTCACGATCCGCTCCACGAACACCGGAAACGTCACGCTCACCGGTGTCTCCATCGCCGATTCTCTCGTCGGTCTGAGCGCCCTCACCTACTCGTGGCCCGGCACCGCCGGCGCGCTCGCTCCCGGCCAGGTCGTCACCGCCACGGGCACCTATACGGTGACGCAGACGGATGTGGATGCCGGTACCGTCAGGAACACCGCGACCACGACAGCGACCAGCCCGACCGGAGCGGTGCTGACCGTGCCCTCGACACAGGCGATCGTCCCGACCAACGTCGCGGCTCCGGCCGTCACGCTGCTGAAGTCCGGAGCCCTTGCCGCCGGCTCGACCGGCAGGGCCGGTGACACGGTCAACTACTCGTTCCGCCTGACGAACTCCGGCAACGTGACCCTCACGGGCGCGACCATCACCGACCCACTCCCCGGGCTGTCGGCACTCACCTACGTCTGGCCCGGCGCCGTGGGTACTCTCGCTCCCGGACAGTTCGTGACAGCGACCGCCACGTACACACTCAGGCAGTCAGACGTCGATGCAGGGTCGGTCGCCAACATCGCGAGTGCTTCGGCGAAGCCACCGACCGGTGCCAACGTCACCCAGTCGAGGTCGGCGACCGTCCCCGTCGCGCCGAACGGCACGCTGACCGTCCTGAAGACCGGCTCGGCTCCCAGCGGCACCGGTGGAGTCGGCAGCGTCATCACCTACTCCTTCTCGGCGACGAACAACGGCAACGTGACCCTCACCCAGGTGGCGATCTCCGATCCGCTCCCCGGTCTCTCGAGCCTGACCTACACCTGGCCCGGAGTGGCAGGAACGCTCGCGCCCGGCCAGACCGTCAATGCCACAGCCACATACACGATTAGGCAGTCGGACGTGGATGCCGGACAGGTCACCAACGTCGCAACGGGATCGGGCCGCACCCCGGCCGGCGCGACAGTCTCAGCTTCATCGCCGACCACCCGCGTCAACACCCAGGCGGCGAGCCCGTCGACCACGACGGTCAAATCATCGACCGTCTCGGGAACGCGGTCCGTCGGTGACGTGATCAACTACACCTTCCGCACCACCAACACCGGGAATGTGACACTAACCGGTGTTGCGATAGCCGATCCACTTCCCGGTTTGTCTGTGCTGACCTACTCCTGGCCGGGAATCGCGGGCACCCTCGCCCCGGGCCAGGTCGTCACCGCGACAGCGAGCTACACGGTCAGGCAGTCCGACGTGAACGCGGGATCCGTCACGAACACCGCGAGCTCCACGGCGAGCTACGGCGCCATCGCGGTGCCGGGCACCTCGAACACTCTCGTCACAACGCTGGTCGCACCCGCCCCCAACCTGGTCGCCACCAAGTCCGGCGCGCTGGCCAGCGGAGCGACCGGTCGCGCCGGCGACACCGTCAACTGGACGATCACGCTGCGCAACTCGGGCAACGTCACCCTCACGGGCGTCTCGGCGACCGACAACCTGCCCGGCATCTCGGCGGTGACCTACGGCACCTGGCCGAGCGGCACCACCGGCACCCTGCAGCCGGGGCAGACCGTCACCGCGACCGCCACCTACGTGCTGAAGCAGACGGATGTCGACTCCGGCGCCGTGAGCAATACCGTCACCGGCAAGGGAACACCGAGCAATCCCGGGGCCACCGAGCTGACCCGTACGAGCCCCGCGACAGTCAGCCTGGCATCGGCGCCCGGACTCACCCTGGCGAAATCCGGCTCGTATTCGACGGGAAGCGGAGCCGTCGGCAGCGTCATCACCTACACCTTCACCGCGGTCAACGCCGGAAACGTCACGCTCACCGGTGTCAGCATCGCTGACCCGCTGCCGGGCCTGTCGACCCTGGGGTACGTCTGGCCGGGAACGCCCAACCAGCTCGCACCCCAGCAGTCGGTCACCGCGACGGCGACCTACACCGTGAGGCAGAGCGACGTCGACTCCGGCTCAGTGCGGAACACGGCCATCGCGCGCGGCACGCCGCCTACCGGCGCCGAGATCACCGCGCCGTCTGCCCAGGTCACCACGCCCACACAGGCTGCGGCTCCCGCCATCACCACCTCCAAGCGAGTGACGTCGGGCGCCGCCAGCGCCGTGGGTGGCGTCGTCAGGTACGAATTCACCGCCACCAACACGGGTAACGTCACGCTCACGGGCGTGGCGATCAGCGATCCGAAGCCCGGGCTGTCGGCGCTCACCTATATCTGGCCCGGGGTCTCCGGCGCCCTCGCGCCGGGACAGTCCGTGACGGCCACTGCCACATATACCGTGACCCAGGCCGACCAGAACGCCGGATCCATCACCAACACTTCGAGTGCGAGCGGCACCGGCGGCGGCCGCACGGTGACCGCATCATCGGCCACGGTCACGACACCGACCGCGGCGTCGCGGCCGGCCATCCAGGTCACCAAATCGTCTAACCCCACGTCAGCGACGCAGGCCGGTGAGGTCGTGGCGTACACCTTCCTGCTGCGCAACACCGGCAACGTGACGCTGACGAATGTCAGCGCAACCGACCCGCTGCCTGGACTCGGCGCGATCACCTTCAGCAACTGGCAGAGCGGCACGCCGGGCACCCTGCAGCCAGGGCAGACGGCCACGGCAAGCGCGAGCTACACGATCAGGCAGTCGGACGTGGATGCCGGCTCCGTCGCCAACACCGCGACGGCAACGGGAACCCCGCCCGCGGGGGCGGCCGTGACTGGCACGGGCAGCGCGACGGTGACCCTGCCGGCAACCCCGAATATCACTGTCGTCAAGACCGGCTCCGTCACGACCGGAGACGGCACAGCGGGCAGCGTCATCACGTGGGGATTCACGATCCGCAACACCGGAAACGTGACACTCACCTCGGTCGTTCTCACCGACTCTCTCGTCGGCCTCGGCGTGCCGTCCCTCACGTGGGACAGCGGCACGGCGGGAACACTCCGCCCCGGCCAGGCCGCGACCGGTACCGCGACGTACACCGTGAAGCAGTCGGACGTGGATTCCGGTTCCGTGAAGAACACCGCGACCGTCACAGGCCGTTCACCCGCCGGCGCGATAGCGACGGCATCATCCGGCGAGATCGTCGTGCCGACCGCAGCAGCGACGCGGTCCATCTCGCTCACCAAGACGGCGACTCCGTCCACCGGACTCCAGCTCGGAAACGTCGTCGCCTACAGGTTCGTCCTCACCAACACGGGTAACCAGACACTCAGCGGCCTGAGCGTGACCGACCCGAAGCCGGGCCTGTCTGCTCTTTCCTACGTCTGGCCGGGAGCAACCGGGGTTCTCGCGCCGGGCCAATCCGCGACGGCGACAGCGACGTACACCGTCAGGCAGTCGGACGTGGATGCCGGGTCGACCACGAACACGGCGACCGCCGCGGGCACAGCACCCGGAAATATTCCGGTGAGCACGTCGTCCCCGACCGTCACCGCGACGACCGTTGCCGCAGCTCCGCAGCTGTCGCTCGATAAGTCGGGCGCGCTGGCCAATGGTTCTACCGGTCGCGCTGGTGACACCGCGAACTTCACGTTCACTCTGCGCAACACCGGAAATGTCACGGTATCGGCCGTCTCCATCACCGACCCCCTTCCCGGGCTCTCCGCCGTCACGTACCCCGTCGGCTTCTCAGGATCCCTTGCCCCGGGCCAGTCCATCGTCGCGACGGCGCAGCACACGCTCACGCAGGCCGACGTAGACTCGGGCTCGCTGAGCAACACGGCGAGCGCGAACGGCACACCGGCACGGGGAACCCTCGCTGCCGTCACCGACTCCAACACCATCCCGATCACGTCAGGTCCCGCGCTGACTCTGGGTAAGACCGGGGCGTACACGACCGGCTCCGGCGCTGTCGGCAGCGTCATCACGTACACCTTCACCGCGCGCAACACGGGCAACGTCTCGCTCGCGGGAGTGACGGTCACCGACCCGAAGCTCGGCGCTGCGTCACCGATTGCCGTCGGGTCCCTCGCCCCGAACCAGTCTGCTGTCGTGACGGGCACGTATACCGTCACGCAGGCGGACGTGAACTCGGGCACCGTCAACAACACCGCCACCGCGACCGGCACCGCCCAGAACGGCGCGACCCCGACGGCGACGTCACCGACGGTACGCATCGCTACAGTCGCTGCTGCGCCTTCCCTGGACACGCTCAAGAGCGGCGCGTACACCACGGGAACCGGTGCTGTGGGCAGTGTCATCACCTACACCCTGAGCACCCGTAACGCCGGAAACGTCACGCTGACCGGTGTCACGATCGCCGACTCTTTGCCGGGCATCTCGCCGGTGAGCTACGGTGCCTGGCCCGGCGGGGTCACGGGAACCCTGCAGCCGGGCGCGACCATCACCGGTACCGCGACCTACACCCTCACCCAGGCGGATGTCGATCGCGGCACCGTTGCGAACATCGCGACCGGATCGGGGCTGCCACCTACCGGCCCCGCCGTCACCGACGACTCAGCAAATGTCGTCACCGCTGCTGTCGCGGCGGCACCCCGGCTCACGGTCACGAAGTCGGGCGTTCTGTCGGCAAACGCCTCCACCATCTCGTGGACCGTCAGCGTGCTCAACGACGGCAACCTGACCATCAGTGGCATCACCCTGAACGACCCACTGCTCGGCGGCCCGCTCACTCTCAGCACGACCACTCTGGCGCCGGGTCAGACAGCTACGGCCACAGCCACCTATGCCGTCACCCAGTCCGACCTCGACGCCGGCTCCGTCGCGAACGCCGCGACCGCCAAGGGCACACCGGCGCGAGGCGCTGAGGTCACGGGAACCGGTTCGGGTACCGTGCCGATCACAGCGACGCCCGCCATCTCGGTCACGAAGGCGGGCTCGTACACCACGGGCAGCGGTGCCGTCGGCAGCGTCATCACCTACACCTACACTGCCGTCAACGACGGCAACGTCACCCTGAGGAACGTCGTCGTCAGTGACGCGCACGCCGGACTCAGTGCACTGCAGTACACCTGGGCCGGCGCCACCGGCACGCTCGCTCCCGGGCTGTCCGTGACCGCGACGGCCACGTACACGGTCGTGCAGTCCGATGTGAACGCCGGTCGGGTGCTCGACACCGCCACGGTCAGCGGCCTGCCGCCCCAGGGTGCTGCCGTGAACGGCACGTCGAACACGGTGACGGTGCTGACGGATGCCGCGAGCCCGAGCATCCTGACTGCCAAGGTGGCACAGCCGGGGTCACGTAACGTCGGCGACCTGATCACCTACGAGATCACCCTCACCAACAACGGGAACGTGACCCTCACCGCGGTGAGCGCGAGCGACCCGAAGCCCGGGCTCTCGACGCTGCGCTACGGAACCTGGCCGGCGGCCACCGACACTCTGCAGCCCGGCCAGAGCGTCACGGCTACGGCGACGTACCGCATCACCCAGCAGGATGTGGATGCCGGCAGCACCCAGAACACGGCGACGGGAACCGGCACACCGCCCACCGGTCCGGCCGTCACCACGGCCGCAACGGTCACCACGCCGACGGCGACAGCGGCTCCCGCTCTCATGGTGACGAAGACCGGTGCGCTCTCCGCCGGTGAGACGAACGCCGCTGGCGAGCAGCTCACGTTCTCCTTCATCGTGCGCAATACCGGCAACGTCACCCTCAGCGGTGTGCAACTCAATGACCAGCTCAGCGGGCTCTCGGCGATCACCTACGTCTTCCCCGGCGCCCAGGGAACCCTCGCACCGGGGCAGACGGCAACGGCGACGGCGACGTACCTGCTCACGCAGGCAGACGTGGATTTCGGTTCCGTCGTGAACACCGCTACGGCTAGCGGTACGGCGCCCGGCGCACAGTCGTACACCTCGCCCGTAGCTTCCGACACCGTCGTCGTACCACCGGCGCCCAGGCTTGAGGTGACGAAGCAGGGTGCGCTCGCGATCCCCGACCAGGCAGAGCTCGGCAATGTCATCAACTTCAGTGTCACAGTGCGCAACAGCGGCAATGTCACGGTGTTCGGCCTTGCGCTGGGCGACAGCATTGCGGGATTGACCCTGACGCCGGCGACCATCGCCTCGCTTGCTCCCGGTGCGACGGCGACGGCAACGGCCCAGTACACGATCACCTCAGAGGACCTCACCAACGGGGTGGTGCTGAACATCGCAACCGCCACGGGAACCTCTCCCGGCGGGGCAACGGTGACCGGCACCTCTCCGGAGGTTCGAATCGCTACCGGTGCTGCGCGGGCACAGCTCGAGCTCCTGAAGCAGGCCGCATACACAACGGGAACCGGTGCGGTCGGCAGCGTCATCACGTACACGTTCACCGTCACCAACACGGGGAACCAGCCGATCACGAACGTCGTCGTGAACGACCCGCTCCTGATCCCGTCGACCATTTCGGTGGAGCCTGACACGCTGCCACCGGGCGAGCAGCGTGTCGTGACAGCGACCTACCCCGTCACCCAGGCGGATGTCGATTTGGGCACCGTCGACAACACCGCCGTGGCAGCGGGCACCGGGCCGTCACCTGAATTCCTCGATGTCACGAGTACACCGTCCTCGGTGAGCACCCCCACGGCCGCCGCCAGCCCCTCGGTCTCGATCACCGACGATGGTGTGCTCGCGGCAACGGGACCTGGCGGTTCCCCCCGGGTTGGCGACATCGTCACGTGGACCTATGTCCTCACCAACACCGGCAACGTGACCCTCTCGACGGTGACGATCACTGACGCCCTCGGCGTCGGACCGCTGGCATACGTGTGGCCGGGAGCACCGGGCAGCCTCGCGCCAGGGGCATCGGTCACCGCCACGTCGACGTACGCCATCACGCAGGCCGACATCGATGCAGGATCGGTGCTGAGCATCGCCACCGGTACCGGAACACCGCCAGGTGCTGCCGCCCCGATCTCTGCGACCGACCCTGCAACGGTGCCCCTTGCGGAGCAGGGCTCGCTGGCGATCACGAAGTCGGCGAGTAAGACCAGCGACCTCGTCGCAGGCGAGTCGGTGACGTTCACGTTCGTCATCACCAACACCGGCAACGTGACCATTGACGGCATCACCGTCAATGATCGCCTGCCGGGTATCAGCACTCCCACGTTCCCGACGCTCGTCAACCGCACTCTCGCCCCGGGGGCCTCGGCCACGGGAACAGCGACCTACACCGTCACCCAGGCCGACGTCGACAACGGCGGACTCGTCAACACGGCCACCGTGACCGGCACCACGCCGGGCGACGCGGTGCAGCAGGGCTCCGCCGCCGTCACGCTGACGACCCGCGCTGCGGCTCCGGCCCTGACGGTCGTCAAGACGGCGGATAAGCTCGAGAACCTCGTTATCGGGGACACGATCAACTACGGCTTCGTCGTCACGAACACCGGAAACGTGACCCTGGACTCGGTCGCCCTCACGGATTCGCTCGTCGGGCTCAGCTCGCCGGTCATCCGGTTCCCGGGCGCCACCGGGGTGCTCGTCCCCGGCGAGGTGGCGACTGCCACGGCCCGCTACACCGTCACCCAGACAGATATAGACAGCGGATCGGTCGTCAATACGGCCGCCGCTACAGCCGTGGACCCCAACGGCACCACGGCCACGGCCCCCGACTCGACCGTCACCGCGACTGCTGCAACGGCCGCCCCGAATCTGAGCCTGGTCAAGCAGGGTGCGCTCGCGGCGGGAAGCTCCAGCGTCGCGGGCGATACCGTCAACTACGACTTCACCATCCGCAACACCGGCAACGTGACGATCTCGGGCATCACCCTCACCGACCCCCTTCTCGGCGGTACGGTGACCGTGACGTGGCCGGGCGCCGACGGTGTGCTGTCGCCGGGCTCCACGGCGACCGCTCGTAGCAGCTACGTGCTGACACAGGCCGATGTGGATGCCGGTTCGGTAGCC
Organism: Salinibacterium sp. CAN_S4; assembly: GCF_015752305.1. NCBI lineage: Bacteria > Bacillati > Actinomycetota > Actinomycetes > Micrococcales > Microbacteriaceae > Salinibacterium > Salinibacterium sp. CAN_S4. The sequence goes on along the minus strand of NZ_JADOVB010000002.1, from coordinate 189,172 downwards.
AACACGGCGACCACCGCGGGAACCCCAGCGCGTGGCACGCTCCCGACCCCGGGCAGCCCCGAGTACGCGGCGCAGGCGAGTGCCACAGTCCCGATCACACCGGGTGCAGGGCTCTCCATCCTCAAGGAAGGCCTGCTGGCGCCCGGGGCGACCGGTGCCGTCGGCGACGTCATCCTGTACACCCTCTCCGCCACGAACACCGGAAACGTCACCCTCACCCAGGGCACCCTGATCGACGTGAAGGACGGCGTCTACGATGTCGTCTACCCGTGGGCGATCGGCGACACCGAGCGCAGGCTCAACCCGGGGCAGACGCTCGTCGGCACCGCGAAGTACCGGATCACCCAGGCCGACGTGGATGCCGGAATCACGACGAATACGGCCCGTGCCGCGGCGCAGACCCCGCAGGGCATCACCATTCCGGCGACCTCCAACACGGTCATCCTCAACACTGTGCAGGCCGTTCCCGCGCTGACCATTGTGAAGACCGGAACTCCGGAGCTCCGCGCCGTCGGCGAGTCGATCATCTACACCTTCACCGTCACCAACTCCGGCAATGTCACAGTCACCAACGTGACGGTCAGTGACCCGTTGATCCCGCAGGCCAGCATCACGTTCATCAACGTGACCGACCCCGCCGCACCCGTCTCACTCGTACCGGGCGGATCGGTGCAGGCGCAGGCGACGTACGTCGTGACGCAGGATGACGTGAACCGCGGTGCCGTGCTCAACACGGCGACGACCTCGGGCACCCCGATCCGAGGACCCACAACGGTCACCGACGACTCGCCCGAAAGCGTCGTCAGCACGGTCGCGGCCGTCACCACGGCCAGTGCGACCGACAGCGGAGTGCTCGCGGTCGGATCGACCGGCCGCGCCGGTGACACCGTGACCTGGAGCTACTCCTTCACGAATACCGGCAACGTCACCCTCACGGGCGTGACCCTCGCAGAGTCGCTCCCGGGAGTGACGATCGGCAACTACCAGTGGGGCTCGGCGACGGGCATCCTGCAGCCGGGCGAGACCGTCACCGCGACCGGCACCTACCTGCTGACCCAGGCCGACGTGAACGCTGGCGCCGTGTCGAGCATCATCACCGGAACCGGCACCACGCCCCAGGGTGGAACCGTGACCGCCTCGGCCCCCGCCACAGTGTCGATCGCTCCCACCGCATCGCTGGTCATGACCAAGACCGACAACCTTGCACCGGGTCAGCGCATCTCGGTGGGTGATGAGATCACCTACGGCTTCTCGTTCGTCAACACGGGCAACGTGACGATCTCCCGCATCGTCGGTCAGGACAACCTGCCGGGGCTCAGGGGCGTCGTCTTCACCTGGCCCGGTGCTGTTCGCGTGCTCGAACCCGGCCAGACCGGCACGGCGGTCGGCTTCTACACCGTGACGCAGGCCGACATCGACCGCGGTGGAGTGACGAACACCGCTTCGGTCTCCGGCGTTACGCCCGCCAACGAACCCGTGAGGTCGAACGATTCGAGTGTGACGAGCACCGCGGTCGCGAGCGCTCCGGCCCTGACGATCAGCAAGACCGATTCGCTCGACGGCACCGGTGCCGTGGGCGACTCCATCGACTACACGATCGTCGTCTCGAATCCGGGCAACGTCACCGTCACCGGCGTCAGCATCGCCGATGCGCTCCCGGGCCTGTCTGCCCTTCGATACGTGTGGCCGGGTGCTGTCGGAGAGCTCGCGCCTGGGCAGCAGGTCACGGCCAGCGCCACCTACACGATCATTCAGTCGGATGTGGATGCCGGCTCCGTCGAGAACACGGCGACCGCCTCCGGCGCGACGACCCTCGGAGCACCGGTCGATGCCGGCGCTGCGTCGACGAGCACGCCGACCGAGACCCGTGACGGGTCGTTCAGCGTTTCCAAGTCCGGGGTGCTCGAAGCCGGAGCAACGGGAACACCCGGCGATCTCGCGGAGTTCACGCTGACGATCACGAACGACGGCAACGTGACGCTCGCAAATGTGCGCTTCACCGACACGCTCGTCGGCCTCTCCGCACTCGCATACACGTGGCCCGGTGCCGCGGGTGTGCTGCTTCCGGGCGAGACCGTGACGGCAACCGCTGCCTATCCCCTCACCCAGGTCGATATCGACGCCGGATTCGTCGCGAACACGACGACAGGGTTCGTCACTCCCGCCAATGGCACGGAGACCAGCAAGGATGCGACAGCCACCGTGCCCGTGCCGCGTTCGGCCTCGCTGTCGGCTGTGAAGACCGGCGTGCTGCGGGCGGGCGGCATCGGCCAGCTCGGCGACATCATCGACTACGCGGTAACCGTGACGAACACCGGCAACGTGACAGTCACGCAGGGAAGGCTCACCGACCCGCTTCCCGGCATCTCCGATCCCGTCATCGGCTGGCCGGACCCCGCCCTGCCCGGTGTGCTTCCTCCCGGCGCCTCCGTGACGGGCACCGCCGCCTACGCGCTGACCCAGGCGGACATCGACCGCGGTTTCCGTGATAACACGGCAGATGTCGCAGCCCTGGGCGCCGACGGAACACAGGTCACGGCGACTACCAACACCGTCATCATCGACACGGTGAGCCCGGTGCCCGGCCTGACCGTCACCAAGACATCGTCACGCACCAACGCGACCACGATCGACTACACGTTCAGTGTCGAGAACACCGGAAACGTCACGATGACCGGCGTCGCGATCAACGACCAGCTGCCGCGCCTCGGAGCCCTCACCTACTCCTGGCCGACGGCAGCAGGAGTCATCGCGCCCGGTCAGGTCGCGACGGCCACCGCGAGTTACACGATCGACCAGGCCGACATCGATGCCGGTGCCGTGACCAACGTCGCGAATGCTTCGGGCACGACCCCGCGCCTCCAGGATTACATCGGACCGGATGCCGTCAACACCCAGCCGACGGACCAGAGTGCTCCGAGCATCCTCGTCACCAAGACGGCCACGCTTCCGGCTGGCGCCGAGGGCGTTGCCGGCGAGATCGTCACCTTCGAATACACGCTCATCAATACCGGAAACGTGACACTGACGAGCGTCGAGCTGCTCGACCGGCTGGCCGGCACGTCGGCTCCGGTCTACTCCTGGCCGGGCACGCCGTTCACGCTTGCGCCGGGCCAGTCCGTCACGGCGATCTCCACCCACGCGCTGACCCAGGATGAGGTCAACGCCGGAGGCGTGTCGAGCGCGGTCGACGGCTCGGGCCTCCCGCCGCGGGGTGCCGTTGTTACCGGCAGCGCGACCGCGGGCGTCATCGTCGCCGCGGTGCCCGACATGGTCGTCACGAAGTCGGGCGTCTCGACGGGCAGCGGCGAGGCCGGCAGCTCCATCGACTACTCATTCACGATCACCAACAGCGGCAACGTGACCCTGACGCTCGTCGACCTCATCGACGCGCTGCTCGGGGCCAGCCAGCCCGTGATCGTCTGGCCGCGGGTCGCCGAGCCGGGCATCCTGCAGCCGGGCGAGACCGCGACGGCGACGGCGACCTACACGGTCACCCAGCAGAACGTGGATGACGGGACCGTCACCAACATTGCGACCGCCACCGGTAAGCCGCCAGTGGGAGACACGATTTCGGTCAGTTCGCCCGCCGCCGTCACCACCGTTGCGACGGCAGAGCCCTCGCTGGCCACGGTGAAAGCCGGCGCGCTCGCGACCGGCGCCACTGGCGCGGTCGGCGACATCGTCGAGTACACCTTCACGATCACCAACGACGGCAACGTCACCATCTCGGGGATCTCCCTCAGCGACCCGCTGCCGGGGCTGTCGGTGCCCGTGGTGAGGTGGCCAGGAGCGGTCGGCGTGCTCGCGCCGGGCCAGGTCGCGACCGCCACCGCCACCTATGCACTCACGCAAAGCGACGGCAACGCCGGTTCCGTCGTCAACGCCGCCCAGTCCGCGGGATCCGCGCCGAGGGGCGGCGCGGTCACCAGTGACTCGAACCCGGTGACGGTCGCCACCGCGGCTGCGGCTCCGGCATTCGCCGTCACGAAGACCGGCACCCTCGCCGCGGGCAGCACGGGCACGGTCGGCGATCTGGTCACCTTCTCGCTCAGCGTGACCAACGGCGGCAACCAGACCCTGACGAACGTGAGCCTCGCCGACAGCCTGCCGGGCATCACGGCGCTCACCTACTCCTGGCCGACCGCAGTGGCCGGGCAGCTCCAGCCGGGTGAGGTCGTGACGGCGACCGCGACGTACGCCCTCACGCAGTCCGACATCGACGCGGGTTCCGTGGTCAACACCGCCATCGGCACGGCCGACTCCCCTGCGGGAGCCGTGCCCGTCCAGCCCGAGCACCAGGCGACGGCAACCGTAGTGGTGCCGAGGTCGGCATCGCTCGCGGCGGTGAAGACCGGTGTATTGCGGCCCGGTGCGATCGGTGAGGTCGGTGACATCATCGACTACGCCGTCACTGTGACGAACACGGGCAACGTGACAGTGACGCAGGGTCGCCTCATCGACCCGTTGCCGGGCATCTCCGACCCGGTGATCGGCTGGCCGGACCCGGCCCAGCCCGGCGTACTGCCTCCCGGCGCGTCTGTCACAGGTACAGCCTCATACGCCCTGACGCAGGCCGATGTCGACCGTGGTTTCCGCGATAATACGGCGAGGGTCGCAGCGCGCGGTCCGGACGACCTCCCCGTCACCGCCACGACCAACACCGTCATCATCACGACCGTGGCCGCCGTGCCCGAACTCACCATCAGCAAGTCCGGCGCGGTCGCTGACGATGGTGCCCTCGGCGACACGGTGAACTACACCTTCATCGTGCGCAATACCGGAAACGTCACCATGACCGACGTCACAGTTGCCGACGCGCTTCCGCGACTCTCGAGCGTGAGCTACGGAGCCTGGCCCGACCCGGCGAACCCCGGCGTGCTCGCTCCCGGCCAGCAGGTCGTCGCGACGGCCGACTACCTGCTGCTCCAGGCCGACATCGACACAGGATCCGTGACGAACTCCGCGACGGCCACCGGCACGCCGCCCAACGGCGCAGACCCGCTGACCTTCGATTCCAACGCGAACGTGGTCCAGACGGTCATCGCGAATCCTCTCGTCACGATCACCAACCGTGGAGAACTCGCGCCCGGAGCCACCGGCAGGGCCGGCGACGTGGTCACGTGGACCTATGTCTTCACGAACGGTGGAAACGTCAGTCTCAGCGGCGTTCAGCTGACGGATGCCGTGGCCGGAGTCGGGGCGCCCTCCTACGTATGGCTGGGCACCCCCGGCATCCTGCAGCCCGGCGAGTCGGTCACGGCGACAGCGACCTACACTCTCACCCAGGACGACGTCGACTCCGGGTCGGTGTCGAGCCTCGTGACGGGCGTGGGACAGGTACCTGCGGGTGGAGCGCCCGCGACGGCCAGCGCGCCCGCGACTGTGCCCATCACGGCGAATCCCGCCCTCACGCTCGCCAAGACCCAGGCGCTCGCCGCCGCCGGTCAGAACGGGGTGGGCGACACCGTCGAGTACGGCTTCGAGATCGTCAACACGGGCACCGTGACCATGACCGGCGTGACCATCGACGACGCCCTGGTGGGGGTCTCGACGCTCGACTACACCTGGCCCGGCGCCGACGGTGTGCTGCGCCCGGGAGAGACGGCGACGGCAACCGCGACCTACCAGCTCACCCAGGAAGACGTCGACAACGGATCGGTCGACAACCGGGCGACCGTCACCGGCACACCGCCGACCGGTACGGCGCAGACCGTCACCTCGAACACCGTCACCACCGCGACCGAGGCGCAGGCCCCATCCATCACCACCCTGAAGTCCGGGGCGTACAGCAGCGGATCGGGCGCCGTCGGATCGGTCATCCGGTACACCTTCGAGATCACCAACACCGGCAATGTGACGCTCAACCTCGTCGCCCTGCGCGAATCGCTCGCCGGCGTCTCGCGCCCGGTCATCACCTTCCCGTCGACTACGGGGCTCCTGGCGCCGGGGGATGTCGCCATCGGCACGGCGACGTACACCGTCACCCAGGCTGCCGTCGACCGCGGATCTGTGAACAACCAGGCGAACTCGGTCGGAAGCTCGCCCCTCGGCGTCGTCGTGAACGGACCGTCGAATACCGTGACGACGGCCACAGCAGTCGCGGCGCCCGGCATCACCACCACACACACGGCGACTCTCGCCCCCGGAGCTCCCGGCGTGCTCGGGGACAGGGTCGACTACAGCTTCGTCATCCAGAACACCGGCAACCAGACTCTCGACGGCGTCGCCCTCTCGAATACCCTCACCGACCTCTCTGGATTCGTGTACACATGGCCGGCGACGGCAGGCACCCTTCTGCCGGGCGCGAGCGTCACGGTGACGGCGAGCCGCCTCGTCACGCAGGCCGATGTCGACGCCGGACAGATCCTGAACGTCGCCACCGGGCGCGGGGACAGCCCGAGCGATGTGGTCGTGACTGATGACTCGACCCAGACGATCGTCCCGCTGCAGGCGGCCACGGCCGAACTCTCCATCGCCAAAGCCGGAACGCCTGAGGGTGGAGCAGTCGGCGCGACCGTGACCTACACCTTCACCGTCACGAACTCCGGTCCGATCAGGGTCACGGATGTGGCTGTCTCCGATCCGAAGCTCGGAACCGCACCCATCACGTATGGCGCGTGGCCTGGAGTCACGGGAACCCTCGCTCCGGGTGAACAGGTCGACGCGACGGCCAGCTACACGATCACCCAGGCCGATGTCGACGCCGGAGCCGTGCAGAACACGGCCTCGGTCTCGGGCAACAGCGCTCGCGGAGGAGTCGTGGCCGCGGCGTCCAACGCCACCATCGTCCCGACGAACGATGCCGACCCGATCATCAGCCTCACGAAGACCCAGCCGCTCGCTGTCGGATCCACCGGCGTCGCGGGCGACATCGTCGAGTTCTCCTACACGGTGACCAACATCGGCAACGTGACGCTCGACGCCGTCTCGATCGCCGATCCGCAGCCCGGCCTCGGCTCGCTGAGCTACGTGTGGCCGAACCCCGCACTTCCCGGCGTGCTGCTGCCCGGCCAGTCGGCCACGGCCACCGTGACCTATCCGCTGACGCAGGGTGACGTGGATGCCGGGGGCATCGCCTCCACGGCCGTCGCGAGCGGATCCAGCGAGACCACCACTGTCACGTCATTGTTCGACGGCGCGACTCCCGTGGTCGCGTCGCCCGGCCTCAGCATCGTCAAGAGCCACACCGTCGAGACCGTGCTGCAGCAGGGCGCCGGCATCCTGTATCGCATCGTCGTCACCAACACCGGCAACGTGACCCTCTCGGGCGTGACGATCGACGACCCCAAGCCGGGACTCACGGCGCTCGCGGTCACCTGGCCCGGTATCGCCGGAACACTCGCTCCCGGTGAGACGGCCGTCGCCACAGCGCGCTACGTGGTGACCCAGGACGACGTCGACGCCGGCACGATAGCCAACACGGCGACGGTGAATGGATCGGGTCCGGCAGACCAGCCCGTCACCGCAGAGGCGACGCACGACGTACCGGTTCCGAGCACGCAAACCATCGACCTCGACATGGACATCACTCTGGCTCCCGGCCAGACCGGCGTCGTGGGTGACACCCTGATTTTCCGGCACATCGCGACCAACACCGGCACCGTCACCCTGCGTGGCGTCACCATCTCCGACCTGTACCCGGGCCTGAGCGATCTCGAGTACACCTGGCCTGGCGAGCCGGGCGTGCTCCTGCCGGGGCAGTCGGTCGTCGCCATCGGCACGGTCACGGTCACTCCCGGGATGGTGGGCACCATCGTGTCCTCCACGGCGACCGTCACAGGGCAGTCGCTCACGACCGGTGTGACTGTCGATGCGGTTGCCGCGGCATCCATCAGGCTTCCCACGCCCGCCGTCCCGAGCGTTCCGGGTATTCCCGGGCTGCCCAATACGGGGGCGGCTCCGCTCATTCCCAGTGGCTACGCTGCGCTTCTCATCATCGCCGGACTACTGTTGACGGTCGGCTCCCGCCGCAGAAGCTCCATCCGAAAGGTCACCCCATGACGCGCGCCAGTCTCATCGCCACCTCGGCGGCCATCGCCATCGCCATCGCCCTGACCGGATGCACGGACAACGCTTCGCCGACTCCCACGCCCACGCCTACCGCGAGTGCCGACCCGACCCCCGGCATCACCGACATCATCGATACCCCTGGCTCCGGCGAAGGCCTCGAGGGAGCCCTGTCGGATTCCGAGGTCACGACCTGCGAGCTCGCGGACGGATCCTGGACCGTCGATGGCACGCTCACGAACTCGAGTGCGGTTGCCGCGAACTACCGCCTGTATGTCTCACTCCTGGCCGGCGATGGCGACACCAGGGCACTCACCCAGGTGAACGTCGACGGAGTCGAGCCCACCCAGTCCAGCCCGTGGTCGACCCAGATCGCCGTCAGCGATGCCGACCTCAGCTGCGTGCTGCGGGTCGAGCGCTACCCGGCCGTCGCACCCGAGCCCGAACCCACCGAGACCGGCGACGACACCGAGGGCTAGTCACCGCCGCCCCGCGGGGTGACGGTCAGCCCGCGAGCGGTGACGGTCGCAGTTCCCGCAGGGTCCGTACCCTGCCCTGTTTCAGGGCTCCGAGCACGCTGATCGCGAGGGCGACGAGCATCCACGCCACCAGCGGAACGATCGCCCCGGCCAGGTTCGACGTATCGCCATAGGTGAGCTGGCGCACACCCTCCACGGCGTGACTCATGGGTAACGCCTGATGCAACAGCGCGAGTGGTGTCGGCAGCGTCTGCCAGGGGAAGGTTCCGCCCGCGACGACCAATTGCACGATCATGAGCAACAGCGCGATGAACTGCCCGACACTGCCGAGCCAGACGTTGAGCGCGTGCACGATCGCCGCAAACGTCACGGAGATGAGGATCATGAACGCGAGCAGCCCGGCGGGATTCTCCGGCTTCAGCCCGAGCACGAGGGTCACCACCGCGAACAGGGCCACCATCTGCACCACGCCGAGCGTCGCGGGAGTCAACCACCCCGCGATCGCCGTGCGAACGGGCCGACGCACCGCGGTGAGCGCCCGTCGCGACAGCGGGCGCACGAGCAGGAAGAGTGCGTACATCCCGATCCAGGCCGCGAGGCTGATGAAGAACGGCGCGAGCCCGGCGCCGTAGTTCTGCGCCTCGGTGATGGCGTCCTGGTCGACCGTCAGGGGAGAGGCGATGGCGGTGGCCGTGGCATCCCTCGACGAGACGGTGGTCGCGGGAACCTTCGAGACGCCGTCGGCGAGAGAATCGCGCAACGTCGCAGAGCCGTCGGCCAGCTGTGCCATGCCATCGCTGAGCTGCGTGGCCCCGGTGGCCGCGGTTGCTGCTCCATCGGAGAGGGTGGATGCGCCCTCCGCGGCGCTGCCGATGGCTCCCGCGAGGGCCGGTGCCTGCGCGCTCAACGCGGCCGCGCCGTCCGAGACCTGCGTGGCGCCCGAGGCGAGCGTGCTCAGGCTGGGAGCAAGAGCTGCCGCGATCGCGCTGGAGCCCCCTGTCGCACGACCGAGAGCGTCGAGTTCTGCGAGGATCGGCTGCTGCTCGGCGGGGGAGACGCCGGCGTTGTCAAGTGCCGTCACAACGTCAGCGCGAACCGCTGGAGTAAGAGCAGCCGCCTGCGACGCGACACCGGCGAGCTGCTCTCCCGCGGTCGAGGCTGAACCGAGACCCGTGGCGACGGAGGATGCTCCGCTGGACAGGGCGGCGGCGCCGGACGGCAGCGCTCCAGCGCTCGCGTCGAGGGTGGCGAGGCCCTCGCTGAACGATTCTGCCCCGGCGGCGAGCGACTGCGCACCCGAGGCGAGGGTCGTCGCACCCTGCGCGGCTGTCGTCGTGGCATCCGCCAGCGTCGTCGCGCCGGTGTTTGCATCCACCAGTCCGGTGCGCAGCGAATCGACGGCATCGAGAAGAGTCCTGGATGCCTCAGCGCCCACCTTCTCGACCAGCGCGACCTGCACGGCCGCCGCCGCCTGCTTGGCGAGGGTAGTGCTCAGGTAGCTGTTGGTGTCGTTGGTGGTCAGCTCGAGGGATGCCGTCACGGGAGCGTCACTGCCGGCGGACTGGAGGTCGCTCGAGAAGTGCGCGGGGAACGTGAGGCTGAAGTCGTAGGTGCCATCCGTGACTCCGGAGGCCGCATCATCCGCTGAGACCAGCACCCAGCCGAAGCGCTGGTCGTCGACCAGTTGCTCAGCGGCATCCTGCCCGTAATTCACGCGGGAACCGTCGGAGGTTGCTCCGGCATCGCTTACGACGACCGCCGCCGGGATCTGGTCGAGCCGGTCGTAGGGGTCGGCGTTGCCCCAGAGGTACATCCCGCCGTAGATGACGGGCACGGCCATGAGCGCTATGAGGGCGGTGATGCCGATGCGGCTCGATGTCAGCCTGGCGAACTCTGATCGGACGAGAGTGATGATCTTCATGATGCTTCTTCTGTGTGTGGGTTCACCGGGGGCAGGGACGTCGCGTCGCGCGCGCCCAGGTTCAGCAGCAGGTCGGCCGTCGCCGCGTCGGTGACGACCACCACGCTGATGCCACGGGCCGCGATCTCCTCGAGCGACGGGTACCAGCTCTCGGGCTCGCCACCGTGGCGCTCCGGCGAGGTCAGGATGATGCCCAGGATGCCCGGCCGCAGCAGGGCCAGCTCGCACAGCAGCCGCACCCTGTCGTTGGCGGGCAGCGCCCGGAGGGGAATGCGTGCGAACCTGAGTAACTCGTGCTGCTCGAGGAAGGCGCGAACGACACGGCGTCCGGCGGGGAGGTCGGCGAACGTGAGTTCTTCGGCGACCACCCCGGACAGGCTCGCCCCCGGGCTCGGCTCCGCCACGACGGGGGTGTCGACGAGAGCCGTGCGCCGGCGCAGCGCGTCGAGGTCGGCCCGGTCATCCATCCGGATGCTGCCCGCGTCGACCGCGATGCGACCGCCCAGCATCATCGAGACGAGCATCGGGCGTTCGGCCGTCTCGACGCGAACGACTGTCGGTGTGCCGGGGCCCGCCCAGACCGTGAGGGCTGGCACTTCGGCGCCGAGACCGCTGCCGATAGCCGCATTCTCGAGGGCGATCAGCATCAGCGTGCCGTCCATTCGAGTTCGGGGTGCCCGTCAATGATCGCGGCGGAGTCGGCGGCACCGAGCCCGACGGTGCCGAGCACGAGCAGCATCACGAGCCGGTGGGCTTCCCGGTCGTCCATGCGTTCGCGCGATGCTTCGGCGAGGGCGGAGAGGGCGGCATTCTCGACGAGCCTGGTCAGGCGGTCGGCCGGTATGTCTGAGCGCAGCTCGCCGGTCGCGACCCCGGCCGCGATCGCCGCGGCCACCCTGTCCCGCAGCGGTTGCAGGGCCGCGGCGGTGTGGGCCTTGAGTGGGCCGCGCACGGCGAAGACCGCCATGACTTTGATATCGGCGACTTCGCGCCACAGCCGGGAGGCGATGAGGGCGAGCCTCACTGTCGGGCGTGGATGATCGACCCCCGCCATGGCTCCGGCGATCCGGGTGGCTCCGATGGTCACGAGCTCGCGCAACAGCTCGTCGCGGGTCGCGAAGTGGCCGTATACGGAGCGACGGGAGAGCCCGGCCCTGGCCGCGATGGTCTCGAGCGAGGCTTCGGCGTCGAGGTTGAGCTCGATGCGCGCGGCGGCGAGCAGCGCGTCACGGTTCTCCGTGGCATCCCTGCGGGGAGATCTCGTGGTGGTCATGATGGTCAGGCTACTATCTTGCACAGCAGTGTGCAAGATAGTTTGCAGACTGTCGGGAAACCCTCACCCTCGACGTGGCGGGTAGAATGGGGCGTAATCCCGTTCTCTACGAGAGGCCTCACCGTGCCAGCAATCGTCATCATCGGCGCCCAGTGGGGCGACGAGGGTAAAGGCAAAGCCACCGACCTCCTGGCAGACCGCACCGACTACGTCGTCAAGTTCAATGGCGGCAATAATGCGGGCCACACCGTCGTCGTCGGCAACCAGAAGTACGCACTGCACCTGCTGCCGTCCGGCATCCTGACCGACGGCGTCGTCCCCGTCATCGGCAATGGCGTCGTCGTCGACATCGAAGTGCTGTTCGATGAACTGAACGCCCTCGCGTCTCGCGGCGTCGACGTCTCGAAGCTCAAGGTGAGCGCCAACGCGCACGTCATCACCCAGTACCACCGCACCCTCGACAAGGTGACCGAGCGGTTCCTCGGCAAGCGCCAGATCGGAACCACCGGTCGCGGCATCGGCCCGGCCTACGCCGACAAGATCAACCGGGTCGGCATCCGGATCCAGGACCTGTTCGACGAGAACATCCTGCGCCAGAAGGTGGAGGGCGCCCTGCACGCCAAAAACCACCTGCTCGTCAAGATCTACAATCGCAGAGCCATCGCCGTCGACGAGGTCGTCGAAGACCTGCTGAGCTATGTCGACCGACTGCGCCCGATGGTGGCAGACACCGGACTGCTGCTGAACCAGGCGCTCGACGCCGGCAAGACCGTCGTCTTCGAAGGCGGACAGGCGACGATGCTGGATGTCGACCACGGCACCTACCCGTTCGTCACCTCCTCCAACTCCACCAGTGGAGGCGCAGCGACGGGGTCGGGAGTGGCCCCGAACCGCCTCGAGCGTGTCATCGGAATCGTCAAGGCGTACACGACCCGTGTCGGCGCCGGCCCCTTCCCGACGGAACTCCACGACGAGTCGGGGGAGTGGCTGCGGGCCCGTGGCTTCGAGTTCGGCACCACGACGGGTCGCCCGCGCCGCACAGGCTGGTACGACGCGCCCATCGCCCGCTACTCGGCCCGCATCAACGGTGTCACCGACTTCGTCATCACCAAACTCGACGTTCTCACCGGACTGAAGACGATCCCCGTCTGTGTCGCCTACAGCGTCGACGGCGTCAGGGTCGACGAGGTTCCGGTCTCGCAATCGGATTTCCACCACGCCGTGCCGATCTACGAAGAGTTCCCCGGCTGGGACGACGACATCACCGGCGCCCGCACGTTCGAGGAGCTGCCGAAGAACGCACAGGATTACGTGCTCGCGATCGAGGCGATGAGCGGATCCCGCATCTCTGCCATCGGCGTCGGACCGGACCGCGAGGCGATCATCACCCGGCACGACCTCCTGAACGGTTAACCCCCGACTTAACCCCTCGATGACCCCTGCGTTTCGGCCGCGGGGGTCCATGTCCGCCTTTTGGGGGACAGTACTATGGGATTGCCGACAACCCGACGGCAGCGTTTACCCCCCTCGAACGCTGACGGTCGGCACCCCCGAAGACAACAATCACCCTCCGGTCCACCCCGAGCCGGAGGGTGATTGCCTTCACCGCGATGACGTTCGCGGAGCGCCAGTCACCCGCCGCGCCGCCGACCGTCCAGAACACGTGACCGGAGTCACCCACGCCCATGCGCCAGCCGTCGTACAGCTCCCCCCGGAGCTGGATCGCGCTCGCCGTGCAGAAGCTGACAGCCCGACGAGTCGTCGAGACGCTGCCGACCCTCGAGGTGAGCCCCGTTGCCGCGCCGGTCTCGCGGAAGACCGAGCTGACGCCGTCGTCGCGATTCGCCCCGGCGGAAGACACCCTGCCCCCGGTGTCGCGCTCGAGGGTTCACCCCGGCATGACGATGGTGACGGAGCTGCCCGTCTTCGCGAGTTCCGGATCCCCGCGTCGCTCCTCGAGGCCAGCGGGCAGTCCGGTGATCAGCACCACGCCCGTGTCCCGCGCAGTCGACACGCTTCCCGCGGCGACACCTCCTGCAGAGAGAACGATCGACACGATCATCGAGGATGCGCCCGGCGGCTCGCCCCGCCAGGCGGCCCGATCCAGGGCCAGCCGGCAGTCCGGCCCGGTGAAGGTCACCGTCGGCGACAATCCCGAGACGGATGTGAACTCGGCGGTGGTGTCGCGAGAGCGCATCGCGCGGGAGAGTTACGCCCTCAAATCCCGCGAACTGGAGCGGGCGGCCGACGAACGGCTCGCCTACGAGCAGCAGTTGGTCGAGCGCCGCATCCGGGAACAGCTCGAGGCGCGCCAGCGCGAACTGGACTCGTCCCTCGAGGAGATCCTCGAAGACACGGTAATCCTGCCGAGGTCGATCGAGCGCAACTAGGCCAGCTGCAGCACACGGGTCACGCGCTGCGGGGATCCTCGTCGAGCAGGCCGAGTTCGGCTGCCACGAGCAGAGCCTCGGTCCGGGTCGACACATTGAGCTTTCGGTAGATGCTGCGCAACTGGGCTTTCACGGTGTTGTTGGCGACGAACAGCTTGCGGGCGACCTGTTCGATCGTTGCGCCGGGGTCGAGCGCGCGGAGCACCACGAGTTCACGCTCGCTGAGGGCACCGGCAAGCGTCTGGTAGGGGGCGAGATAGCTGGTTCCGCGCAGCGCGTGCCTGGCGACGAATGCCTCTGCGTCCGGATGCAGGGACGCCAGCGAACTCAGCGTCTCCAGCGGGAGCAGGTGGAACGGCACGATCACACCCGACTTGTTCGACTGGTTGATGGCCCGCAGCAGCGACGCCGTCGCATCCTCCTCGCGATCGAGAGCGTGCTCGGATGCCGCGCGCAACACGGCAAGGTCGAGCTGGCCGTGGCGCTCCGTGCGGCCGCGACCCTGACCTTCGAGGATGAACAGCAGCGCGTGTTTCGGGTTGCCTGACAGCAGTGCGAGCCTCGCGCGGCACACCGAGATCCACGTGTTGCGCACCGTCGCCTGTTCGAGCGCCGATTCGGCCCTCGGGAGCTGGCCGAGGAGCAGGGCGAGATCTGCGGCATCGCTCGTGAGCAGCACCTGGGCGGTCGAGCCCGACACGAGCTGGTCTCCGTGCTCGGCCCAGGCACGATCGAGGTCGGAATCGGTCTCAACGGGGTCACCCCAGTAGAGGCCATAACGGTTCTCGGCGTGCACCGCGAAAGCCCAGAACTCGTCGCCGTCGCGCAGCTCGCCGAGCTGCGCGATCCAGTGGCGGGCACCCGCCGGATCCATTCTGCTAATGTCGACGAGCGCATGGGCCACGAGCGTCGACGTGTCGACCATCGCGTCCAGCGCCAGCAGCAGGGCTGACGCCTGCTCGATCTCGCCCTCGAGGGCCCGGGTCAGGGCGAGCGCCGCCGTCGCCCTCGATGACGACTGGTACGCCGCCGTATCGAGCCCGCGTGCCACATCGGCGCTGCGGTGGAAGCTCTCCCGTGCGCCGGCCAGGTCGAGGCCGAGCAGCCGGCACATGCCTGCCTGGAAGTGCGCCTCCGCGACCATGAGCGGCGGCCGGTCGATCATTTCGTCAGTCTCGAGCAGCTCGTCGAGCTCGTCGGCGGTCTCGAGCGCACCGGAATAATCGCTCTTCAGTCGCAGCAGGAGCGCCCTCGTGAGCAGAGCGACGAGGCGGTCCCAGGGGGCCATGACATCGGGAAGGCGCGACAGCGTCGCCGGCATCCTCCTCGAGATGGCAAGGTAGGGCGGCGCATCCGGCTCGCTGCGCTTCCACTCGCTTTCGACATACAGGCTCAGTCGTGGATGCTCGTCGCGGACGGCGCGAGGCAGCTCGAGGATGATGCGGTGCAGGGCCTGCTGGTCTTCCGCCATCAGGTCCACGAGCGAGCGGTCGATCGTCCCGACGAGCGCGGTCCAGTCTTCGGCCTGCGCGAAGTGGGAGAGCGCGTCGAATGCCCTGCCGGTCGCGAGGTGATGCCGGGCTGCCGCTCCATGAAGCCGGGCTAGCGTGCGAGGGATGCGCGACCGCGCCTCATCCAGCACAGCGCGACGCAGGGTGGGTTCGAGGTGCAGCTGGCCATCGCGCAGCAGCACCCGCGACTGAGTGAGCCGCTGCAGTTCACGGTCACCCACATCCAGCCCGGTGATGTCGGCCAGCATCCGGGTGCTGACGGTGGCGGGAACGGCGATGGATGCCGCAGACTCCAGTTGCTCGTCAGACATTGCGGTCGCCCTCAACTCGAGCACATACGAGATCTCGGCACGAAGGCGGATCGCGTTGGTATCCGGATCGGCGTCGGCTTCGGCATCCGGCTCCATCATGGCCAACGCCGCGGGGAGCACGTCGGCCTGGGCGAGCGCGGACTGCGCAAGCCCGGCCGCTGCGGCGTGGCTCAGGGAAAGACCGACTTCGGCGGCGGCAGCGCGGATGCCCGGAGCGTCGACGACCAGCGCCGACGGCGGCACGGTGACGGCGCCGAACTCCAGCCGAGCCCGTGCCATGAGCGCGCGGCGGCCGGTGCAGACGGCCACGATCGACAAAAGCGGCGAGGTGGCGAGCAGGTCGAGCAGGCCGGAATCCACTGTCGTATTGACCCCGGGGTGAAGGTCGACGGCCAGAAGCAAGGGTCGTGTCAGTGTGGGCGTGAATGCGGCGATGGCGTCGAACGGATCGCCGGACACAGCTGCGCCGAACGCCGTGGCGACCGTTGACCTGAGGCTCTCCCAGGGGCCCGTTCCCTGCGCGAGATCGACCCACAGGATGTCGCGATCGTCACGATCCTCGGCCAGCGCGGCGGCAACGATGTCGCGCACGGGAACGAGCGGCACGCTGTGCAGGATCGTCACCCTGGTCGACTGCTCAGGCGGGGAGAACCCCGTCGCGGCGATAGTTCCGACGCTGGGTATGCCGAGATGGAGCGGGCGTGGCATCCGGTCTCCTCGGTACCTCTGGTGTCGGCGCATATGGTGGGGGAGATTCCATTAACCCGCGCTATCACCCTCACGGGTATCCCCTGTTGTGGTGCATCTATGCTCCACTTGGGGGGACAGACGTACTCTTCCGGTCGGCGGGCAGTGCACAGCCTTAAGGGCACAGCCTTAAGGGCACAGCCTTGATGGGCACAGCCTCAATGGGCGCAGCCATAATGGACACATGCCAGCAATCAGACCTGCTCCCCGAGTTCTCGACGGAAGCGTCGTCAGGCTCATGCCTCTCGAGGATGAGCATCTGCCCGCCCTCTACGGCGCGATCGGCAGGCCTGACGTCTTCGAAGGCGGATATGGCGGGGGCGCGGCGGGGATGCCATCGACCGAGGCTGGATTCATCGAGTTCGCGCACAACTACTACCGCCGCGATATCGCGAACGTCTACGGCGTCTGGCTGCAGGACGGCACCACGTCGGAACCGACCATGGTCGGCACGTCCACCCTTGGCGATTTCGAGCTCGTCAAGGAGAGTGCGCACATCGGATGGACGGCGTACTCGCCGTCGGTCTGGGGCTCCGCCGTGAATCCTGAATCGAAACTGCTCATGCTCGACGAGGCGTTCGATCACGGGTTCGGCAGGATCAAGCTGCAGGCCGATGCGGTGAACGCGAGGTCGCGAGCGGCGATCGCCAAACTCGGTGCGCGGTTCGAAGGGGTCACCAGGCGGGACCAGCTCAGGGCCGACGGCACCTGGCGAGACGCCGCGGTGTATTCGATCATCGTGGATGACTGGCCCGAGGTCAGGGCCGGGCTTGTGGCCCGCGTGGCACAGTTCGCTGCCGGCACCAGCTGACGAGGATTCACGTGACATGCCCCCAGCCGCTAGCGTGTCCCCATGAGCATGAATGACGAACCGGAAGAGGCGTCGGCCGAACTCACGAGCCTCCGACGCAGCATCGACAATATCGACGCGGCGCTGATCCACCTGCTCGCCGAGCGGTTCAAGTTCACCCAGACCGTCGGCAGGCTCAAGGCCAGCACGGGGCTGCCCGCCTCAGACCCCGATCGCGAGAAAGTCCAGATCGCCAGGCTCAGGGCGCTCGCCGAAGACGCCAGGCTCGATCCGGCCTTCGCGGAGAAGTTCCTCAACTTCATCGTGGCGGAGGTTATCCACCACCACGAGCAGATCGCGTCCACCGGAGCCATCGACACGCAGAAATAGCTGTTGCTGTCGTCATTCGTCCAGCCGCGCCGCGTACGCTCGGAGTATGAGCTGGATCCCTTCACACCTACCCCGGCAGGATGGCCGCACCTTCGTCGTCACGGGCGGCAATGCGGGGCTGGGTTACTTCACCGCTGAGCAACTCGCGTCGACCGGAGCCCACGTGGTGCTCGCGTCGCGCAACCCCGCGCGGGCCGGGTTGGCGGCCTCGTCGATCCGCGGGAACGTGGCCGGGGCATCCATCGACACGCTCACGGTCGATCTCGCATCACTCGACTCGGTGCGCGAGGCCGGAGCCAGGCTCGCCGACTATGGTCGCCTCGACGGGCTCATCCTGAACGCCGGGACTACCACGGGCTCTGGCGAACGCCAGGAATCCGTCGACGGTCTCGAGCTGACGATGGCCACCAACTTCATCGGACACTTCGCCCTCACCGCGCTCGCCTGGCCGGCCCTCACCCGCACCGAAGGCAGCAGGGTCGTCGGCCTCGGCAGCATCAGCACCCTGCTCGTGCTGCCGAACCCCGGCGACATGCTGAGCAGGCGCGGCTACAACTCCTTCCGCGCATACTCGCTCTCGAAGCACGCGATGCAGGGGTTCATCCTCGAGCTCGACCGACGGGTGCGGGTCTCCACCACGTTCGGGAAGGTTCCGGATGTCACGGCTGTGCTCGCGCATCCCGGCTATGCCATCGACGGACTCACGCCGCTGCGACCCGGCATCGCGGATCGCACACCGCTGATGCGCGCGGGGGCCGCGGCCATCGCCTTCGGAACCCAGGGCAAGAATCGCGGAGCCGCTCCCACGGTTCGAGCCGCGCTGGATCCATCGTTCACCGGCGGCGAATTCGTGGGGCCGCACTACCTGACGCGCGGGCGACCCGTGCTGAAGCATCCCACCGCGACGAGTGGATCGCGCGAGTTCGGCGGCCACATCTGGGCTCTCGCCGAGGAGTGGACCGGCGTCGACTTCGACGTTTAGCTCTGGTTTTCAGCCCCGTCCCGTTCCTCTGCTCCCGTCCCCGTGCCCCCGCAATCCCCGCCGCCGCCGTCACTTTCGTCCTCCTGCTCCCGTCTTGCCCCCGCAATCCCCGCCGAGGTGACGCAAACGGCGGTCATGGCGACGGGATAGCGACCGTTGGGGTCATCTCGGCGAAGTATTCGCGGTCAGGGGCCGGCGGTCAGGGGCCGGCGGTCAGGGGTCAGGGCGGAGCGCTCGGCGCAGCTTCGAGAAGAGGGTGATCGGCCGGTTCAGCAGGTCGTTATCGACGCGGATGACCCGCCAGCGTTCCTCCATGATGTCGTCGAGGCGATAGATGTCGCGGAAGTACTGGCGCTTCTCCCGGTGAACCCCGCCGTCGTATTCGAGCACGACCTTCTGCTCGCGAAACACGAGGTCGCCGTGCGCGATGAGAGCGCCATACTCATTGTGGATGCGGCCGTTGACCTCGGGTTCGGGAAATCCCGCACGCACGATCAGCAGCCTCAGCGCGGTCTCGCGCGGCGAATCCGTGCGCGGCCGCAACTCCGGCAGCGCCAGCCGGAGCATCCTGAGCCCTCGCACGCCGCGCAACAGGCCGACATGTGACTCGAGCTGGCCGAGTGTTGCGACCGGGCTGTGGCGCTGGATCAGGCCGTCGCCCATCACGATGAGGTCGTCGAGGCCGAGCATGCCCGCACACTGCACCCACGTGTCGATCGGCGGTGCGAGCCGGAGTCCGTCCACGGTCACCGGGGTGACGGCGCACTGGTGTCCGGTGATACCACGCGACCGCGGTGCCCGGTGCGGCTCGCACGCGGCGACGTGGAGTGTGTGTTCCGCGAACCCATCCGGCATTCTCAGTCGGTGGATGCCCGCCGCCGTGGTGTGCGAGAACAGTTCGTGCCGCGGCATCCGTGCGGCGTACGCGCGAGCGAGTTCCACGATCGACGCCGGCGCGCGTGGGGCGTTCACTCCACGGAACGGGTGGCGGAGGTCAGAGCTGCGCAGCCGGGACGCGGTCACCCCGCTCTCGAGAGCCTGCGCCGTCGTGAACGGCCCGCCCGCCAGGCGGTGGGGGAGCGGTGACGGCGGTTTGGGCATCCGGAGAGTATGCGCGCTGTCGGGTGTGCGCGTGCCGAGCTCTCCCCACCCTCCGGTTTGCGCAGTCGAGGTGACGCCAGCGGCGGTTATGGGGCCCGGAAGACAACCGCTGGCGTCAACTCGATGGCGGGGCGCGGGAGGGGGCGGCAGAGGGAGGGCGGGAGGAGGCGGCGGGGGAGGCAGCGGGCGGCGGGAGGTGGCGGGAGGTGGCGGCGGTGGGGTAATGGGGACAGACCCGGCAGACTGGAGGGATGGATCAGCCTGACGTGAATGCCGGAGCCGAAGCCGAAGCCGGAGCCGAGCCCGAAGCCGAAGCCGGGGCCGGAGAAGCAGCCGCGGCGGCCGCCGAGCTCGCGGCGCTGCTGCAGCGCACCGTCGCCGACCTCGAGGCCCGCGGAACCCACGACGAAGCACTCGGCACCGTCAAGGCGGGCCGTGGCCTCGGGCCGATCTCTACGTCCACGAAGATGGTGAACGCCGGTCGGGCCTGGCGGCTCGGGGTGCTGCTCATCGACCGGGATGCCCGGCTCTACGAGACCGGATCCGTCACCCGCGCGATAGCGCCGCTCCGCGCGGTCACCAACAGATCGGCCGAGGCCGAGGCCCGGCGCGACGACCGCCGGGCCGCCGCTCGGGGGAAGTTCCCCGAGGGTGAGGTGGTGAACTTCGACTACAGCCCGATCGACGTCGGTGCTGCCGCGCTCGAGGACGGCCGCGGCATCCTGTCGCTGCAGGATGGAGTCGTCATGGTCCATTGGCACGCGACAGATCCGCCGCGCCGCCTCGACACCTACCTCGCCGACCGGCTGGGCCTCCTGGGAGAGTTTTAGGCCCCTACTGGCCGATCACCGCTCCGAAGCGCTCGGCCATCGTCGCGCGGTGCACGCCTCGCAGTTCGCCGACGGAGATCGTGAACTCGTCCTGCACCTCGAGCTCGCCGCTGTTCTCGGTGACGCCGATGCGCAGGAACGGGTAATTCCGGCCCTCGCACAGGCCCTGGAAGCGCACGTCATCTTCGCGCGGCACACTCACGAGCATGCGGCCCGTCGATTCGCTGAAGAGGGCGGCCGTGGCATCCACGCCGTCGCGGGCCATGATCTCGGTGATCCACACGCGGGCGCCCACGCCGAAGCGCATGACGGCTTCGGCGAGAGCCTGGCTGAGCCCGCCATCGGCGAGGTCGTGGGCGGATGCCACGAGGCTCTGTTCACCGCCGGCACCGATGAGCGCCGCAAGCTTCAACTCGCCGCCGAGGTCGACGCTGGGCGGCATGCCGCCGAGGTGATCGTGCACAGTGCCGGCCCAGGCTGAGCCATCGAGCTCGTCACGGGTGATGCCGAGCAGGTAGATGTTGTTGCCCTCGTCCTGCCATCCCGAGGGGATGCGGCGGCCGACGTCGTCGATGGTTCCGAGCACGGCGATGACCGGTGTCGGGTGGATGGGCTGGTCGCCGGTCTGGTTGTAGAACGACACGTTGCCGCCGGTGACCGGGATCTCGAGTTCGAGGCATCCATCGGAAAGGGCTTCGACGGTCCTCGAGAACTGCCACATCACCTCCGGATTCTCGGGGGAGCCGAAGTTGAGGCAGTCGCTGACCGCGACCGGGGTCGCACCGGTCGCCGCTACATTGCGGAACGCCTCGGCGAGGGCGAGCTGCGCTCCGCGGTAGGGGTCGAGCTGGCAGTAGCGGCCGTTCGCGTCGGTGGCGACGGCGAATCCGAGACCGGATTCCTCGTCGATGCGCACCATACCGCCGTCGTCCGGGAAGCTCAGCGCGGTGTTGCCGAGCACGTACTTGTCGTACTGGTTGGTGATCCAGCTCTTGTCGCTGAGGTTAGCGGAGCCGAGCAGCGCGAGCATGTCTGCGCGCAGGTCGGTCGATCGCGGCAGCGAGGCGGTGGTGTCGGCCTGCAGCGCGTCGATCCAGCTCGGGTAGGCGACCGGGCGGTCGTATACAGGTCCGTCGACGGCCACCGTGCGCGGCTCGACGTTGACGATCTCTTCGCCGCGCCAGTTGATGATGAGCCGACCGGTATCGGTCACCTCGCCGAGCACGCTCGTCTCGACATCCCACTTCGCCACGACGGCGAGGAACCCCTCGAGCTTCTCGGGAGTCACGATCGCCATCATGCGCTCCTGGCTCTCCGACATCAGGATCTCTTCGGCGGTCAGCGTGGGGTCGCGCAGCAGAACCTGCTCGAGGTCGATAAACATGCCGCCGTCACCGTTGCTGGCGAGCTCGCTCGTCGCACACGAGATGCCGGCGGCGCCCAGATCCTGGATGCCCTCCACGAGCCCGAGCTGGAACAGCTCGAGGCAGCACTCGATGAGCACCTTCTCGGCAAAGGGGTCGCCGACCTGCACGGCCGGTCGCTTGGTCGGGCCGCCCGCCGAGAACGAATCCGAGGCGAGAATGGATGCCCCGCCGATGCCATCCCCGCCGGTGCGGGCACCGAACAGCACGACCTTGTTGCCGACGCCGCGGGCATTCGCGAGGTGCAGGTCTTCGTGCCGCAGCACACCCACGGCGAGGGCGTTGACGAGTGGGTTGGCCTGGTAGACGGAGTCGAAGTACGTCTCTCCGCCGATGTTCGGCAGGCCGAGGCAGTTCGCGTAGAACGAGATGCCCGAGACGACGCCGTGGACGATGCGCGCGGTATCGGGGTCATCGATGTGACCGAAGCGCAGGGCATCCATCACCGCGACGGGCCGTGCGCCCATGGAGATGATGTCGCGGACGATGCCGCCGACGCCGGTTGCAGCGCCCTGGAAGGGCTCGATGAAGCTCGGGTGGTTGTGGCTCTCGATCTTGAAGGTGACGGCCCAGCCCTCGCCGACATCCACGACCCCGGCGTTCTCGCCCATACCGACCATGAGGTTCTTCTTCATCTTCGGGCTGACCTTCTGGCCGAACTGTCGAAGGTAGTTCTTGCTGCTCTTGTACGAGCAGTGCTCGCTCCACATCACGGAATACATCGCGAGCTCGCCGCTCGTGGGGCGCCGACCGAGGATCTCGCGGATCTTCAGGTACTCGTCTTCCTTGAGCCCGAGCGCCGCGAAGGGCTGCACTTTCTCGGGGGTGGCAGCGGCGTTCGACACGGTGTCGGGAACAGAAGGCGAGAGGGTCACAAAGCTCCAGGGAAGGGATGGCCGAATGCCACGATTCTACGGGAGCACGCCGGCGTGCGCCGCGGCGCGATAACGGCAACAGATGTAGACGCCGTACACATAGCGTGGATATGCTGACCGCATGAGAATGCTTGTCGCTGTAGAGAACGTGTCGCTCGACGGCGTGATGCAGTCACCTGGGCGCCCTGACGAAGATACCCGCGGTGGGTTCAGTCGCGGAGGCTGGGCGACCAGACTGCTCATGTCCGACCAGGATGCCGCGATGGCGGCCATGGGTGGCCAGCGCTCCACTTCCGGGATGGTGTTCGGTCGCCGTACCTACGACGATCTCGTCGGACACTGGCTCACCACGCCCGACCCGAATCCCTTCACCGAGATTCTGCGGTCGACTCCCAAGCACGTTGTGACATCGAATCCGGAGTTGGCACACCCCAATTCGTACGCCATCACGGGTGACCTTGTCGAGAGCATCACTGCGGTGAAAGGCGACGGGGAAGGTGACCTGGTCATCCTGGGGAGCGGGATGCTCGTGCGCGCGCTCGCGGATGCGGCCCTCATCGACCGGTATGTCCTGACGATCCTGCCCGTCGTTCTGGGCAGCGGCGTCCGGCTCTTCGGCGACACCTACGCTCCGATGACGGTGGTGGAAAGCTACACATCACCGACCGGGATCGTGGTGGCCACCTACGCGGTCGCGCAGTAACTCAACTCTGCCTCGCTTGCGGCGATCCGGCGACAGAGATGGAGTGAGGTTCCCCTCAGCCCATCGAGGTGTCGCCATCGGCTGCTAACCTCCGACCTTAGTAGCGGCTTGTGACAGTTCGAGGGGATGAGCGGCTGTGCCTGCGCACTCCCACCGGGCGCCCAGAGCGGTCTCGTATCCTGAAATTTTGGTTGTGACAGGAGGTCTCATGTTCGAACAGTTCTCATGGCAGTCGTGGATCGGTCTCGGCGTCGCCGTGGTCATCGCCGTTGTCGTCGTCCTCGTCATCGTCGGGATCGTGACCGTGGCGGTGCGGGCGGCATCGCGGCGCTACCCTGGCCTGCACGAGTCCCTCGGCGGCGTGCGCCGCCGCGCGCGCATCATGCTCGGGATAGTCGGCATCTGGATCGCGGTCTCCCTGACCCTGCCCGCACCCGACTGGCGGCCGCTCATCGACCAGGGGTTCCGCATCCTCGCGATCGCCGCCGGAGCCTTTTTGCTGGCCGGGGTGATGGGGCTGCTCATCGATCGTGCGCTGACCCGGTACCCGATCGACGTTCCGGATAACCGCGTCGCGCGCCGGGTGCGCACCCAGGTCATGATCCTGCAGCGACTCGGCCTGGCGATCATCGTGCTTCTCGCGGTCGGCTCGATCCTTCTGACTTTCCCCGAGGTGCAGACCGTCGGGGCCAGCCTGCTGGCTTCGGCCGGAGTCGCGACCATCGTCGCAGGTCTCGCGGCGCAGTCCACCCTCGCCGCCGTCTTCGCGGGCATGCAGCTCGCGTTCAGCGACGCGATCCGCGTGGACGACGTCGTCGTCGCGAACGGCGAATGGGGTCGCATCGAGGAGATCACCCTCACCTATGTGGTGCTGCGCACCTGGGATGAGAGGCACGTCGTGCTGCCATCCACCTATTTCACGTCGACGCCGTTCGAGAACTGGACCCGCCAGGGCAGTGCCCTGACCGGCGCGATCCTGTTCGACCTCGACTGGCGGGTGGATACGGGCCAGCTGCGCACCCAGCTCGACGTCGTGCTCGCCGAGACCGAGCTGTTCGATGGCCGCGTTGCGAACGTGCAGGTGACGGATGCCACGGGCGGATTCGTGAGCGTTCGCGTGCTGGTCAGCGCGTCCGATGCCGGCCGGCTGTGGGACCTGCGGTGCCTCGTGCGCGAGAAGCTCGTCGAGTGGCTGCAGAAATCCGGCCCCGCCGGGCTGCCGCGCAACCGCGTGATGATGGTGGAACAGGAGCCGATCCCGCGGAGCGCGCCGCGCACCAGGGCGACGGCAGACACCGCCGCCCAGTCCGGATTCTTCAGCGGGACCCCGGAGGCCGAGGCGCGCGGAAACGACTTCACCGGCGCCATCACGATGCCCAACCCGACAGCTCGGGCCTGAATAACCTGAATTTCCGCAGGGTGCCATGGCAGAATCGGGGTGTGCCCGCCGCCGCCAGCCCCGACACGACAGTCCGCCCAGCCCTGAGTTGGGGGCTCATCCCTGCCACGCTGCTGAGCAGTTCCGCGATCCTGCTCTTCGCACTCAGGGGCACCTCGGTGGCCCTGAGTCTCACCGGATACGGCATGCTCGCCGGCGGCCTGCTCATCGCGTGGCTGTTCGACAGGTCCCGCCGCACCGATGGGCTGTTCCGCGACCTGCTGCTGATCGCGATCGGGATGGTGATCGTGTCGACGATCTCCGTCAAGGCCGACATCAGCTGGGGCAACTTCTTCCTCGTCGGATTCGTGCTGGCCGCCGCCGTCACGGTTCCCTACCTGGTCTCGCGGTTCGTCTTCCGTGACCGACTGATCAGGTTCCCGTGGCGCGGCGGCTGGCCGTGGAGCAGGGTGCAGTGGGGCTACATCGCCCTCGTGCTGGTGCTCGGCTGGCTCATCCTGCCCTTCTACTTCATCACCTCCGGCGTCTATCTGAACTGGCCGAACACGGTCACGGCGGATGAGATCGGTCGCCTGTTCGTGGGCGTGAATGCGGTCGGAACCTGGGATGAGCTGTTCTTCATCCTCACCGTCTTCGTGCTGTTCAAACGCCACTTTCCGGTCTGGCAGGCGAATCTGCTGCAGATGGTGATCTTCGTCTCGTTCCTCTGGGAGCTCGGATACCAGGCCTGGGGCCCGCTGCTGATGATCCCGTTCGCCCTGCTGCAGGGCTGGATCTTCTCGCAGACGAAGTCACTGCCTTATGTGCTGACGGTGCACCTGCTGCTGGACGTCGTGGTCTTTCTCGTCATCGTGCACGCACGCAACGACGGCGTGTTCCCGTTCTTCCTGGTCTCGCCGTAGCGATCAGGCCCTGGCGAAGGTCGACGCGAGCACGGTCGCGTCGAAGAACGACACCATGATCTCGGGGATGTCGGCGAGCGGCGTCGAGAAGTTCGCGAGCACGACCTGCTTGCTGTCGGGCACGGAGTACCAGTAGTCGACGATGAGATTGGTGATCGACTGTGCCGGAGCATCAGGATGCAGCGGCTCGACGTGTTCGCGACGGATCCGCAGGATCTCCGACCCCTCGATCGATAAGTCGGCCGCATCCTCGACACCCTCGATCTCCAGTTGGGTGAGGCCGAGTCGCAGCATCTGCTTGACCGCCTGAGGCGAGGTGCCGGTGGCGGGGGTCATCCGCAGTTCGCGCGGGCTGAAGATGGTCAGCATGATCGGCATCGGGGTGCCCGGGGTTATCTCTGAGGCCAGGAAGACTGTGACAGCGCCCGCGTCGCGCGCGGTCGTGAGCGCGGTCGTGAATCGCGCCCGCATGAGCGACCGGATCTGCGCTTCTGCGTCGGCCGGGCCCACGAGTTCGGCCACATAGTCGCGCACCGACGCCGAGATCTGCGCGTCAGCGCCGAGGACGATGCGCCTCCAGTTGCCGATCAGCTGGAAGTTGAGAGTCGGCGCGATCGCGGCGGGGGCGACAGTCACTCGCCGAACGCCTCTGCGAGGTACACGGTGGAGTAGGTGACGGAGTTGACCAGCTCGTTGTTCTGGATCCCCAGCTCTCGCGCCGCCGGGGCGATGTCGAGCGGATTCCCCGTGGCATCCTCTGTCTCCACTTCGACGGTCTCGACCTCGCCGAGTGTCGAGTCGAAGGCGATTCTGAGAACGTCGCTCAGTTCGTCTTTCGTCAAACCGTCGCTCGTCAGGGTCGGGAGAACATAGAGGGTGTTGCCCGTCCCGTCCCGCTTGACCGCGATGTAGGTGGATTCGATGGTGGGACTCGAATCGGTGATGGCCTCACCGAGCGATTCTGTGTCGATAGAGCCGGACATGTCGTTGCCGCTTTCCTGGGTGCGAGAAGGGAGGAGGAAGCACGCACTCAGGGATACCGCGATCGCGAAGGTTGCGACCAGCGACGTGAGAGTGCGGCGCGCGATTATTCCTGCCATGTGTACTGGTGTTGTTCGGTGACGGCGCCGGAAAAGTCGTCGAAGAAATGCTGGTACGGATCCAGCGCCGGCGAGTGAGCGGCTGTCTCGCTGTACTTCGAGTTGTTGTGGGAGGAGACGCCGATCGTCCCGTCGTTCGCGTCGGCCGATACCGTGACGTGGTTCGGGGTGTTCGGCTTCGGATTCGTGAGGTCGAGCGTCGGCACCACATCGCCCGTGTGCTGGATGCTCAGCACCTTCGTCGACTCGGGGATATCCATCGCATCGATCGGTGCGCCGTAGACGAACACCGCCTCGAAGTTGTAGGCGTCCGAACGGTTGGCAGCGAGGTGGCCCGCCATGATCCCGCCCTGGCTGAAGCCGACGAGCATGACGGGATCGTCAGGTCCGATACCGGCCTGCGCCATGGCGTCGAGCACCGCGCGCTCGTACTGCGTCTTCAACTCGGGAGTGAGCATGAGTGCGAGGTTGGAGTCGAGGTCGTTCGTAGCAGCGGTGTCGCCGTTCTTGGCCACCCAGTCCTGGGTGCTCGGAAGGGTGACGACCCAGCGTTCCACCCCATCCGGGCCGACGACCTTGCGGATGTCGACGACGGATCGGTCTTCGCCGCCCATTCCGTCTGTGTATCCCTCGGCGTCGGCATAGTCCTTCAGGGAGTAGAGACCGGCGACATCGTCGGCCGCAGCCTGAGCCTTCTTCTGCTCTTTTTTCTCGATGTCGGCAGGATCCAGCGGCGTGACCTTCGGGTCGGGCGCGAGCACATCACTGAGCACCCGCCACAACAGCAGCGCACCGACGAGCGGAAAGGCGACAGAAACGAGGATCGCGAGCAGTTGCGTGCGCCACTGGTCCATCCCCGGGATGAGGAAGCTCAGTAACAGGAGTCGACCCAGGATGAGCAGCAACGGTGCGACGAGCGCGAGCCAGGCCAGGATCAGCGCGATCGCGACGACGACCAGCACGAGGGCCACGAGCACGAGAACGACGATCAGGATCGCCTTGATGATGGTCGCGAGAACATCGGCGATCCACTTGGCGACGACGGCGAGGAAGTCACCGATCCTGTCCAGGAAGTCGCCGACCTTGTCCCTGAGGCTGTCGTTCGTCGAGTCGAGTGCATCGTCGATGCGAGCCATCGCCCGCTCGGCCGCTGCGTCGACGTCACGACGTAGCTGGGCCAGCTGGCTGATGGCGTCGTTCGCCTGCGATTCGTAGCCGCTCCGGCGCGACGCGAGCTGGCGCATCGTGTCATCGATGTCGTCGAGCCGCGGATCTCCCGGACTGCTCGCGTCGAGCTGTTCGCGGGTGCGCCCGAGTTCGGTCATCCGACCCTCGAGGCCAGCGGCCATGTTCTGGTCGGCGTGCGATTCGTTGATGATCGCGTCGGCTTTGCGGTGGGCATCCCCCAACTCCACGGCGAAGGCGACCAGGGCAGTCGCTGTGCCGTCGTAGCGGCGGTGGGCGTCCTTGATCTTCCCCGCCGCTTCGTCTGCGCGTTCGGCGACCACCTCGAGAGCATCGCCGGAACCCGCGAAGCTCAGCGCGAACAGTGCCTCCGCGGCATCCTGGATGGCCTGCGCCGACGCGCTCAGGGAGTCGGCCCGCGCGGCGAGCGCCGAGGGGTTTCCGTCGAGTTGCTGAAGAGTCATGGTCTACTCGTCCCCGCCTGAGCCTGAGGGCTGGCTCGGGGCCGGCGCGGTTGTTGTCGTTGCGGCTTTCGCCTGGGCCTCGTCGAGCTCCCTGAACGTGTCGATGATCGCGGTCAGCGATTCGGTCACGAACTCGAGCGCCTCGGTCAGCTTGCCCCTGTTGATATCCCAGGAGTCGGCGAAGTCGTTGACCTTGGAGGCGAGTCCGGAATGGCCCACCAGCCCGGAGATGTCGTGCCCCACCCTCTCAACGCTCTGGAAAGTGGAGACGGCGTGGTCGATGCGGGAGCGGGTCGAAACGAGTTCATCGAAGTCGACGACGAGGTCGGCCATGTCAGACCTCCCTGGTGAGGGTTCGAAGGGCGGCGAGCCTGGAATCCGCAGCGCGAAGGTGCACGGAGGTGGCGGCGACAAGGGCGGCGGCACCTGTCGAGTCGACCGCAATGGCCTGAGCAGGGGCATCCGGCGCACCGGTCAGCGCTGAGACTGCACCCTCAGGAAGCAGAGACCGGATGAACGCCCCGAGCGCCTCGCTGTCGACGCGGAGTTGCTCGGCATCGTCACCCAGGGTGGCCGCCAGCGCGTGGGAATCGTGCTGCTCGGTACCATTCTGAAATTCGGTCATGTCAGGCTCCGCTAGAGATTCGGATAATCAGACAATAATTCAACTGTCGTCGAGTCGATCCTAGGGGCGACTGGCGGCGCCTGCGATGGGCACCGCTGCCCATGAGCGGGGATTGCTCCGGAACCGATCCCGATCAACCCAGCTGCGGTGGCCCCAGCGACAACAGCACGACGAACAGCACGATTACCGCGACGACGATGAGCCCCACCAGCAGCAGGGGGCGCCGCAGGAACGCGCGAAGGGCGCGATTGATCCAGGAGGCGTCACGCGGATCGTCCGTCGGCTCGACCCGCCAGTCGCCCGCGAGCCGGCCGGTGCGTGCGAGCCAGAGCTCGACGGGGATCGTCGCGAACGGGATGACCGCGCTGCCGATCGCGAGCAGCGAGACTCCCACGCTCCAGCGCTGGTTCACGGCCAGCAGCACGGCGGTGGCGCCGTAGGCGAGAAAGACGAAACCGTGGATGCCGCCACCGATCGACACGGCAGCGTCGAGCCCGGCGGTGGCCCGCAGGATCAGCCCGGTGATCAGCAGGGTCCAGGTGATCGCCTCGGCGATGGCGAGGGTGCGGTAGAGCGAGCGAGGGGTGACCATGGTTACACGCGGGTCAGGGTCGCGATCGCGCTCGTAAAGAAGGCGAGCCCATCGGTGCCGGAGCGCATCGCATCAGTCATGTCCGGCCCGAAGCCGGGCTCGGTGGCATGCTCAGGATGCGGCATCAGCCCGACCACGTTTCCGCGCTCGTTCGACACCCCCGCGATGTCGTTCATCGAGCCGTTGGGGTTGACGTCGACGTAACGGAACACCACCTGGCCGTTGCCCTCGATGCGCCTGATCGTCTCGTCGTCAGCGACGAAACGCCCATCGGCGTTTTTGAGTGGGATGATGATCTCGGCGCCGGTCTCGTACTGGTTCGTCCACGCGGTGTCGGCGTTCTCGACGCTCAGCTTCTGGTCGCGGCGGATGAACTGCTGGTGCGCGTTGCGCGTGTGGGCGCCCGGCAGCAGGCGGGCCTCGGCCAGCATCTGGAATCCGTTGCAGATGCCGAGCACGGGCATCCCGGCGTTCGCCGCATCGATGACCTCGGCCATGATCGGTGCGTGGCTCGCGATCGCCCCCGCGCGCAGGTAATCGCCGTAGCTGAAACCGCCGGGGAGCACTATGGCGTCGACGCCGTGCAGATCGTGGTCACCGTGCCACAGCGCCACCGGCTCGGCACCGGCGAGGCGCACGGCACGCTGGGCGTCCCGGTCGTCGAGCGAGCCGGGAAAGGTGATGACGCCGATCTTCATTCGGTGACCGAGATGCTGACGACATCCTCGATGACGGTGTTGGCGAGCATATCTTCGGCGATCTCGCGGACCTCGGCGAGCATGGCGTCATCCACCGGTCCGTCCACGGTCAGTTCGAATCGCTTGCCGATGCGAACGCCCGTGTACCTGTCTTTGCCGAGCCTGCTGAGGGCGCCGGCGACAGCCTTGCCCTGGGGGTCGAGAATCTCTGCCTTGGGCATGACCTCAACGAGAATGGTGGGCACCGAAACACTCCAGGAGTTCGAGGGCGAATAGCCCGATTCTACTCGAAGAAGAGAACCGCGATCGAGGCGACCACGGCCAGCACGCCGATGCCGGCGAAGACCAGGCCGAGTATGCGCACGAGCTTCTCATCGGGCGCGCTCGCGGTGAAGTGCGCGTGGGCAGCCCGGCGTTTGCGATGGAACACCTCGAGCTTGTCGTGATCGTGGTCGATGGCGAGCTCAGCATCGCTGAGTTCGCGGGAGTGCACCTGCCCGTCGGGGGACAACCAGTTCAGTTGGCCCTCGGAGATCGCCGCCGGCGCTGTCTGCCACGGTCCGCGGGCGCCGACCATGATGATCAGGATCAGGTAACAGAACGCGGCCGATGCCAGGCCGACGATGGTGAAGACCTCGGCGAGGAGGCCGATCGTCGTCACCGCGCTCGTCATCCCTCAAGAATACGGTCGAAGGGTGGCAACTGTTGTGCTCACTTACCCCCGGATCGTCGGCGCGGCAACCCCTAGTCGGTTGACGCCGATGCCGTCAGGCTGGATGACGTGCACGTGTCGCTTTCTCCCGTTCCGCAGTCCCCGGGGCCTCTCACTTCGGCGGCCGTCGTCGATGCGCCTCGGGACGTGGATGCCGCGCTGGCGCTCGCGCTCAGGCTGGGGCTCTCCCGGCCTGTTCCGGGCGATGCATCCACCCGGGATCTCTGGGAAGCGTTCGCGACCCTCGGCGCCGCCGATCTTGGCGTCGTGCGAGCGGTGGAGCCGCATCTCGACGCGATAGGGATCCTTGCCCAGGCGGGAATCGACCCCGGCGACGGAATCTGGGGCGTCTTCGCCGCCGAGGGTGGGGATGATCCGCTCACCACCTCGACCGGCGATGCGCCGAGTCTCAGCGGCACCAAGCCGTGGTGCTCCCTGGCCGATCGACTCGACTCAGCTCTCGTCACGGCAACGACGAGCACGGGCCACAAGCAGTTGTATGCCGTCGACCTGAAGCACCACGGTGTGCGGGTCGCGCCGGCGACGTGGATGGCGAGAGGTCTCAGTGAGATCCCGAGCGGGCCCGTGACCTTCGGCGCGGTACCCGCGACTCCCGTCGGCGAGCCCGGCTGGTATCTCGAGCGACCCGGGTTCGCGTTCGGCGGCATCGGAGTTGCCGCGTGCTGGTTCGGTGGCGCCGTCGGCATCGGCCGGACCGTGCACGCCGCGGCCACGGCGAAGCCGAATCCTTTCCTTCTCGCGCACCTCGGCGCCATCGACGAACTGCTGCACTCGAGCCGTCGAGCGCTGCTCGAAGCGACCCAGCTGGTGGGCTACCCCTCGACCGACGGTCGGCTGCTGGCGAAACGGGTGCGCGCGCGGGTGGCAAAATCCTGCGAGGAGATCATCGAACGCGCGGGGCACGCCCTCGGCCCCGCGCCACTCGCACTCGACGGCGCCCACGCGAAGCGCGTCGCCGACCTGCAGTTGTACATCCGCCAGCACCACGCCGAGCGCGATGACGAGTCGCTCGGTCGTGCGCTCGCCGGGGGTCCGGCGCCATGGTGAGGTTCGACTCGAGCGTGGCAGGCACCCCGGCCGCGACCTGGCGAGCTGACCCCCGCCTGGCCGATCGCCCTCCGCTCGACCTGCACGGGGTGGATGAGCTGCTTGTCGTGGCCGCCCACCCCGATGACGAAACCCTGGGTGCTGGCGGCCTGATCGCGCTGTGCTCCGGTCGCGGCATCCGCGTCACGATCGTGGTCGTCACCGATGGCGGCGCAGGCGGGATCGCGGCCGTGCGGTCGAGGGAGCTGGCGGAGGCCGCCGCGATCCTGGGTGCCGGGAGTCCAGGAGCGGTAGTCGTCGAGCTGGGCTTCGCCGACGGCGAGACGCTCGAGCATCGGGTTGAGATCACGGCGGCCCTGCGCGAGCAGATCTCGCAGGCATCTCGATCCGCGCTCATCGTGGCGCCGTGGCGCGGCGACGGTCATCGTGACCACAGGGTGGTCGGCCAAATCGTGGCCGGGCTGGTGGCCGGGCGACGGTTCGCCGAATATCCGATCTGGCTGTGGCACTGGGGCCACCCAGAATCCGAGGCGATGCCCTGGCAGAATGTGGAGAGTGTGAGAGTGGATGCCACGAAGCAGAGCGCCCTCGACCGGTACCGCTCGCAGACCGCCGGGGACGACCCCGTGCTCAGGCCAGACTTCCTCGAGAACTTCACCGGCGGTACCGAGTTCTTCGTGACCGGGGATCGCGCGCTCGGAGCCGAGTATTTCGATGCCACGTACGAGCGGCACGATGATCCGTGGGGGCTCGCCACCCGCTGGTACGAGTCACGCAAGCGCGAGATCATGCTCGCGTCGCTGCCGCGGGAGTCCTACGGCCGCGTGCTCGAGATCGGGTCATCCATCGGCGTGACGACCGAAGCGCTTGCCGGTCGCACGTCAAGCCTCCTGTCGGTCGACGTCTCGGCCGCCGCTGTGGAGCGCGCCCGCGCGCGGGTCGGCGACCGGGCGACCATAGAAGTCCAGGACGTCACCACTGACTTCCCGGAAGGAGAGTTCGACCTCGTGGTGTTGTCCGAGGTCGGATACTATTTCGGCGCCGCGGGGCTGGCCGCCGTGCTCGAGTCGATCGTCGCCGCGCTCGGTGACGGCGGCACCCTTGTTGCCTGCCACTGGCGCCATCCGGTCGCCGACTATCCGCTGGACGGCGATGCCGTGCACGCGGCTATCGCCGGGCTGGGCCTACACCGGATCGTGCGTCACGAGGAGGAAGACTTCATTCTCGAGGTCTTAAGTCGCGACCCACGGTCCGTTGCGCGAGAGTCGGGGCTGCTGTGACGAAGGTCGCCGAACTCGTGGTGATGATCCCCGCGAGAGACGAAGAAGCGCTGATCGGTCGGTGCCTCGAGTCCGTGCTCGTCGCACGCGACCTCGTCGACGTTCCCGTGCGGGTCGTGGTCGTCGCCGACGGCTGCCTGGATGCCACGGCCGACGTCGCTCGCGCGTACCCCGGTGTGATCGTGGTCGAGATCGACTCCTCAAATGTCGGAATCGCCAGGTCCGTGGCCGCCGAAACGGCGCTGTCGCTGACCGGTGCGGATCCCGAACGGGTGTGGATGGCGAACACCGACGCCGACTCCGTCGTTCCGCCGAACTGGCTGACCGAACAGCTGCGGCTGGCGGATTCCGGTGCGGACGTGATGATCGGCACCGTGCGACCGGAGTTCGACGACCTCACCGACGAGCAAGTGCGGGCGTGGCGGGCGGGGCACGTTCCCGGCCAGCCCAACGGCCACGTGCACGGCGCGAACCTCGGAGTCCGGGCATCCACCTACCGGGAAGTCGGTGGCTACGATGCAGTGCCCGAGCACGAGGACGTGGAACTCGTGGCGAGGCTGAAGCGGATCGGCCGCGCCGTGGCGTCCGACGCGTGCGAGGTCGTCACCTCCGGCCGTCAGGTCGGCAGAACCCCCGGCGGATACGCCAGACACCTGCGCGACGACCTCGTGCCGCACAGGCAACGATCGACACAGCGTCAGCCAACCTGATGTGGAGAGTATGACGATGCCCGACCAGTACACCTTCGACAATCCCGTTGAGCGCTACAGTCGCGTCGAGCCGCCGATCCAGCACCAGCCGGTGCCAGGGGTGCAGGCGCAGATGACTCCAGTGCCCGACCTCGGCGAATCCAGCTACCGCGGCACCGGTCGCCTGGCCGGCCGCACGGCGCTCATCACGGGCGGCGACTCCGGCATCGGGGGTGCCGTGGCCATCGCCTTCGCCCGCGAGGGAGCCGATGTCGTGATCGTGCACCTCCCTGACGAGCAGGAGGACGCCGACCGCATCCTCGGCCTCATCGAGGACGCCGGGCAGAAGGGGCACTCGATCGCCGCCGACATTACCGACGCTGCCCGCTGCCGCGCGATCGTCGACGAAGCGGTGAGCGTGCTCGGCGGGCTCGACATCCTCGTCAACAACGCCGGTAAGCAGGTCGCGGTCGATCGTCTCGAGGATCTGAGCGACGAGCAGTTCGAGCTGACGTTCCGCACGAACGTGTTCGCCAACTTCTGGCTGACCAAGGCCGCTCTCGCCCACCTGCCCGCGGGCGGCACTATCATCAACACGGCGTCGCTGGAGGCGTACACGCCGTCCCCGGAGCGGCTGGACTATGCGGCCACGAAAGCCGCGATAAACAACTTCTCGAAGGGGCTGGCGCAGCAACTGGCACCCCGCGGCATCCGCGTCAACGTGGTCGCGCCCGGCCCGGTGTGGACGGCGCTGCAGGTATCGGGCGGTGTCTCCGACGAGCAGATGGAGGCGTTCGACGACGAGAGCGTCTACAACCGTTCGGGGCAGCCGGCCGAGATCGCCCCGGCCTTCGTGTTCCTCGCCTCCGCGGAATCGAGCTACGTTTCCGGCGCGACCATCAACGCCAACGGCGGCATGAATACACCGTGACCGGTCCCGACTGCACGATCTTCTTCCTCCACGGCCTCGGCTTCAGCGCCGCCTCGGCGTCGCCGTTCGCCGCGGCGCTCGGCGATCGCTTCCGGGTGGTCGATGTCGACCTGCCGGGGCACGGCGGTGCTCAGGATGCCGCTGACGGCTCCGTCGCTGCCATCGCGGATGCCGCGCTCGCGGCGATCGAGGCCGAAGCGGATGGCGGGCCGTTCCTGCTCGCAGCCCACAGCATGGGCGGCAAGATCGCGGCGCTGCTGGCCGAACGCATCCTGAGCGGTCGCGCGAACGTCTTCGGACTCGCTGGTGCCGTGTTGCTCGCGCCATCGCCGCCCACCGCGGAGCCCATGGACGACGACAAGCGCGCCGAGTTGCTCTCCTGGGTCGAGAACGGCGCCCTCTCCGAGGCACACGCCCTCGAGTTCGTGTCGCAGAACGTTGCGACGCCCTTGCCGGCGGCGTTCGAGCAGAGTGCCGTGACTCAGGTTCGGCAGTCGTCCCCGCTCGCCTGGCGGCGCTGGCTCACCGAGGGCAGCGGGGAGGATGTCTCGACCTCCGTCGGCGTCATCGACCTGCCCGTCGTCGTGCTGGCGGGCGAGGATGACGCAGACCTCGGTTCGACCGCCCAGCCTGGGCTGCTCGGCGCCGTGTACCCGCGAGCGCGCTTCGTGTCGCTCGCGGCGACGGGACACCTTCTTCCCTACGAGCGCGCGGCCGAGGTTGCCGCGGAGATCGTCGGGCTGTGGGACTCCCTGGGAGCCCCGCCGGTGGCCGCGGAGTGGGGCCGAGTAATCGCCTCGACCCGCACCGGCGTGGAGGAACGCGCCCTGCTGGCGCGTCGCGCGATCGCAGACAACCCCGAGTACGAGCCGCACGCACTCACGCAGCAGCAGCTCGCGACCCTCCGCGCGCTGGCCAATCGGCTGGTGCCCCAATCCGGAGTCGGACGCATCGACCTCGCCGCGCGCATCGACGCCGACCTCGCGGCAGGCCGCGGTGATGGGTGGCGGCCCTCGGGGCTGCCCGAGGACGCGACCGCGTACCGGCGCGGACTCGGGATCGTGGCATCCGTCTGGCCCGATGACGCTGCGGCACAGGATGACCTCATCCGACAGATCATCGCCGGTGAACTCGAGACCACTGGCGAGTGGAGCGGTGACGCGTTGCGGCGATGGTTCGACGACGTGCGCACCGACCTGGCGCGCACCTGGCTGGCGCATCCGGCGTCTCTCGCCCGCGTCGGATACGACGGCTTTGCGACCAGCGGCCCCGGGGCCGAGCCTGCCGGATATGTCGCCCTGGGCGCGGGAACGCGAGACCCGTGGGAGCCCATCGAACTAGGAGACCTCCCGTGAACCTGAACGACATGCGCGCCTACGACCTGGATGACGTGGTCGACGTCGTCGTCGTCGGGACCGGGGCAGGCGGTGCTCCCCTGCTGGCGCGACTCGCGGAACGCGGCCTCAGGGTCGTCGCGCTCGAGGCCGGCCCCAACCTCGACCCCGATCAGTTCACCAACGATGAGGTCGAGGCCCCGCGCATCAATTGGATGTCGGAGCGCGTCAGCGGCGGAAACGACCCGACGGCCTTCGGCCCCAACAACAGCGGCTGGGGTGTCGGCGGCGGCACCCTGCACTGGGGCGCGTTCACGCCCCGCCCCGACGCCCGCGACCTCAGCCTGTTCAGCGAGGCCGGGGCCGGGGCGGACTGGTCGATCGACCACGCCGAGCTCACCCGGTACATCGTCGAGGTCGAGCGCACCATCGGTGTCTCGGGCGCGACCCCGTACCCGTGGGATCCGGAGCGGGAGTATCTCGAGCCCCCCGTCGACCGCAACGCGTCGGCCGACGTCATGGCCGCCGGCTGTGCAGCCCTCGGCATCCGCGCTACCGATGCGCCGGCGGCCATCCTGAGCCGGGAGCGCGACCAGCCCCATCACGGCCGTCGCCTCGCGAGCCAGAACCTCGGCACCATCCACCAGGGTGAGAGATTCGGGACGAAGGCGACCACCGCAAATACCTACCTGCCTGCCGCGGTTGCTTCCGGCGCCGAGATCAGGCCGGACTCCATGGTGCACGGGATCGAACTCGACGCACTCGGTCGGGTCTCTGCCGTCGTCTACCTCCGCGATGGCCGTGAGTTCCGGCAGCGGTGCGCGAATCTCGTGCTCGCTGCCGGTGGCATCGAGACTCCGCGACTGCTGCTCAACACCGGCCACGCCAATTCGAGCGGCCAGGTGGGGCGAAACTTCATGGCACACGGCGGCGTGCAGGTCTGGGGCCGCTTCGACGAGCAGATCCGTGGCTACCGTGGCTACCCGTCCTCGCTCATCAGCGAAGACTTCATGCGCCCAGACGGCGTCGACTTCGCGGGCGGATACCTGCTTCAGAGCCTCGGTGCGATGCCGCTGACCTACGCGACCTCTCTCGTGCGCGGCGGCGGCCTGTGGGGCAGTGAGCTGATGGATGCGCTCGACGGCTGGCGATTCACGGCCGGCATCGGCATCAACGGCGAATGCCTGCCGGCCGAGAACAATAGGCTCGTGCTCTCCGACGAGGTGGACGAATGGGGAGTGCCGCGCGCGATCGTCACCTTCACGGCCGGTCCGAACGAGCAGGCGATCAACGAGCACGCGACCGCGACGATGATCCGCATCCTCGAGGCGGCGGGAGCACTCGATACTCGGGTGCTCGATCGCACAGCCCACACCCTCGGCATGTGCCGGATGAGCACAGATCCGGCGGACGGTGTCGTGGATGCCGCTGGCCGCAGCCACGACATCCCGAACCTCTGGATCTCTGACAACTCGACGTTCCCCAGCTCGCTCAGCGCGAACCCGTGCCTCACCCAGCTGGCACTCTCACTGCGGACCGCCGACCTGATGCTGCGCTGACGTGATGGTGCGCTGACGCCGCTGGCTGATCGCGCTGGTCTTGACTCCGTGTCAGACTCTGGGCATGCGAAGAGGCGTCGGAGTTCTGGTCGCGGTCGGACTGCTGCTCACCGGGTGCACCGCATTCGGATTTCAGCCGTCACCGACCACCACGTACATCGACGAATCGGGCAGCGAAGTCACGGTCGATTGGGTCGACTACCCAGCGCACGAGGGCAACGACGGCGAGTTGTTGATCGGATACCCGGACCAGACACAGCTCGAGCCCATTGCGCGAGACACGGTCGAGCGATTGCGAACTGCGGTTGCCGACGCTTCGGGGTTCGCGCTGACGTCGAGCGAACCCGAGTCGAAATGGTTCGACGACGAGAACTGGTTTCCAGCGGACGGCAACGGTTACGGCGGAGACGCGATGCTCATCA
The DNA here is from genome assembly GCF_015752305.1 of Salinibacterium sp. CAN_S4. Lineage (NCBI taxonomy): Bacteria > Bacillati > Actinomycetota > Actinomycetes > Micrococcales > Microbacteriaceae > Salinibacterium > Salinibacterium sp. CAN_S4. Next base: position 150,475 of record NZ_JADOVB010000002.1, on the reverse strand, counting down.
CCGTCAACTGCTGTGACTTTTCATCGAATGGCGCTCCACGGCGAAGCGAGTGGCAGGGCGTCATCGACGCGGCCAGTGCGGCTGTCGAGCCCGCCGGATTCGGGGAGTTCGTGCTCGACGATCCGCTCGAATGGTGCGGTGCGCCCGCCGAGGAGTGCTGGCGCTGGAGCGGGTCGGCCACCGACGGTGTGCAATGGGTGTTCATCATGATCCAGGATGGCGCGCTCGATCCGACGGGGGAGGCCATCCAGGAAGCAAAGAATGCGGATCGGCCGGTCGCCACGGTGCAGTTCGACTACGGCGCCACGGTCGTACCGACCGGACTTTCGGACGAGTACGTCCGCGCGATCGACCCGTTTGTCGGGCTGAAGCAGCCCCGTGCCACGACCTCCGACTGACGTTTTCAAATACGCCTTTGATGTACATAACGCGACCATCGATGTACACTTAGAGCCATGTCGAACATCAGCGTCGCCGACGCGCGCAACAATTTTTCGGACGTTCTCGACCGTTCACAGGACGAAGCGGTTTTTATCGAGCGCCGTGGCCGCCGCGCAGCGGTGGTCATCAGCCCCGAGCGATATGAGCGAATGATGGAAGCGCTCGAGGACTCCGAAGACGTCGCGGCATTCGATGAGGCAATGACCGAAGAGGGGCCGAACATTCCGTGGGCGCAGGTCAAAGCGGACCTCGGCTGGGTGTGACCTACCAAATCGAGCTGCGACCGGCCGCGGCTCGCGCGCTGAAGAGCGTCGATCATCAGGATCGTGACCGGTTGCGCGGTGCGATTGCTCTACTCGCCGAAGATCCCCGGCCCCCAGGGGCTCGTGCGCTGCGGGGCCGGCCGGGGCTCAGGGTGCGGGTCGGCCACTATCGCATCATCTACACGATCGATGACGATGTGCTGCTGGTCGTCGTCGTGACCCTCGGGCACAGGAGCGACGTCTACGACCGCCGCTAGACGGCGACGCACTTCTCGACTCGCGGTGTCACGCTGCTGATCTGGGAAGATCAGACATGACACGAGGCAGTGACGAGGAGCTGCGGGCGCTGCGGGCGAGGGCATACGGGCCCGGTGCGGACATCCATCTGGATGCTGGCGCGCTCGAACGGCTTCGCGAACTCGAGGGTGAGGGTCGAGAATCGCAGCCGCCCGTGGTCGACGACGCTTCCGAACCCGAGGCGGCCACGCTCGAGCAGGAGGATGAACCGCCGGCGCGACACTGGCTCGAACCGCTCTCCAGAATCCGCCGCTCGACCGTGCTGCTCGTCCTCGGTGTCGCCGTCATCGGAGCGATCATCGCGGTGTCGCCCGCGCTGGTGGAGCGGGTGCAGGGCGATCCCCTGCAGATCGGAGCCGACCAGGTCGCCCGGCTGACAGCTGACCCCGGGTACGAGGTGCCCAGCATCTTTAGCGGATCCCGCTCCAGCACGGGCAGCACCTCGGAGGGGTTCGAGCTGTTCTACGGCCTCAGAGTCGTGCACGCCCAATACAGCGCTCTCGCGTCGGGCCCCGATGACGAGTGCCTGATCCTGTACGTGGATGCCGACATCGGGGATCCGGACTCCAACTCGTTCTCCGGCCCGGCCTTCAACGGCTGCTCGGCCGCCGGATTTCCTGCCACTGTCCAGTTCGTCACGACCACGGACGGTCTGCCCGACGAGTTGACTGCCGCGTTCCCCGGATCACCCGCACTGCAGTTCGTCTACGACAGCGACCACGACGAGGTGGTCGTGTTCGCCGAGCAGCCAGACGGCAGCCGATAACGCTAGAGGATGGCGCGTACCCGAGCCGCAACATCCCAACTTAGGATCGAAAGATGGCCGCCTCACGCACGTCACCCCAGCCCCTGAGCACAGAGCGGGTGGACGGATACGTCGACCTCCGCTCCTACGCCGCGATCGGTGACGGCCGCAGTGTCGCCCTCGTCGCTACCGATGGCGGCATCGACTGGCTGCCCATCCCGAGCCTCGACTCGCGGCCGGTGTTCGCGAGGCTGCTCGACGGAGAGCACGGCGGATCGATCGACCTCGCCCCCTCGGATGACTTCACCGTCACCCGCGAGTACATCGAGTCGACCAATGTGCTCGCGACGACGTTCACCACGGCATCCGGAGTCGCCATCGTCACCGATGCCCTCATCACCGGATTCGCCGGGCGGCTGCCGTGGGTGGAACTGGCGCGGCGCATCGACGGGGTGAAGGGTGCCGTGAAGTTCCGGTGGAAGGTCGCGCCGGGAACGGCTTTGGCGACGGCCACTCCGTGGGTCGACACGACGACGCACGGCAGGATCCTCAGGGTCGACGGCGTCACGATGGCGGTGCGCGGCCTCGACCACGGGCCGAGGGGTGGCGGCAACCGGGCCATCGCCGGCAGCTTCACGACCGCAGCGAAGTCACGCCACCTGCTCGTGGTTGCGGGCACCGCCGAGGAACCGCTACACGTTCCGCGCCCCGAGCTCACCGACGTGGCGCTCGATCGCACCATCCACGGCTGGCAGGAGTGGTCCCGCGACTTCGGCTATGACGGCCCCTGGGCCGATCACGTGCAGCGCAGTGCGCTCGCCCTGAAGCTGCTGATCTATGCGCCGACCGGATCGATAGCGGCCGCGGCCACGACCTCGGTGCCGGAGAACACTGACGGCAACAAGAACTGGGATTACCGCTACGCGTGGATCCGCGACCTCGCGTACACGGTGCACGCCCTGACGAGGTTCGGATTGCGCGAAGAGACCCAGGCGGCGGTGGCCTGGCTCATGCGCACCATCCGCGCCCACGGCGGCACATCCGAACTCGGCATTTTCTACACGCTGGCCGGTGAACTTCCTGGTGGCACCACCGAGTTGAGTGTGCCGGGGTGGCGCGGCATCGGCCCGGTCGTCGAAGGTAATCCGGCCGGCGAGCAGTCGCAGCACGGCGTCTTCGGAGACCTGCTGTCGCTCATGCTGAACTACGTGCGCGAGGGAAACGTGCTCGATGTTGCGACGGGCAGGATGCTGGCATCCGTCGCCGATCGCGTGTGCGACATCTGGCAGCAGCCGGATTCCGGCATGTGGGAGCTGCCGGAGTTGCAGCGCTACACGTCGTCCGCGATGGGATGCTGGCAGGCCCTCGACAGCGCGATCGAGCTGTTCGAGCTCGGCCAGATCCCCGGCTCCTCCGAGCACTGGCGCATCGAGCGTGACGTGATTGTGGAGTGGGTGGCCGAGAACTGCTGGTCGGAGGGGATGCAGTCGTACGTTGCGTGGCCGGGTACCGAATCCCTCGACGCCTCGGTGCTCCTGCATGCCCCGAGCGGCTTCGATCGTGGAGAGCGGATGTCGACCACGATCGATGCACTGAAGGCGCACCTCGGCCGGGAGCAGTTGCTCTACCGGTACACCGGGGTCGATGCTGACGAGGGCGCGTTCGTGGCGTGCTCGTTCTGGATGGCGGCGTCGCTGGCCTGCGTCAAGCGCCGCGACGAGGCGATCGCCATGATGGATGAGCTGGTCGAGCTCAGCAACGACGTCGGCATCCTCGCCGAGATGATCGAGCCGAGCGACGGCGCGTTCCTGGGCAACCTGCCGCAGGGGCTCAGCCACCTCGCCCTCGTCAACGCGGCGATTACCATCAACGAGACGGCCTGATCCTCACGCCGCGGCAGGTGCGAGCGCCTGTGGTCCAGACTGGTGCGATGAGCACCGATGCCGCGACCCAGTCGCGCATCGTGCGTGTGCTCGTCGCCGGGCAGGTTCTCGCGGGGCTCGGTCAGGGCGCGACCCTCGCCATCGGCGCCGTCATCGCAAACGAGATCGCCGGTGAGGCGTTCTCCGGGGCAGCCGCCACGTCCAGCACGCTCGGTGCGGCCATCGCCGCGATCCCGCTGGCGCGGCTAGCGCAGCGGTTCGGCCGGCGCCCGGCCCTCGCGCTCGGCGCGGCGACGGCCGCGGGCGGCTCCATCCTCACCGTCGTGGCGACCGGGCTCGTGTTCTTTCCGCTGCTCGTCGTCGGTTTCGCCATGCTCGGGGTCGGCACGGCCGTGGGGCTCCAGGCGCGATTCGCGGCAACGGATGTCGCGGCTCCCGCCCGGCGCGGTCGCGACCTGTCGCTCGTGGTGTGGTCCACCACCATCGGTGCCGTCGTGGGCCCCAACCTGTTCGGCCCCGGAGTCGCGATCCAGGACGCGCTCGGCCTCCCCGAGCACACGGGGTCGTTCGTGATCGCGATCGCCGCGCAGGTGACGGCCGCGCTGCTGTACCTCTCGGCACTGCGCCCCGATCCGCTGCGGCTCGCCCGGGGTCGCGCGGTGCTCCCCGCCCCCACCGCGGTCGCGGGGATCGTGCGCGGGCGCTCGGCTCTCGTTTTCGCGATCGGCTCCATCGCCATCAGTCATGCCGTCATGGTGTCTGTCATGTCGATGACGCCGGTGCACCTGACCCACCAGGGCGCGAGCCTCACGATCATCGGCTTCACGATCAGCCTGCATGTGGCCGGGATGTTCGGCCTCGCGCCCGCGTTCGGCTGGGCCAGCGACCGCTGGGGTCGGCTGCCGGTGATCCTCGGAGGGCAGGCGCTGCTCGGCACGGCGGTGTTCGTGATCGGCGTCGGAGCACAGAACACGCTGTTCGTGACCGTCGCACTCGTGCTGCTCGGCCTGGGCTGGAGCGCGGCGACGGTCGCGGGATCCGCCCTCGTCTCCGACCTCGTCACCGGTGCGACCCGCCTGCGCGTGCAGGGTCGCACCGACACGATCATGAGCCTCGCCGGTGCGATCGGCGGGGGAGCGGCCGGACCAGTGTTGTCGATCGTCGGCTATTCCGGACTCGCGTGGGTCGCCGGAGTGCTCGTGCTCGCGGTGCTGGCCGCGGCCAGCATTATCCGACCGCGAGTGCCCCGGTACCTCTAGTCACCGGGGCACTGCGCGCACTCAGCTCGCGAGGGCAGGGTAGTCGGTGTACCCCTCCGCGGTGGGGGTGTAGAACGTGCTGGGGTCGGCCTCGTTGACCGGCGCGTTGTCCTTCCAGCGCCCGACGAGATCGGGGTTGGCGATGACGGGGCGTCCGACGGCAACGGCGTCTGCGGTTCCGGCCTCGATGAGCTCGGCAGCCTCGTCACGGCCGGTCACGGCGCTGAACCCCGTGTTGATCACGAGAGGTCCGCCGAACCTGGCGCGCAGATCCTGCACGAGATCGCTGTCGGGCTGCGCGTGCAGAACGCTGAGGTAGGCCAGACCCAGGGGGGCGAGCCCCGTCATGAGCGCGTCGTAGGTTGCGCGCGTGACATCGGCGTCTTCCTCCAGCACGTCCTGGATGTTGTGGGACGGGGAGATGCGGATGCCGACGCGGTCGCCCCCGATGGCCGCCGCCACGGCGGTGGCGACATCGATGACGAGCCGCGCGCGCTTGTCGGGCGATCCGCCGTAGGAATCGGTCCGCACGTTCGATACGGGCGAGAGGAACTCGTGCAGGAGGTACCCGTTGGCGCTGTGGAGTTCGACTCCGTCGAATCCGGCCTCGATGGCCCGGGTCGCCGCGGTGACATGCTCGGTGACGATGTCGCCGGCCTCCGATTCCGTAAGCGCGTGCGGAGTGGGGTAGGCCTTCTTGCCGAGGGGGGTATAGGTCTGGCCGTTGATCGCGATGGCGCTCGGCGCCACAGGGGTGAGCCCTCCGGTGGTGTCTTCGTGGCTGACCCGACCGCCGTGCATGAGCTGCATCACGATCGTGCCGCCTTCGGCGTGCACGGCGTCGGCCACACGGCGCCAGCCGGCGAGCTGAGCGTCGGTGGTGATACCGGGCTGACCAGGGTTGGAGCGGCTGACAGCACTCGTGAAGACGCCCTCGCTCACGATGAGGCCGATGGATGCCCGCTGCCGGTAGTACTCGACCATCATGTCGTTGGGTTCGCCCGAGACGCCGGCGCGCATCCGGGTGAGGGGCGCCATGACGACACGGTTGGAGAGCGCCAGGGCGCCGAGGGTGGTGGGGCTGAACAGCTGCATGATCCTGATTTCCGTGAGGGGGGCGGGCGGATGTCGTCGCCCTGAGGCGAAACGAGCCAGGGCGCCGAGGTATTCCACCTCACAGCCTCTCGGCAGCTACAACCGGATGACGTGATCCGCCGTCGCTGCCGTCGCGGTGATGACCACAGCGTTGGCTTCGTCCGGGCCGAGCGCCCACGCCAGAGCCTGCTCCGGCGACTTGCCGAACCGCTCGTGGCGCGCGACGAGTCGCTCGATCCTCGTGTCGTGGTCGACGTCCACGAAGAACGCGAGGTCGAGCTGCGCGGCGGCCTCCTCCCACAGCAGCAGGTAGTTGCCGTCCACCACCACCGTCGATAACTCCTGCGGAATGACGATCGCGCCAGGCACCGGCTCCTCGATTCCGCGGTCGAATCCCGGGGCCGAGACCGAATTGCAGGAGTTGCGAACAGCGGCGAGGGTCGCCACGAACCCGTCGATGTCGAAAGTGTCCGGCGCGCCCATCCGCTCGCGGCGTCCGAGTCGGCGCAGTTCGGCCTGGGGGAGGTGGAAGCCGTCCATCGGCAGCAGCGCTGCGGCGGGAAGCAGCTCCGCGAGAGCCGCGGCGATGGTGGATTTACCGGCTCCCGGCGCTCCGACGATCCCCACGAGAAGGCGCTGCGCGGTGGGGGTCGTGGCGCGGACCTCGGCGACGAGGGCCGCGACTTCCGCCAGCGTGCCCAGGATCACAGCGAGCCCAGGATCACAGCGTACCGGCGGCCGCGGCATCCGCGATCGCGAACTCAGCCCAGTCCCGGTAGCCGCTCGCGCTCGGGTGAAACAGGTCTGTCGCGAAGAAGCCGTCGGTGTATGGCGGCGGAGGCGGCGACATGTGCACGCCGTCGAACGTCGCCGCGACGCCGCGCGCCGCATCCTCGAGGCTGCGCGAATGCAGGTAGAGGTTGAAGCGCAGCGGGTTGGGCAACAGCTCGAACCTGAAGAACGCGGGTAGCGACGACACGAGCAGGACGGGGCTCACCGTGGTCAGGGCGCCCAGGATGACGCGCATGTCGCGAGCGAAGGCCGAGCGGGTCCGCAACCCCAGCGCATCGTTGGCCCCGATCGTGAGGAACACGACATCCCACCGCTCGGCGACCGCCGCGTCGAGGTGATCCGTGATGAGGTCGCGCGAGGTGGCGCCGTTGCGGCCGGCCGCCGTCCACTGGACGCCCCTGCCGGTGCGCGCACCGAGCTGCCGCGCGAGGTTGCCCGGCAGCGCGTCGTCCTGGGTGGCCGCCCCGACCCCGGCCGCCGTGGAGTCCCCGAGCACGAGCAGTCTGAGCGGATCGGGGCCGTCGAGTGTTCCCTGCCAGGGCTCCGCGGCATCCGGAAGCCGGATGGTGTCCCTGCGCAGTCGCCGACCCTGCGCCAGCAGCAGGGGAGCGGTCGGAAGCATCGCGACCATGCTCAGCCTGCTGATCGCCCTCATAGTTCGAGCGTATTACGTTCATCATTCCGGAGGTGGTGGGGCTGCTGGGGTTGCACGGTATCAGTGGGACCTGTTCAGCCACTCCACTCCCTCCAGCAACACCACCTCCTGAATGATGAAAGCCGTAGGCTCCTTGCTATGGATATCACCGGCCTCGCAGACTTTCTCGACGACCAGGATTTCGCCGGCGTGGTGCTCATCCGCGATGGCAACCGCACGATCTTCGAGTCGGCGACGGGGCTCGCGACCCAGCGCTGGGGCGTCCCGAACGCGCTTGACACCCGTTTCGACACAGCCTCGATCACGAAGCTGTTCACGAGCGTGGCGGTGCTGCAGCAGGTGGGGAAGGGCAACCTCGATCTCGAGACCTCCATCCATCACTATGTCGACCTCGAGGGCACGGCCATCGGCATCGATGTGACCCTGCTGCACCTGCTGACCCACACGAGCGGCATCGCGGATGACGCTGACGAGGAGTCGGGCGAGAACTATGAGGATCTCTGGCGTGAGACCCCGAACTACTCGGTGCTTCAGACCACGGATTTCCTGCCGCAGTTCGTGAACAAGCCACCCCTCAACGCGCCCGGGGTGGAGTGCCGCTACAACAACGCCGGGTACATTCTCGCGGGCCTGGCGCTCGAGAAGGTCACAGGGGTCCCGTTCCGGCAGTACGTTTTCGACGAGGTCTTCACGAAGTCGGGCATGCACGATTCGGGCTTCTACGATCGCCGTGATGCCGCACCGCGGGTCGCCGAGGGCTGGGACCTGGTGGATGGCGCGTGGGTGCAGAATATCTACAGCTATCCGCCGATCGGTTCCCCCGATGGCGGCGCCCACGCCACCGCCGCAGACCTCGTGACCTTCCTGCAGGCCGTGCGCAACGGCGAGCTTCTGAATCGGGAGTTCACCGACGAGTTCTTTTCCCCGCAGGTCGAGCACGACGAAGCTACCTGGTACGGCTTCGGTCTCGAGTTCGACATGCACGAAGACGGGACGGTGCGCTCGTACTACAAAGACGGAATCAACCCGGGAGCCTCCGGCATCGTCCGCCATTACCTCGACGACGGGCTCGATGTCGTCGTGCTCTCCAACTCCGAGGAGGGGGCCTGGGAGGTCATCCAGCAGATCGACGAGCGCCTCGACGGCTGAGCCGTGAGGAATGACCCATGACGACATCATCGAGCAAGCGACAGTGGGGGTTCCGCACCAACCTGCTGCGTGAAGACGGCGAGCATGCCGACCGTGTGAGCTTTCTCGAACTGTTCTTCGACCTCGTGTTCGTATTCGCGGTCACGGAGCTGGCGCACACCCTCGTGTACGCGATCGACAAGGGCCAGGCTCTCGAGGGAATCCTGCAGACGACGGTGCTGCTTCTCGCGGTCTGGTGGGTATGGGTCTATACCGCCTGGTCCACGAACTGGCTCGACCCGGACAAGACCCCCGTGCGGTGGATGCTCCTCATCCTCATGCTCTTCGGCCTCCTGATGAGCACCTCCATCCCCGAAGCTTTCGGGGATCGGGCTCTCGTTTTTGTGACCGCCTACGTCGTCATGCAGATCGCCAGGTCGCTCTTCACCGCGTTGGGGCTCGGTCGCTTCACGCCCGAAACCGGACTGAACGTCTTTCGGCTCACGATCTGGTTCGCTGTCAGTGCGATTTTCTGGTTCGCCGGTGCGCTCGTGGACGATCTCACCCTCCGGCTCGGTCTCTGGGGCGTCGCCATCACCATCGAATACCTCGGCCCGGTCTCCGGCTACCGCGTGCCGTTCCTCGGACGCATGGTGACCTCGAGGCTGGCCATCCGCGGCGGGCACATCGCTGAGCGCGCCGGACTGTTCATGATCATCGCGATCGGCGAATCGATCCTCGTCACGGGCTCGGCCTTCGCCGAACATCCCATCGAACCCGCGGGCACCCTCGCCTTCCTCAGCTCGCTCATCGGCAGCATCGCCCTGTGGCTGCTGTATTTCTCCCGCGCGGAATCGGGCGGATCACGGTTTATCCGTCGCCACGACAATCCGAGCCAGGTGGCCGCCAACAGCTACACCTACCTGCACGTGGTGCTCGTTGCCGGCATCGTGCTGGTGGCGGTCGCCGATGAACTCGTGCTCGCGCATCCGGAATCGCCCGTCTCGTTCACCGGCCTCGCCCTGATCTACGGAGCCCCTGCCGTCTACCTTCTCGGCAACCTGCTGTTCAAGCGGTCGATCGGCGCTCCGTGGCTGCGGTCGCACCTGCTGGGGATCGTCACTCTCATGGTGTTCGTGCTCGGTGCGACAGTGGTGGTGCCCGGGCTGTCATTCGTCGTGCACTCCTGCGTGTCGACGATCGTGCTGATCGGCGTCGTGATCGGCGAGGAGCTCGATTTCCGGCGCAATCGCACGCTGCAGCTGGCGGCATCCGGAACTTAACTGACAGCTCTGGGTCGTCAGGTGGATGCCACGCCCACCCTGATCGCGTTGGCCCAGGGGTCGTCGAAGCTGACGGTCTGCCCGTCGTCGCGCGTCTGGATGCCGAAGTGGCTCATCCGCTCGGACAGCGCCGACAGGTCGTCCGCCGCCGGAACCTCGATGTCGACCTGCGCGAGCCCGAGCGCGGGCAGTCGAGGGCCGGCCCCGCGGGAGTTCCAGGTGTTCATGGCCATGTGGTGGTGGTATCCGCCGGCGCTCACGAACAGGGCCTGATCGCCGAACGCGACGGTTTCGTCGAAGCCGAGCCGACCGACGTAGAACTCGCGAGCGGTCGCGACGTCTCCGACCTGCAGGTGCACGTGTCCGACTTCTGCTCCGCCGATCATGGGTGAAGCGACGGCGCCCTCCGTGAGGTTTTCCTGCAGGAACGCGTTCGGGTCGAGGTAGAGGGTGGACATCTCGATGCTGCCGTGCACCCAGCTCCACGCCGAGCGATCCCTGTCCCAGTAGAGCTCGACACCGTTTCCCTCGGGGTCGGTGAAGTAGAAGGCTTTGCTGACGAGGTGGTCTGAGCTGCCGGTGAATGTCGCGGGATACTTCTGCGCCACTGAGTAGACGGAAGCGGCAAGCGCCTCTTCACTCTCGAAGAGGATCGCGGTGTGAAAGAGCCCGGCGTCGCGACTGCTCGCGTGCCGCAGGGCGGGAGCGTGCGTCAGGATGACGACGGGCGTGGCGCCGCGACCGAGGGTGACGGTGTCGCCCGCGGCATCCAGCACCTCGAGCGCGACAGCGTCACGGTAGTAGGCGGTCATGGCGTCGAGATCGCCGACGCTCAGGGTGACGGGCCCCATCCCGGTGTCTGCGGCAAGAAGGTGTTCGCTCATGGTCTGTACAACTTAGTTGTTGCTTCAACTATTCCACAAGACTCGAGCCCGGGCATGGCGATGGCCCGCCGTCTGGGGCAGCGGGCCATCGGTAGGGGTTCGGTGCCTTCACCGCATCGGATTGGGCCCCGTCACACCCGGATTGTCATGCCTGCGACCATTGCGCAAGCGCAGTGTGTTCATAACTCCTGCAACGGAGCGGCTCTCAGGCTGGGGAGGGTCGACGCTGCGGGCCCCCGGCTGCCCCGTGAGCGCCGAATGCCGGAGTTATGAACACGGCTGCCTCGAGCCGTGCACCTGACCCAGCAGCCCTCGAGTCAGAGTTTCTGAACCTCAGAGCACCTTCTCGAAGCAGAGGGAGTTGGCGCTGTCGACGTAGTAGCCGAACGTCGGGATGCCGTGAAAGCCTTCGCGCTCGTAGAACCGCACGGCATCGGGCTGGCGATGTCCGGTCTCCAGCACGAGCCTGTGCCAGTGGCGCTCGCGGGCGAACTCTTCGAGCCTGCGCAGGATGGCGCTTGCGGCCCCGGATCCGCGATGCGCCGGCTCGACGAACATCCGCTTGATCTCGGCGTGCTCGTCGTCGAGCCGCCTCAGCGCCCCACTGCCAATGGCCTCACCGTCGTCGGTGTACGCCACGAAGAACACTGTGATGTCGGCGGCCGTGGGGTGCGGCCCCGGCTCGGAGTCCGGGCTGCCGTAGCGCACGTCCAGGTCGAGCCGCTGGCCCACGCGCATGGCGACGGAATCTGGATGATCCCACTCGACCTCGCGGACGATCACGCTCCCGTCAGCCGCTCGATCAGCTCCCGGTAGCGCGCCGCGGTACGCTCCACGATTTCGGCCGGAAGCTCGGGAGGCGTGCCGGTCTTGTCCCAGTGGGCTGCGAGCCAGTCGCGCACGATCTGCTTGTCGAAGCTCGCCGTGCGATTGCCCGTCTCGTAGAGCGCGGCATCCCAGTAGCGACTCGAGTCGCTCGTGAGCACCTCGTCTGCGAGGGTCAGTTCGCCCGTCACCGGGTCGGCGCCGAACTCGAATTTCGTGTCGGCCAGGATGATGCCGCGCTGCTCGGCGATCGCGGACGCCGCCGCGAAGATCGCGAGCGAGGTATCGCGCAGGGCCGCGGCCACGTCGGCTCCGACGAGCTCGACCGTGCGATCGAACGTGATGTTTTCGTCGTGCTCGCCGAGAGGAGCCTTCCACGCCGGGGTGTAGATCGGCTCAGGCAGGCGGTCGCCATCCTTGAGGCCGGCCGGGAGCGGCACTCCACAGACGCTCTGCGACTGCTGGTATTCGAGCCAGCCGCTGCCGGAGAGGTAGCCGCGCACGACGCACTCCACGGGGTACATGTCGAGGGTCTTGACGAGCATGGCGCTCGCGGGAAGGCCAGCCGCGGCATCCGGAACCAGATGGCCTGGCACGAGATGGTTGGGCACGTCGAGCTGGGCGAACCACCACAGGCTCAGGCTCGTCAGCAGGGCGCCCTTGCCCGGGATGCCCGGTTCGAGCACGTGGTCGAACGCGCTCACGCGATCACTCGCGACCATCAGCACGCGCCCGTCCTGCTCGGGCGAGCGATACAGGTCACGCACCTTGCCGGAGTAGACCAGCTCCCAGCCCTCGGGAACGTCGCTCACTGTGCGACCCGCAGCGCGATGTCGGTCCGGTAGTGGCCGCCCTCGAGTGTGATGGTGTCGAGCGCCGTGTATGCGCGCGCCCTCGCCTCGGTGAAATCGGCGCCGAGCGCCACGACACTCAACACGCGACCGCCCGTGGCGACGAACTCTCCGCCGACGAGAGCGGTGGCGGCGTGCGCGATGGTCACGTTCTCGACGTCGGCAAGGCCGCCGATCGGCCGATTGGTGACCGGATTCTCGGGGTAGCCCTCACTCGCGAGCACCACCGTCACCGCGACATCAGTAGAAAACTCCGGCCTGGGCATCGAGCCGAGCTCTCCGGTCGCGGCCGCCAGGAGCAATCCGCTGAGGGGAGTGATGAGCCTCGGCAGCACGACCTGCGTCTCGGGGTCACCGAATCGCGCGTTGAATTCGATGACCTGCACACCGGCATCCGTCACGATCAGTCCGCAATAGAGCAGCCCGATGAACGGGGTGTCTTCGCTGGCGAGCTGGCGGATGGTCGGCAGCGCGACGGTCTCGATGACCTCGTCCACGAACGTGTCAGGCAGCCACGGCAGGGGAGAGTATGCGCCCATGCCGCCGGTGTTGGGCCCGAGGTCACCGTCGAGGGCGCGCTTATAGTCCTGGGCGGGAGACAGCGGAAGCACGGTGTGGCCGTCGCTCAGCAGGAACAGCGAGACCTCCTGGCCGGCGAGGAACTCCTCCACGAGCACGCTGCCGTGCGTGAGCCAGAACGTGGCGTGCGCGACGGCATCGTCGCGACTGTCGGTGACCAGCACTCCCTTGCCCGCGGCCAGCCCGTCGGCCTTGACCACGTAGGGCGAGCCGAACTCGTCGATCGCGCTGATCGCCTGCTCAAGCGACCCGGCGCGGGTGGCGCGACCCGTGGGAACCCCGGCGTCATCCATGATCCGCTTCGCGAAAGTCTTGCTGCCCTCAAGAGCCGCCGCCGCTTTGCCCGGCCCGAAGACCGGGATTCCGCGCTGGCGCAGCTTGTCTGCCACACCGGCCACCAGCGGAGCCTCGGGCCCGATGATGACCAGGTCGATGTCGCTGTCGAGTGCGTACTGCGACACGATGTCGCCGCGGGTCGGATCGAGAGCGACCACGGGCACGACCGCGGCGATGCCGGCGTTACCGGGAGCCGCGGTGATGTGATGAGCGGGGCTCTCCCTCAGGAGCGACGTGATGATGGCGTGCTCGCGCGCACCGGAGCCGAGAACCAGAATTCGCACGAGTCAACACTACCCAGCGAAGTACCGTAGGAGCATGCCTCCCAAACGCATAGCCGACGACGCCGGTCGCGCCGCGGTTGCTGCCGCCATGCTCGACTCGGCCCCGCGCGACGCCACGGCCACCGCCGTGCGATACCTGCTGCAGCTGCTCGCCGATAGTGCCGAGGGCAACACCGTCGAGATCCGAGTGCCGCCATTCGGAGCCGTGCAGGCCATCCAGGGCCCGAGGCATACCCGCGGGACTCCCCCCAACGTCGTCGAGATGGATGCCGCAACCTGGCTCGCGCTGGCCACAGGGCATCTGGCCTGGGCCGATGCCGTCCGCGCGGGCCGTGTGGCGGCATCCGGCCAGAGAGCCGACCTCAGCGACCACCTGCCGATCGCGTGGCGCGACGCCGCTCTCTAGCGTTGCCCCCGTCGCTCGCCCACCCCCCTGCCCCGCCCGTCCCCCCGCCCCGTCCCGTCCCGCCCGTCCCCCTGCCCCGCTCGCCGCCCCCCCTGCCCCTCACCTCCGCGTCTCCCCGCCGAGTGTTCCGCTTCTGCGGCTGACACGGGCGTTCCGGCCACGGAAGCGGAACACTCGGCGGTTGCGTTCAGCCGGGTGGGGGAGAATGGATGCGTGAGCGAAGAAACCCCAGCGCCCGAGGCCGGCACCGAGAGGGTGACGGTGCGTCGCGCGCCCAAAATCCCCGCCTTCCTGATCGTCGGAGGTGGAGTGGGCGCGATCGTGACGTTCATCCTCACGTCGCTGTTCCCGGTCGACCCGCTCGTCGGATTCGGGCCCCTGTTCGCCTACTTCTCGCTGTTCGGCGTCACGGCGGGCGTACTGCTCGGCGCGATCCTGGCCCTCATCGTCGACCGTCGGTCGAAGAAGCGCGCGAAAGAGGGCGAAGCCGAGTTCGTCACCGAGAAGCGTCCGGAAGCGCCGAGCTCCTGAGGAGCCGAGCTCCGGAAGCGCCGAGCTCCTGAGGAGCCGAGCTCCGGACGAGCCAGGCTCCTGAGGATGCCGGCTAGCTGAGTTGCGTGCGCTCCACCCAGTCCAGGTACTCAGGTGAGACGGTGCCCGTCACGTAGTCGCCCGTGAAACAGCTCATCTCGAGCGCGGCAACATCCGAACCCTCGATGATCGCCGCCTGCATGTCGGCGACCTCCTGGTAGATCAGGTAGTCGCTGCCGAGTTCGCGGTTGATGTCGGGGATCTTGCGGCCATGAGCGACAAGTTCCTGGCGCGAGGGCATGTTGATGCCGTAGACGTGGGGAAAGCGCACTGGCGGTGCGGCTGAGGTGAACGTGACCTTATTGGCGCCGGCCTCGCGGGCCATCTGCACGATCTCTTTCGAGGTCGTGCCACGCACTATCGAATCATCCACGATCAGGATGTTCTTGCCCCTGAACTCGCTGCCCATCGCGTTCAGCTTCTGCTTCACGCTCTTCTTGCGCTCGGCCTGGCCGGGCATGATGAAGGTGCGGCCGACGTAGCGGTTCTTGTAGAACCCCTCGCGGTATTCGACGCCGAGCTTCTGGGCGACCTGCATCGCGGCCGGCCTGGACGAGTCCGGGATCGGCATGACGACATCGATGTCGCCCATTGGCGTGTACCTGGCGATGGTGTCGGCGAGGCGGTCCCCGAGGCGCAGCCTGGCTTCATAGACCGAGATGCCATTCATGATCGAGTCGGGGCGCGCGAGGTAGACGTACTCGAACGAGCACGGGATCAGCCGCGGGTTGGCGGCGCACTGCCTGCTCGAGATCTCGCCATTCGGCGCGATGAAGACGGCTTCACCAGGAGCGATATCCCGAACGAACTCGTATCCGGCGCTCTCCAGCACGAGGGACTCGGATGCCACGATCCAGTCGTCCCCGGCGAATCCGACCTGGCGGCGCCCGAGCACGAGCGGCCTGATGCCGAACGGATCGCGGAAGGCGAGCATCCCGTGCCCAGCGATCAGCGCGATCGCGGCATAGGAACCTTCGACGCGTTCGTGGACGCGGGAGATGGCGTTGAACACCTGGTCGGGGTCGAGGTCGGTGCCGGAGACCTGCGACTGCAGCTCGTTGGCGAGCACGTTCACGAGCAGTTCGGTGTCGCTCGAGGTGTTGAGGTGGCGACGGTCGATGTGGAACAGTGCGGCGGTCAGCTCACGCGTGTTAGTGAGATTGCCGTTGTGGATGAGCGTGATGCCGTACGGCGCGTTCACATAGAACGGCTGCGCTTCCTGCTCATCGGCGGCGTTGCCCTTGGTCGCGTAGCGCACGTGGCCGAGGCCCATGTTGCCCGGCAGGTTGCGCATGTCCCTCGTGCGATACGCCTCGCGCACCTGGCCGCGGGCTTTCTGCATGTGCAGGGTGTTGCCTTCTGCGGTGGCGATTCCGGTGGAGTCCTGTCCACGGTGCTGCAGCAGCAGCAGTGCGTCGTAGACCTGCTGATTGACCGGCTGGGATGACACGATTCCGACGATGCCGCACATGGATAAGCGGGTCTCCCGAGCTCGAGGGGAAGTACCCGGCGCGGGTACGGTCTAGTTTCTCACACGTTGATCGCCCGCGTCGGTGCCGCCGGTACGCTTGAGCCGTGACTGACGACGCATCCTCCAGCTATCGCGACGCCGGAGTCGACACTGAAGCGGGCGACCTCGCGGTCGAGTTGATGAAGTCGGCGGTGTCTGCCACCCACGGGCCGAACGTGTTCGGCGGGGTGGGCGGGTTCGCCGGGATGTTCGACGTGTCGTTTCTCAAGAACTTCGAGCACCCGCTGCTGGCGACCTCCACCGACGGTGTCGGCACGAAGGTCGCGATCGCGCAGGCTCTCGACAAGCACGACACCATCGGACAGGATCTCGTCGGCATGGTCGTCGACGACATCATCGTCGTGGGCGCGCGGCCCCTCTTCATGACGGATTACATCGCGTGCGGCCGGGTCGTCCCCGCCCGCATCGCCGACATCGTCGCCGGCATCGCGCGGGCGTGCTCCGCCACGGGAACGGCGCTGGTCGGGGGCGAAACCGCCGAGCATCCGGGGCTTCTCGGGCCTGACGATTACGACGTGGCGGGGGCGGCCGTCGGAGCCGTGGAAGCCGACGACCTGCTCGGTGCGCACCGTGTCCAGGATGGCGATGTCGTCATCGCGATGGAATCGTCGGGACTGCACAGCAACGGTTTCTCTCTCGTCAGGCACATCCTGGCGTCTCGCGGCATCGGATACCTGGATCGGTCAGACGACCTCGGCGGCCTCGTCGGTGAAGTGCTGCTCGAGCCGACCCGCCTCTACACCACGCCGCTGCTGGGCGTGCTGCCCGGAGGCGGAGTGCACGCCCTCAGTCACGTCACGGGAGGCGGCATCGCCGCTAACCTCGCGCGAGTGCTTCCCGTCGGTTCCTGGGTGGAGGTCGAGCGCTCAACCTGGTCGCCGCCGCCCGTGTTCAGGGTGCTCTCGGAGTTCGCCGGATCCACGCTCGAAAGCGCCGAGGGTACCTGGAATCTCGGCATCGGCATGATCGCCGTGGTCAGCCCGGAGGCAGCCGACGGTGTGATTGCGCGGTTGTCGGCCGACGGCATCCCGTCCTGGGAGATCGGTCGGGTCGGGATGGCCGCGCGCGACCTGAGCGGATTCATCCAGGGCGCCAAGGGCGTCGACGGTGGCGCAGTTCGCCTGACCGGGGCCTACGCGGGCTGACCCTCGCCCCGACGGGCAGCTCAGTCGAGTGCCCTGGCTGCCGCCCGGTGTTCATAACTCCTGCAGCGGAGCCGAAACGGCAGTGACAGCAGCAGCATTCCGGGCTTTTCGCCGACCGGCAAGGCCGGTCTGCAGGAGTTATGCGCATGCCGGGCTGTGGGAGCTGCGCCTAGGCTCAAGGGGGTCATCGGCCTCAGGCGCGAGCCAGCCGGTCGTGGTTTCGCGCCCGTGCATGAGCGCGGACTGAGCGGTCAGGCGCGCCTCGGCAGCAGGTCGAGCGCCTCGACGGCGGCGCGCTCGTCGAGCAGCTCGGCCACGGTCGCATCGATCCGTGACCGCGAGAACGCGTCGATCGAGAGATCGGGAACGATCTCCCACTCGGCACCGGAGGACGTGACGGGGAACGAGCTCACGAGCCCAGCCGGAACGCCATAGGAACCGTCGGAGACGACGCCGGCTGAGGTCCAGTCGCCCTCGGCGGTACCGCCGATCCAGTCGCGAACGTGATCGATCGCGGCGTTGGCCGCCGAGGCCGCCGACGATGATCCGCGAGCTTCGATGATCGCCGCGCCGCGCTTCGCGACAGTGGGGATGAAGTCGTTCTCGACCCACTGCTGTTCCACCGAGACGGGGTTGCCGGCGACGAGCGCGTGACTGAGGTCGGGGTACTGCGTCGCCGAATGGTTGCCCCAGATCGTCACCCTCGTCAGGGACGAGACCGGCGCCCCGGTGTGACGGGCGAGCTGGGACAGGGCTCGGTTGTGGTCGAGGCGGGTCATGGCCGTGAAGCGGCTGGCCGGGACATCCGGAGCATGCGATGCGGCGATGAGGGCGTTGGTGTTGGCCGGATTGCCCACGACGAGCACGCGGATGTCATCGGCGGCCGCGTCGTTGATCGCGCGACCCTGCGGCCCGAAGATGCCGCCGTTGGCCGAGAGCAGGTCACCGCGCTCCATGCCTGCCGTGCGGGGGCGGGAGCCCACTAATAGCGCGACGCTGGTTCTGTCGAAGGCCGTGGTCGCGTCATCCGAGATGTCGATGGATGCCAGCTGCGGGAACGCGCAATCGTCCAGTTCCATGGCGATCCCCTCGGCGGCCCGCATCGCCTGGGGTACTTCGAGCAGCCGAAGCTCCACGCGCTCATCCGGGCCGAGCATCGCACCCGATGCGATGCGGAAGAGGAGGGCATAGCCGATCTGGCCGGCTGCGCCGGTTACGGTGATTCTCACACCCCGACAGTACGCCGCCCTCGCATCGCTGGCATCAGTTGCGGCGAAGTCGCCACGGCACGGTCAGGCGCTCTTGGACTCGTCTTCGTCGTCTTCGTCATCATCGGTGGCGTAGCGATCGACGTACTGGTCGTCGTCGCCGTCCACGGGCGTTGCGCCGGCGAACTCCGGCCATTTGCCGAGGTCTTCCTCGAGTTTGGGATCGATCGCTGCGCCCGGCGTGCCGAGCTCTTTCGCGAGGGCACCGTAGTTGGTATCCGGGCTGAAGTACTTGAGGTCGCGTGCAACCTTCGTGTGCTTCGCCTTTTGACGGCCGCGTCCCATGCGAGACCCCCTCAGATGTCTGTCCCGGTGCATCGGGATGCGCGGTACGCGCAGGCCGACGAACGAGCGAACAGGGATGGATGAAAACCAACCGCCAGTTTAGCATGCGACCCCCGACAGATTGCCGCAGGTATCACCGATGTTCGTCGTGGCGAGTAACGTTATCGGGTGACCTCCGCTGCGACCGATACCTCCGTCGTCGTCATCGGTGCAGGGCAGGCCGGATTGTCGGTCGCCTACTACCTGAAACGACTCGGGCTCGATCCTGGGAACGACTTCGTGCTGCTCGATCGCGGGCCATCGACGGGTGGTGCCTGGCAGTTCCGCTGGGAGGCGCTGCGCATCGGATCCGCCCATAAGATCAACGATCTGCCGGGCATGGACGAGCTCGATCTCAGCTTCGAGAATGCCGATCGCCAGGCGCCGGCGAAGGAGGTCGTCGCCGACTATTACCGTCGGTACGAAGACCATTACGGCTTCCAGGTCGTGAGGCCCGCGGATGTCACGGCCGTCGAGAATCATGACGCCGACCTGATCGTCACCCTCGCCGACGGCGACCACGTGCAGCAGGTCACGACCGAGACCGTGGTCAACGCGACAGGAACCTGGGGAGCCCCGTTCATACCGTGGTATCCGGGCCTCCGCTCGTTCCAGGGCAGGCACGTGCACACCAACGACTATGTCTCGGCCCAGCAGTTCGAGGGCCAGAACGTCGTCGTGGTCGGCGGCGGAACGTCGGCGATCGGATTCCTGCTCGAACTGGAGAACGTCGCCGCCCACACCACCTGGGTGAGCCGGCGCCCCATCGACTTCCTCGAAGACGGTGGGCTGAACCTCGAGGCGCGCGTCGAGGCCGTGAAGCTGCAGGATGAAGCGGCGCGGGCCGGGCGTGCCCTCCCCAGCATCGTCAGTGGCACGGGCGTGCCGCGCACCCGCCGCATCCAGGCAGGCATCGACCGGGGGCTGCTCACGCCGCGACCGATGTTCAGCGCCATCGAGCCGGACGGCGTGCGCTGGGCCGACGGATCTTTCCAGGAGGCAGACGCGATCATCTGGTCGACGGGTTTCCGGCCGGAACTGCGGCACCTGGCATCCCTCAAGCTGCGTGAGAAAGAAGGCGGGATGTCGGTTGCTGCCGGTGTCGCGCTCGGCGACTCACGCGTATTCTTTGCCGGCTATGGCCCGCAGGCGAGCACCATCGGCGCGAATCGGGCCGGCCGCATGATCGCCCGCCAGGTCATCGCGACCCTCAGCAAGCTGCAGGCCCTGCGCAACTAGCGCAGATTCCGGTCAGAGCAGGGGCGCCAGCATCGCGCCGCCGATGATCGCCCCGATGATCGCGGTTCCGATATAGACCGCGACCACGATGAGGAACGCGATCTCGGGCCCTCGCGAGCGGACTCCATCCCGCTTGAGCTTGCGTGCCCGTGCAGCGAAGTAGACCAGCGGTGGCACCAGCAGCATGAACAGGATGCTCGCCGTCTGGTAACCGCGCTGCCGCAGGGAGCGGATGTCGAGGCCGGCGAAAACCCAGACCGGGACCATTCCGATCACAAGCCCGAGAAAGCCCAATGCTGCAGGAGGGCTCCCGCCACCGACGGCGGCCATTCCGATACCGAGCAGCACCCCCTGCGCAACTCCGATGGCGACAGCGCTGATGTACGGGCCGAAGGCGAGCAGCCAGATCCAGACGGTGTTGGGCGACTGGACTGTCGTCGACCACGAGGCCGGGGTGCCCTGGTACGGGGAACCCGGGCTGCCGATTCTCGCGTATCCGGTGCCGGGGTATGCGGCGCCTCCGCGACTCGCACCGGTCTGCGCCCAGGGCACGGACGGGATGGCGGGGACGAGGGACTCCTCCTGCGGAACGTAGGACGCACCAGCTGCGGGCAGAGTGTCGAACGACGGCAGCGTGGCCCGTGCCGTTTCCGTTACGGGTGTGGGCTCCGGTGCCGTCGCCTCGACAGTTTTCTGAACGGTTGGCAGCTCGGGCGACACGTGCTCAGTCCACGAAACACCGTCCCACCAGCGCTGCGTCGCCGCGTCCAGCGGATTCGGATACCACCCTGCTGGCGCTGTCGTCGTCGTCGACATTGTCCCCCCGGTCCTGTCGTTGTGGGGTCAGTCTATAAACCGGAGGATGCCTCAGTCCTGCCCCACTTCGGGGACCACCGCGCGGCTGGTCAGCCGACGACGAAGGGCAGGCTTCCCGCCGTCACCTCGCCGGTGCCATTGACGACCACGCCGCCAGCCACGCCCGCAAAAACCAGCCCATTCATCGTCACGCCTCCGACGACGCTCGTCGGAGAGATCCCGAGGCTTCCCGCTGGGGCATCCGGCTCCAGGCCCAGAAGGCTCGACAGCACAGAGACGGCCGAAGCCGCCGACCATGCCTGGGGGCGGCAGGCTGCGGCGTACGGCACAGGGGCGGAGAACTCGGTTGCGGAGTCGCCGGAGTGCAGCTCGGGCATCCTGTAATCGAATCCGGATGCCGCGGCGAGCAGCCCGCGGGTCAGCTCGTCGGCCTCGTTCCTGAAGCCCTCCCGCGCCAGCCCGGCGATCGCGATCGCGGTGTCGTGCGTCCAGACCGACCCGCCGTGGTAGCTCATCGGCCAGTATCCGGCGGAATCCGTGGACATCGTCCGCAGCCCGTATCCGGAATTGAGCGAGGGTGCGACGAGTCGCGCGGCGACGAGGGCGGCCTGGCTCTCGTCGAGAATCCCGGTTCCGAGCACGTGGCCGATGTTGCTCGTGACGGTGTCGACCGGGTTTTTGGCGGCGTCGAGCGCGATGGCGAGGTGGGCGCCCGTCGCGTCGTGGATCCAGAACTTGTCGTGGAATGCCGTGCGGAGCTTCGACGCCCACTCGCGCCACGGCGAGCCGTCGGCACCGAACGCGTCGAGCAGGTCTGCGCCGTGCGTGGCGGCCTCATAGGCGTAAGCCTGCACCTCGACGAGGGCGATGGGCCCTGCGGCGAGCGTGCCATCGCGCCACTGCACGGAATCGCCCGAGTCTTTCCAGCCCTGGTTCGACAGCCCGCGACCCGTCTTGTCGGCGTATTCGAGCAGGCCGTCGCCGTCCGAGTCGCCGAAGTCGCGCATCCACTCGAGCGCACGTTCGAGATGCGGGACCAGTGCGCGTACCTCGTCGACGGGCATCCCCCACTTCCAGGCGTCGTGCAGGAGGCAGACCCACAGTGCCGTCGAGTCGACGGTGCCGTAGTAGAGCGGGGGAAGGTGCAGCCCGTCGGCCGGCATCTCGAGCGAGACGCGGCGAAGCTCGTGCATGATCTTGCCGGGCTCCTCTGCGGTATCGGCGACGGGTGCTGTGCCCTGGAGGCTCGCGAGAACCCTGAGGGTATCCGCGGCGATGCGGGTGCCGAGGGGCAGCATGAATCGTGCCGCCCAGATCGAGTCGCGGCCGAAAAGCGTGAAGAACCAGGGCGCCCCGGCGGCGAGGAACTGCTGGTCAGGGGCGTCGACCGGGGTCAGGCGGAGGGTATCGAGGTCCCTGAGTGCCTGTGAGACCCACCTGCTCAAACGGTCGTCGCCCGAATGCAGTTCGGGCACGACCCACGGCACCGGTCCCGTCGCGCCATTCACCACGGCGAGCTGGTCGGTTGCGGAGTACGACCAGGACACGCTCGCGCTTCCGCGCGCGGGAATCGTCACGATCCACGAGATCGAGTCGGCGGTGATGGATGCCCCGCGAGCCTCGAGCTGCACCGAGACGTCTTCGCCGCTCCAGAGGGCGGCATTCGTGATTCCGCCGCCCATCGAGACGAGCGGGGTGTTCGACTGCCCTGCCCCTGACTTGACGAAGTCCATGCCTGTCGCGTCTGCGACGAACTCGACCCGCACCTCGGCGACGAGTTCATGGTCGAGTCTCGAGGTGATCTCGAGTCGCTCCTCGATGCCGGTGATGGTGGCGGTGCGAAGGTGCTCGGCGCGCACGCCGGGGTCGGCGGTGGAGTCGTCGAGCTGGCGGGCGAGTGAGACGAAGGCCGAGGAATCCGCTCCCCGGGGGACGGTCACGAGGTGCTCGAGCGGGGCCCCCGCGACGAGGATCGACTGCGCCGAGACAATGCGCACGTCGGAGAAGTAGATGCCGTGGATCGACCGGCTGCCAATCGATCCATCCTCGGCCGACCAGGCCTGTGTCGGAGCTCGCAGCACAACTGTTTCGTCGTGCAGCAGGGGCTGCAGCGGTGGCTGTTCAGCGGCTTCCATCGGCGGCTGGAGAACTGTGTGGTCGGTGTTCTGCAGGGCATCCATGAGTATTCTCACGACTCCTCATTGATTCGGTTGATGGACAGCGGGTTGACATTTACGTCTACCGAGGTAACGTAGCACTTGAAATTTGAACGATCAAACTTTTACAGTTGGATCGTTCAAGAAGCGCAAGCGACGGGCCAAAGGAGGCCGGGGTGACACAACTGCCGACTGTCGACGATGTCGCTCGGGTCGCGAACGTTTCCCGTCAGACCGTCTCGAACGTGCTGAATTCGCCCGAGATCGTCAAAGCGACTACCCGGGGGCGGGTAGAGGCCGCGATTGCCGAACTCGGCTACCGCCCGCACGCATCGGCTCGACGGCTCCGCACCCGCCAGTCCTCGACGATCGGGGTGCGCCTCGACCCCGTCACCAACGGCATCTCGGGTTCGGTGCTCGACCGCTACCTTCACGCCCTGACCGAACTGGCCGCCGAACGGGGCATGCGCATCATGCTCTTCACCGCGACCGACCTCGACGACGAGATCGAGCAGTACCGCACCCTGCGCGACGGAGCCGATGTCGATGCTTTCGTCGTCACGGCGACCAGGCACGCAGATCCCCGCATCGAGTGGCTCACGACCGAGCGGGTGCCTTTCGTCAGTTTCGGCCGACCCTGGGGTGCGGACATGGATGCCCCGGATCACCTCTGGGTGGATGTCGACGGTTTCGCAGGCCACTACGAAGCCACGCGACACCTGATCGGCCGGGGCCACACCCGCATCGGATACTGCGGCTGGCCCGCAGGTTCGGGAACGGGGGACGAGCGCAGGCGCGGGTGGGCCGTCGCGATGAACGAGGCCTTCGGGCTGGATGACGCGGCGCTGGAACGGCTCACAACGAGAACCGAAGAAGGTGTTCCCCAGGCTCGCCGTCTCATCGAGAAGATGTTCGCTGCCGATCATGACCTCGAAGCACTCGTGTGCGTCAGCGACTCCGTCGCCCTCGGGGCGATGATGGCCGTCAATGAGGCCGGCCACCGATCCTTCCCCGTCATCGGATTCGACAACACTCCCGTCGCACAGGCCGTGGGCCTGTCGAGCGTGGAACAAAGACTTGATCAGGTCGCGGCGGCAACGCTCGAGCTGCTCATGGGCGCCACAGGCCGACGCGTGCTCCCTTCTGGAGAAAAGCGGCCTGACGACGAGGCAGGCGCAGCAGACATGGGCCACCGCCTCGTCATCCCGAAACTTGTCGTTCGCCGGTCGAGTCACCTGGCGCCCGTCGACGAGACCGAGAGCGCCGATGCCGGGATTGCCCCGGCCGGCAGTCACCATCGAGAGGAAATGCAATGAAGTACAGGAAATGGGGCGCTGCCCTGATCGCCGCTGGTATCGTAGCCAGCCTCGGAGCCTGCTCGAGCGGAGGCGGCGACTCGGCCGACGGTCCGCAGGCCCTGACCATGCTCATCGGCTCGAGCGGTGACGCCGAGACGGCCGCCGTCGAGAGCGCCACCCAGGCGTGGGCAGCCGACAACAACGCCACTGTCGAGGTGATCGTCGCGAGCGACCTCACCCAGCAGCTGAGCCAGGGTTTCGCGGGCGATGACGCCCCCGACGTGTTCTACATGGGATGGGACCAGTTCTCGACGTACGCCAGCAACGGCTACCTCGATTCCTACGCAGCCGATCTCTCCAACGCCGGGGACTTCTATCCGTCCCTCGTCGACACCTTCACCTACGACGACACCTTCACGTGTGCGCCGAAGGACTTCTCCACCCTGGGCCTCATCATCAACACCGACCTCTGGGCAGCCGCCGGGCTGACCGATGCCGACGTGCCGACCGACTGGGACAGCCTCGAGGCCGTCGCCACGAAGCTGACGACGCCAGACACTGTCGGGCTGTCGTTCGGGCTCGAGTACGCCCGCGCCGGTGTCTTCATGAACCAGGCCGGCGGCCAGCTGGTCGACGGTGACACGGTCACGGCCGACAGCGACGAGAACGTCGCAGGGCTGGAGTATCTCCAGAAACTGCACGACGCCGGAGTGCTCAAGTGGCCATCCGAGATCTCCGCCGGATGGTCCGGTGAAGCACTCGGCGCCGGCAAGGCAGCCATGGTGATCGAGGGCCCCTGGATCAAGGGCATCAAGGGCGACTTCCCCGACACGAACTACGCGGCATTCGAGCTTCCGGCAGGTCCGGCCGGCCCGTCGACGTTCACGTTCACGAACTGCTGGGGCATCCCCGCCAACTCCGACTCGAGGGATGCCTCGGTGTCGCTGGTCGAGTTCCTCACCTCGGATGAGCAGCAGCTCGCCGCCGCCGACGCCTTCGGCGTCATCCCGTCGACCGAGTCCGGCGCCGCCGAGTACGCCACGAAGTACCCGGAAAACGCCTCGTTCGTCGCGGGAGCCGACTACGCCGTGAGCCCGGTGAACTTCGCCGGTTCAGCGACAGTGATCAGCGACTTCAACGCGCAGCTCGAAAGCCTCATCGGAGGGGATGCGAAGCAGATCCTCGGCAGCCTGCAGTCCAACCTGCAGGCAGCGCTCGACGAAGCCAACGGCAACTAGCAGCACCAGAGGGCGGGCCCGCTCCGGCAGCAGCTGGAGCGGGCCCGGCCATCCTGATCGACAGTTCCATCCTGACCAGGGAGAGCACCATGGCACAGACTTTTCGGGGGAAGGGCATCCGCGGCGCCGAGGCCCGCTACGGCTGGGCCTTCGTGGCGCCCGCCATCCTCATCATCGGCGTCTTTCTCGTCATCCCCATCTTCCTCGCGCTGTTCGTGAGTTTCAGCAACTGGAACGGCCTCGGGTCGCCGCTGAACAACTCAGCCCTGGTCGGAGCCGACAACTACGCGAAGGTGCTCGTCGAGCCCGGGCTCGCGCAGCGGGACTTCGGTCTCTCGATCCGCAACAACCTCTACTACGTAGTTCTCGTCGTGCCGCTGCAGACCGCGCTCGCGCTCTTTCTTGCGGTGCAGGTGAACCGGCGCATCCTTCGCGGTCGCGGCTTTTTCCGCACCGCGTTCTACTTCCCCTCGGTGACGAGCTCCGTGGCGATCGTCACGATCTTCATCTTCCTGTTCACCGCCTCCGGTGCGGTCAACGCGATCCTGGGCTTCTTCGGGGCGGACGGGCCGAACTGGTTCGCTGACCCGAGCGGCATCATCCATAATCTGCTCGCCGGCGTGGGCATCACGAGCGCCCCGGATGCCCTGCTCGCGGCCGGACCACTCGGGCTCGACTGGTGGTCGTGGCTGAGTGGACCGTCTGTGGCCATGTGCGTGCTGATCATCCTCGCGATCTTCACCACCTCCGGCACGTTCATGCTTCTCTTTCTCGCGGCCCTCCAGAACGTCAGCGGTGAGATCGACGAAGCGGCGATGGTGGATGGCGCAGGGCCGTTCCGCAAGTTCTTCTCGGTAACACTGCCGATGCTCAAGCCCACCCTCTTCACCGTGCTCACCCTCGGGCTCATCGGCACCTGGCAGGTCTTCGACCAGATCTACCTCACGGGAAAGGGTGCTCCGGGAAAGACGCTGCTCACCCCCGCCTACCTCGCATACGACACCTCGTTCAAAGGACTGAACTGGGGGGAGGGTGCCGCGATCTCGTTCATCCTGTTCATCATCATCGTCTCGTTCACGCTGCTGCAGCGCTACGTGTTGCGTGACCGCGACCTTGGACGCTCGGGCGAGCGCCGCGCGGCGAAGCGAGAGAAGCAGTTCAGGAGCGAAGCAGCCGAGGGCGCTGCCCAGCTCGCCCGGAAAAGTGACGCCTCCACCCCGCAGGGAGAACGACGATGACCACGACAGAACAGGCGATCCGAGTAGTGACTCCTCCCGGCTCACTCACCCCACCCCGGCGCAAGCGGCAATTGTCCGGGCGGATCCGAACCACCGCAGTGCTGAGTTATCTCGTGCTCATCCTGCTCGCACTGATCTATATCTACCCGTTCCTCATCTCGATCGCGGGAAGTTTTAAGACCGACAGCGGCGCAACGCAGGATCCGCTCTCACTGATCCCTGCGACGTGGACCTCAGCGGCCTACGAGAGGTTGTTCACAACCGTCCCGTTGCTGCAATGGACGGCGAACTCGGCCTTCATCACGGTGATCGTCACGATCGGCAGGGTGTTCTTCGATTCGCTCGCGGGCTACGCGCTGTCGAGGCTGCGGTTCCGCGGCCGTACGGTCATCTTCGCCGGGGTCGTCGCGGTCATGGCCGTGCCCGGCGTGGTGCTGCTCATCCCGCGCTTCCTGATGTTGAAGGAACTCGGTCTCTACGACAGCTTCGGAGGGATGATCCTGCCGCTCATCATCGATGCTGCGGGCATCTTCATCATGAAGCAGTTCTTCGAATCGATTCCGGTCAGCGTCGAGGAGGCGGCCAGGATCGACGGGGCCGGGATCTTCCGCACCTTCTGGACTGTGGTGCTGCCCATGGCGCGCCCCGCGATCATCACCCTGTTCATCCTGAGCTTCCAGGGTTCGTGGAACGAGTTCTCGCACTTCGTGATCTCGCGCCAGGACCCGGCGCTGAACACGCTGACGACGGGGGTGGCATCCCTTACCTCGGGCGAACTGGGCGCGGGCAACCAGTATCCGCTGCAACTGGCGGCGGCCGTGCTGATGTCGATCCCGGTGGTCGTGATCTTCTTCATCTTCCAGAAACGGCTGATGAACACCACGGACGGTGGGGAGAAGGGCTAGCGGCCTGCGTTCCGGCGCCAGCGCCCGGCTGCCCCGCTGCCCGGCTGCCCCGCTGCCCGGCTGCCCGGCTGCCCGGCTGCCCGGCGTCAGCGCCCCGCGCGAGCCCATCCCGCCCCTGCCCTTTCTCATCATTCCGGAGGTTGTGGGGCTGGAGTAGCTGGAGTGGCTGCAGTCATCCCTGCAGCCACTCCAGTCCCTTCTCCCACACCGCCTCCGGAATTCTGAAAGGGGCGGGGCGGGGCGGACACCGCTACTTCGTGGTGGTGCAGGTGGGTGCTGCGCCGGCAGCGGTGGTGCTGCCCGTGCCCTGGAATCCGAAGGTGGTGGATGCCCCGGCGCTGAGTGCGCCGTTGTAGCTCACGTTCTTCGCGCTCACCTTTGCGCCCGAAACGCTGTAACTCGCATTCCAGACGTTGGCCACCGACTGGCCAGAAGCCAGCGACCACGATGCGGACCAACCGGTGGAGGCCGAACTCCCCGAATTGGTGACGGTCACGTCTGCGGTGAAGCCGCCGTTCCAGGTGTTGGTGACCTTGTATCTGGCGGTGCATGGCGCTGATCCGCCCGTGCCGCCACCGGTGCCGCTCCCGCCGGCCGCAAACGCGAAGTCCGTGACAGCGAGGCCGGTACCGCCGACCCACGGCTCGAAGCCGGCCTGCACACTGGTCATATACCAGGACCGATCAATCTGCCCACGAGTGACGGCATCATCGACGAACGCCTTCACGCTGAAGTTCGTCATGTCGTTCGTCGGTTGTTGGCGCACGTACGACACCACGTTCCAGCCGATATTACCCACCCAGACATCCCAGACCGCGCCATTGATCGTCTTCGTCGCGACAGGTTGTCCGATGGGCCGCGGAGCCCCGCGATGGTTGGCCCAGATCATGAGTTCTGCGCCGGTATTCTGGCCATCCGTGCGCTTGGTGGGGTCGAACCACAGGTCGAATGAGGCGTTCCATTCCCCCGAGTTGGGCGTGGCGATCTTGTAGGTGGCCCGCGGGTCTGCGAAGTCGCTCACCTTCAGCGGCAGGCCGCTGTTGGTCGTGCACTGGGTGTAGTGGCATCCGGCGAAGATCGACGGGTAGCTGGCGGGCGGACCGTTCGTGGCGTTGTTGTGCTCGGCCCGCGTGATCGCGAAACCATTACCGCGAACATCGATGCACTGTGCGGTGGATGCCCCCCAGCGGTTGTTCTGGACGATGTACTTTCCACCCGCCACCGGCGCGGCCCCGAATTGGTCGCAGAGCACGGGGGCAGCTTCTGCCGACGGCACCGATGCTGGCGGGGCTGCCGCGAGGGCCGCCCCCACCAGCAATGTAGCGACGGCTATTCCCAGCCATTTCCTGGTCATACTCTTCTCCTTCGTTACGTGCGCCTGGTGGCGCCCTGCGTATTTCTGGACAACTGCATAGTTCTGCACGACTGTGTAGTTCTGCACGACTGTGTAGTTCCGCGCGACCGTGTTCCCTGTCCGAGGGGTGGCCCGGCTCACCGCGTCGCGGTGCACGTCAACGGTGAGCCTGCGGCCCCGGCGCCGGTTCCCTGGAACCCGAAGGTTGCAGCAGCTCCTGGGGCGATGGCGCCGTTGTACTCCGCGTTACTGACGGTCACTTGTGCTCCGGATATCCTGTTGCTGGCGCTCCACATGTTCGTGATCGCCTGCCCGGACGCCAGGGTCCAGCCGACCGTCCAGCTCTTCGTGGCGGTTGGCCCTGGATTGGTGACGGTGACATCGGCGACGAATCCCCCCGACCATGAATTGGTGACCGCGTAGGTGGCGGTGCATGAGCCGCTCCCTCCGCCACCGGGGCTGGTGGCGGTGCGGACCGAGACGGCGGCGGATGGCGCGGATCGGTTGCCCGCAGAATCCTTCGCTTCCACCCGGAACGAATAGGCCGTATCGGGGGTGAGGCCGGGTACGGTCGCCGTCGTGCCGATCACAGTGGCCCCGGCGACCGGGGTCGTTCCGCGGTAGACGGAGTAGCCAGAGACGCCGACGTTGTCGGTCGATGCCGTCCACGAAAGCGAGACCGAGGTTGCCGTCGTCGCGGTCACTCTAAGAGCCGTCGGCGCCGTTGGGGCGGTAGTGTCACCCGGCTGAGTCGGACCGCCCGCCTCGGGAATTGCTGGGAAGGCGTTGCCCACGAGCATGGCAAACTGCGCCCCAAACCAGTAGCCGGCCAGCGGTGCATTGGGCAGGGCACCCGTCTTCTGGCCCATCAGCACGGGAGCGTTGAAGGTGGGGTCGCACATCGGATCCGCCGCCTTGCCTTCGTTGTTCGGGATGGTGGAGCTGGCGCCATCCGACTCTCCGGGAGGCTTGACCCACACGAACGCGTCGAGGTGTGACGACGCGAACCCAGCGGGAGAGGCCTGCGGTGCCGCGCCCATCCCCGCACCGCTCAGGTTGCACCAGGCACCACGGTGGTTTCTCTGGTCGATCTTCGACTCGGCGACGTAGGTCGACACGTTGGTGCTCGAGCTGACCGCAGTCGGTCGCTTCGATCCACCCCATCCATTTCGTGATGTGTCGACGATCATGCCGATGTCGGCGGGCCATCCCGCGGCGACGAACGCCGAATACAGGGAGGCGGTGAAATCGGATTCATCGAACCGGGGGTTGTACTCGTAGAACTTGGGGTCGCTCTTCACCGGTACACCGCCGACGATCTTCTCTGGATCGGTCAGGAACGGCTCTGCCGTGGGGGTGTAGTTCGAGGTGTTCGTGGCGAAACCTGAGACGTTACCGAAGCCACCCGCTGTGCCGCGCACGAGATCGGTGTAGAGCTGCACCGTGGGCGTCAGGTTGTTGTCCCAGCCGAGCCACCCGGAGTGGGCGATGTCCATGTAATTGTAGACGTTCGGGATCGCTCCGAGCTTGTCGAGCGCATACTGCATCGCCTTCACCTGGATGCCGCTCGACTTCGCGAGCTGGCAGTCGGGATCGGATGCGACGTTCGTCACGAGATTCGGGAGGCCGTCGACCTCGACGACCGTCGTGATGCGAAGATCGGCGAATTTGGGTTTTGCGAAGACCGCCGCGATCGCGTCGATGTACTCGGTCTTGTACCGCTGCAGGCCGGCCGCCGTCAGGGGCAGCTCGCCGTTGGAGGCGAGCGCCGCGCAATCCCGGCCGGGCAGGTCGTAGATGACGATCTGCACCGTCATGGGAACACCGGCCTTCTTTTGTGCCAGTGCCGCGTCGAGGTGGCCCTCGAGGCTCCTGCGGCCACCGTTTGAGGCGCCACCGGCAATGGCGGCGATCCGATCCATCCATACGGCTGTGGGGTAGGTCTGGATCGTGCGCATCTTCCGCTTCGCCGATTCGGTGGATGCCGCGGCGATCGACGTGTTGACGAGCGCGGCGTAGTCGGGGTTGACGTAGTTCGTCGCCCCCGCAAAGGGGTTGTCGACCCGGGGAGGGGCCGCCACGGCCGGGGTGGCCGTCAGCATGCCGACGGCCAGCAGCGCGCTGATGCCGGAGGCAGCGACCGCGCGGCCGAACCTGCGGGAAAGGGGGGATTGTGTATTCATGTCGGCTCCGTGAACGTCGTTGTTGCTTCCGAAAAACCTGAATCATGTTGTCGGCGGGAGTGTCTGACATCTACGTGAGAGCGCTCTCACGCCGACGCGAATGAACCTACTCCGGTGTCGCGGCGCGGCGCAAGGGCAGGGGTAGAACTTATGCTCTATGGGTTCCTGAGGACCGCTGAGATGGCGGTTCGCGGCTCCTCAGCTCGCGAGCAAGAACCCGATAGCGGCCGCCGCGATCCCGAGCACGAGGTTCGCGGCAATGCTGGCCAGGGCGACTCGCCACGTGCCGTCCTGCACGAGCTGGATCGTCTCGACGCTCCAGGTGCTGAAGGTGGTAAGCCCGCCGCACAGCCCGGACACCAGAATGAGCCGGATGTCGCCGCTCACGCCCCCGCTGGCGGCCAACCCCAGGACGACTCCGCCGAGGCTCGCGCCGACGACGTTCACGGCGAGCACTGCCCACGGGAATCCCTTGTGCACCGCGAATGCCCGGGAGACGAGGTAGCGGATGACCGCTCCAGCCGCTCCGGCGGCCACGGTCACGAGTATGACGATCACGGGTGCCGCCCGAGCCTGAGGCCGAGCGCGGCCGCGCCGAAGCCGAGCAGCAGTGTCACCGCGAGGTAGGCGAGCGCGGTCATCCACCGCTCGGCATCGACCAGGGTGACGAGCGAGACCGCGAGGGCCGAGAACGTCGTGAACGAGCCGAGGAGGCCCGGGCCGAGTGCTGCCCGCAGCCACGACGGAGCTGAACCCCAGAGCCGTGCCACAAGCAGGCCGAGAGCGAATGCTCCCACCGTATTGATGATCAGGGTCGAGACGGGAAAGGCGTCATCTGCATGGGGGATGAGTGCGTCGATGCCGAGTCTCAGGGCAGTTCCGACCGCGCCGCCCGCGACGACGGCGACGAGGTCACGAATCATGCCCGGTCTTTCGGGGACGCCGGATCTTTCGGTGGCGCCGGTGGCTTCTTTACCGCCGTGGCGGTTCCCGTCGCTGATTTAGCCCCGGTCTTGGAAGCGCTGGCCCTCGGCGTCGTTGGCTTCGCCCGCACCACGGCGGCGGCAGGAGGCATCGGCTTGCGCGCTACCGGTCTGCGCAGTTCGCCCCGTCGGTCCTGGCCGGGCAGAGGGCGCGATCGCCGGCCATAGATCAGGGTCGACGAATCGAGCAGCCACGGCACGAGGGCGATGACCACACCGTGAGTGAGCGCGAGTTTATGGCGGATGCGCCTCGCCGTGTGGTTGTGCAGGAGGTTCTCCCACCAGTGCCCCACGATGTAGTGCGGCGTGTAGACGGTGATCACCTCAGAGCCGTGGAGCTCGCGGCGGAACCTGATGTACTTGGCCAGTGGTGCGCTGATGTCGCGGTACGGCGACTCGAGGATGTTCAGCGGCACCCTGATGTTCTGCGCGATCCAGTCCTTCTCGAGCTGGTCGGTCGCCGCGTCGTCGATCGAGACGTGCACGGCCTCGATCGACTTATGGCGTGCGGCGATCGCATAGTCGAGCGCCTTCAGCACGGGCTTCTGCATGCGGCCGACGAGCACGATCGCGTGGTCGCCCTCTGAGCCGAACATGGTCGTCGGGTCTGCAGCGATCTCTTTGTCGACGTCGCGGTAGTAGCGGTTCACGCCGAGCATCAGCATGAACAGCACGGGCATGATCAGATAGACGAGCCACGCGCCGTGAGTGAATTTGGTGACGGTGACGACGATCAGCACGATCGCGGTCATGGTCGCCCCGAGTGCGTTGATGGCGAGGCTGCGGATGACCGCGCCACGATCCGAGCAGCCCTCGCGGAGCATCCTGAGCCAGTGGCGCACCATGCCGATCTGGCCGAGCGTGAACGAGATGAACACGCCGATGATGTAGAGCTGGATGAGCGCGGTCACCTCGGCCTGGTAGATGACCAGGATGATGGCGGCGACGACCGCGAGGATCAGCACGCCGTTCGAGAAGATCAGTCGGTCGCCGCGGGTGGAAAGCGATTTGGGCGCGTAGCGGTCGGTGGCGAGCACCGAGCCGAGCAGTGGGAATCCGTTGAATGCGGTGTTGGCAGCCAGCAGGAGCACGGCGGCTGTGGCGCCCTGGATGATGAAGAACAGGATGCTGTTGTTACCGAAGGTGGATGCCGCCAGTTGTGCGACCAGGCTGCGCTGCGGGATGTCTTCACAGCTCGCGTAGCCGATGAGGCTGCACGCGTCTTCGGCGTAGTGCACTCCGGCGATGAGGGCGAGGGAGATCAGTCCGACGAAGAGGGTGATCGCGATCGCGCCCATGGCGACGAGGGTCTTCTGGGCGTTCTGAACGTGGGGCTTGCGGAATGCGGGAACCCCGTTGGAGATCGCCTCGACGCCCGTGAGGGCGGCGCATCCACTGGCAAAAGAACGCAGCAGCAACAGGATGATGCCCGCTTGCGCCAGGTTCTCCGCCTGCACGACGTAGCCGGCACTTTCCGCGACGGGAGGGTCGCCGGCGATCGTGCGGGCGATGCCGACCACGACCATGAGGGCGATGCTGCCGATGAAGAGGTAGGTCGGCACGGCGAAGGCCTTGCTGGATTCGCGGACGCCGCGCAGGTTCACCGCGGCCAGCAGGATGATGAATCCGACGGCGATCTCGATCCTGAAGGGATTCAGTGACGGGATGGCCGAGATGATGTTGTCGACACCGGATGCCACGGATACCGCGACCGTCAGCACGTAGTCGACCAGCAGGGCAGACGCCACGACCAGTCCGGCCTTTTCGCCGAGGTTCTTCGATGCGACCTCGTAGTCGCCGCCCCCGCTCGGATACGCCTTGATCAACTGACGATACGACAACACGACCACGATGAGCAGGATGACGACAGCCATGGCGACCCACGGTGCGAACGAGAGGAACGCGAGGCCGCCGATGAGCAGGATCATCAGAAGCTCCTGCGGCGCGTAGGCCACAGAGGACAGCGGGTCGCTGGCGAAAATGGGTAGCGCCAGGTGCTTGGGGAGCAGTTGGCCCTCGAGTTTTTCGGAGGCGAGAGGCTCCCCGATGATCCACCTCTTGGGCGACCGTGCTTCATTTGTCACGAGGGACGACCCTACTCCTAGCAGAGGCGCGCTAAGCAATTGCTGGGTGCCCGCTATTCCCGGGCGGAAACCCAGCATGTGAGTCCTGCACGAATACGCGAGATATCAGGTAGGTAAATATCTGATTCGATTCTCGTATTAACAGTAGACAGTGCTGTATACCTGAAGTACCGGGGATCACAAGCGTTCCATACGTGCTGGGTTGTGCTTCCTCCACTCAGACAGGTGCCGCCATGGCCCGCTCAAAGTTCTCCCGTTCCTTCACCGCTGGAACGACAGTGGCTGGCCTGGCTCTCGTCGTGGTGTTCTCCACTTCGCTGTCGGCGGCCGCAGACACGACGATCAACGGCCCGATCGACCTCGGCAGCGCGGCCGATTTCGGCGTCCTCGCGGCCAGCGAGGTCACCAACACCGGACCCACGGGAGTCGACGGCGATGTGGGGCTCAGCCCCGGCACGTCGATCACGGGATTCGACGGTGCTCCGGATGGCGAGATCAACGGCACGCGACACCAGACCGACACGGTCGCCGCGCAGGCACAGATCGACCTGACCACCGCATACAACGTCGCGGCCAGTCTCACCCCGCAGGAGAGCGGGCTGGAAGAACTGAACGGCCTCGTGCTCACGCCCGGTGTCTATTCGGGTGGCGCGCTCATCCTCTCCGATACCGGCACGCTGACGCTCGCCGGTACGGCCGAATCGGTGTGGGTGTTCCAGGCGGCGAGCTCGCTCACCATCGGTGTCGGAACCGAGGTCGTCGTCACCGGGGGAGCGAGTGCCTGCAACGTGTTCTGGCAGGTCGGCAGTTCGGCCACCCTCAATTCCGGTTCGGCTTTCCAGGGCACGATACTCGCCCAGGAGTCGGTGACGGTCAACGATGCGACGACTGTTGTCGGTCGTCTTCTCGCCAGGACTGCAGCGGTAACGCTGATCAATGACCAGATCACCGTCCCGACCGGATGCCCGGCGTCGGGAACCGTGACCACCTCTCCGACCATCACCTCCTCCGCACCGACGGATGCGACCGTCGGAACTCCCTACGACTACACGGTGACCGCGAGCGGCACGCCGACGCCGAGCTTCAGCATCACCTCCGGCGCGCTTCCTCTCGGGCTGTCGATGGATTCGACCACCGGCGGCATCACCGGCACCCCCACGACCCCGGGGGCCAGCACCTTCCTCATCACGGTGAGCAATGGAGGCAGTCCGGATGCCTCGGCCGAGTACACCATCGCGACGGCCGCCGCCCGACCGCAGCTGGCCAACACGGGCAGTGGAAGCTCACCGGCCTTCGCGACCGCTGCGGTTGCGGTGTTGCTCGGTGGCGCTCTCGTCGTCCTCGCCCCTCGCCGTAGCCGTCGCCGCCACTGAGAGCCGTCCGGCACCTCTCCAACGGTTTCTCCTGACCGTTGTGCTCCGATCTGTGTTCTGATGGAGCCCTGCGAGTGCCGTCGTTCATGGACGCCCGTGGATCGATCTGGAAGATCCTCATCAACACACCAGCGCGCCGCCATGGTCCACAGTCACTCTCGGAGACGATCTCGAGCGATGTGATCGATGCCCTGCACGCCCTGCAGTCGGCAGAATCCCAGTTCCGGGGCCGATTGAGAAAGCGGCTTCAGCTCGGAGCCAACGAGTTGCTCGCCATCCAGCTCATCTCACGCCGGCAACGGCAGGGGCTGGAGGTGAGGCCGGATGACGTCACGGCCGCCCTGGGTGTGACGAGTGCCGCGACATCCATCATCCTGACCAGGCTGGTCGGCCGGCGCTTCGTCACGAGGCACAGCAACCCCCTCGACGGCCGCAGGCAGTACGTCCGTCTCACTGACGAGATGAACTCCGCCATGGCGAATGCCATCGGCGTGAGCCAGGCCTCGGCGCTCGACAAGCTCGGCGGATTGACGGCCGTCGAGAGCGGGCTGGTGATGATGCTACTGGGCAGCGTCACCGATTCTTATGACGCCGGCGCCCTGCCCGACACCCCCGGCCGCCCGCTCCTCTGAGCGCTCAGCGACGCGGCGACTCGCCTCGGGCACCCGCAGCAGCGGAAGGGTGACGCCGACCATCGGGCCGATCAGCAGCGCGAAGGCCAGCGTGCCGAATCCCACAGTGCCGCCGAGCAGCCAGCCGATGGCGAGCACCGTCACCTCGATCGAGGTGCGCACCACCCAGATGGGAAGGCCGGTGCGTCGATGGATGCCCGTCATGAGCCCATCGCGGGGGCCGGGGCCGAACCGTGCCCCGATGTACAGTCCCGTGGCGACGGCCAGCAGCGCCAGTCCGCCCGCGAGCAACAGGATCTGCTGCCACAGCCCGTCGGGCTCGGGCAGCATCCACAGTCCGACCTCGATGGACGGACCGATCAGCAGCACGTTCGCGACGGTGCCGACCCCGGGTCGCTGGCGGATGGGAATCCACAACAGCAACACCAGCAGCCCGATCACGTTGGTGACGATCGCGAAGTTGAGGCCGGATTTCAGCACCACCCCCTGGCTCAGCACGTCCCACGGGGAGGCGCCGAGCCCGCCGCGCAGCATCATCGCGATCGCGAAACCGTACAGGAACAGTCCTGCGAGAAGTTGTGCGATCCGTCGGGTCATGAGCATAAATGCAATCCAATTGCAGGATTGGACTGTAATCAAGATGCCAATTCCGTATAGTGGCGTCATGAATCTCGTGTCTTCTCGCGTATTGGCCTCGTTGCTGACCGGCTGGCGCGACGGCGGAGTGGCCTACACCTCGCTCGCTGGCCGCATCCGGTTGCTCGCTCTCGATGGCAGGATCGCGGCGGGCACGCGCCTGCCGGCCGAACGCGAACTCGCCGCCCAGCTCGCCGTCAGTCGTACTACTGTCACCGCGGCGTACGCCGAGCTCCGCGATGCCGGCTACCTGCTGAGCACGCGAGGATCGGGCAGCGTGGTGCAGCTTCCGTTCAAGGTGCCGGTGCAGAGCGAGTTCCAGCCGGGGTTCCTCGACTTCAGTAAAGCGACGCTGCCGGCGATCCCCGGCATCGTCGCGGCGGCGCAGCAGGCGGTCGAGCAACTGCCCACGTACCTCGGCGACTCCGGCTTCGACCCAGTGGGAATGCCGGCGCTGAGGGAAGCGCTCGCCGAGCGCTACGCCGCGAGGGGACTGCCAACGGAACCCGACCAGATCATGGTGACCATCGGCGCCCAGCATGCGATCGCTCTCATCGCACGCACCGTCATGGCACGGGGTGACCGAGCACTGATCGAGAATCCGACCTATCCGCATGCGATCGACAACCTCAAATCTGCAGGGGCGAGGCTCGTCCCCGTGAGCGTCACCTCGGACGGAGGCTGGGATGAGCTCGCGCTCGAACAGGCGATCCAGCGCACCAGCCCGTCGCTCGGCTACCTCATGCCCGACAACCACAACCCCACCGGCGTCACCATGTCGGTCGACCTGAAGCAAAAAGTGCTGTCGCTCGCCGCACGGCACGGCACCACGGTCATCGCCGACGAGACCATGGGCGAACTCGGGCTGGGCAGCGACGGGCCGGTGTTGCCGTTCGCCGCGCACGGCAACGCCATCCTTGTCGGCTCGGTCGGCAAGACCGTGTGGGGTGGCGTGAGGGTGGGCTGGATCCGGGCCGATCGCACGATCATCCAGCGACTCATCCGTGCGCGCTCAGCGGGTGACCTCGGCACCCCTCTGCTCGAACAGCTGATCGTGCTCAACCTCCTGCGCGACTTCGACGCCATCCTCGATTCCCGCAGGGCCTACCTGAGAGAGGGTCGCGCGAGGCTCGAGCGGCTGCTCCACGAACGACTTCCGGAGTGGACGGTCCCGCACGCCGGGGGCGGCCTCACGACCTGGGTCAACCTCGGCCATGCCGTGAGCTCCCAACTCGCCCTCGCCGCGCGCAATGAGGGGCTGGTCATCGCGGCCGGCCCGCGATTCGGCGTCGACGGCGCCTTCGAGCGATTCATGCGCATCCCGTTTTCATACTCCGCCGACGAGACCGAGCGGGGTGTGGATGCCCTCGCGCGAGCCTGGGCGACCGTAAGCCGACATCCCCTCGCCCAGCCCGCGCCCGACTTCGCGTCGAGTGTCGTGTGAGGCTCGCCCTCCCGGCCCGTCGCGTCCCCGGTGCGGCCGGCGGAATAATCCGCACGGAGTACGTGGTTCACAGCATCCACAGGGATAATTCTTGGCAGGCACACTGGCGTGCTGACTATGGCAGACCAGTAAGTCCCCCTCGCAGCAGAGAGTAATCACGTGCACCTTTTCTCCGTCTTCAGCCTGCGCAATCGCGCCCTCATCGCGCTCGTCACGATCGTTATCGGCGTATTCGGTGGCATTTCGCTGACGTCGCTGAAGCAAGAGCTGATCCCGAGCCTCTCGCTGCCGCAGATCTTCATCATCACGACCTACCCCGGCGCCTCGCCCGCCGTCGTCGACAAGGATGTCTCGACACCGATCGAAGCGGCTATCCAGGGGGTCGAGGGGCTCGAGTCGAGCTCGTCCACCTCGAGCGCAAACGTCTCGAGCGTCACGGCCGGCTTCACCTACGGCACCAACATCGCCACAGCCGAACAGAAGGTCCAGCTCGCGATCAACCGACTCGCGTCGCTTCCGGATGCCGCAACCACCCAGGTGCTGACGTTCAACTTCTCCGACCTGCCGGTCATCCAGATCGCGGTATCCAGTGACATGAGTGCCGAGGAGCTCTCGACGCAACTCGAGAGTTCGACCATCGTCGACCTCAAGAAGGTCGCGGATGTCAGCGACGTCAGCCTGCTCGGCACCACGGCGCAGCGACTCGTCATCACCCCCGACCAGGACGCGCTTCTCCAGCGCGGCATCACCAACCAGGCCATCACCGATGCCCTCGATGCCAACGGTGTGCTGCTGCCCGCCGGTCAGATCACCGAGGACGGCACGACCCTGACGGTGCAGGCGGGGGCCCGCATCTCGACGCTCGACGAGGTTGCCGCCCTCCCGCTGCTCGGCGGCAACACCGGCGCGGTCATCCCGCTCTCCGACGTCGCGAACGTCACCCTGGCGGCCGACCCGGTGACAGGCATCTCGCGCGTCAACGGCGAGCCTGCGCTGACGATTGCCATCACCAAGACCCCCGCCGGCAATACGGTCGCCGTCTCCCAGGATGTGCGTGATCTCATCCCCGAGCTCGAACAGGCTCTCGGCCAGAACACGACGTTCACCATCGCCTTCGACCAGGCGCCGTTCATCGAGGAGTCCATCAACTCGCTCGCCACCGAGGGGCTGCTCGGCCTCGCATTCGCCGTGATCGTGATCCTGCTGTTCCTGCTGTCAGTGCGATCGACGCTCGTCACGGCCATCTCGATCCCGGCCTCGGTGCTCATCACCTTCATCGGCATGCAGGCGGCGGGCTACACACTCAACATCATCACCCTCGGTGCGCTCACGATCGCCATCGGTCGCGTCGTCGACGACTCCATCGTCGTCATCGAGAACATCAAGAGACACATCGGGTTGGGTGAGGAGAAGCTGCCGGCCATCCTGACCGCGGTGAAGGAGGTCGCGGGAGCGGTCACCGCATCGACGGCCACCACGGTCGCGGTGTTCCTTCCGATCGCGCTCGTCGGTGACATCACCGGCGAGTTGTTCCGCCCGTTCGCGCTGACCGTCACCATTGCGCTCGCGGCCTCGCTCTTCGTCTCGCTGACGATCGTCCCCGTGCTCGCATACTGGTTCCTGGGAAACAAGCAGCCGCGCAAGCACGCTGGCGCTGTGCCGGTGGATGGCCGGCCCGCCGATGAGCTCGAGGCTCCGACCCGCCTGCAGAAGCGCTACCTCCCCGTGCTCGAGTTCACGCTGAAGCGCCCGATCGCGGTGATCCTCGCGGCCGTCCTGCTGCTCGGGGGAACCGTGGCGCTGCTGCCGTTCATGAAGACCAACTTCATCGGCGACAGCGGCCAGAACACTCTCACCGTGAACCAGACCCTCCCGCCGGGCACGAGCCTCGACGCGCGCGACACCGCGGCCAAGAAGGTCGAGGACGTGCTGCTCGGCATCGACGGTATCGACACGGTCCAGCTGTCGATCGGCTCCAGCGGCAACTCGCTTCGTGCAGCGTTCTCCGGGACGGGAAGCTCCACCTTCTCGCTCACCACCGACCCCGACGTAGACCAGACCCAGCTTCAGGCCGACGTGCGTGCCGCCGTCGCAGACATCACGGACAGTGGGGACATCTCGCTTGCAGCGGCCGGCAGCGGTTTCGCGTCATCCGACATCGAAGTGAACATCACCGCGACGTCAGAGCAGGAGCTTCGGGATGCCGCCGACTCCGTACTTGCGGCGGTGCAGGATCTCGACGTCGTCGCCGAGGCGACAAGCAACCTGTCGAACAACCAGCCGTTCATCGCAATCTCCGTCGACCGGGCCAGGGCCGCGGCTGCCGGGCTCAGTGAGATCCAGGTCGGTGGAATCATCACGGCAGCGATGAACCCCTCGGCCGTCGGTTCTGTCGTGATCGACGAGACGACCTTGTCGATCTACATTCTCAACGAGAGCGCTCCGACGACGATCCAGCAGTTGCGCGACTTCACGATCCCGACAGCCACGGGTCTCGTGCCGCTGTCTGATCTCGCAACGGTCGACCAGCAGAACGGACCGGCCTCGATCACGGCGATCAAGGGTGTCCGTAGTGCCACGGTCAGCGTGACTCCGAACGGCGACGACGTGGGAACGGCATCCTCGGTCGTGGCTGCGGCCCTGAAGGATGCCACCCTGCCGACAGGGGCCGACGCCGAACTCGGTGGGGTCACCTCCCAGCAGGGCGACGCGTTCAGCCAGCTCGGACTCGCGCTGCTGGTCGCGATCCTCATCGTCTACGTGGTGATGGTGGCCACGTTCAAGAGCCTGCGCCAGCCGCTGCTGCTGCTCGTGTCTGTGCCGTTCGCCGCGACCGGTGCCATTGCGCTGCAGGTCATCTCGGGCATCCCGCTCGGTGTCGCATCGCTCATCGGCGTGCTCATGCTGATCGGAATCGTCGTGACGAACGCCATCGTGCTGGTCGACCTGATCAACCAGTATCGCGAGCGCGGCATGAAGGTCAGGGAGGCGATCCTGCAGGGTGCATCCAGGCGACTGCGTCCGATCCTGATGACCGCGACGGCCACCATCTTCGCGCTGCTTCCCCTGGGGATCGGGCTCACCGGCAGCGGCGGGTTCATCTCGCAGCCGCTCGCGATCATCGTGATCGGCGGGCTCGTGTCATCCACGCTCCTCACGCTCGTGGTGCTGCCGGTGCTGTACTACCTCGTCGAGGGCGCTAAGGAGCGGCGCGACGACAAGCGCGCGGCGCGAGCAGCTGCCGAGCCCGCTGTCGCATAGCCGCGCCTCGCTACGCGCCCCCGCCCCCTTACTGGACCCCCCCGCGCCCCCATTCCGCGCCCCCGCCCCCTTACTGGCACCCCCCCGCGCCCCCAACTCGCGCCGAGTGTTCCGTTTCTGTCGCTGGATTCCAGGTTCCGGCAGCAGAAGCGGAACCCTCGCGCCTATCGCGGCGAGCAGCTACAGGGTCAGCTCCATGCAGACGCTCGACGCCGAGTCGACGTAGTCACCGAAGCGCGGGATGTGACGGTAGCCGCGCTTCTCGTACAGCGCGACCGCAGCGGTGGACCGGTCACCGGTTTCGAGCCGGATGGCCGCTGCCGCGGCATCCCGCGCCTGGTTCTCGATCGCGTCGAGAAGCCGACCGGCCACCCCCGAACCCCTTGCGTGGTCGTGGACGAACAGCCGCTTCAGCTCGGGAAACTCGCCGGTCGTCACGAGGGACGCCATGCCAAGCGCGGAACCGTCGCGGCGGGCTACCCACACCGTGACTCCGGACCTGTCCAGTTCTGAGACGTCGAGCAGGAAGCACTCCTCCGCCGGATAGACGTTGAGCGCGAATTCCTCCCCGGCGCGCAGCATCGCTTCGACGTCGGGTTGCCTGGCCGGCTCGATCTCGATCTGCATTCCGCAAGTCTGGCGCACGGGGCTCTGCCGATACAGCGGATTTCGGGCGTCCGACGTCGTTCTCCTGCCACACATCACCTACTCGCGCTCACTGGTCCGGGGAGCGGAGCAATTGTGCCGGCTCTGGCCGAACGGCCGTCGATGGAGTAGCGTAGGTAAGTCGGCTCAAGACAGCGCGAATCTTCGCGCATGGGTTTGTAGTCTTGCGGGCCGGTTTGCCAGCTAATGCGTCAGAGATGCAGGAGCTGGTGACAATCACACGAATGTATGTGACGGCCCCGGTCAAAGATCGCCCGGGTTCAGTATTGCGTGGCTGCGTCTATCCAGCTCAGTCGGCGCCCTACCTTCATGCGCTCTGTGTTTGCTCACGCGTGATGTTCACGCGTGTTAATTCACAACAACAGAGAACCCAGGAAGAACCATGCCTAATTACTCGAACTCCTCAAGCTCCAAGCCGCCCGCTGGCGGCAAGAAGCCCTACAAGTCCACTCCCTCCTCCAGCGCCCGCGGTGGCGCAACCGGTGCTCCCAAGAAGCGCTGGACCGGGGATGACCGTGCCGCCCGCACCGGCGACCGCTCGACCGGCGCTGCCCGCCCTGCGCGCGACGACCGTCGCCCCGACTGGAGCCCGCGCGACTCCAAGCCGTCCTACCAGGATCGACAGGCGCAGGATCGCGGCGCCCGCCCGTCCTACGGCGACCGCAAGCCCGCCCGCCCGTCGTACGGCGACCGTCCGGCCGTAGAGCGTCCGTCGAACGGTGACCGTCCCGGCCGCACCGAGCGCCCCGCGTACAACTCGGACCGTCCGGCCCGCCCGTCGTACGGCGACCGCAACGACCGTCCCGCGCGTTCGAACGACCGCCCGAGCTACAACTCGGACCGTCCGGCTCGCTCGAACGACCGCACGGCGTACAACGACCGCGCTCCGCGTACAGATCGTCCGGCGTACAACTCCGACCGTCCCGCTCGCACCGAGCGCCCCTCGTATAACTCGGACCGCCCGGCCCGTTCCGACGACCGCCCGAGCTACAACTCAGACCGTCCGGCCCGCTCGAACGACCGCCCGAGCTACAACGACCGCGCTCCGCGTACAGATCGTCCGGCGTACAACTCCGACCGTCCCGCTCGCACCGAGCGCCCCTCGTATAACTCGGACCGCCCGGCGCGTTCCAACGACCGCCCGAGCTACAACTCGGATCGTCCGGCTCGCTCGAACGACCGCCCGAGCTACAACGACCGCGCTCCGCGTACGGACCGTCCGGCGTACAACAGCGACCGTCCCGCTCGCAGCAACGATCGCCCCGCCTACAGCGACCGCACCGAGCGTCCCTCGTACTCCAGCGCTCGCACCGAGCGCCCGAGCTATGACCGCGCTCCGAAGCGCGACTTCGACGACCGCGCCCCCAAGCGCGAGAGCGACTACTACACGGCCCGCACCACGACCGGCCCGGTCGAGGATGTCGTGCTCGAGCGCCTCGAGGCAGCCGTCATCACGGCAACCGACGTCGAGGGCGTGAGCTTCGCAGACCTCGGCCTCGGCAGCAACATCGTCCGCCAGCTCGCGAGCATGGGTGCAGAGGCTCCCTTCGCGATCCAGGCAGCAACGATTCCGGATGTGCTTTCGGGCCGCGATGTCCTCGGTCGCGGCAAGACCGGCTCCGGTAAGACGATCGCCTTCGGCGCGCCCCTCGTGGAGCGCCTCATGGAGAACAACGGTGGCAAGGACCGCCAGATGGGCCGCAAACCTCGCGCGCTCATCCTGGCTCCGACCCGTGAACTCGCCATGCAGATCGACCGCACCGTGCAGCCGATCGCTCGCTCGGTGGGCCTGTTCACCACGACGATCGTCGGTGGCGTTCCCCAGTTCAAGCAGGTCTCGGCGCTGCAGCGCGGTGTCGACATCGTCATCGCCACGCCCGGCCGCGTCGAGGACCTCATCGAGCAGGGTCGCCTCGACCTCAGCAATGTCATCGTGACGGTGCTGGACGAAGCCGACCACATGTGCGACCTCGGATTCCTCGAGCCCGTGCAGCGCATCCTGCAGGAGACAAGCAAGGGCGGCCAGAAGCTGCTGTTCTCGGCAACCCTGGACAAGGGTGTTGCCACCCTCGTCAAGCAGTTCCTCGTCGACCCGGCCGTGCATGAGGTCGCC
Source organism: Salinibacterium sp. CAN_S4 (assembly GCF_015752305.1). Classification (NCBI taxonomy): domain Bacteria; kingdom Bacillati; phylum Actinomycetota; class Actinomycetes; order Micrococcales; family Microbacteriaceae; genus Salinibacterium; species Salinibacterium sp. CAN_S4. The sequence goes on along the minus strand of NZ_JADOVB010000002.1, from coordinate 105,991 downwards.
GGTGAAGACCAGGCGTCATCCACGATCGATCACCGTGTGCTCCTCATCGAGCAGCGTGACAAGCGTGAGATCATCCAGGAGCTCGCCCGCGGCGAGGGCAAGACCCTCATCTTCACGCGCACGCGTGCGTTCGCCGAAGAGATGAGCGACTACCTCGAGGATGCCGGCATCCCGGCTACCAGCCTCCACGGTGACCTCAACCAGTCGCGCCGCACGCGCAACCTGCAGCTGCTCACGAGCGGCCGGGTCAACGTGCTCGTCGCGACCGACGTTGCCGCCCGTGGCATCCACGTGGATGACATCTCGCTCGTCATCCAGGCCGATGCACCCGAAGAATACAAGACCTACCTGCACCGCTCGGGCCGCACGGGCCGTGCGGGCAAGGTCGGAACCGTCGTCACGCTGATCAACCGCAACCGCCGTCGCAAGATGGACGAGCTGCTCGGTCGCGCCGAGATCGACGCCAGGTCGGACTTCGCGGCCCCCGGTGACGCGATGCTCGCGGAGCTCGCAGCGCTGTAGTTCCCGCACACACGTACTCACACCCGCTCGACTGCACAGCATGCAGTAGCACGATGGCACTCACCCTTCGGGGTGGGTGCCTTCGTCGTTGGGGCGACCTCGTTGTAACGACCTCGTGTTCATAACTCCTGCAGATCCGTCGCTCGATGTCGCGGGAACCCCGGCTTTTGGGGGATCCGCCGTCGATCCGGGCTCCATCTGCAGGAGTTATGAACACGGGGTGGTCCTGCCAGACTCGATGGATGCTGATCCGACCGTTCCTCGAGGCCGACACCGAACCCGTGGTTGCCCTCTGGGAGGCCTGCGGCCTGCTTCGCGCGTGGAACGATCCGCGGAAGGACATCGCCCGCAAGCTCGACGTGCAGCGCGAACTCTTCCTTGTGGCGGAGATCGACGGGCTGATCGTGGCAGCTGCGATGAGTGGGTACGACGGGCATCGGGGCTGGGTGAACTACTTCGCGGTCGATCCTGCGGAGCGCGGAAAAGGCCTCGGCCGCAAGCTGATGGCCGAGATCGAGTCGAAACTCCGGGCGCTGGGATGCCCCAAGCTCAGTCTCCAGGTACGCACCGGCAACGATGACGCGATCGCGTTCTATCGCGCTCTCGGTTACGAAGTCGATGCCGCCGTCAGTCTGGGCAAGCGACTGATCACCGACTGAGCCCTGAGTCGCGCCGCTGCGAGCGCAGTGCCGCGCATCCATAGTGCAATGAGCGTCGTTATCGGGGAGCCGTTCCGACAGGAACTGCACTCTCGATCTCGGGAGCGCCGCCGCGCGGGAATAGAGCGGCCCGCGAGTGTGCTGTAACTTTCAGACGCATCTCGGCAGCATTGCCTAATCTGGTGCTCACCGGTTTTCCAAGAAAGGCGCTCTCATGGCCCGCATCCACAACGACATCACCGAGGTCTTCGGTAACACGCCTCTCGTGCGCCTGAACAAGGTGACCGAGGGGCTCGGCGCGACAGTGCTGGCCAAGCTGGAGTTCTACAACCCCTCGTCGAGCGTCAAAGACCGGCTCGGTGTCGCGATCGTGGATGCCGCCGAGAAGTCGGGCGAGCTGAAGCCCGGCGGCACCCTGGTCGAGGGCACCAGCGGCAACACCGGCATCGCGCTCGCGATGGTGGGTGCAGCCCGCGGCTACAAGGTGATCCTGACGATGCCGGAGAGCATGAGCCAGGAGCGCAAGACCCTGCTGAAGGCCTACGGCGCCGAGCTCGTGCTCACGCCCGCCGGTGAAGGCATGAAGGGCGCCGTCTCGAGGGCGGCCGAGATCGTCGCGAACACACCCGGCGCCGTGCTGACCAGGCAATTCGAGAACGCCGCGAATCCGGCCATCCACTTCGCCACCACCGGCCCCGAGATCTGGAATGACACAGACGGCGCCGTCGACATCTTCGTCTCGGGCATCGGCACCGGCGGCACCCTCTCGGGAACCGGCAACTACCTCAAGCAGCAGAAGCCCGGCGTCGTCGTCGTGGGTGTCGAGCCCGAAGAGTCACCGATCCTGAATGGCGGAGCCCCCGGCCCCCACAAGATCGCGGGAATCGGCGCGAATTTCATCCCCGACATCCTCGATCGCGAGGTGTATGACGAGGTCATCGATGTCAACATCGCCCAGTCGGTCTCGATGGCGCGACGCCTCGCGAGAGAAGAGGGCATTCTCGCCGGAATCTCGTCCGGTGCCACGGTCGAGGCAGCGCTCCAGCTCGCGGCCCGCCCCGAGAACGCCGGCAAGACCATCGTCGTGATCGTCGCGAGCTATGGCGAGCGCTACCTCTCGACCGTCCTGTACGAAGACCTCCAGTGACGGCGCCGTTCTCCCGGATCCGGGAGGACATCGCCAACGCTCGACGCCGTGACCCCGCTGCACGATCGAACATCGAGATCTGGCTGACCTACTCCGGGCTTCATGCCGTGTGGGGCTACAGGTTCGCACACCGGTTGTGGATGCGCGGACTGAAGACCGCGGGTCGGGCCGTATCGCAGTTCACGAGGTTCCTCACGGGCGTCGAGATCCATCCCGGTGCCATCATCGGCCGACGGTTCTTCATCGACCACGGGATGGGGATCGTGATCGGCGAGACGACGATCATCGGCGACGACGTGCTGATGTACCACGGCGTGACGCTCGGTGGCACGAGCGCGAAACACGAGAAGCGGCATCCGACCCTGGGTGATGACATCGTGATCGGCGCCGGCGCCACGGTGCTCGGCAATGTGACGATCGGTTCGCACTCGATGATCGGTGCGAACGCGGTCGTGGTGACGGATGCGCCCGAGGGTTCGCTTTTGGTGGGTTCCCCCGCGGTGCCGAGGCCTCGGGCCCCCGCCGCGACCGACTCGTACTCGGATTCGACGATCTACTACATCTGAACCATCAGCCGAGCGCGAGCATCGCGCCTGCTGCGATGGCCAGCACGAGCCCCGCGTACTGCACAGGGGCGATGCGTTCGCGCAGCACCACGGCCGCGAGGATGATCGTGCCAGCCGGGTAGAGAGCCGTGAGCACGGCCATGACGGACAGGTCGCCGATCCGCACCCCGATGAGCAGGCCGACGTTGGCGATCGCGTCGATCACTCCGCACGCGATGGCGAGCCGCAGGCCGTTTCTCCACTTCCCGTGTGCCGCCCCCGAGTTTCGACGCCGCGCCGCGACGACCATGATCCCGACGATGGTGAACATGATGACGGAGTTGACGGCCCGGTTGAATACGAGGGGGATGAGCCCCGAGTCATCCGGCGCAGCATCGATGATGACGAGGAAGGTCCCGATGCCCGCTCCCGATCCCACCGCCATCAGTACGGCCCTGATCGTCGGCCGGACGGCACCTTTCTCGGGCACGAAGCCGACCATCACGATCGCGACGATGGCGAGACCGATGGCGACGTACCCGATCGTGCCGAGGCGTTCGCCGCCGATCAGTCCGATGGCGAGCGGGACGACAGCCGAGACCACGGCGGTCAGCGGTGACAGGATGCTCATCGGGCCGACCGCGAGGCAGGCATAGAGAAGCCCGATCGCGATCGCTCCTGCGACTCCGGATGCTGCGCCCAGCAGCACGGCGTCAGCCGACCAGGTTCCCCCGGAGAGCAGCAGCCCGACGAGCAGCACGACGAGGCCGGCGAGTGCCGCGATCGCTGTGACGAGCACGGCGCTCATGCGACGTGCGGCGAGCCCGCCGAGGAAGTCGGCAGAGCCGAACACGAGGGCGCTGCAGAACCCGATGACGACAGTGAGCATGACGACCAATCGTGACGGGAGCTCTGAAGGGCATCGGGTTGCCGCCCGATGAAGGTCAGGTTACCAATCGGCGGTCACTGTCGACTTTTGAGGGCCGCCCCCCTATGGTGAAAAATAGTCCCCCGAAGAGGGGTAGAACGCTGTGCGAAAAAGGAGACTGCCAGGTCATGCGATCTTTCACACCCCAGCCGGAAGAGCAGCAGCCTTCCCGCCCCCACCGCAGAATGGTGGCAGTCGCGACGGCGACCGCTCTGGCCCTCGCGTTCACGAGCCTCACGGCCGTGCCCGCGAATGCGGCCGACGTGACGGCGACGATCGCCGATGTGCAGGGCACCACAGACATCTCGCCGCTCGCCGGCAGTGTCGTCACCGTGCAGGGCGTAGTCACGGGTGACTACCGCAACAGCACGGCGAGTGGATACCGCGGTTTCTACCTCCAGGACCCGACCGGTGACGCCGCCGACAGCCGCTCTGACGGCATCTTCGTCTTCTCGGCCACCGCGAACCCCGCTGTCTCGATCGGTGATCTCATCACCGTCACGGGAGCCGCGAGCGAGTTCAACGGCCAGACCCAGATTTCGGCAACGACCGATGCCGCGTACGAGCTCGTCACCGCGGGGGTTGGCGTTCCCGCCCCCACCGTCCTTCCCAATGCTGCGACTGGCACGGCTCGCGAAGCATTCGAGGGGATGCTCGTCACTCCCGAGACCGCGTACCTCTCGTCCAGCCACCAGCTGTTCAACTTCGGCAGCCTCTGGCTGAACGTCGGTGAGCTCGCGGTCAAGGCGACCGAGACCACGGATGCCGGTGACGCCGCGAACGCGATCGCTGTGGCCAACCGCGCGAACCGCCTCCTCGTGGACGACGGCTACAGCATCCAGGTTTCCAACGGCGCGCACCCCGGAACCCAGCCGTACTTCGACGCCGCGACGGTGGTACGCAACGGTGACAAGTTCGTCTCGCCCGCCGCCGGCATGATCCTCGGCTGGGGCTTCTCCGACTGGCGCCTGCAGCCGCAGCGTCCGCTGAGCAGCACCTCGCCCGCGGAATACGCCGCACTCGAACCGACCTTCGAGACCCTGAACCCGCGCACCGATGCTCCGGCCGAGGTCGGCGGCGACTTCTCGGTCGGCGCATTCAACGTGTTCAACTACTTCACCACGTTCGGCGGGGATGCCCGTGGAGCCGACACCGCTGAGGACTTCGCCATCCAGCAGTCCAAGATCGTCTCGGCGATCAACGCGCTCGACGCCGATGTTGTCGCGCTCATGGAGATCGAGAACTCGGTCAAGCTCGGCGAGCCCGCCGACGAGGCCCTCGGCAACCTGGTGGCGGCGCTCAACGCCGCAGCGGGCTCCGAGGTCTGGGCCTTCGTGCCCACCCCCGCCTCGTTGCTGGATGCGGCCACGACCGACTTCATCACCAACGCGATCATCTACAAGACCGCGACAGCGACACCGGTGGGTGTCGCCACGGCTGACACCGACGAGACAGTGTGGAACATCGCGCGCGAGCCGATCGCCCAGACGTTCGAGGTCGACGGCAAGGTGATCACCGTCGTCGCAAACCACTTCAAGTCGAAGAGCCCGCCCTCGGGTGGCGGCACCGAGCCGAGCGACCTGCAGGGGTTCTTCAACACCGAGCGCGTGGCGCAGGCCAACCGTCTCAAGCTCTTCGTCGACGGCATCATCGCCGACGCGGCCAAGGGCCCGAACGTCATGCTGCTCGGTGACTTCAACGCCTACGCCGAGGAAGACCCGTCGCAGGTTCTGACCGCGGCCGGCTTCGTCGATCTCGTCCCCGCCAACACCGACGAGTACACGTACACCTTCGACGGCGAGCTCGGTTCGCTCGACCACGCGTACGCTTCACCCGCGCTCGCGGAATCCGTCACGGGAGTCGACGTCTGGAACATCAACTCGCCAGAGTGGTCAGACCGCGGCTTCGAGTTCGACGCCGCCGAGGCTGGCACGCCGTTCCGCTCGAGCGACCACGACCCGGTGAAGATCGGGTTGAGCTCTGCTCTTGCCCCGGTCAACATCGACCTGCTGAGCATCAACGACTTCCACGGGCGCCTCGAGGCGTCGGGAGCCGTCGCCGGTGCCGCAGTGCTCGCCGGAACCGTGAACAAGTACCGCGCGGCGAACCCCAACACCGCCTTCGTCGGCGCGGGTGACCTGATCGGTGCCTCGACGTTCACCTCGTTCATCCAGAACGACCAGCCGACGATCGACGCGTTCAATGCGATGGGGCTGGATGCCAGTGCACTGGGCAACCACGAGTTCGATCAGGGTCGCGATGACCTCGACAACCGCATCCTGCCGGCCGCCAGCTGGGACTACCTCTCGGCCAACCTCTTCGATAAGGCGACCGGTGAGCCCGCGTACGACGAGTACTCGCTCGAGACCTTCGGCGATGTCACCATCGGATTCGTCGGTGCGACCACAGATGAGCTGTCCAGCCTGGTCAGCCCGGCCGGAATCGCCAGCCTGGAGATCAAGCCTGTCGTGCCGGAGGTCAACCGTGTTGCGGATGCACTGAGCGACGGTGATCCTTCGAACGGTGAGGCCGACGTGATCGTGCTGCTCGTGCACGAGGGCGCCGCTACCACCGCCATCGCCAGCGCCATCGACGACTCGGCTTTCGGCCGCATCGTCACGGGTACGAATGCCAACGTGGATGCGATCATCTCCGGTCACACCCACCTCGCGTACAACCACCTCATCCCGATCGCAGGCACCGATAAGCTGCGCCCGGTCATCTCCTCGGGCCAGTACGGCGAGAAGTTCGCGCACTCGGCAATTTCGGTCGACCCGAAGACGGGTGAGCTGCTGTCGTTCACCACCGAGGTGCTGAACCTCGCTGGAGCAGCCGCACCCGACCCCGAGGTCGCTGCCATCGTCGCTGACGCCGTGGCTGTGGCCAAGGTGCTCGGCGCCGTGAAGGTCGGCGACATCACCGCCTCGTTCACTCGCGCAAAGCAGACAGCCGGCGCGGAGAACCGCGGCGGTGAGTCGACGCTCGGCAACTTCGTCGCCGACGTCCAGCTCGAAGCCACGAAGGATGCCGGAGCCGACATCGCGTTCATGAACCCCGGAGGCCTTCGCGCCGACCTGACGTTCGCGTCTACCGGTGCAGCCGATCCCGATGGCAACGTCACGTTCGCCGAGGCGGCGGCCGTCCAGCCCTTCGCCAACACCCTCGTCACGACCGAGTTGACGGGAGCACAGTTGAAGGCGGTGCTCGAGCAGCAGTGGCAGCCCGCCGCTGCCGCCCGTCCGTTCCTCAAGCTCGGCGTATCCGAGGGTTTCGAGTACACCTACGTGGTGAACCCGATCGTGGCCGGTACGCCGGTGACGGGAACCGTCACGGGAATGAGCCTGGACGGAGTCGCCATCGCCCCCACCGATGTCTTCACCGTCACGGTGAACTCGTTCCTGGCATCGGGTGGCGACAACTTCGGAGTATTCGCGACCGGAGCCAACCCGGCCGACTCGGGCAAGATCGACCTGCAGAGCATGGTCGACTACTTCGAGGCCAACCCGGTGGCGAGCCCCGACTCGGCACAGCGCGCGGTGGGCGTCAGCCTTTCCGCTCCCGACGCCGACGGCTACTCGTCTGGCGACCAGGTCACGCTGTCGCTGTCGTCACTGCTGTTCAGCACCTCGGCTCCACTGGCCGGAACCGCTGTGGTGAGTGCCGGCGACGTCGAACTCGGGCGCGCCGCCATCGACCCCGCGATCGTCGACACCACGGATGAGGGTGGCCGGGCATCCGTCGCCATCACCATCCCGGCGGGAACGGCAGCGGGAACGCTCGTGCTGACGGTGAGTGTGCCGGAGGCCGGGACGTCGGTCGACGTGCCGATCGCGGTCACAGCGATCGCAACCGTGATCGAGAACGTGACGGCGCCGATCATCAGCGGGCAGCCGCGGATCGGCCGTACCCTCACCGCGACCGCAGGAACGTGGAGCGTCGAGAACCCGACCTTCGCCTACCAGTGGAACCGCAACGGCACGGCGATCACGGGAGCCACCGCCGCGAGCTACACGCTCGTCGCTGCTGACGCCGGCGCGAAGATCACCGTCACCGTGACCGCGAGCAAGGAGGGCAGCCTCGACGGCTCAGCCGTCTCGGCCGAGGTCACGGTCCAGAAGGGCAGCTCCACCACCTCGGGCTCGACCAACCGCACCGTCGTCTTCGGCAGCCAGCCTGTGACGTACACGGTGACGGTCCGCGGCGAGGGCGGGGTTGTTCCGACCGGCCAGGTCGCGATCTACGACGGCACGCGCAAGATCACCACGGTGACCCTGACGGCGGCCGACAACGGGCGCGTCACGGTTCCGGTGAGCCTCAGCCGCGGCATCCACCTGCTGACGGCTCGCTACCTCGGTAGCGACGCCCTGCAGGGCTCGATCGGATTCCCCGACTTGGTGATCAGGTTCTAGTCGGTCACCAGTAGCACCGCCTCGGGCGGGTCGGCTCACGCCGGCCCGCCCTTCGCGTTGCAGGGGTACCGACGCGTTCATAACTCCTGCACTGCGCCCGGCGGCCACCGGTCGACGCCCGTGTTTGCGGTGTTCGCCGCTCTCGCATCGTCCGGATTGCAGGAGTTACGAACATCGGTGCCGGCGCATCCACGGATATCGGGCAGGCGGCGGCGGTCGTCAGCGGTCGCTCGTACACTCGACTAGTGACTGCTGCGCCTGCCCTTCCCGCCCTCGGCGTTCTCGAGAAGACTTTCGGGTACGACAGCTTCCGCGGGCAGCAGGCCGAGGTCATCCAGACGGTGATCGACGGCGGCGACGCCCTCGTGCTGATGCCCACCGGCGGCGGCAAGTCGCTCTGCTACCAGATCCCCGCTCTCGTGCGCGAGGGCACGGGCATCGTCATCTCTCCGCTCATCGCCCTCATGCAGGACCAGGTGGATGCCCTCTCCGCCGTCGGGGCGCGCGCCGAGTTCCTCAACTCGACCCAGTCCTCGGACGAGAGACTGAGGGTCGAAACAGCGTTCCTTGCCGGCGAGCTCGACCTGCTCTATCTCGCCCCGGAGCGGTTGAGGGTCTCGTCCACCACCGATCTGCTCGACCGGGGAAAGATCGCCCTCTTCGCGATCGACGAGGCCCACTGCGTATCGCAATGGGGGCACGACTTCAGGCCCGACTACCTGCAACTGTCGGTGCTGCATGAACGGTGGCCGAGCATCCCGCGCATCGCTCTCACCGCGACCGCGACCGAAACCACGAGGCGGGAGATCGCCCACCGCCTCGACCTCGACGATGCCCGGCAGTTCGTCTCGAGCTTCGACAGGCCGAACATCCAGTACCGCATCGAGAGCAAGCAACAGCCGCTGCAACAGCTGCTGTCACTACTGTCGAGCGAACACGCGGGCGACGCCGGCATCGTGTACTGCCTGTCGCGAGCGTCGGTCGAGAAGACCGCAGACTTCCTCGTGCAGAACGGCATCACCGCGCTGCCGTATCACGCCGGCCTCGACGCGAGGGTGCGGGCATCCAACCAGAGCCGCTTCCTGCGCGAGGAGGGCATGGTGATGGTCGCCACCATCGCTTTCGGCATGGGGATCGACAAGCCGGACGTGCGATTCGTCGCCCACCTCGACCTGCCCAAGAGCGTCGAAGGCTACTACCAGGAGACGGGTCGCGCCGGTCGTGACGGGCTTCCCGCGACGGCCTGGCTGGCGTACGGGTTACAGGATGTGGTGCAGCAGCGCCGCATGATCGACCAGTCCGAGGGCGAACTGGCCCACCGGCGGAACCTCACGGCCCACCTCGACGCGATGCTCGCGCTGTGCGAGACGATCCAGTGTCGCCGGGTGCAGCTGCTCGGCTACTTCGGCCAGGACTCGACAGCCTGCGGCAATTGCGACACCTGCCTCTCGCCGCCGGAGACGTGGGACGGCACCGTCCCTGCGCAGAAGCTGCTGTCGACGATCGTGCGGTTGAAGCGCGAGCGCAACCAGAGCTTCGGCGCCGGTCACCTCATCGACATCCTGCTGGGCAAACAGACTCCACGCGTCGCGCAGCATGGCCACGATGCCCTCGCGACGTGGGGGATCGGTCAGGATGTCGGCGAGCAGGAGTGGCGCGGCGTCGTGCGGCAATTGCTCGCCCAGGGCCTGCTCGCCGTCGAGGGGGAGTACGGCATCCTGGTGCTCACCGAGGCGTCGGCGACCGTGCTCGGTGGTTCGCGCACCGTGCTGCTGCGCAGGGAAGCACCGAAGCGGTCGAAGGCCGCCAAGCGTGCCGTCGCCGCGCAGCTTCCCGAGGGGGCGATCGGCCTGTTCGAGCTGTTGCGCGCGTGGCGTTCGGCCGAGGCGCAGGCCCAGGGTGTGCCCGCCTACATCGTGTTCGGGGATGCGACGCTCCGCGGTATTTCTGTGACGAAGCCGTCGACCCTAGCCGAGCTCGGCACCATCAGTGGTGTCGGCGAGAAGAAGCTCGAACAGTATGGGGAGGCGCTGCTCGAGGTGGTGGCATCCGGAACATGATCAAGACCCCACGGCTCCTGCTGAGGGAGTGGCGCGAGGGCGATCGGGAGCCCTGGGCGGCCATGAACGCCGATCCACTGGTGCGCGAATACTTTCCCGGAGTGCTTACGCGGGCCGAGTCCGATGAGTCGTTCGATCGGTTCAGTGCCGGGCTCGACTCGCGGGGCTGGGGCCTGTGGGCTGTCGAGCACGACGGGGTCTTCCTCGGATTCACGGGGCTCTCTGTGCCCTCGTTCCGCGAGGGCACAGAGATCGGCTGGCGACTCGCGGCGCACGCCTGGGGTCAGGGCTTCGCCACGGAGGCGGCTCGGGCCGTGATCGATTACGGATTCTCCGAACTCGACCTGGCCGAGATCATCTCCTTCACCGCGGTCGGCAACATGCGCTCGCGAGCGGTCATGGAGCGGCTCGGCATGACGCGGGATCCCGCGGATGACTTCGATCACCCGCTTCTCGAGCCCGGGCATCCACTCCAGCGTCACGTGCTGTATCGACTGGCTCGGTGAGCCGGAGCGTTGACGCGCCGTGCGGGGAGGCGCACACTTGCCCCATGCCCCCACTCAGCTCGACAGCCTCAGTCGATCGGCTTGTCGACCGCCTCGCCCTGAAGTTTCCGGCGAGCCAGCGTGCGCACATCGCGTCGACGGTCGCTGAGGAGTATGCCGCTCTTTCCGACAGCCGGATCCGCACGTACATCCCGAATCTCGTGGAGCACGGAGCGCGAACACGCCTGCAGCACGAACTTCACCCGCTCTCGCCGGCCGCCTAGCGAGGGCGCGGTCGACCGCAGCCGAGATTCTCGAGCGCCGAGGAAATTGCTTTAGCGCTCGCGAAAGAGCGCGGCGATCGAGGATGTGCCGCGCCGGCTACTCTGCGACAGTCTCCTGCTGGGCTGCTTCCTGCTGAGCCGCGACCTGCTTGTGCACCTCGTCCATGTCGAGAGCACGGACCGCGGTGATCACCTGCTCGAGCGCGGGGGCCGGCAGTGCCCCGGGCTGCGAGAACACGAGCACCCCGTCGCGGAACGCCATGAGGGTCGGGATCGACGTGATGCCGGCTGCACCAGCGAGCTCGCGCTCGGCCTCGGTGTCCACCTTGCCGAACGTGATGTCGGGGTTCGCTTCGCTTGCTGCGTCGTAGATGGGTGCGAACTGGCGGCAGGGGCCGCACCATTCGGCCCAGAAGTCGACCATGGTGATGCCGGTTTTCGCGACGGTCTCGCCGAACGCTTCGGAAGTGAGTGTGACTGTAGTCATGATTCCAGCCTACGTGGCCGCGTCAGCCCCGCCCTGCTGTTCGCTCACTGCGATCCCGGGACCCGCGATCCGGGATCCGCGATCCGCGATCCGCGACCCGGGACCCGCAATTCCGGGATCCGCGATTCCGCGAACTGCGGCATATGGTGCATCCGCTCGAATGTCGCGACGATCTGCCGCAGTTCGGCGCCTCGCCGCCGCTCACTGCTGCCGCCGGCCTCCGCGCCTCAGGTGCGCTGCGCTTCGAGGGCCGGGAGCGACCGCGGCGCGATACTCAGCACGAGCGATGCGACGAGGGAAAGCTGGCCCAGCATGGCGCACCAGGCGCGGATGTCAGATCCCCCGCCGCGGAATGGCGGGAGCGTGTCGGAGATGCTCATGCCGATCCCGAAGCCCGCGAAGAACTGGAAGAACACGGCACCCGCTACGAGCAGTAGCCCGGCGCTCGTCAGCGATCGAGTGGATGGGCGGGCCGCCCTGCCCAGCACCGAGATCCCGCCCGCCAGGTAGACGAGCGTGGCGACGGTCCAGAACACGATCCAGATGATCACGAAGGCCATCCCTGCGGCGAGTTCTGCAGGCGGCAGCGCTGCCCAGATCTCGCCGAGGGCGTAGTCGGGGGCCATCGCCTGCGGCGACCACACGAGCAGGTCCAGGGCGCCCAGAGCCACTGTCGCCAGGGCGAGCGTTGCGGTCCCGATCACGGCATACCACGCCGCACGCGGTGCGGCTTCGTGGGCGGTGCGTCGGGTGCGCAGGACGAAGATGGCGCCTCCCACGAGAGCTGCGACAGGGATCACGAATACGGCAAGCCAGATCGTCAAGGAACTCAGAAGCAGGGTAAGGGATGCGAGCAGCACCCCGGCAACAACGAGCGAGAGGATCAGCGCCGGTGGCAGGCGTCGTGACGTGGTGGGAATGGCGGCGGCTGCGGGACTGCCCGGTCCAGCACTGCCAGCCCAGGCCGCGGCGGCGATACACGTGCCGATCATGGCGAGCACCAGTCCCACCGGCAGCACCACCACCCCAAGCATGTTCGCCGGCGGGATTACCAGCCCTGACGCGAAGACGAGGATGGATGCCGTCAGCGTCACCGCACCGATTTTCGCGAGGGGCGACGACAGCAGCGCGGCTCGCCACAGCGCGATGAGTCCGGCAATGGTTCCGACCACGGTGAGGGCGATCCAGAGCGCGGTCGCTCCCTGGAGAGCTCCACTGCTCTCGATCGACAAGCTCCCTGTGATGTAGCCTCCGAACGCGAACACCATCGCCGAGAGCAGAAGGGCGGTGGCCCAGCGGGCGTGGCGACGCGCGGCAACCGACAGCGGCATCCCGAGTATGTCCGGAGTGTCGCGACTCATGGTGGCGCTGAACAGCACGGCGGCTGCCGCGATACCGGATGCCGCAACCCCGGCCGCGCGTGATCCGGCGATGTCGCCCAGCCACTCCTCGCGGTAGCGCTCGCGAACACCGGCGGGCAGAGTGCGGGCCGCGATCCGCACCACAGTGCGCGCTGCGCGACTCATGCCGTTACTCCCGCTGCGCTGCCGGGCGCCGGTCGAGCACGCACCGCTCGCCGGGCGGCACTCGCCCCATCTCCGGTCAGTTCGTACAGGCGTCGGCGGGGGCCAGGTCGGTTTTGGTCGTCGTCCCATTCCGACGTGACCCAACCACTGCGTTCGAGCCGCTCAAGGATCGGGTAGACACTCCCGGCCGGCCTGCCGGACTCCCTGATGATCAGGAGCCCCCAGGTCGGCTCCGCCGCCGAGATCAGCGACTGGAGCACGTCGACAGTGGCCGGGGTGATGCGGGAGAGGGGCTGCATCCTGCAACTCTACCTATATAGAGATAGAGCGCAACTGTCGGCTTCAGTGACGCCCGTCAGCTCAGGATGCGGCTGATCCGCACCGTCACGGTGGCCTCGAGGCCGGCCGGGATCGCCGCGAGCAGTGCCGCGGACACCGCCGCAGCGGTATGCGGTGCCTGCACGCTGGAGGCCACCCCGATGCTCGCGGCAACCTGCCACACTCCCTGCACCGACCGCACGGTCACGAGAGTCCCACCTTCGGGCCCCTCGGTGAGCTGGCGAACGACCGAGACGACAGCCGGAGCAGTGGAGTAGAGCGACACCACTCCCGGCACGTTCCTCACGACGATGTCGAGTTCTGAGGCGAGGGCCTCCGGATCGATCATGATGCGTCTCCATCCGCCGCGGGCCGGGTGACGATGTGCACGTCGCTGACTGTCACATCGATGGTGCCGATGCTGAGCTCCGTATGCGCGAGCAGTCGGGTGTACACCCGTTGCCGAACCTGTTCCGCGAGTTCGAGTACTGGTGTCTGCAGCACCACGCTGATCGCCAGGTCGACCGTCACGAGTCCGCCGACGACATCCACATCCCCTTCGAGAGTGCAGCTGCCGACGAGCACTCCATCGACGGAGTCGCCCGCTGACCTGATCAGCTCGCGGATAGCTCCCTCGGTCACGCTCAGTGATGCCCGCGGGTCCGGGGCGGTCAGCGGGATATCGCGTCCGGCGCGCACTTCACGGCTGATCGACTCGAGAAGCCCGCCGAGCCAGCCCTCTTCGAGCATGGGATGCTCGCGCTGGTCCTGGGCGACCAGGTCCCGTGTGAGCGAGCCCATGCGCTCCATACTGGCGAGCATCGCCTGGCATTCCGGGCTGTTGTCGATCGCCGCAATAGCGGGGGTCCGCCCTCGGTCGAGGTAGTCGCTCAGGTCATCGAGGGTGAATCCGGTCTCCCCGATGCCAGCCGATCCGGCATCCATCGTCATCGCCACGCCTCCATGTCCTTCACGACCGTCGCGCGGGCCCTGGCGAGCTTGCCGCGCACCGTCACCACCGACATCCCGAGCCGTTCGCCGATCTCCTCGTAGCTGAAACCGCCCACTTCTTTCAATACCCAGCACTGGCGCTGCCCCTCGGGCAAGTGCGCGAGCACCGCAGACAGTGCGTCGAGCCTCGACGACGATTCGGTGCGGTGCTCAGGGCCGAGACCGGGGTCTTCCGCGCGTTCGTCATCCAACTCATCGGATGCCCGCCGCGACCTGATCTGGTCTGTCGCCTTTCGGGACACGACGCTCACGAGCCACGACCGCACCCTGCTCGGATCCTCGAGGGTATGCAGCTGGTTCCACGCGGTGATGAGTGCTTCCTGCACTGCATCGTCCGCGTCTGCGGCGGAACCGGTGAGCCGGATCGCGTACGCCCGCAGGAAGGGGCCGTGACGACGCACCAGCACCTCGAAGGCGACAGCGTCACCGTCGGCGGACCGCTGAGCGAGCAGCGCATCCCCGGCCGAAGCGAGGCTCATGGGCAACCTTCCGCGCTCAGCTTCTTCTCAGAAAAATGTTCAGATCCGACCGTGACGTTTTCCTCGCGGAATGCGTCTCCTTAGCAACAACGATAGCGGCAGACGCACAACACGAAGCCGTCATTCGACCCACAACTAAGGAGAACATCATGGTTGACAAGACCCCCATCATCAGCACCGCCACCACGACGGGCGCGGCCTCAGGCAAGACCACAGTCGTCGACCCCGTCGTCGCCAAGATCGCCGGAATCGCTGCCCGTGAGGTCCCCGGTGTCTTCGCCCTCGGCGGCGGCGCGGCTCGCGCCATCGGCGCCATCCGCGAGGCCATCGGCGGAGCCGACCTCTCGCAGGGCATCAAGGTCGAGGTCGGCGAGACCCAGGTGGCCGTCGACATCAGCATCGTCGTCGAGTACCCGCAGCCCCTCCAGTACGTGGCCGACGGCGTTCGCGCCGCGGTTGCCACCGCCATCCAGCAGCTCGTCGGCATGGAGGTCACCGAGATCAACGTGACAGTCTCCGACGTGCACATTCCGGGCGAGGAGCCGACCGAGGCCGAGGCTCGCGTTTCATGACCGGCACCGTAGTCGGCGCCGCCGCGGGCTTCCTCCTCGCGGTGACCGCGCTCCTATTCGGGTTCTGGGGCTTCCTCCTCGCGTTGGTTCTCGCGGCAGTCGGCGCCATCATCGGTGCCGTGGTGAGCGGTCGACTCGACCTGCGCGCCGTCACTGAGGCGGCTCGCGGCCGTCGAAGCGCCTGATGCTCCCGGGTCGGGTGTCGATCACCCCCAGGGCGCTCGAGCACACGGCCGCCGCTATCGCCGCGGATCACCTGGGCGTCGATCGCTCGACGGTATCGGTTCGACTCAGTGATCTCCGCGGCCAGCTGGCCGTGGCGATCACCTCCCCGCTGCGAGTGTCCCCCTTGGGGCGCGGGTCGACCGTCGGAATGGTGACCCGGTCGCAGGATGCCCGTGAGGCCATCTCGCGCGACCTCACCCGCATCGGCGGATCGACCGTTGGCACAGTGACTTTACGCGTGACAGGCGTGTCGATGATGGAAAGTTCGAGAGTGATATGAGTCCCATAGCTGCGCCACCCGCCGAGGCGGCGACCTATCGCCGCATCATCCGGCGCGAGCGTCATAACTCACGCTCGGTCGCGGTGTCGATCACGCTGGCCCTGGTGGCTCTCGGCCTCGCTTATGTCACTGTCGAGCTGGTGCTCGGCGCGCTGGAGCTTCCGGCGCTGCTGGTGGCACCGGTCGACGCCGTGGCCGTGCTTAATGAGCCGACGGTTCCGGTGATCGCCGGGTCAGCTGTGGCAGTTGCGATCGGCCTCGTGCTGCTCATCATCGCGCTGGCGCCGGGTCGCCGAGCCCGGCACGAGATCCCCAACACACGAATGGCTGTGGTGGTGGATGACGTCGTGCTGGCCGGGGCTCTCGGCCGCGCGGGCCGCGTCGCGGCATCCGTTCCCGCCCAGAGGGTTCGCACCACCGTCACGGCTCGCCGGGCACTGGTGTCGATCACCCCGACGAGTGGCATCGAGGTGGACGCGGAGGCGACGGAAGCCGCCACCAGCCGCGTTGCCGCCGAACTGGCAGCCAAACCGCCACTGACGGTCTCAGTGTCCATCGCACAGTCAGGAGTAGTGGGTTCATGAGCTCGAGCAACCGTTTTCTGAATCGCCTGCTCCTCGTCGTCGTCGGCCTTGCCCTCATCGGCATGGGTGGATGGCTGCTCGTAGCGGCCTATCCCCAGGTGCTGTCCGTAGTTCCGGGCCTGCCCGAAACGCTGCCGGCTGTGCCCGAGACCACCGTCCCCGTGCTGTGGATTGCCGCGGTCGTTACAGCCGTGCTGGCGTTCCTGTGTCTGCCGTGGGTATTCACCCGTGGCCGTGGCCGCATCTCCTACCTGCTGCAGGAAGAGGGCGCAGCCGGTTCCGTTTCGTTCGACAACGCCGTGGCCTCACAGCTCCTCGATGATGCGCTGGGCACACAACCCGACGTGATCTCGGTGAAGGTGACATCGCACAGAGTGCGCCGTCGCCCGGCGCTGGCGATCGCGCTCACGGCTCGCAACGGTTCTGATCTGCCGCGACTCCTCTCAGCGGTCACCGATGCCGTCGAGCAGCTGGATGCAGTGGTGGAGCAGAGAATTCCGGTGTTGCTGCACGTGACATCCGGGGTGCGTGCGAGTTTCGCACGCGAACAGCGTGTCACCTGACCGGGTGCGCGCACCACAATCGAAAGGAGCATCTCATGGGTGCAGACGACAAGATCAAGAACGCCTCACACGACCTGCTCGGCCAGGGCAAGGAAGCTGTCGGAAACGTCACCAATAACGACAAGCTCGTCGCTGAGGGCAAGGCCGACCAGGTCAAGGCCGCAGCAAAGGATGGCGTCGAAGACGTGAAAGACGCCGTCAAGAACAACTAAGTCCTGCATCGCAGAAACTGCCGGCCGGCCCCTCGGGGTCGGCCGGTTTCTGCTTATGGCGGTCGGCGCCGGTCGCGCCAGGCGATCCCATCGCTATCGTGGGAGCCATGATCCTTCCCGAAACTGTGACGGTCGATGAGGGGCTGACCGTCGTCGGTGCGTCTCCAGAGCTGTTGGAAGAACTGCTGGACTTTCTCGATGTCGAGACCACGAGGCTGGGGGTTTCAGTTCGGGATGCACTCCTTCCTGGTCTCGCCCGCCAGCAGGTGCAGGATGAGTTCGGAGCGGTCGGGCTTCAGGCCCCGGAAGAGCTGATCACCTGGTGGGGCTGGAGCAATGGCGTGAGGCCGGGTGTGATGGGCACTCGATCATTCGAATTTAACTCGCTCCAGACCACGCTGGGCTCCTGGTCCCGGGAAGTTCACGGCTCCGGCAACAACGACGGCACCTGGAACCCGGAATGGCTGCGTGTGCTGGGTCCAGGAAACTATGGCGTTCTGGTGAGCTGCGCAGCCGTGGACGGCCCTCCCTTGGTTCGCGATAGCGACGGGGCGCTAGGAACCGCGGTCTGGGATACCGATAACCAAGTCGTATCCCTGTGCACGCCCGTCACCTGGTGGATCCATGCCAGACAGCGCGGCTGGACCACCTGGACACCCGCGCCAGGAGGACAGAACGAGTGGATGGTCGACTGGGAAAAGTTCCCCCTCGAATGGCGACTCACTCAAATCCCTCAATACTGAAGCCCGCGCAACTGTAAATTCTTGCGAAGAGGAACCGGCCGGCCGGGGCCAGTCGCGCGGGGCTCCCCTCGCTATCGTGGGACCCATGATCCTTCCCGAGACTGTGACGGTCGATGAGGGGCTGACCGTCGTCGGTGCGTCTCCAGAGCTGTTGGAAGAACTGCTGGACTTTCTCGATGTCGAGACCACGAGGCTCGGGGTCTCAGTTCGGGATGCACTCCTTCCTGGTCTCGCCCGCCAGCAGGTGCAGGATGAGCTGGGCGCTGTCGGGCTTCACGCCCCGGAAGAGCTGATCACCTGGTGGGGCTGGAGCAATGGGGTGAGGCCCGGCGTGATGGGCACTCGATCATTCGACTTCAACTCGCTTCAGAAAACGATCAAAATGTGGACACTCAAGACACACGGCGCTGGCAACAATGACGGCACCTGGAACCCGGACTGGCTCCTGGTCCAGGGCCCGGGGACGGACGGCGTTTTAGTGAACTGCTCAGAAGCAGACGGCCCACCGCTGGTCCGCGATTGCGAAGGTGCGATCGGAACAGCCGACTGGGACACCGACAATCAGGTCGTATCCCTGTGCACACCCGTCACCTGGTGGATCGAAGCCAGACAGCGCGGCTGGACCACCTGGACACCCGCGCCCAGCGGACAGAACGAGTGGATGGTCGACTGGGAAAAGTTCCCCCTCGACTGGCGACTCACAGAGATCGCCACGATCTAGATCCTGTCTCGACCATATCGCTACCCCACAAACCGCGCGATCTGAAATTGTGGGGTATCCACAAGCCCCGGAAGACCGTCCCGACCGCCGTTTGGTGCCTCCCTACCGACTTCGTGCGGTCGCGAAGGGCCGGACGTACCGTAGTTTCATGACCCAGCTCACCGACCGCCCCGCACAGTCAGCACCGATCGCCGACCCGCAGTCCCCAGCGACTCCGACGGTCGACGTCGCAGCCCTCGGGGAGCACCTCATGGGCCGCTGGGCAGACGTGCGTCGCACCGCGCGGGCGCTCGCGGCACGCCCCGACGTGAAGCGCATCGAGGGCCAGTCCATGGCTGAGCACCGTGAGCGCACGATGGGCCAGTTGCACGTGCTGGTCAACGAAAGGGCTGTGCACCGCGCCTTCCCGAAGTCGGTGGGCGGCGACGAGAACCACGGCGGCAACATCGCCGGATTCGAGGAGCTCGTGCTCGCCGACCCTTCGCTGCAAATCAAGTCCGGCGTGCAGTGGGGACTGTTCGGGGCTGCCGTGATGCACCTCGGCACCGAGATCCACCACCAGAAGTACCTGCCCGGCATCATGAACCTCGAGATCCCCGGCGCGTTCGCCATGACCGAGACGGGACATGGATCGGATGTGGCGGCTGTCGGCACCACGGCGACCTTCGATGTGCACACCGGCGAGTTCATCCTGAACACCCCGTTCCGCGCCGCCTGGAAGGACTACCTCGGCAACGCGGCAGTCCATGGCCGCGCCGCTGTCGTCTTCGCCCAGCTCGTCACCCAGGGCGTCAACCACGGAGTCCACGCCTTCTTTGTGCCGTTGCGCGACGACAACGGCTTCCTGCCGGGAATCGGCGGCGAGGATGACGGCCTCAAGGGCGGGCTAAACGGCATCGACAACGGTCGACTGCACTTCACCGACGTGCGCATCCCTCGCGAAGACCTGCTCAACCGCTACGGCAACGTCGCTGAGGACGGCACGTACTCTTCACCGATCGAGAGCCCCGGCCGCCGCTTCTTCACCATGCTCGGCACACTCGTGCAGGGCAGGGTGTCGCTGGATGGCGCGGCCGTCGTGGCCAGCAAGCTCGCGCTCACCATCGCCGTGACCTACGGATCGGAGCGCCGGCAGTTCACCGCAGGCAGCGAGTCGAACGAGGAGGTCATCCTCGACTACCAGCGCCACCAGCGCAGGCTGCTGCCGCGACTGGCCACCACGTACGCGATGTCGTTCGCGCACGAGGTGTTCCTCGCCAAGTTCGATGACGTCTTCAGCGGCGCGCACGACACTGATGCCGACCGCCAGGATCTCGAGACGATCGCCGCAGCGCTCAAGCCGCTGAGCACGTGGGCCGCTCTCGACATCCTGCAGGAGTCTCGCGAGGCCTGCGGAGGGCAGGGATTCCTGGTGGAGAACCGCCTCACGTCCCTGCGTGCTGACCTCGACATCTACGCCACGTTCGAGGGCGACAACAATGTGCTGCTACAGCTGGTGGCCAAGCGACTGCTCACGGACTACAGCCGCAAGTTCGCCCACGCCGGCCCCGGCGTCATGGCGCAGTTCGTCGTCGACCAGGTCAACGAGGCCGCCATCAACCGCACCGGACTGCGGGGGCTCGCGCAGAGCGTGCGCGACTTCGGCTCGACCGCGAGATCGGTCGGCAACATCCGCGACGAGGATTCGCAGCGCCAGCTGCTCACCGACCGGGTGCAGACCATGATCGCCGAGATCGCGGCACGGCTCCGCCCGGCATCCAGACTCGCCAAAGTGGAAGCTGCTGCCCTCTTCAACTCCCACCAGAACGCGCTCATCGAAGCAGCGCGAGCCCACGGCGAGTTGCTGCAGTGGGAGGCATTCACCGACGGCGTGAACGCGATCGAGGATGCCGGCACCAGGCAGGTGCTGACCTGGCTGCGCGACCTGTTCGGCCTCTCCCTGATCGAGAAGAACGCCGCGTGGTACCTCATCCATGGCCGCATCTCGGGCCAGCGCGCCCAGGCGATCACGTCGTACATCGATGACCGCCTGCTGCCGCGGCTTCGTGGCCACGCGCTCGATCTGGTCGCTGCCTTCGAATTTACCGCTGAGCACATCGGGGCACCGATCGCGCTCGGTGCGGAGAAAGCGCGCCAGGATGAAGCGCGTGACTACTATCGTGCCCACCGCGACGCGGGAACCGCGCCGGTCGACGAGAAAAGCCTCGTAAAAGGAAAGCGCGCCTAGGCTTGACCCGATGATCAAATTCATGGCTCGGGCGTTCTTCGCGCCGGTCGCACGACTGGTGTTCCGCCCGCGCATCATCGGCAAGAACAATGTGCCGACGACAGGGGCAGTCCTGCTCGCCAGTAACCACCTCTCGTTCATCGACAGCGTGGTGGTGACTCTCGTCGCCCCCCGCTCCATCTCCTTTCTCGCAAAGTCCGAGTACTTCACCGGCACGGGCGTCAAGGGATGGATGTCTCGGGCCTTCTTTACCGGAATCGGAGCGATCCCGGTGGAACGTGGTGCTGGCCACGCCGCGCAGGAGGCTCTCGACAGCGGACTGAAGGTGCTGCAGGACGGTGGCGCCTTCGCGATCTACCCCGAGGGCACGCGTTCCCGGGATGGCAGGCTCTACCGTGGCCGGACCGGCGTCGCGTGGCTGGCACTCACCGCCGGCAGTGTCGTGATCCCTGTTGCGCTCACCGGCACCGAGAACCTGCAGCCCCCGGGCGCGAAGTGGGTCAAACTGGCGCGCGTGACGGTCGAGTTCGGGGCTCCGATGGACCTGTCCGCCCACGGGCCCGCGACCTCGGGTCGCGCCAGGCGCACCGCTACCGACGATGTGATGGAAGCGATTCAGCGGATGAGCGGCCAGGAGTTCGCTCACGAATACAACGAGCCGCCGCCCGTGACGGTAGCGGAGCGGGTACGCCGCGTGTTCCGCCGGCGCGGCCGCCACTAGTCCGTCGTCGAGGGAGGCCTAGGGGCGCTGCGGTTCGGCTGCTGCCTTCTCGCGCGACTCCACCGGTCGCGATTCCCCGAGCCTGAGGGTCGCCAGGAACCCGAGCGCCAGGAAGCCGGCGGCCGCGAAGGCCGCGTACCTGGTCGCGTCGCTGAAGGCGGCGCGTGCGTCTGCCGCGGCATCCGGAGACTGAGCATCGAGCCCGGGGATCGCGGTGCCGGCCGAGTCGAC
Organism: Salinibacterium sp. CAN_S4; assembly: GCF_015752305.1. Classification (NCBI taxonomy): domain Bacteria; kingdom Bacillati; phylum Actinomycetota; class Actinomycetes; order Micrococcales; family Microbacteriaceae; genus Salinibacterium; species Salinibacterium sp. CAN_S4. The sequence goes on along the minus strand of NZ_JADOVB010000002.1, from coordinate 84,052 downwards.
GACAGCATCCACGATCTGGATGCGCGCAGCTTCGGGAATCTCGGGTCGGTCGTCGAGCCTGGCGGCCAGTCCGGCGCCGAGCGAGGAGAACAGAATGGTGCCGAGGATGGCGATGCCGAGCGCCGAACCGACCTGGCGGGCCGTCGACTGTGTACCGGAGCCCTGCCCGCTCTGCTCGACCGGCACGTCCATCAGCACGACGCCCGTCAGCTGGGCCGTCGCGCTTCCGACACCGAAACCGTAGACGAAGAGGCCGGGCACGACCTGCCACCACTGCGCATCCGGGCTGATGGAGAGCGCGACCATCACGACGCCGACAATCTCGGCGATGATGCCGATCCGCACGATCAGCACCGGCGCTATGCGGTTGCCGAAGGCGCCGGCGAATCCGCTGGCCACGAACGAACCGATGGCGAGGGCGAGGATGACCAGTCCGGTCTGCAGCGCGTCGTAGCCGAGCACGTTCTGCAGCCACAGCGGAAGGGAGAGGATGATGCCGAACTCACCGAGCGAGACGATCATCGCGGCGATGTTGCCGTTGCGGAACGAGGCGATGCGCAGCAGCCCGAACGCGAGCATCGTCGACTGGCCGGCCCGCTCCCGGCGCAGCCCCCACGCGATGAACGCCACGAGGGAAACGAGAGTCAGGGCGAAGACGAACGGGATCGGGGAGACATCCAGCGTCCAGAACGCCGGCGGGGTGTCGCTGAAGAACCAGCCGAATGTGCGGCCCTCGATGAGCCCGAAGACGAGGGAAGCGAAGAGCACGACAGACAGCGCGGCTCCCACGATATCCACTCGCCTTGGCGCACCCTGCTCGCGTGATTCGAGCGCGAACACGAGCACACCGATGACGATGATCACACCGAGAGGGACGTTGATGCCGAACGCCCAGCGCCAGGAGAAATAGGTGGTCAGCCAGCCGCCGAGCAGGGGGCCGACAGCGGCCATGCCTCCGATGGTCGAACCCCAGACCGCGAAGGCGATGGCCCGTTCCCTGCCGCGGAACGTCGAGTTGATGATCGACAGCGATGACGGCAGGATCATGGCGCCGCCGATGCCCTGCACGAGCCGTGACGCGATCAGCAGGTCTCCGCTGGACGACAGCGCGGCGAGGATCGAGGCGAGCGCGAAGATGACGACGCCGATGAGCAGCATCCGGCGGCGACCGAACCGGTCGGCGAGTGTGCCGAACACGAGCAGCAGCGAGGCGAACACGAGGGTGTAGCTCTCCTGCACCCACTGCACCTGCGTCGAGGTGATGCCGAGCTCATCGACGACGGACGGGATCGCGACGTTGACGATCGTCGAGTCGACGATGATCAGGGCGACGGCGACGCTGATGAAGACGAGGCCGATCCAGCGCCTGCGGTCGGGGGCGGCGGTCTCGCTCATGCTGCTTTCACCGCACCGCTCGTGAGCCGGATGATCGCCGTGACGGCGACGATCACGATGACGGCCGCGATGGCCGCGATGCCGGCCGGTGTGGAGATGAGTTCACCCGTGAGCCGCCCGACGGCGACCCAGGCTATTCCCCAGCTGAGCGAGATCGCGGGAGCGATGCGCCCTTTCCCGATGATGGCGAGCATCACTCCGACGGCGGACGCGACGATCAGCACAAGCACGGCCCACGCATCCGGAGACAGCCCGAAGCCGTCGAATCCCGCGGCGGTGAACACCGCGGCGGCGTTGGCGGCGGTCGCGATGCTGACCCAGCCGAGGTAGAGACCGATGGTGCCGTCGGTCAGCAGGGCATCGATCGCGCCGCTCGGCCGGTACCTCAGGCACAGTACGAACGACCAACCGAGCACACCGAGAAGCAGGGCGATGATCGGCAGGCTCAGCGGCAGCAGGTCGAACTGCACACTGAGAATCCAGGCCGCGTTCAGGATGAGGGATGCCGCGACCCAGTATCCGAGTCGACGGTGTCGCTCCGCGCTCGACTGCCTGGGCAGGAACTGCCAGACCGCGTACGCGATGAGCCCGAGGTAGATCACGCTCCAGATCGAGAAGGCCGGAGTGTCTGGCGCGATGGGCGTCGACGTCGCGCTGAGGGCACCGCCCGCGGCATCCTGGATCGGAGTGCCGCCCGCTGCGCCCGAACCGACGAACGACCCGATCACGGCGATGACCGCGCTCGCGCCGACGGTGATCTGGCGCACGACGTCGCGTGTTTCCCTCATGGTGGCCTCCCGGGCGGCAATTGATAAGCTGGCTTACTAAATTACCGTAGCACTGGGGGCGTCGCATGTCAGAGTCCGTCGACGACTGGCCGCTCGGGCGGCTGCTGTCGATGGCGGCGCGGCTCGTGGAGCACTCGTGGAATGACGCCCTCGAGCAGCGCGGACTCACTCACGCGGGGCTCATCACCCTGCACTTCCTCGATGGCGGTCCGCTCAGCCAGACCGAGCTCGCGCGGTTCGCGAGGGTCGAGAACCAGACGATGTCGCGCACGGTGGAGCGCCTGGAGCGCGAGGGGCTCGTGCGTCGCGAAGCCGATCCCCGCGACCGTCGACGGCAGATCGTGACGAGGACCGACGCGGGAACGGCGGCGTGGGCATCCACCCGCGACCTCGAAGCCGAGCTCTTTCCCCGGCTCGAGCACCCCGAGACGTTGCGTGACCAGCTCGTGGAGATCATCCAGCGCTCCTCGGAGGGTCGCTGGTAGAGAGGGTCGCTGGTAGTACCGTCGGACTATGACGTTCAACGACAACGCGCGCATCAATCCCGACAAGGTGTCCCGGCGTGGCCGCAACACCGGCATCGCGGTCGGTGGCGGCGGTGGTCTGCTCGTCGTCGTGCTGTTCGTTGCCTCGCAGTTTCTGGGGGTCGACCTGACCGGGCTCGCCGGTGGGGGCACCACCGGCGGTGACCAGCAGGGCGAACCTCTCACCGAATGCACCACGGCCGAAGCCGCCAACAACGGCATCGACTGCCGGATCGCCGGCGCGGCCGACTCCCTCGACACCTACTGGGAGGGCGAGTTGCCGGCCCTCGGCCAGACCTACCGCACCACGAACGTCGTGCTTTTCACGGGGCAGGTGAATACCGGATGCGGCGGCGCCACCAGCGCAACCGGTCCGTTCTACTGCCCGCCCGACGAGCTCATCTACGTCGACACCGCCTTCTACGACGAGTTACGCAACCGCTTCGGCTCCACGGGCGGCCCGCTCGCGGAGATGTACGTGATCGCGCACGAGTGGGGTCACCACATCCAGAACTCCACGGGCATCATGGACGGTCTCGACCTGCAGACCTCGGGGCCGTCATCCGACTCCGTGAGATTGGAACTGCAGGCAGACTGCTTCGCCGGATCGTGGGTGGGCGCCGCGTCCACCATCAAGTCCGAGACCGGTGCGACCTTCCTCGACCCCGTGACCGATGCGCAGATCGCCGATGCGCTCAGCGCGGCATCCGCGGTCGGCGACGACCGCATCCAGCAGTCCACCCAGGGTCAGGTCACCCCGGAGACCTGGACTCATGGCTCGAGCGAGAAGCGCCAGCAGTGGTTCACGACCGGCCTGAACGGCGGCCCGAACGCGTGCAACACGTTCGAGGTGGCGAACCCGTGACCGGTGCGAGCCTCGCCTCGGTGAACATCGGGTCGAGCGCGCCCAACCCTCACACCGATGCCCGGCTCACCGGCATCAACAAACTCGCGCAGCCAGGCCGGTGGGAAGTGCGTGCTCCCGGTCCGAAACGGGGTGGACTCGGCAGCGGGCTCGTGGGTGACTTCGTCGGCGACTCCCGCCATCACGGCGGGGATTCGCAGGCCCTCTACGCCTACGGTCGCGAGCAGCTGGATGACTGGGAGGCGCGGCTCGAGCGCGAACTGCCCAACGGTTTCTTCGGCGAGAATCTCACGACACACGGGCTCGACGTCAACGGGGCGAGACTCGGCGAGATCTGGCAGATCGGCGACACCGTGCAATTGAAGGTCACCACGCCACGGCTGCCGTGCAGGACGTTCAGCGGATGGGTCGGCGAGGCCCGTTGGGTGAAGACGTTCACGGCCGCTGCACGCCCCGGCGCGTACCTGAGCGTGGTCACGCCGGGCTTCATCGGTGCGGGTGACGAGATCACGGTCATCCATCGCCCGTATCACGAGGTGACGATCGAGCTGAGCTACCGTGCGACCACCCTCGAGCGCGAACTGCTGCCGCGGCTGCTCGAGGCCGGAGACGACCTCGACCCCGAGCTCCGCGACGCCGCGACAGGCACCGCCCGCTGATCCGTGCTCATGATGTGGCGAGTTGTAGATTCGGGCGCCCTCGCTTCTATAGTGTTTTGCTGTGGACCTATCCCTTGAGCTTTCTCCCGACCTGATCGTCGCGTTCCTCACACTCTTCGTGCTGGAGATCGTGCTGGGCATCGACAACGTCATCTTCATCTCGATCCTGGCGAGCAAGCTCCCGGCCGAGCAGCAGGCGAAGGCCCGCAACCTCGGACTGTCGCTGGCCATGCTCACCCGAATCGGGTTGCTCTTTCTCGCGTCGTGGATCATCTCGCTCACGAACGACCTGTTCGAGCTGTTCGGGATGGGCTTCTCGGGACGCGACCTGATCCTGATCGTCGGTGGATTGTTCCTGATCTACAAGGCCGTGCTCGAGATCCACGAGAAGCTCGAAGGGGCCGGGGAGAAAAGTGGCAATGGCAAGGCCGTGACCTTCGGGGCCGTCATCGCCCAGATCCTGCTGCTCGATATCGTCTTCTCGTTCGACTCGGTGATCACCGCCGTCGGCATGGTCGACAGCCTCCTGGTGATCATCGTCGCCGTGGTGCTGTCGTTCGGTGTGATGCTCTTCTCGTCGAAATACATCTTCGCCTTCGTCAACAAGCACCCCACCGTGAAGATGCTCGCGCTTGCTTTCCTGGTGCTGATCGGCGTGACCCTGATCGCCGACGGCTTCGAGGTGAAGATCGACAAGGCCCTGATCTACGTTCCGATCGCGTTCGCGATCATCGTCGAGGCCCTGAACCTGACCTACAAGTCACGCCAGGAGAAGAAGTCGGGTACGCACGTCGACCCCGTCGCGCTGCGTCAGGCCTATTCGACGGCTCCGGATGGCGATGCCAGAGCCGCGGCGACATCCGGTGCTGGCGGCAGTGGTTCGGTGACCATCTCGACGAAGCCGGTCACGGGGACCCCGACCGACCCCGAATAGCTAACGCCGCACGAGTCGCTACTTCGTGAGGACGGGTTCGTTCGAGAAGTTCGGCACCAGGTCGGGGAACGCGATCGCGGCGATGATCGTCAGAGCGGTCAGGATGACCACGATGCCGATGCCGGAGAGTGCGACGAGACCGAGGACGCCGATTGTGCGAATGACCATGCCTCAACGGTACCGCGCATTCGCGGTCGCGGTGCGCTCTCGAGGGAAGGTCCCGGTCATATCGGCATCTCGCCTTCGACGCCGGCCCGAGCGGATCCCGCGGGCACAATTCTCATCATCCGACTAGTCTTGCGGCACGGCGGTCACGTCCACCCGGACTCTTCCGGAACCTGCCGGGGTTCTCAGATCCAGCGACGGTTCATCGAAGCTGTTCGGGGCGCACGCAGTGCCGTCACCATCGCACCAGGTCGTCGAGCGCACGCTCAGACTCGATGACCTGCCTCGCTGACACCGAAGGAAGAGAACAGCATGGACGGCACCTCCCGCGAGACCCGTGTCAACGCTGCATTCGTCGCGGTCGCTGACACGCTCACCACCAACTACGACATGGTGGACCTGCTGCACACCCTCGTGCAGGAGTGTGTCGGCATTCTCGGGATGCAGGCCGGCGGGCTCATGCTCGTCGATGGCAGCGGCGAACTCCAGCTCATGACATCGACGAGCGAGGCGGCCGGCTTCGTCGAGGTGATGCAGCTGAACGCCTCGGCCGGGCCCTGCATCGATTGCTTCAGAACGGGCACGGCGGTCTCGGTGAAAGAGATCTCCGACTCGGCACTCTGGCCCGCCTTCCGTGCCGCGGCCTCGCAGCACGGGTTCCGGTCCGTGTTGGCGACACCGATGAAGCTGAGGGGCAGAATAATCGGCACCATGAACCTGTTCGGCACCCATCCCGGCGAGGTCAACGCGAGGGATGCCGCGGTGGCGCAGGCGCTCGCCGATGTCGCCACCATCGGGATACTCCAGGAGCGGGTCATCCGTGAGAGCCATCTCATGGAGGAGCAACTGCACCGCGCGCTCGACAGCCGGATCATGATCGAACAGGCCAAGGGTGTGATCGCCAACGAACTTTCCCTGAACATGGACGATGCCTTCGGCCTGCTGCGGACCTATGCGCGAGATCGAAATCTGACCATCAGGTCTGTGGCGAAACAGGTTAGCAACCGTGACGTCAGGGTGCGCGAGATCGCCACAGCGGCTCGACCGTGAAAATGGCCGTCACCGCGGCGATGTCGGGCTACACCGCGGCGTGATACTGTCCAGCTAGTTGCTCCAAACCCTGGCAGCGGAACGTGATCCGCGATCGACCAGGGATTGCCGTGGCTGCCTCAGCACGACTCCCGCCTGGATCCGTTCATGGAACGCACCAGATATCCAGCGAGAGAAAGAGTTGATCCCATGAAGGCTGCACGTTTCCACGGTCGCGACGACATCCGAATCGACGACATTCCGGCGCCGGAGTTGCGTGCGGGGGCGGTGGCGATCGACATTGCGTGGTGCGGAATCTGCGGCACGGACCTGCACGAATACCTCGAGGGCCCGATCTTCATTCCGGCCGCACATCAGCCTCACCCCCTTACCCGCGAGGAGGTTCCCGTGACGATGGGTCACGAATTCTCCGGAACCGTCAGCGCCCTCGGCGAGGGTGTCACCGATCTCACCGTCGGCGACAGTGTTGTCGTCGAACCGTATTTCGTCTGCGACGAGTGCGCGCCCTGCCTGGCTGGACACTACAACCTGTGCACGAAGATGGGGTTCATCGGCCTCGCCGGCGGCGGTGGTGGCCTGAGCGAGAAGGTCGTCGTCGACCGCAGGTGGGTGCATCCTGTCGGCGATATCCCGCTGGATCAGGCCGCTCTGATCGAACCGCTTGCCGTCGGCCACCATGCCTTCGTGAGGAGCGGTGCGAAGAAGGGTGACACTGCGTTCGTCGGTGGAGGCGGTCCCATCGGTCTTCTGCTTGCCGCTGTGCTCGCGGCAGAAGGCATCACCGTCATCATGTCCGAGCCCGGAGCCGCTCGCCGCGCCATGGCTCTTGCGACCGGTGTCGCGCACCACGTCATCGACCCTTTCTCGGAGGACCCTGTCGCGAAAGTGCTCGAGCTGACCCACGGCGCAGGGGCCGACGTCGCGTTCGAGTGCTCGAGCATCAACGCCGTGCTCGACCAGCTCTTCGACGCGGTCAAGCCCGCCGGCGTCATCGTCAACGTCTCGATCTGGAGTTCCCCGGCGAAGCTCGACATGCAGAAGCTCGTGCTCAAGGAGATCGACCTGCGTGGCACTATCGCGTACGTCAACGACCATCCGGCGACCATCGCTCTCGTGCAGGCGGGGAAGATCGACCTGGAACCGTTCATCACGGGCCGCATCGCGCTGGACAGGCTCGTGAAGGACGGCTTCGAGACCCTCATCAACCACAAAGAAACAGCAGTGAAAATCATCGTCAGCCCGACGATGGCGGACAGCGACTGAGTCCGCCCCAGTGCTCGAGGTTGCCCCGCTTCCTGCGACACTGGATGTGAGGACGCACCTCGCGACCTCGGCAACGGAGGACATCATGAGTTCAGGAACAGGTTTCGAGTATCCCGACGAGTCGATCGACCCTGAAGAGATCGTGACCAACGATGCTGTGGCCGGAGAGCCGGTCGAGCCGACCGGTCACTATGCCGGGCCCGAAGGTTCTGAGCCCCTCGAGGCGACTCCCGTGTACGACGAGCACTCCGACGATTCCGACGACGGACCGACCGACCTCGAGAGCGAATAGCCGCGACAGCGTCCGCACATGACGTTCGACGGATTCGGCCCGGGCGCGCTCGACTTCTTCGCTCGACTGAAGAAAGACAACACCAAACAGTTCTTCGACGAGCACCGGGCCGAGTACGAGAGCAGCATCCGCCAGCCCATGGAGGACCTGCTCGGGGCGGCCGAAGCGAAGTATGGCAGCGGCCGTGTCATGCGACCGAACCGGGATGTGCGGTTCAGTGCGAATAAGGAGCCGTACCGCACCAACGCGAGCATGTGGGCCGGAACCGTCGGAGGTGTCTACCTCAGCCTGACTGCGGAAGGGCTCGAGGTCGGTGGAGGGCTCTATGGTCCCAGCCGCGACCAGCTCCAGCGCGCCCGCACAGCCATCGATTCCCAGCCTCTCGCTGCGTCAGCGCTTCGTGACATCGTGTCGGACCTGGCCAGACGCGGATTCGAATTCGCAGGCCCAGCGTTGACGACGGCGCCGCGAGGCTACGACAAAGATCATCCCAGCATCGAGTTGTTGAGACTGAAGCACTTCGCGGCCCTCGAGAAGCTGCCGGTCTCCACTCCGGCGACCTCGATCTTCGCGACGTGGGAACGCGTGGAGCCCCTCATCGAGTGGTGCGGAACGTACGTGGGGCCCGCGCTCTCCTGGCCGTGACGTGTTCGCAACGGCCGGAAGCCGACCTCGAGGATGAATCAGGCGGGAGCGGCGGCGATCGACGACCGCAGGACGACCGGCATGGGGACGAGGATCTGGCCGGTCGGGTGGTCTGACAACAGGGCCTCCACCGCGCGCTTTCCCATCTGCACGTGGGGCAGGCCCACGGTCGTGAGGCCCGGCCGGAGGTAGGCGGCGAGCTCGTCGTTGTCGAACGAGACGACCGAGACATCCTGGGGCACAGACAATCCGGCTTCGGTGAGGGCCTGGTACGCACCGAACGCGATGCGGTCGTTCATGCACAGCAGCGCGCGGATGTCGTCCCGTCGCTCCAACAGGGCCCGGGTCGCCCGGTAGCCTTCGTCGGGCTCCCAGAGCCAGATCGACTCCTCGGCGACGAAGGTGAGACCCTCTGACTCCATGGCGCTTCGGATGCCAGCCACGCGGCGAGACACTGTCGCCGATCGAAACGCATCCCTCTCCACGTCGTCGTTCTGTCCCATGAGCGCGATTCCCGATCGGTGACCCGCCTGCACGAGCAACCGGACGGCCTGGGCGCCACCCTCGAATTCGTCGGGCAGCACGGAGGCCGGGAATCGCGGGTTCGTCGCGTTCAGCATCACGACGGCTGTGCCCGCTGGCAGGTCCGGCACGAAAAGCTCGCGGGCTCGCATGGTCGCGAAGATGATCCCGTCGACCTGTCTGTCGAGCACCGCGGCGATCGCCTCGGCCTCCCTCGCGGGATCACCGCCGGTTTCGAGCACGAGCACGACGTGCCCTGCGGCTTCGGCCGCTTCGAGTGCTCCCTTGATCAGTCCGCTCGCGAAACGGGTGGTCGCGACGAGGTCGGAGATGAATCCGACGGTCAGGGTCTTGTCGGTGCGAAGCCCGCGGGCGGCGATGTTCGGTCGGTAGCCCAGTGCTTCAGCCGCGGCGTTGACGCGATCGTGCGCGTCCTGTGAGAGCCGCGTATCCGGGCGCCCGTTGAGAATCATGGAGGCGGAGGTCGGCGACAGTCCGGCGAGCCGCGCTACATCGGCAAGGGTCGCTCTCTTGCTCGCCATCGAGCCGTCCTTTCCCATGTCCGCATAGTAGCGATCTCGAGGTGATGCTTGACAACCCGAAGCGCCCACCGCAATATTAGTAGTGCTAAAAGGATTTAGCACGCACCAATCGACAGTGATGTCGATACACCGGCCCACATTCAGGCCCATCTCCACCTACCAGGGGTGTCGATGGAAGGCCACAGTCTGCACAATCACAGAAGACAAAGGAGTCAACGAGATGTCATCCTCCCGACCCCGCGCCCGTTTCGGGCGTGGACCCGTGGCCTTTGCGGCGATCGCTACCGCGGCCACCATCACCCTGGCCGGTTGCGCACCGGGCAGTTCCGGCCCCGCTGAAACCAATTCCGTCGACGTGAGCACCGAGCTCACGACCGAGGATGTCGTGCTGACGATCGCCGATGAGACGGGCTTCCCCCTCACCGACGATCTCGCCGCCGAGTTCACCAGGCAGTACCCGAACGTCACGTTCAACGTGACGCGCGACACCTTCGCGAACCTCACGGCGAACGCGCCGAAGCTGCTCGCGAGCGATACTCCGCCCGACCTCATCCGCCTCCCCACCATCGGCGACACCGTCAAGGATGGCCTGCTAGCAAACCTCGACGCCTGGTTCGACGCCTACGGGTGGGACTCCTGGTCCGAAGCACAGCTCGCACCACTGCGCATGAGCGAAGAGGGGATCCGAGGATCCGGTTCGCTCTACCAGCTCGGTCTCGGATACAGCATTACCGGTATCTACATGAACACGCAGCTCGCAGACCAGCTGGGAATCGACGGACCCCCGTCGACGCTGGCTGAGCTCGAAGAGGACTTCGCCACGGCGAAGGCCGGCGGCGTGCTTCCGATGATGGAGGGCGACAAAGACGGCGTCGTGAACTTCGTCGTGCAGGCCGCGATGAACCAGTACGCAGACCCGAAGGAGATGATGGACTGGATCCTGAACGAGCCTGGTGCGACCTACGACACGCCCGGCAATGTTCAGGGCGCAGAGCTCATCAAGAAGTGGGCGGATGCCGGTTACTTCCCGAGCGACATCAACTCGATCGACTACGCGACGTTCGTGAGTCGCTTCCAGGGTGGCGAGGGTCTCTTCACCTTCAACGGCAACTGGGCAGCGGCCGACACTCAGGCGAAGATGGGCGACAACGTCGCGTTCTTCCTCGTGCCGCCGGTGGAGGAGGGCGGAAAGTATGTCGCCATGGGCGCGGCCAACTCCTTCTCGGTGGCGGCGGGCCCGAAGAACCTCAACGAGATCGCCTTCTTCCTCAACTGGCTACACACTAACGAGGAGGCCCGGCAGATCGTCACCGACGTCACAGGCGCGTCACCGGGTGGAGACCCGTCGCAGGAACAACCGACGGTGGCAGCAGGATCATTGATCGAGGACGCCCTCGCGATGTCTGCCCAGGTGTCAGCCGATGACGGGCAGGTCGACTTCATGGCCAATGCGACAGCAGGCATCTACGCCGGAGCGATCATCCCGGAGTCGCAGCTGCTGGTCACCGGCCAGATCAGCGGCCAGGACTTCGTGACAGCCGTCCAGAAGTTCTACGAAGACGAACTAGCCGGCTGATCGTGGAAGACCGCAATCGAGATCTACACTTCGGCAGCACGCGATCATGTGCCTGGCGTGATTAAGGAAAGTTGACGTGACGACATCGATTGCGCCCCGTCGGGCTGCTGCTCGCGCAGCAGCCCGACGGCGAATCCTCCGGGGATGGTTGTTTTCCCTCCCCGCCCTGATCGCCTACTGCGGGTTCGTGATCTACCCGCTGATCCTCGGCATCCAGTACTCCTTCTACAAGTGGAATGGGGTAGGCCCCTCGGAGTGGGTCGGCCTCGCCAACTACATCCGGGTGTTCACCGACGAGACGCTTCTCGCCTCGATCGGCAACGCCTTCGTCTTGATCGCCTTCTTCACGATCATCCCGGTCGCGTCAGGGCTCGTACTTGCGACCCTCATCCGATCCATGAAGCCGGGGCCTTTCTCGAGCCTGTCGCAGACGATCCTGTTCCTTCCCCAGATCATCCCGCTGGCTGCCGCCGGCATCGCGTGGTCGTGGATGTACGCCCAGACCGGTGCCGTCAACCAGCTGCTCAACGCGGTGGGTCTCGGTTTTCTGGCCCGACCCTGGCTCGGAGACTTCCAGACAGCGCTGCCAGCGGTCGGCCTGATCGGTTCATGGGTGCTAACCGGGTTGTGCACAGTGCTGTTCCTGACCGGAATCGGAAAGATCGACCAGTCGCTCTACGAAGCCGTGCGACTGGACGGCGCGAGCTGGTGGCGCGAGTTCGTCACCATCACCATCCCAGGCCTGCGCCAGGAGATCGCGGTGCTCGTGACCATCACGATCATCGCTGCACTAAGCAGCTTCGACATCATCTACACGACGACCCTCGGAGGGCCCGGTCGCGCGACTCTCGTTCCCGGAATCTCCATCTATCGGATCGGATTCACTCAAAGTGACGTCGGGCTCGCGTCTGCCTTCGGCATCGTGCTCATGGTGATCGTGCTGGCCTGTGTGCTTCCCATCCAACGACTGGCGAGAGCGAACGACCGATGATTGTCAACAGGACCGAAAAAGTCGTCGGACGCGTGGTGCTCATCCTCGTCCTAATTGTCACTCTGATCCCGTTGGTGAACATGCTGTCTGCGGCGCTGCAGCCGGCAGACACGAACCCCACGGGGCTGACCTTCCCGACCGATCCGCAGTGGATCAACTTCGTCACGGCCTTCAACACCGGGAACGTGTGGAGGCTGATGGGCTCGAGCCTGTTCATCGTCATCTTCGTGGTGCCGATCAGTCTCGTCTTCGCGACGCTGGCGGGCTACGCCCTGGGAAACCTGCGGGTGCGTGGTGGCAGGTTCATCTTCATCTTCCTGATTCTCGGGCTCACGATCCCGTTCGAAGCCCTCATCATTCCGCTGTACTACGAGATCCAGGCGCTGGGCGTGCTGAACACCCAGTGGGCGGTGATCCTTCCCCTCATCGGTCTGTACATGCCGTTCAGTGTCGTGTGGATGCGCGCCCACTTCATCGGCGTTCCGCCCGAGCTGTCGGAGGCGGCGCGAGTCGACGGTGCCACGACGTTCCAGGAGTTCCGTCGCATCCAGCTGCCACTGGCGCGCCCGGCGCTCTCCGCGCTCGCGATCCTGCTGTTCCTGTGGACCTGGAACCAATTCCTCCTGCCTGTCGTGCTGATCGCCGACCCCTTGAACCGCACCGTGGCCGGGGCGCTGACCTTCTTCCAGGGGCAGTATTACTCCAGCATCCCCCTGCTGAACGCGGGGGCGCTCATCATCATCGTCCCGACCATCGTGATCTTCGTGATCTTCCAGCGACAGTTCATCGCCGCTCTGCTCCAGGGTGCCGTCAAGGGCTGACGGCACCAGCGTGCACCGCCACCCGCGGATCGCTTCGTCACGCCCCTCGAAAGAATCGACACGATGACATTCACCCTCGACACCCACTGGGTGTGGGACTTCTGGCTGGCCGATGACGGCGACCTGTTCCACATGTACTATCTGCATGCCCCGACATCGCTGGGCGATGAGCACCTCCGGCACCGCAACGCCAGGGTCGGGCACGCGGTCTCACGCGACCTCGCCACCTGGACGGATCTCGGGGTCGTGCTGGGGCACGGTGTCGCCGGTGATTTCGATGAGACTGCGACGTGGACGGGAAGTGTGGTGCAGGGGCCGGATGGAGTCTGGCGGATGTTCTACACCGGCTCACGCTTCCTCTCGCCCGATTCGCACGCGAACGTCGAGACCGTGGGGGTCGCCACGTCGACCGACCTGCACTCGTGGTCGAAATCGCCGGGTCCGATTCTGACGGCGGACAGCCGCTGGTATGAGACCCTCGGCGACTCGAGCTGGCCCGAAGAGGCGTGGCGGGACCCGTGGGTGTTCGCTGACCCCGAGGGCACCGGCTGGCACATGATCCTGACGGCGCGAGCGAACCACGGGGACGAGCTCGACCGCGGGGTCATCGCGCACGCCACATCCGGCGATCTCGACACCTGGCGGGTGCAGCCACCTCTCTCGAAGCCGGGTTCAGGATTCACGCACCTCGAAGTTCCGCAGGTGGCCACGATCGGGTCGCGCGCGATCCTTCTCTTCAGCTGCGACAGCTCGGCGCTGGCCGGTCGGCGTGCGGGCCTGGCCGGAGGGATCTGGGCGCTCGAAGTCGACTCGGAGGCCGGGCCGTACCCCGCCGAACGGGCGACGCTTCTCGCTCCGGAGTCGTTGTACAGCGGCCGCGTCATCCGGGACCGCACCGGCGGCTGGGTCATGCTGGCTTTCGAGAACAGCACTGAAGACGGCCGATTCGTCGGCGCACTGTCTGATCCGATCCCCGTCGAGTGGTCGTCGCCGCACGGACCACTGGTCTTTTCTGTAGTCGCATCGTCAGCAATAAGGGGAGAACTCGTATGACCGTCACCATCTCCGGAGCTTCGGCCCCAGGATTCGACTCAGTGAGGGCGGCGTTCGAGGCCGCGTTCGACGGCAAGCCCGAGATGGGAGCCGCACTCGCGATCCGTGTGGATGGCGAGCGGGTCGTCGACCTCTGGGGCGGGGTCTCGCACGAGCGCACGGCAGCACCGTGGCTCGAGCAGACTCCGAGTGTGATCTTCTCGTGCACCAAGGGCATCAGTTCGATCCTCGCCGCCCGACTCGTGCAGGAGGGCAGGCTCGGCTATGGCGACAGGGTGGCCGACTACTGGCCGGAGTTCGCGGCGGCGGGCAAGGCCGACGTGCGCATCAAGGACCTGCTTTCGCACCGGTCCGGCCTCTCCGCCCCGCGCGAGTCGATGACCACCGAACAGATCGTCGACTGGGACTTCGTGGTGGCGAGCCTCGCGGCACAGGAACCGCTCTGGGAACCCGACACGGGATACGCGTACCACGCACTCACGCACGGGTGGCTGATCGGCGAGGTCATCCGGCGGATCACCGGCCAGAGTGTCGGCGAGTACTTCCATTCGCTCATCGCGGAACCGCTTCACGCCGACGCGTGGATCGGGCTGCCCGAGGGGCTGCATGATCGCGTTGCGCACATGCACGTGGGATCCACTCTCGCGACGCTGATCGTGAACCAGGCTGCAGCCCGCACGCCGGGTGTCATCGACTGGAGTGAGCAGGCCATGACGCTCGGAGGTGCGCTGGATCCGGCGCTCGTGACCGTCGATAAAGACTTCAACAGCCCGGCCATCCAGTCGGCCGAGATTCCGGGAGCCGGGGGCATCGCCACGGCTCGGGCGCTTGCGAGCATCTGGTCGGCGACCATCGTCGAGACCGACGGAGTGCGACTTCTCGAACCAGACGTCATCGCCGAAGCCACAGTGACGCAGTCTGAGGGCAGCCCGGTCTGGGATGTCCCTGGGCCGTGGCCGCGGTGGGGGATGGGTTTCCAGCTCGACAGCGAGGCCCGTCGCTACACCGGTGACCGGGCGTTCGGGCACGATGGTGCCGGCGGACAGGTGTCGTTCGCCGATCCGGAATCCGGGGTGGGATTCGCGTTCCTGACCAACCAGATGGAGGCCATCGACGACGTGCGGGCAACGCGCATCGTCGACAGCCTCAGGGAGATCCTGCGTAGCAACAGGGGCGCAGTCGGGTTTGCCTGAACCTCACTCTCCGTTCACCGGGATGTAGTCCGGCGTATTCCTTCGGCTCGTAATTTGTGTGGATGACCACGCCTTCGACCGGTAACACACCAAAGGTCGTCGTCGCCGTCATCCCGGCTCGCGGGGGCTCCAAAGGCGTGCCGGGCAAGAACCTCCGCAGGGTCGGAGGCGTCTCGCTGGTCGCGAGGGCCGTGGCCTCAGCGCTCGCAGCAGAGAGCATCGACCACGTCTATGTCAGCACCGATGACGCGGCGATCGCGCTGGCAGCCCGGGCAGCAGGGGCGACAGTCATCGACCGGCCCGCCGAGCTCTCCACCGACACCGCGAGCTCAGAGGCCGCACTCACGCACGCTCTCGAGACCCTCGGATGGTCGGCCGACGTGCTGGTCTTCATCCAGGCCACCTCGCCCTTCGTCGATCCCGTGGATCTCGACGCGGCCGTCGCGCGTGTCGCCGATGACGAGTGTGATGTCGTCTTCGCCGCCCGCAGGACCCACGCGTTCCTCTGGCGGCTGACCGAATCCGGCGCCGTGGGCGTGAATCACGATGCGTCGGTGCGCCTTCGCCGACAGGACCTCGAGCCCCAGTTCCAGGAGACCGGCGCGTTCTATGTGATGGATGCCGCCGGCTTCCGGTCTTCGGGTTTCAGGTTCTTCGGGCGCGTGGGCATCGCCGTGGTCGACGACCTCGGATCGATCGACATCGACTCAGCCGACGACCTGGAACTCGCCACCCGGGTCGCGCCCATGCTGACCCCGCGCGCCGCCATCGAGGTGGACGCGGTCGTGACCGACTTCGACGGGGTGCACACCGACGACCGTGTGCATGTCTCGGCCGACGGCACCGAATCTGTGACCGCGAGTCGCGCCGACGGCATGGGTTTCTCCCTGTTGCGTCGAGCGGGAATCGGGTTGCTCATCATCTCGAGTGAGACCAATCCCATCGTCTCCGCCCGCGCGCAAAAGCTCCAGGTCGAAGTGCTGCAGTCGATCGACGACAAGGC
Source organism: Salinibacterium sp. CAN_S4 (assembly GCF_015752305.1). NCBI lineage: Bacteria > Bacillati > Actinomycetota > Actinomycetes > Micrococcales > Microbacteriaceae > Salinibacterium > Salinibacterium sp. CAN_S4. The sequence goes on along the minus strand of NZ_JADOVB010000002.1, from coordinate 67,771 downwards.
TGCAGCACTCACCACCTGGGCGCTGGAGCGCGACGTCGACCTGGAGCGCGTCGCGTTCGTGGGCAATGACGTCAACGACCTGGGCTGCATGGCGCTCGTCGGATGGCCCATCGCCGTGGCCGACGCGCATCCACTCGTGCTGTCCGCCGCCCGCGTCACGCTCTCCGCGAAGGGCGGCCACGGAGCGATCCGGGAGGTCGCCGACCGCATTCTCACCGCCCCTGGCTCAGCACAACCAACTCTGGAGGAATTATGGTCTCGATCGCTGCCCACCCCGTAGGCAAGGGTCATCCCGTCTATGTCATCGCCGAGATCGGCCTGAATCACAACGGTGACGTCGAGATCGCGAAGCGACTCATCGACGTGGCCGCCGAGGCCGGCGCGCAGGCCGTGAAGTTCCAGAAGCGCACCCCTCTCATCTCGACGCCGGAGCACATGCGCTCGGTTCCGCGGGAGACTCCCTGGGGCACGATGAGCTACCTCGATTACCGCTACCGGGTCGAATTCGATCGCGACCAGTACCTCGAGATCGGCGACTACGCGAACCTGAGCGGGCTGGACTGGTTCGCTTCACCGTGGGACGTCCCGTCTGTCGACTTCCTCGAAGACCTCAACGTGGTCGCCCATAAAGTCGCCTCGGCTTCGGTGACCGACCTCGAGCTGCTCGGCGCGCTCGCCGCCACAGGGAAGCCGATCATCCTGTCGACGGGCATGTCGACGATGGATCAGATCGATCGCGCTGTCGACATGTTCGACCCCGCGAAGCTCATCGTCCTGCACGCCACCTCGACCTACCCACTGTCGCCGGAAGAGGCGAACCTTCGCGTCATCACCACGCTCGCCGACCGTTTCCCGACGATTCCCGTCGGCTACTCCGGACACGAGCGCGGACTGCAGATCTCGCTCGCCGCGGTCACGCTGGGTGCCGTTGCCGTCGAGCGCCACATCACGCTCGACCGCACGATGTGGGGCTCCGACCAGGCGGCATCGCTGGAACCCGCCGGTCTCGAACACCTCGTGCGCGACATCCGGATCATCGAAGAGGCCCTGGGCGACGGCGTCAAGCGCGTATTCCCCGGGGAGATCCCGTCGATGGAGAAGTTGCGCAGAGTCGTCGCGTGAAAGTACTCGGGATCGCGGACTCCGACTCGTACATCAAGTGGGGCGCGGCGATCCTGGGCCAGCTGCCGACCGAGTGGGAGAAGAGCCTCACGATCATCCGCACGCCGGCGCTGCCCAGCCGCAACCAGCTCACGGCAGCGCTGGCCGACACGGGATTCACCGCTGACGATTCGCCGTTCGTCGACCTCGCCGACCTGGCGGCGCTGATCGCGTCGGAGCGGCCTGACGTCGTTCTGCTGTCGGTGCGCGGACCGGTCGTACGAGTGCTGATCCGGATGATCGTGACCGCCGTCCGCGACAGGCCGTTGATCGTGAGCGGGTTGCCCGGCATCTCGTTCCCGGCGACGTTGCTCGCGCTCTACTACCGCTCCCAGGTGGATGTCGTCATCCTGCACAGCAAGCGCGAGATCGCGGAGTTCGAGGCGCTCGCGGCCCAGTGGGGCATCGAGCAGCGATTCGCGCTCGCGACCCTGCCGTATCTCTCCGCGCTGCCCGCGTCGGGTCATGGCGGCACGGATATCGTGTTCGCGGCGCAGGCGAAGGTGCCCCGGCAGCTGGAGGAGCGGCAGCAACTGCTCGAGTCGCTTGCCCGCGCTGCGCGGGCCAGGCCCGAGCGGCGCGTGATCATCAAACTCAGGGGAATGGCGGGCGAGCCCCAGACTCACGCCGAGCGGTACCCGTTCGACGTGCTGCTCGAATCGCTCGAGGATCGGCCCGAGAACCTCGTCATCTCCACGGGACCGATGTCGCGCCACCTCGACCGGGCAGCCGGGCTCGTCACGGTGAGTTCGACGGCGGTCATCGAGGCGATCGCCATGGGCGTGCCGTCGCTCGTGCTCGACGACTTCGGGGTGAGCCCCGCGCTCATCAACGTCGTGTTCGAGGGCAGCGGGCTGCTCGGCAACTCCGAGCGACTGCTGACTGACGACCTTCCCACGCCCGATCCTCGGTGGCTTGCGGAGAACTACCTGCAGGATGCCTCGGCCAACACGGTCGACTCGACGATCGAAGAGGGCGTCGCCCTGCGCAACCGGGGAACTCTCGCGCTGCGGCCGCAGTTTCGCGCGACGCTGGGGGGCAACATCCGGCGCATCTGGGATCGCAAGCGGGCGCTCGGCCAGTACGACACGAGCATCGGGGGATACTTGGCGCTCGGCGTCGGCCTGCCGTTGCGCGGCGGCGTGCGGTTCGCGCGACGGGTGCGCTCGCGACTCAAGGCTGTGGTCAGGCCTGTCGACGAGCAGGCGCCGTCGCTCGTGAAGGGCGCCTAGCGGCTGAGCGTCACGAGCTGCACGCCATCGTCGTCCCAGGTGCGGTCGAGGGTGAACCCCGCTTCCTCGAGAAGTGCGGCATTCGCGGCCGTGTCCGTGCCGAGGAGGAACACCGAGTCGAGGCCGAACAGCTTTCTGCTCGTGGGATCGAGCGGGGAATAGGTGCTCCACAGTTCGCCGAGCTCAGCTCCTGACTGTTCGACAGTCACGTCGCGAAGCCCCTCGAAGGCGACCGGATACGCGATCGCGATGACGCGCGCCGTGGCAGCAGTGTGTGGCGCGAGTTCGCCGAAGACGATGCCGGAGGCCTGCGCCGAACCCGCGCGCTGCTGCGAGATCTCGGCCGCCACTCGCGCCCACGACGTGTCCTTCTTGGCGTCGACTGAGCGTTCCGCCGCCAGTTGCGGAATCGCGAGCCCGACGACCAGCGCACACGCCACCACTGCCAGCGGTCTTCGGGGGAGCGCGGCGATCCCCGCCGCCATTCCGAGTGCGACGAACGGTGTGACCATCCCCAAATAGCGGGACTGGTACAGCTCCGGATTGCCGAGTCCTGCCGCGAGCAGCCCGAGAGTCGGCACTCCGAGGGCAGGCACCACGAGCCATCCTGTCCGCACCCCGAGCGCGAGCAGAACCCCGGCGACAGCCGCAAGAGGCACGCTCGAGCCGAACCACTGCCCGACGAGCACGTCACGGGCCGCACCGTCGTCGAGCTCTGGCATTGCCGGCAGTTGGGATCCCTGCGTCGCGACGAGCAGCGCGAAAGGGATGAGCGCGATCCCCGCGCCCGCTGAGGACAGCGCCCACGGCAGCAATGCCCGGCGTTCGCGCAGCGCGACGCTCACCCCGTGCGCGATCACGACAAGCGCGAAGTAGACGAACAGCGTGCATCCGATCACCGCGACGACCGCATACAGAACCCACGGCAGCACAGTTCGGCGGCGCAGTGCGAGCAGCAATACGAGGGAGAGGATGCCCGCCGCCAGGGCCGTGAGGGCGAATGACCTGCCCTCGCCGCCCATCCACGTCACGCGCGGAAGCACGCAAAACACGCCGCCAGCCACGATGCCCAGCGAACCCGGACGCAGTTGCCGGTCCAGCACGACCACCACTGCTGCCGTGGCGCCGACCGCGACCGCGCTCAGGAGGCGCAGCGACAGCGGGCTGTAGCCCACGGCGCCGAAGACGCTGTGCATGAGCAGGTAGTACAGGCCGTGCGCGGCGTCGACGTTGCCGAGCATGTTCAGCAGCTCCGGGATGGATCGCGTCGTTCCACTCACTGTCGCGGCCTCGTCGAACCAGACCGGCGGCGTCGTGATCGCGACAGAGGACAGGGCGGCTCCGGCAATTCCGGCGACCAGGGGTACGAGCATCCGGAACTGCCAGGTGCTCGTCACCCGCCCGACCCTAGGTGCGCGAGGTGAACGGTGCGTGACGCGGTGCTGAGGGGCGCTACGTGCCGGGCATCACCCACGCCGTCGTCGAACCCGGAAGGGAGTCGCCATCGACGGAGGAGCTCGCCAGCAGTGGGCGTGCGCCGTCGAGCGGGAAGGCTGTCAAGCCGAAATTCGTGACGACCTCCCAGCCGTTCGGCCTCCGGAATCTCAGCACGTCGTTGCGACCGGTCTCGATCCACTCCAGTGTCTCCGCGGTCTGCAGCTTGCGTCTGAGGCCAAGCGCCTGACGGTACAGGCTGAGGGTCGAGTCAGGATCACCCTCCTCGACCTCGACCGAGTAGCGGGAGAACCATTCGGGCTGCGGGAGGTGGGCGTCGCCTGGACCGAAGCCGAAGGACGATCCCGATGCCGCCCAGGGCATCGGGACGCGGCATCCATCTCGTCCGCTATCTGCTCCGCCGCTGCGGAAGAAGGTCGGGTCCTGTCGCTGGGAGTCGGGGATCTCTGCCACTTCGTGAAGCCCGAGTTCCTCGCCCTGGTACAGGTAGCTCGAGCCGGGAAGTCCCAGCATGAAGAGCGTCGCCGCGCGCGCCCGGCGTTCACCGTCTGCGGCCTGAAACTCCGGCGAGACTCCGCCGCTCAGCACCCATTCGCTGCCGTGCTTGACGCTCGGGCGCCCATCGGGAAGGCGGTCAGGATGCGGCAGGCCATAGCGCGTCGCATGCCTGACCACGTCGTGGTTGGAGAGCACCCAGGTGCTGGAAGACCCGGATGCCGCAGCCAGCTCGAGGTTGTCGCGCACGACTGTGCGGAACTGGTCAGCGTCGAAGTCGGCCTCGAGGAGGTCGAAGTTGAAGGCCTGGCCGAGGCTGTCCGGGCTCGCGTAGAGGGGGACGCGCGATCGGGCCACCCATGCTTCGGCGACGGCCGTGCGCGGCGGGTCATAGGAGTTGAAGAGAGCGCGCCACTCCGCGTAGACCTCGTGCACGTCGTCGCGGTCGATCAGCGGATGTTGGCCGTCCTGGGGCATCGCATCCAGCATCGCCTTCGACGGGAACGGCTCTGTCAGGTCTTTAGTCAGCATGTGCGCGACGTCGATACGGAAGCCGTCGACGCCCCGATCCGACCAGAACCTCAGGGTCGCCAGGAAGTCGGCGCGCACCTCGGGGTGTGACCAGTTGAGGTCGGGCTGCTCTTCCGCGAAACTGTGCAGGTACCACTGGCCGTCCGCCACCCGCGACCACGCCGGTCCACCGAACGCAGACTCCCAGTCCGCCGGGGGCTCGGATCCCTCGGGCCCCGAGCCCTCGCGGAAGATGTAACGCTCGCGCGACGCCGAGCCGCGGCCGTCGGCCAGGGCATCCTGAAACCAGACGTGATGGTCCGACGAGTGGTTCGGCACGATGTCGACGACGACCCTGATCCCACGAGTGTGCAGGGCTTCGATGAGCAGGTCGAAGTCCCCGAGCGTTCCGAGGCGGGGGTCGACGTTGCGATAGTCTGCCACGTCGTATCCGCCGTCAGCCAGCTCCGACGGATAGAACGGGCTCATCCACACAGCATCGATGCCGAGCGCGCCGAGATAGTCGGCGCGGGACGTGATGCCGGGGAGGTCGCCCAGCCCGTCACCGTTCGCATCCGCAAAACTGCGCGGATAGATCTGGTAGACCGAGGCCTGTCGCCACCATGGCGCGGGTTCCTCCACTTTGGTGAGGTTGTCTGTGGTGAGGGCCTGCGCGATAGTCACGGGTGCTACTTCTTTCTATGGTGATGGATCGGGTGGACGCTGGATCAGCCCTTGACGGCACCCTGCGTCACGCCCTCCATCACCCAGCGCTGGGTGAACAGGAAGACGATGATCGCGGGAGCCATGGCCATCAGGTACGAGGCGAACGACACGTTGTAGTTGTTGCTGAACTGGGTCTGGAAGATGCGCTGCACGACGGGAAGCGTCTGCATCGACGAATCCGAGGTAATGAGCGAGGGCATCATGAAGTCGTTCCACGACGCGAGGAACGCGAAGATCGCGACAGTCGCACTCATCGGCGCGAGCAGCGGGAAGATCAGCTGCCAGAACGTCTGCCAGGTGGTCGCGCCGTCGATCCTCGCGCTCTCCTCGAGCTCGGCCGGGATGGACCTGAGGAACGCGGTGAAGAGAAGGATGCTGAAGCTCAACTGGAACATGATGTGCAGGATGGTCACGCCGATCGGGTTGTCGAGACCTGCCAGACCGGTGAGCTGGATCTGGGGCAGGGCCACCACGGGGAACGGGATGAACATCGCCGCGAGCAGGTAGAAGAACGACCAGCGGAACAGGCGATGATCCCAGTTGCGCGAGATCGCGAACGAGGCCAGGGCTCCGAGCAGCACGGTTCCCGCGACAGTTCCCGCGGTGATGATGGCGGAGAAGAAAAATGCTGCCGGATAGTTCGTGAGATTCCACGCCGTGACGAATCCCTCGATCGAGAACGGGGCAGGAAGTGAGAAGGCGTTGCCATCCACCGCCTGGCCCGGAGTCTTGAACGCCATCGACAGCGTGACGTACAGCGGCACGATCACTGTCACAGCGCAGAGCAGCAGCACGATAGTCAGGGAGAAGCTGGGCTTGCGGCCGCCGAGGTCAGAGCTCAGGGACGATCGGCGCGCTTTCGGGCCGGAGAGGAGGGCAGGCTGGATGGCCATCAGAGTGAGTTCCTTCCGCGGGTGATCCGGAATTGGATCAGCGAGATCACGACCACGATGACGAAGAACATCGTGGCGTTTGCCATCTGGTAGGCGTAGTCGCCGCCGGTAAAACCGGTGACGATCGTCATGGGGATGCTGCGGGTCGACGTCCCTGGACCACCGTCGGTGAGCCCGACGATCACGTCGTAAGCGTTGAGGAAGTTCTTGAACCCGAGGATCACGTTGATGACGACATAGCCGGCGACGAGCGGCAGCGTGATCCTGAGCAGTTGCTGCCATTTGCCAGCGCCGTCGAGGTCGGCCGCCTCGTAGACCTCGCCCGGCACGGCGAGCAGGCCGGCGATGTAGATGAGCAGGGTGCCGGGGATCGCCTGCCATGCGGTCACGATGACGATTCCGACCCAGGCGAGTTCGGGGTTAGCCAGCACGCTCGAACTCAGCCACTCGATGCCGAGCGCTTGACCGAACACCGGGAGGGAATTCGAGAAGAGGAAGTTGAAGACGTAAGCGATGATGATGCCCGAGATCACCATGGGGATCACGAAGATGGTGCGCAGCGCCGTCTTCATCCTGATACGTGCGGTGAGTCCGACCGCGAGCAGGAACGCGAGCACGTTCACGAGAACGACTGTGACCGCCGCGAAACCGAACGTGAAGAGGTAGCTCTGCAGGATCATCGGATCGGAGAACATGGCGATGTAGTTGATCAGCCCCACGAACTCCCAGTCGCCGAACCCGATCGAGTTGGTGAAGCTGAAGAGTATCCCGATGATCGCCGGCACGGTGATCGCCAGGGTGAAGAGAATCAGGCTGGGGATGAGAAACAGGTAGTAGATGCGCTCTACCCGTTTGCGGGGTCGTGGCGGTCCGGACGCGCCGGGTCCGCTGGTCGTGACCGGTACGGCCGGTGCCGCTGTCGTCGTTGTCATGGTCGGCTCCTCTTCTGTTCGTGGTCTGTCACTGGCGGAGGGCGAGTCGCGCCCAGTCCGCGTCGAGGGTCCTGAGGGTCGACTCGATGCCGCCACCGAGGGCGATGCCCTGCACGTAGTTGTCGGTGGGGATCGTCTGCGGGATGGCCTTCGACGGGCCCTGGTAGAAGGCGGCCCGGTCGTAGTACTCCTTCATTCCCAGGATGCGCTCGTCGGTCGCCGGGGCGGCGTTCGTGGTGGTGCCGTAACCGAGTTGAGCCGCGTTGTATTCGTCCATGACGTCCTGCTGGAAGAGGTACGTCAGGAACTCGCGTGCGGCGTCCTTGTGGCGGGATGCCTCGGGGATCCATGCCGCCAGGTCGATGTTGACCCGCACTCGGAGGTCGGCCGGGTCATCCGTCATCGGGAGCGGGAAGGTTCCTATGGGCAGGTCGGGAGACGTCTTCGCGATCTCGCCAAGGGCCCATGGGCCCTGGAGATACATGGCCGACTGGCCCTGCGCGAAGGCGAGATTGCCGTCACCATATGCCTTGCTCGCCGCATCGGCGTTCGTATAGTTGTCGATGAGGAACCGCATCCGGTCGACCGGCTCGGCGAAGGTCTTCTCGAACGAGACCGCGGAGTCCGCCCCGACCTCCGTGCCCTGGTCATTCAGCTTGTCGTAGAAGTCTGAAACGTCGACCTCCCCTCCCACCGTGTAGTCGAACCAGCCCTGCGCGACAGTCCACGGATCCTTGAATGTGCCGTAGAACGGCGTGATCCCCGCAGCGGTCAGGGCGTCGCACACGGCGATCAGCTCGTCATAGGTCTGCGGCACCTCGAGGCCCTGCTGCTCGAAGATCTCGGTGTTGTAGATGACGGATGCCGCCATCACCGAGTAGGGAAGCACGCTCGTGCGGCCGGGGTATGTGGCGTACTGGTCCACGAGATCCTGGACGCTGGGCAGGATCCGATCCGCTTCCGGCATGTCGGAGAGGTCGCTCAGGGCGCCGCGTTCCATGAAGCGCGCCATCTCCATGTTGTAGTTCAGCAACCCGAGATCCGGGGGGTTGCCCCTGAGAAACCCGGCCTGGAGATTCGCTGACGTGTCGAACACGACCGTCACGTCATCCTGCGACGCGTTGTATTCCTTGATGAGTTCCCGGAAGTAGGGAATCGCCTCGGGCTTGCTGAGGTGAAAGCGCACAGTCTCGGAGGAATCGGCGGTAGCGCAGCCCGCGAGGGTGGAACCGAGCACGATCATGCTCGCTGCGGCGGCGATGGTCCTGAGGGACCGGGGAAGGGGTCGAGGCACGTCATTGTCCTTTCGAATCCGACACTGGATTCCGCGGTGATGGATTCCGCGATTTTTTCGATGATTAGATTTAGCCGTCAAATCAATTGCACATGGTCCATAATGCATCAGGAGATCGAAAGGGTCAAGGGCAATGGTGATGTCGATGAACGACAACCCCGCAGCACCGCGACGGGCGAGCGTGGATGCCCTCCTCGCGTTCGCATGGAACGCCGGCGTCTTCGTGAGCGCTGACGCTATGGCAGCGACAGGTCTGACCCGCTCGACCGCTATCGACGCTCTCGATGAACTCATCGAGATCGGGCTCTTGCGGGAATTGCCGAATGCGCGGTCAGTCGGGGAGTACAGCAAAGGCCGTCCGTCCCGCCGATTCGAGCTGCGATCCGACGCTGCGGTCGTGATCGGCATGGATGCTGGCCGGTCGCACCTCACCACGAGCGTCGCCGACCTGCGTGGTGACGTGCTCGTCCGGCTGACGACCGAGTTGGACCTGGAGAACGAGACCGCTGATGCACGACGCGAGGCCGTCCAGGGCGCCGCTGACGCAGCATTGGCTGCTGCGGGGGTCGCGCGGACGAGCGTGCTCGCGGCGTGTGTCGGAGTCCCCGCCCCCGTGGACGCCCGAGGAGTCTCACCGGAGCACCGCGACGACTTCTGGTGGCGGATGAACCCCGACTTGCGCGCCATGCTCGGCGAGTGGATCCCTATCGTGCGGATCGAGAACGATGCTGCGCTGGCGGCGGTCGCCGAGGGTGCAGTCGGCGCTGCCGTGGACTGCAGCGACTACATCGTGGTGCTTGCCGGGGATCGCCTCGGTGCCGGAGTCGTATCAGACGGTCGACTCCTTCGGGGGGCCCACGGGGGCGCGGGAGAGGCGATCGCGTTCGACTCCGTCGAGGGGGTCAGGAGCGCGTACGGCATCGGTTCGCAGATCACGACCTGGGTGCGCGACGACGTATCGTCCGGTGTGCTTCCGGTCGGGCATCCATTGCGGGATGTCCCCATTGACGGGCTCACGGGCCGGGACGCCATCGAGCTCGCACGAACCGGTGACCCGTGGGCGCTCACCATCGTCCAGCGTGCCGGGCTGATGACGGCGCGCATCATCGCGGTCTATTCGAGCTTTTTCGATCCAGCACGGTTCATCATCTCCGGCGCGGTTGCGGACGGACTGGACGAGGTACTCCACGTCGCGCGGGTCCATCTGGCGAAGGAGCTGCACCTGCCCGTGCCCGAGCTCGCGCTGTCCACCCTGGGCGCGAATTCGGTGGCAATCGGGGCCGTGTCGGCTGCCATCGAAGCGGCGCAGGCGGGGGTGCTGCACCTGGCCGGCGGCGCGCGCCAGCCCCTTAACCGTGCGGGCTGAGGAAGGGCCGATGACGCGGGCTGCCCGGATCGCCGCCTGGTGGCTCCTCGATTACGCGTACGTGTTGTACTGGCAGTGCCGCGCGCTCGCCGATCGGCGACGGCCCGAGGCCTACAGCTCAGGCACGCTCCGCCCCATCGTGGTGATCCCGGGCATCTGGGAGACCTGGCAGTTCATGCGACCCCTCGTGGAGAAGCTGCACGATGCGGGGCATCCGGTCTTCGTGCTCGCCTCCCTGGGGCGGAACACCCGACCGGTTCCGGAGTCCGCTGCCGACGTCGCCGACTTTATCGCCCAACAGAACCTGCGCGACGTGCAGCTGGTCACCCACAGCAAGGGCGGGCTGATCGGCAAGTATGCGATGGCGCTGCTGGATCCGGATGCCCGGATCGCATCCATGATCGCGGTGTGCTCGCCGTTCGCGGGATCCCGCTACGCGCCGTTCCTGCCGCTGCGGAGCCTGCGCGCCTTTTCGCCGAAGAATGCCACGACGATCCAGCTCGGGCGCAACAGCGACGTGAACGCGCGCATCACCTCGATCTACGGCGAATTCGATCCGCATATTCCAGAGGGGAGCGAGCTGCCCGGCGCGCGCAACATCCGGCTCGCGACAGGCGGGCACTTCCGCATCCTGAGTCGCGCCGAGGTGGTGGAGGCGGCGTTGTAGGCACAAGCACTCCGTTTCTCGATCCACTCGATGCACTGCGCGGAATAGCGGTGGAGCCCTACCGTTCGATAGGCAAGACTGGTGGTGTGCTCACGGTCGATGTAACAGCGGACATCACGGTAGTCGACCGGGATCCCTGCTCGGTCACGCCCGACGACCTCGGCGAGGCTGTCGTGCTGCTGACCCCCTTCGGTCGCTCCGGCAGTCTGGAGGACGTCGCTTACGCGTTCGCCTATCTCGCCAGCGACGGGGCGTCGTGTATCACCGCACAATTGATTCCCGTCGACGGCACGAACTCCATCAGCGAAGAGCGCGGTCGCCAAGACCCCGAAACGAATGGCTAGAGAGATGACCACAGGCGACAGCACCGCTGGCTTCGACTTCTTCGCCGCGGGAGAGCTGCCAGTTCCCCTTGTGTCGGCCGAGTTAGCAGAGCGTTGGGCCAAAGAAGCGTTCGGCCTCGTCGTGCGTGCCGTCGATCTCGGAAGTCAGCAGGACGCGAATTTCCTCCTCATGGATGCCACGGGTGCAAGCGACACGGCCAGCGGAACTCCGGTCGCCGTCATGAAGATCTCCAACAGCGCGTTCACCAGCGACACGGCCGAGGAACAGGATCACGCGGCACAATGGCTTGCGGATTCGTCGGCGGCGCTACGGACTCCGACGCGACTCGGCGAGTTCGCTGTGCTCGAGGCGGCGAGCGGTTCCCACACCGTGCGGCTCATCCGCTACCTCGACGGCGGAACGCTGCACGGCAGCGGGTACCTCTCGCCGGCCACCGTCGCCGAGATGGGTCGCGTGTGCGGGGCCGTCAGTTCGGCACTGGCGACCCTGCCGACGACGCCAGCAGAACGGGTGCTGCAGTGGGACCTGCGCCAGGGACCCAGGGTGGTGGAGTTCCTCGCCGGGCACATCGCTGACGCGGGCCTGCACGACCGAGTCGTGAGCACGACGCGGGCCGAGTCGCGCCGCGTCGAGCGCAGTGCCACGTCGCTGCCCGTACAGGTCGTGCACGGCGACCTGACTGACGATAACCTGATGCGATCGGCCAGGCCGCACGACGAGCGACTTCTGGATGGTGTGATCGACTTCGGTGACCTGATGCTGTCGTGGCGCGTCGCAGAACTCGCCATCACGATCTCATCCATCCTGCATCACGACGACGCCACACCCCTGTCGGTGCTGCCCGCGATCGCCTCCTTCCACGGCATCCGTCCGCTGGAGATCGCTGAGGTCGAGGTGCTCTGGCCGCTCGTCGTCATTCGTGGGGCCGTGCTCGTGGCTAGCGGGCACCAGCAGGTGGGCGCCGACGAGTCCAATGACTACGCGCTCGATGGGATGGCGCGTGAGCAACTGATCTTCGACCGCGCCTCGTCGGTGCCGTCCGAGGTGATGACCGCGATCATCGCCCACCATCTCGGGCTTACGCAGCCTGCGCCCGCGTTGAGCGTGACACCGTCGCGCCTGTTCGAGACGGACCAGCAGGTCGGGCACCTCGATCTCGGCGTCCACAGCTCTGTTCTCGACGAGGGCGCCTGGATGACGGTCGAGAGTGCCGATCAAGCGCTCGCCGAAGCCGTTGGTGGTCTTCTTGCGGATGGCCGTGACATGGTCCTCGCTCCGTTCGGCGCGATCGACGCCACCCGGAGTCGACCGCTCGCAACCGACCCTGCTGCGACGTGGCGGACCGGCGCGGACGTGTGGGTGGCGGCAAGCACTGGGCTCGTCGCCCCCTGGCCCGGCGAGCTGACGGCGACGGCGACCGAGCTCGTCCTGACCGGCGAAGCTGCGACCCTCCGGATCGCAGCAGACTCCGAGCTGGCAGGATGGGCGGCCCACTCGTCGCGCGTCGACATCGGCACACCGATCGGGATGCTGTCTCCGGGTGGCCGATACCGCATCACCGTGGTCTCGAACGCATTCGAGGCTGATGTTCCCGCCTTCGTCCTGCCGGAATTCGCCGCGGGGTGGATGCCGTACCTCGGTGACCCGTCGGCCCTGTTCGGGCTCAGTGGCGAGGTGTCGTCCCGATCCGCCGAGAGCAGTGACGATCTCATGTCGCGTCGTGAGGCGGTGCTTGCTGGCGTGCAGGAGCACTACTACGCGCATCCTCCGCGTATCGAGCGCGGGTGGAGACACCACATGATCGCCGACGACGGCCGGGTGTTCCTCGACATGGTGAACAACGTCACGGTGCTCGGGCACAGTCACCCTCGGGTGGCGCGGGCTATCGCGGACCAGTGGCGCACGTTCAACTCCAACTCCCGATTCCACTACGCGTCGATCGTGGCGCTCGCCGAGAAGCTCACGGCGCTCCTGCCGGAGAGCCTCGACACGGTCTTCCTCGTCAACTCCGGCTCGGAGGCCGTCGAACTCGCGCTTCGTCTCGCGCGGATACACACGGGCCGCGAAGATCTGATCGCGGTGCGCGAGAGCTACCACGGCTGGACGTACCTGGCCGATGCGGTGTCGACCTCGAGTGCCGACAACCCGCGTGCGCTGGCTTCGCGGCCTGACTGGGTGCACACCGTCGACGTTCCAAACGCCTTCAGCGGCCGCCATCGCGGAGTCGAGGCGAGCCGCTATGCAGACGATGCCACAGCGTTCGTGCGAGACCTCGCCGCGTCGGGGCGACCGCCGGCAGCGTTCATCTGCGAGCCGGTATACGGCAGCGCCGGTGGCGTGACACTGCCGGAGGGATACTTGCGCGCCGTCTATGCGGAGGTGCGCCGCGCCGGTGGCCTGGCGATCGCGGACGAGGTTCAGGTGGGGCTCGGCCGACTGGGAAGCTGGTTCTGGGGCTTTGAGCAGCAAGGAGTCGTTCCCGACATCGTCTCGCTCGCGAAGTCTTTCGGCGACGGTCATCCGCTGGGTGCCGTGGTCACCACAAAAGAGATCGCGGCGAGCTTTGCGGCCGAGGGATACTTCTTCTCGTCGACGGGAGGCAGCCCCGTGTCGTGCGTGGTCGGTGCGACGGTTCTCGATGTGATCGCTGAAGAGGACCTTCCCGGCAACGCCAAGCGAGTGGGGCGACATTTGAAGGACCGTCTGGAGGAGCTCGTGCAACGGCACCAACTGATCGGCACCGTGCACGGAGAAGGCCTGTACCTCGGCGTCGAGATGGTGCGCGACCGCGTGACGCTCGAGCCTGCCACGGCCGAGACGTCAGAGATCTGCGATCGACTGCTTCAGCGCGGAATCATCGTGCAGCCCACGGGCAACTCCAATAACGTGCTGAAGATCAAGCCGCCTCTCTCCTTCGATGAGGCCGCTGCTGACTTCTTCGTCGACGCGCTCGATAGTGTGCTGACCTCACGGTGACAGAACGAGTTACGGTCGACGCGCAGTCAGGTCGACGTCAGCTGGCCGGCTTTACGACCAGAGAACGCCTGACGTCCACTGCGTTTACTGTATTTTTACTGGTGGCTCCGACAAGCGTCGATCCCGTGACCTCACGCTTTTCACTCCGCTCAGACGCTTGAATCAGCGGGCACTGAGATCCGGATTCCTCTTGAAATCAGGGATCTAGGACCCCGGATGATCACCTCAATCTCATTTTGGTTGTGGTTGCTACATAGTCACGCCATGGGGGTGTTAGTGAATCACACACGGGCGCGAGCATCAGCCCAAGATATCCATGATGCGAAGCGGTGGCCCGGGTAGGGATCGAACCAGTGACCCGCGGGTTGAAAACGGTATCGCTCGCCCTCCTGATCCTCATTCCAGCAGCAAAGATGTCGTTCAAGTGGCTCTTGTGAATCAACCATGAGCCACGGAATCAGGTGGCTGCCGTCACGCTTGTGGGCAGGTTGCGGGCTCACACTCGGAACTCTGGGTTCGCCGGGTGCGATCTATCGAAGCATTCCCGACAGAAGTGCATCAGGTCATCTCTGACGTTGAGGTACGGGTCCTGCCGAACAGGGCCTCAGTAGGTTGCGCGTCCGCCGCTGATGTCGTAGACGGCTCCGGTGGAGAAGGTGACTTCGTCGGAGGAGAGCCAGCTGACCAGTGCGGCGACCTCGGCCGGCTGCCCGAGGCGCTTCATGGGCACGAGTGAGGTGATGTAGGCGAGCACGTCGGGGGCGGTGGTTGCGTTGAAGGGGGTTTCGATGACCGCGGGTGCGACGGCGTTGACGATCACCCCGGTGGCGACGAGTTCTTTGCCCAGCGATTTGGTCAGTCCGATCACGGCGGCTTTCGAGGCCGAGTAGGAGGAGAGATTGGGGTTGCCCTCTTTACCCGCGATCGAGGCGATGTTGACGATGCGTCCCCAGCCGCGTGCGATCATGCCGGGCACGACGGCGCGGGTCACGGCGACCAGTCCGAAGACATTGACGTCGAAGGTGCGCTTCCACTCCTCCAGAGTCCCCTCCCAGAGGGGAAGGTTGGGTCCGACGATCCCGGCACTGTTGACCAGGATGTCCACCGGCCCGGTCTCGGCAATCGCCCTCTGCACCGCGGCGGCATCCGTCACGTCGACCTGAACATCGGCCGTGGCGGCGAGGTCGAAGGTGACGACCTCGATGCCGTCGGCCCGCAACCGCGCCGCACACGCGGCCCCGACCCCACTTGCCCCGCCGGTGACGATCGCCCTTCGCACGGCCACTACCTGATGAACTGTTCGACGAAGTCGCGACCCAGACCCACCCGTTCATAGTGGGCGCGGGCGTTCTCGATCTTGGAGAAGACGTCCTCCACGCCGGTGGGGTTGCCGTCGGGATCGACGTAGACATAAGCGCCCGTGACGTGGAACAGGGTGGCCATCTCCTCTACGTCATCCGGGATTTCCAAGGTGTGAATGTCGCCCGGTGGCTCGAAGGCATAGCTCCCCTCCTCCGCCCACCAGTTGTGCTCGAGATAGTGCCAGCGACCCTTGAGCACGGTCGCGTGCACCGGACCGGTGTGCCGGTGCCGAGAGAGGATGCCGCTGCGACGCACGCGCAGCACGTTGACGAAGTACCCCTGGCTCACAGACAACGCCAGCGGCTTAAAGCTGACGTCTGTGGACTGGGGAACCCACAACCTCTCGTCGTCGTCCAACGCCAGCGCATTGGGGACCACCAGATCATCAGGCACACCGAACAGAGCCGGACCCCGATACGGGATCGACGCCTCCTCCTTGCTGGCCTCCGCCGCGTTGTACGCCATGGCAATCTCCTTTGTTTCGTTGATCTCGATCAGGGTTTGGCCAGTCGCTCGCCCATGCGCTTGAGGCGATTGCTCACCTCGATCGCGGCGCGAACGGTGTGGTAGGCGCCCGTCCAGTGGTTGCCCAGGCTGTCGTCGACCGGGTCTCCCGACCGCGTAGTGCGGATCCGCCACTCGCCCGACGGAGCGATTAGATGCCGCGAAGCGAAGTCCCAGGTCGAGGCGAATGCGGAGAATTATTTCTCATCGGGGTCCAGAGAGTACGCGTTCAGCCAACCGACGAGGGCCTCCGCGTTCTGCCAGAACTCCTTGCCGGTATCGGCGGCTGGCCCGATCGGTGGGCCATCGCGATAGACGCCACCGAACTGCTCGTCGAATCCGAATTGCAAGGCGTGGTCGGCCAACGCGGTCACGACCGCTGTATGAGCACCACTCTCACCCAGAACCTCGTCGGCCCGCTCGATCAACCAGCCGAGCTCGAGGTTGTGTCCGTAGGAGGTCGTGGGCGGCAGCGTCGCGCCCCGCGTCGTGGGACTGCGCTCGGCGATCCATGTTTTGTCGATGATGATCGGCGGGATAGGCGAGAGATCGAGCGAGTACTGATTTCCACCGGCCCCGGACGTGTGATCGATCATTCTGTCGACGATCAGGTCGCGAACTTCACGAAGGCGCCGGGCATGCTCCTGCCGACCGGTCACCGCGAACAATTCGGTCAGTGCCTCCATGAGATGCATGTGGATGTCGAGGGACTTGCGATCGCCCGCCTGAGCGCCGTCCCCAGCGAGCCGCCATGACGAATCCAGATTCTCCAAAAACCCGCCAAAGCGTGTGTCTGCTGCCTCCGTCACGATCCGGTCCCATGTGAGACTGGCCAGGTCGATCGCTCGGGTGTCGGCGGCCACGCGGCCGTACATTGCCAGTGCGTACACCGCGAAGCTCTGACCATAGATGAGCTTGGAGCGATCGATCGGCGCACCGGCGTTGTCGACGATCCAGTGCCAACCCCCGTGCTCGCGGTCGTGGAAGTGGTCGAGGAGATAGTCGAAACCCATCGACGCAAGCTCAAGGTAGGCCGGATCCGCGGTGTGCTCGTGAAGCGCCGAGAACGACCACACGAGTCTGGTGTGAGAGAGAAGGTACTTGCGATCCTCGGCCACTGGGTTGCCGACGGCATCGAACGACGTGCGGAAACCACCGAATGTGGAGTCGGGGGCACGATGGGCCCAGAATGCGGCGAGGTTCGCAAGATGGGCATCCACCTGCTCGGTGATGAGAGAGACATTCCGTGAATTGACCTCGGTGTCCATTTCGACTTCGCGCTCCTCCACGCCGGTGATGTCCCGGACGTGCAGTCACGCTAGCAAAAAGTACACCCATGTACAAACAGCGACCTGATGACTAGCCCGACGAACTCGAGCGGATGACCAGTTCGTAATCGAGGGTGACTTCCCGGGCCGGGCTGTCGTCGCCGCCGATGCGGTCGCTCAGCAGGGAGAGTGCGACCGCGGCGATCTGTGCCTTGTCCGGGCGAATCGTTGTGAGTGTGGGAGTAGCAAACCGACCCTCCTCGATGTCGTCGAACCCGGCGACTGCAACGTCGTCGGGAACTCGGACGCCAGACCGCTGAAGTTCGTGCATCGCCCCCAGCGCGAGCAAATCGTTGAAGCAGAAGACAGCATCGAACAGGATTCCGGACGCGAGGAGCTCCCGGACCGCACGTGCTCCCTCCGCCCGGCTGAAGGCGGTCACTGAAACTTGCAATGCGGATTCCGGTGACAGGCCAGCAGCGCGTAGGGCCAGAAGGTAGCCGCGTTGCCGTTGGTAGGCGTTCGTTGACTCTCCGCCGCTTTGGAGGCCGATCGCGGCGACGCGTCGACGGCCGACGCCGACCAGATGCGTTACGGCGTCGAGGGCGGCCGCGACGTTGTCGATGGCGACATGATCCCCCCGAGAGCTGCCGATTCTTTCACCCAGAAGCACTGTGGGAACTCCGAATGATGATGGCAGGTCCGGCTCGCCGAGGCCCGAAGGGCTGAAGATGAAGCCATCGACCTGAATTTCGTCGAGCTCCTTCAGAACCGCGCGTTCGCGTTCCGGCGCTCCATCGGTCTGCTTGACATGCACCGAGAGGCCGGTTGCGGCAGCGGCTCGAACGATCGCGCTCGTCAACTCGGAGAAGTACGGACTATCGAGCCAGGGCACGGCCAGCGCAATCGCGTCGGACCGTCCGGTTCGCATCACGCGGGGCGCCAGGTTGATGCGGTAGCCCGTTTCGGCAATCGCGTCTCGTACTCGCCGTTCCGTCTCAGGGCGCACGGCGGGCCATCCGCGAACGACGTTGGACACCGTCTTCGGCGACACCCCAGCCCTTGCCGCGACATCCTCCATCGTTGGTCGAGCCATCGGACGCCACCTCACTGCACAGGGGGCGACGGTCGCCCGATGATTCACGGTAACAGCGGATACCTGCTTGCTCCTGCATTCGCCGAAGGGAAACCGACGGATTCGAACCACATCTTTACATGCATGAACTAAACGCGGTAGCGTCGCCTCTCGATGGCCGCTGGCAGAGGCGGGGGCCGCGAATCTAAAGGAGAACCGCTCGTGATCAGCTCCGCGTCAACGTCTCGTAACTGGGGTTCAGCGCGCGAGCGTGCCGTCTTCTCGCCGGTGTGGCCTGAACGTTCCTTCTGCTTCCACCCGAGCCTGCCGCCCCGTCGGAATAGCGCCGTGGAGGAGATCAGCCAGTTTCAGCCGACGATGCTGACGTGGCCGGGGATGGGCGGCGGGTCGATCTCCCTTCCTTACCTCGAGTCCGAGATCACGGGCGACATCCCCGCTCGCTTTCGCTACTACGGCTACCTTAATGACGGTGAGTTCATGCGCGCCTGCCAGGCACGTGGCATCAAGTTCTTCGGAGTGGTGTTCTGCGCTCAGGGCTGGGAGGTGCCCGCGGTGTTGAGCGCCGACGGGCGCCAGGTGATCGACCTGAACCTCCCCGAGGGGCAGACTCACTCAAGCTGGCTCGGCTTGCGGGAGTTCTCTCAGAACTCAGTCCCAGGGCTGTGGGGTTCGTTCGAGTCGTACTTCCCCGACGGCCTCCACGACTCTCGAGGCCACCGAGTCGACGATCTCTGGACCGAGGGATCGTGCATCGACATCACTGGCTCGCCGATCCGAACCCAATGGGTCGAGGTCGTCGGCATGAGCCATCAATGCCATTTCATGGACCTGAACAACATCGTGTGGCGCAACTACCTCCGCGCCATCATCCGAATCCAGATCGACTCGGGTGTCGACGGCGTCCAGTTCGACGAACCGATGGCTCCCACTCAGTACGGCGGATGCTTCTGTTACGACTGCGTAGAGGGCTTCCGCAACTTCCTCACCCAGTCCCCGTCTACCCGTCACGAGGCAGTGCGCAAGATCCTCGGCGCCGCGCGCTTGGATATCAAGGCCTGGCTTCTGGGCGAGGGGCTCTCCCGAATCGACGAGGCACCCGCCGAGGTCGCGGATGCTTATGCCGAGTTCACCAAGGACTCGCTCACGAGGAGCATGCGAGAGCTTGCGGACTATGCCCGGACCTATGCGATGGAGCACCATGGCCGGAGGGTGGCGGTATCGGCGAACGTCTATGACGCCTTGCCGGTGTATGACGAGTTCGTGGACTTCCTCGATGTGCTGGTTCCCGAACATGCTCACACGCGATGGAACCAAGGCGTGTGGACCAGGTACGCGGCCGCGTTCGCCCGGGGACTGCCACTGTGCGCAGGCATCAATCCCTACAATGAGCACACCCTTGCCGAACTCTCGGATGGCTTCGCAAGAGGCAAGCTCTCGTCGCGACTGTCAACGCTCATGTTCGAGGCGGCGGCGCTCGGCATCAACCTTGCCGTGCCATACGGGTCTTGGATGGGCAACCAACGCCCCGGTGCCATGTACGTTCCTGCGGGCCCGACGTCGGCTGCGCAGGACTTCATCGTCGAGAACGCCGAGCTCATCGACGCGGAGCCGGCCAATCCCGTGGCAGTGCTCTACTCCGTCGAGTCGAACTATCTACGGGCGGCCCGAGCGCTGCGCGGAACCCCGGAAAAGCAGACGGGGCGCCACTCGCTGGAACTGGCCCAGCCGCCCCTGGTGCTTGCCGGCGATCTTGTCCAGTCCGGGATTGCGTTCGACGTCGTGTTTGTCTCGGACACGGCGGAGCGTGGTGAGCTCCTCCTCAATTCCCTAGCCGGATACGACGTCGTGATGGCTCATGGGTGCGAGCGGCTGAGTGATCAGCAGCTCGCGATCCTCGAGGACTATCTCCGCTCCGGGGGACGGATCATCGCGGACGACGCCTTCGGAGGCGAATCAAACTCTGCGGGCGTGGCGCGGCTGGTCGGAGCCCCGGGCTTCTCGACAGGCAACCGTGTGCCCAAGGACGCGATCCTCGATCTCGGAGGTTCCGACGAGCACGAATCCATCGCCGTCAGTCTTCGGCGGGTGCGCACGGACAGCGACGGCGACCGCGCGGCGCTGCACCTCGTCAACTACCAATTCGATGAGGACGCTGACCGAGTGCCCCGACGGCTGGTGCGCCCGACGGTCCGGCTCCCGTTCTTGCCGACCAATGCCAGCCTGATCCGGCCTGGCGTGCCGGCCCGGGACCTCGAGCTCATGCCGTCGGAGGGCGGGGTCATCATGGAGGCCTTCGAATTCGATCAGTACGCGATCGTGCATCTGCGTTAGCGACACCGAGTGAATGAGCGCGCTGGGCGCGCTGGGTCAGTCTGCCGCCGAATCGCCCACGAGTTGCCGACGTGGGAACGCGGCCTGAATGGCGACGACGGCGGCTCCGCGCGCCCATTCGACGAAACTCATCGGCTTGATAATGGGCAGGGAGTGACTGGCTTGATCCCACGAGTACGCTCGGAGGCCCTCTTCGAGCGAGGATCGGCCGACGCTGGCGATCTGCACGCCCTCTCCGGAGAGAATCACTCGCTCTACGCCCGTCATCGCGGTGACATCGGCTGTCGCCATGCCAAGCGCCCGGGCGGCATCCTTGACGACCCTCGACGCCGCTGGATCGCCCTGCGAGGCCAGAAGCAAGACCTCTTCATAATCGAGGGTGCGACCATGTGCGACGCTTGCGGCAGCGATGATCGAGGATGCCTCCAGGTAGGCCACCAGGCATCCTCGGTGGCCTCGTGGGCAGAGCGGACCCGACGGGTCCACGGGATGGTGCGCGACCAGCTCTCCGACCGTCGGCACGACCTCGTCTCTGATGACCAACCCGTAGCCGATCCCCGCACCCACCGTGATGACCGCGAAGTTGGAATAGTCGCGTCCCGGCCCGAACCAGTGGAGTGCCCGCATGAGGCCTGCCACATCGTGGTCGAGGTAGAGCGGAGTGGTGATCCGCTCCTGCAGCATCGCGCGGAAGGGCACGTTCTGCCAGCGCATGAAAGGTGAGTCCACGACGATCTCACCGTCCTCGACGCGGCCTCCGACGGTGACGCCGATTGCGGTGATGGGTGTCGATGAGTTCGACTCGAGCTCCGCCACCAAGTCGACGACGATGTCCAGCACCTTGTCGACATCGAAGGATGTGACCGGCACGGACACGCTTTGGGAGACGTTCGCCCGCAGATCGGTCACCACTCCATAGATCAGTTCTGAGGTGAGCTTGATGCCGATGAACGAGTACTTTGACGCCGGCACGTTCAAGGGCAGGGACGCCTGACCCCGGCCCGACTTTCTCACCGCGCCTTCTTCGACGAGCACGCCGAGCTGGAGGAGTGGCTTGACGACGCGCGTCAGGGTCGGAGATGACAAGCCCAAGCGCTGGGCCAAAGCGGCGCGAGAGAGCGGCCCATTGACCAGCACCTCGATCGCAACGGCAATCGCGGAGTCGGGGAGGCCGCCGACACCGTCAGTCTCTTCGTTCATGTTCTACCTCAGAAGCTAAAGCGGGGCAGCCCGCCCGATGAAACGGGAAATGACGAACCTCTTGACACGTTCTACTTTTGATACGAAACTAGAACGCAAGTCAAAGGAGCCTGCAATGAGACTAACCACAACCGTGAGCGAGCGGGAGTGCGTCGTGATCTCTGCGGGCGGAACCACACTGGTGGTCGATACGTCAGGCGGAGTGCCCGACATCCTCTATTGGGGGCCTCCGTTCGAGGCCTCTGATGACGCTGCTCGTATCGTCGATGCACTCACCGAAGTGCAATGGACGAGCGACGGTCCTCAGTCTCGCCTGCACCCCGGAGTAGTTCCCGCGCAGTCATCGGGTTGGATGGGAACCCCGGGACTGGAAGGCCATCGGGACGGCAGATTCTTCACGACCCGATTCGAGCGGGTTTCGAGCACCCGCGATTCTTTGGCGGATGGCACCGAGGTTCTGAAGCACGTCGGGAGGGACTCAGACGCTTTAGTCTCAATCGAGGTTGAGGTCCACGCTCTCTCGTCTGGCCTGGTGCGGGTACGAGCCATCATCACGAACGACTCGACCGTCGAGAATTATGTCCTCAACTCGCTGAAGATGGCGCTTCCAGTGCCAGCGCAAGCCACCGAGATACTCGACTTCGCGGGCAAGCACCTGAAGGAGCGCGTGCCGCAGCGACAGCCGTTCTCCTTTGGAACCCACCTGCGCGAAGCTCGTCGTGGGAAGCCCGGATCTGACGGCGCCTACGTTCTCGTCGCGGGAACAGAAGGCTTCGCACATACGCGCGGTCAGGCATGGGCAGTGCACGTGGGGTGGAGCGGCAACCAGACCCTCTTCGCGGAGCGTTCGATGACCGGCCGCCGTTACATCGGAGGTGGGGAGCTGCTGCTTCCCGGCGAGGTCACGCTGCCGCCCGGGAATTCCTACTCCGCACCGTGGCTTTACGCGGCTCATGGCGTCGGGCTCAATGAGATCACCGCCCAGTTCCACGCGCACGCTCGCTCCATCCAGCGGTTCTCCCACCCCCGCCCGGTGATCCTCAATACGTGGGAGGCCGTCTACTTCGATCACGACATCTCAAAGCTTCGTGCCCTGCTGGATGCCGGCGCCGAGGTCGGGGTCGAACGCTTCGTCCTCGACGATGGATGGTTCGGCGCCCGGGTCAACGATCGAGCTGGACTGGGCGACTGGCAGGTCAGTGCGCAGACCTGGCCCAACGGACTGGCACCCCTCGTCGCCGAGGTCAGGGCCCGAGGAATGCAGTTCGGCCTCTGGTTCGAGCCGGAGATGATCAACGAGGACTCTGAGACCGCAAGAAGCCACCCGGAGTGGATTCTGGGTGCGGGGGAGCGACTACCGCTTCCCGCCAGGAATCAACAGGTCATCAACCTCGCCAATCCCGACGCCTATCACTACGTGCTCGAGTCGATCAGTTCTCTCGTGGCCGAACTTCAGATCGACTACATCAAGTGGGACCACAATCGCGACCTCCTCGAAGCGGGGGATCGCGCTGACAATCAAGCGCGAGTGCACCTCCAGACCCGGGCGACCTACGCGATGATGGATGAACTCCGTCACCGCCATCCGTCCCTCGAGATCGAATCCTGCGCGTCGGGCGGGGGCCGTGTCGACTTGGGAATGCTCGAGCACACCGACCGCGTCTGGGGTAGCGACTGCATCGACCCCCTCGAGCGCCAGCGGATTCAACGAGGAACTGCCCTTCTTCTGCCGCCGGAGATCGTCGGCTCTCATGTCGGGGCGCCGACAGCGCACACGACACATCGCACCCATTCCCTCGCGTTTCGTGCTGCCACGGCCCTGTTCGGGAGTTTCGGAATCGAGTGGGACCTGCTCGCGGCAAGCGCTCTCGACCGAGCTGAGCTGTCGGAATGGGTCGACCTCTACAAGCAGACCCGAGCTCTCGTGCACTCCGGCCGATACCTGGTGTGCGACACGGACGACGAGACCTACTGGTGTTACGGTGTCGTCGCTCAGGATCAGAGCGAGGCGATCTTCGCGTTCGTGAGCATCGACTCATCTGCCGCGGCAATGCCGCAACGAATCCAGCTGGTCGGGCTGGACGACGCCGCGCAGTACCGCCTCGAACCGATCAATCTCTGCGCTTCCGCGCTGGCCGGACTCGCCAGCGGCCCACCCCGCTGGGTTCAGGAAAACTCCGTCGCATCCGGTCATCTTCTGAGGACCGTGGGTGTGCAAGCACCGCTGCTCTACCCGGAGCAGTCGTTCTTGGTGCGACTGGTTCGGGCGGACAACTGACAGTCCCCGCCCGAACCAACGCCCAGTACCGCGGTACCAGCACCAACTCGCAATCAAAATACAAAGGAGTAGATGATGAAAAAGTCTATCGCCGCGGTGAGCGTACTCGCCGCGTTGACGCTTGTGCTTGCCGGGTGCGCCCCGGCCAGCGAAAGCGGAACCACAGAGATCCGGTATCAGATTCAGGACCCGGAGGATGCCGACAGCCTGGCGCTGATACAGGGGTCCGTCGACCAGTTCAACGACGCTAACCCCGACATCAAGGTCACGCTCGAGGCGGTCCCGCTCGACCAGCAGCGCACCGTGCTGCAGACCCAGCTGCGCTCGGGTGAGGGTCCGGACGTCTTCCAGTACGACACTGGCCCCGGCTACGCTGGCGCGCTATCCGAGGCGGGTCTCCTGCTCGACCTCACCGACGCGTACACGGAGAACAGCTGGCCGGTCTACGACTTCGCCAAGGAGCGCGTGACGTTCGACGGCAAGGTCGTTGGTATTCCGCAGGAGCTGGAGTTGCTCGGGGTCTACTACAACATGGACATCCTGGCTGCCAGCGGTCTGGAGGCTCCGGCGTCCGTAGATGACCTCTTCACAGGCGGAGAAAGCCTCATCGGGGAGGGGATCATTCCGTTCACGTTTGGCGATGAGCCCGGGTGGCCGGCATTCCACATCTTCAGCATGTCTCTGGTCAGCGCCCTCGGGGCGGACAAGGTGCAGTCGCTGATCGATGGCGAGAGCCAGTGGAATGAGCCTGAGGTCGTCAAGGTTCTCGACCTTGTTTTCAAGCAGTTCTTGGACGCGGGACTATACCCGCCGACCCCGACGGCCCTGACGTACGATGACGCGAACTCCCTGTTCCTGTCGGGTCAGGCGGCGAAGAACCCGACGGGCAGCTGGCTGATCGCCGATCTGGCTGACGCGGACTTCGAGATCGGCTTCATGCCGTTCCCGGCATCCGATGGTCCTGGCGCGTTCACGGGCGGCCTCGGGGCAGGGACGTTCGTCTCTGCGTCGACCAAGGCTCCTGAGGCGGCAATTACGTTCATGAGCTTTCTCGTGAGCGAGGAGCGCGGTCGCTATGAAGTCGAGACGCTGCAGCGCATCCCAGCGTTCCCGGTCGACACCGCCGGCATCGAGATCTCGCCGCTCTTCGCGAATGTGATCGAAGAGGTCAACAACTTCGCTACCGGCGGAGCGGCGCTCGGTGCCAGCATCGACGTCAACATGGGTGACGAGTTCAACAAGGCGATGTCCGACGGCATCCAGGCGCTGCTGACCGGTTCGGTCACGGCGCAGGAGCTTGCGGACTCCCTGCAGGCTGCGTCCGAGCTCTAAGGAAAAGAAGGAATGTCTCACACCACCAGCACCGTGCCACGTCCCACGCGGATCGCGAAGGCACGGCTCGGATACCTCTTCATCGCGCCGGGAGCGGTGCTGGTGGTGACCTTCTTCATCTTTCCTCTGGGAAACGCTCTCTATCTCTCGTTCCTCGACTTCGACGGGATCAGCGCGAACCCGCCGTTCGTCGGACTCGACAACTACGTACGGCTCCTCGCCGATCAATTGGCGATCGATGCCATCGGCAGAAACTTCCTCTGGGTCATCGTCGGCACCATCACCCCCCTGGTCCTCGGGCTGATCATGGCGCTAGCCCTCTGGACCCTCGGAAGAGGTTCGGTCCTCTACCGAATCCTCTTCTTCCTCCCGCATCTGCTTCCGGTCGTCGCGGTCGGCGTGGTCTGGGGATGGATTTACAACCCCATCCGTGGCTGGCTCAATGAAGCCCTCCGGCTCGTGGGCTTGGAGTCGCTTCAACGCGGCTGGCTCGGCGAACCTGATACGGCTCTCTGGGCAGTTCTGGCCACGGCGATCTGGGCCACCTACGGATTCGTCTTGATCATTTTGCTGTCCGCCCTGGGCAACGTCGATGAGGAGCTGCTTGAGGCCGCCCGCCTCGACGGAACCAACGCCGTGCAACGTGTCTGGCACATCGTTTTGCCCCAGATCGTGCCGGTCTTCATCCTCGTCACCACGTTGACACTCGTTGGCGGCTTCGCCGTCTTCGACATCGTGTTCGTGATGACCGGCGGCGGCCCCGCGAACGCATCAAACCTCCTGGGCACCTACGCCTACGCGAATGCTTTCCAGTTGGGCAACCTGTCCTACGGCACGACTCTCGCGTTGGTCATCCTCGTTCTGTCCGTCCCGTTCGTGATCGCGCTGAACCTCATCCAGCGTCGACTTTCCCTGAGGAACATCCGATGACGCTCGACACCCGTTCACCTCGGACCACGCGAGTGCCGTTGCGAGCGGTGCCCCGGCATGTGACCCTTGCCCTGCTCGCTGCTTTGAGCACCTTCCCGATCGTGCTCATCCTCTCGACGGCCCTCAAAACCCCCGAGGACGTGAGAACGAACCCGTTCGGCTTGTTCAGCAGCTTCTCGTGGGACAACATCGTTCAGGCGTGGACGGCGGGCAAGTTCAGCGAGTACTTCTTCAACAGCGTGCTGCTCACCGGCCCAACGACCATCCTCGTCCTGGTGATCTCCACAATGGGGGGCTATGCGTTCGCGCGACTTCCGTTCCGCGGGCGTGGACTGATCTTTTACGTGTCGACTCTGGGGCTGCTCGTGCCCTTCTTCGCGTACATGATTCCGCTGTACTTCCAGCTCAAGACGATGAGCCTGCTCAACACCTATCCCGGAGTCGTCCTCGTTCTGACGTCGATCGCCCTGCCGTTCGGGTTGTTCTTCATGCGGGCGTTCTTCTTGGAGTTGCCCAACGAGATCGAGGACAGCGCACGGATCGACGGGTGCAGCGAGTTTCAGATCTTCCTTCGCGTGATGCTTCCCCTCGGCGCTCCCGGACTGGGAACCCTTGCCATCTTCACGGCACTGCAGACGTGGAACAACTTCCTCGTTCCCCTGCTGTTTCTTCCCGGCGGATCGCTCAGACCGCTCACCACCGGCATCTACCTCTTCGCCGGGGGCCGTAGCGCCGAGATCGGCCCGCTCGCCGCCGGCACCCTTATCACGATCATCCCGATCATCGTTCTCTTCATCGCACTTCAGCGACAGGTCGTCGCAGGGTTCCTGGCCGGCGCGGTCAAGGGCTGAAGACACATCTAACGGAAGGCACAACACCATCGTGGGCGAGCTACTCAGATTCTCCGCACCCCGCCAGGCTCACGTCGTCGAGTTCGAGGACGAGATGCCGGGGGCGCAGCAGTACCGAATCGAGACCCTGTATTCGGGGATCTCAGCGGGAACCGAGCTGACCGCATATCGCGGGACGAACCCATACCTCAACCGCCGTTGGGTGGCCCAGGAGCGCCTGTTCGTCGACGGAGGGACAACCGTCGACTTCCCGATCGATGGAACCGGGTACGAGGAGGTCGGCACGATCACGGCAGCAGGTCCGGGCGCGGACATGTCCATGGTCGGACAGCTCGTGTGGGGCGACTGGGGACATCGGACGAGCTGCGTCCGAGACGCGGACTGGGTTCAGGCGCGAGTGCTGCCTGATGGGCTGGACCCCAAGCTCGGCATCTTCGCGAAGATCGGTGCCATCGGTCTCAACGCGGTGCTCGATGCTGACATCCATATCGGCGAGACGGTAGTCGTGTTCGGGGCTGGCGTGCCGGGCCAGATCGTCGCGCAACTCGCCCGGTTGAACGGCGCGCGAGTCATCGTCGTCGACCCTGACGAGTCCCGCCGAGACCTGGCAACCCGTCTTGGCGCCGCCCTGACCATCGACCCCATGACCAACGATGTCGCCGACGTCGTCAAAGGCCTCACTGACCACCGTGGAGCCGACGTCGTGGTCGAGATGAGTGGTAGCTACGTGGCCCTTCAAGAATCCATCCGGGTCGTCGCCTACAGCTCGAGAGTCGTCGTCAGCGGCTTCTACCAGGGCGAAGGAGCCGCTCTGCGTCTCGGCGAGGAGTTTCATCACAACCGGGTCAACCTCGTCGGGTCCCAGATCTCCGGCGTCTCGCCCTCCATCCAGCACCGCTGGGACGAGTTGCGGATGTCGCGGACGGTACTGGCGCTGGCTCGGGACGGGCAACTCAATCTCCGCGACCTCATCTCCCACACCGTCACCTCCGCCGACTCCCCGGCGGCGTTCGAGATGATCGACAGCAGCCCGAGCGGCGTGCTCCAGGTGGTCATCGACTACCGGACTAGCACGGACTAATGGGCACATCTGTCAAGAAGCAGCTCCAGTGGGGGATTCTCGGGACGGGCCTCGCCGCCAAGCTGATGACACGAGACCTCGTTCAACAGGGCCATCAGGTAGCTGCGGTCGGATCGCGGGGGCAGGATTCGGCGGACTCGTTCGCCGGGCTATTTGGCATCCCGAGGGCTCATGGCTCTTACGAAGCGCTCGTTGCTGACAACTCGGTAGATATCATCCACGTCGCTACTCCTCACAATCTGCACGCCGAGAACGCGACCATGGCGTTGCTCCACGGCAAGCATGTTCTGGTCGAGAAGGCGTTCACCGTCAACCGGGCAGAGGCGGCGACTCTCGCCCAGCTCGCACGGTCGCTCAATCTCGTCGTGATGGAGGCGATGTGGACCAGGTTCCTCCCGCACATGGACTTCGTCAGGGCTGCAGTGCGCCGCGGCGATATCGGAGACATCACCCACATTCAGGCAACCCACGCTCAAGACCTTCCGGCGGACGACGATCACCGCCTGAATCGTCTCGACCTGGCCGGTGGCGCTCTGCTGGATCTCGGCGTGTATCCGATCTCGTTCGCCCATGATCTGCTCGGAAAGCCCCAGGACATCGCCGCTCGGGCCACGTTCAAGAAGACGGGCGTGGACGGAACGGTCTCGACGCACTTCACCTATGCGAGCGGGGCTACCTCCGAAACGTTCTCGTCAAGTCATCAGGCCGCGATCAATGATGCGATCATCACCGGCACGACCGGCCAGATCGCGATCGCTGCGGTCTTCTACGAGCCCGCGGCCGTCGTCGTCACGGACAATGGTGGTGTCGTCCTTTCGCGGTATGAGCGCAGCCTCGCTGGCAGAGGGATGCAATACCAAGCACTCGAAATGGAGCGCCTCGTCACCGCAGGAGAGCGCGACAGTCCGCTCATGCCCTTAGACCAATCAGTCGAGATCATGGGCGTGATGGATGCGATCCGCTCGGAGATCGGGCTGCGGTACCCCGATGAGTAATCACCGGTGGAGCACGGTCGAGGCGTGGGCATGGTTCGAGACCCAGCCGTGGTTGGTGGGGTGCAACTACATCCCGCGCACGGCGGTCAACCAGCTCGAGATGTGGCAGAGCGCCACCTTCGATCTCGAGACGATCGATCAGGAGTTGGGGTGGGCCGCCGGGCTGGGGATGAACACGGTGCGAGTGTTCCTCCACGACTTGCTCTGGCGCGGCGAGGGCGAGAAGTTCCTCGACCGCGTGGATCAGTTCCTGGAGATCGCTTCGCGTCATGGCATCCGTACTCTCGTGGTGCTGTTCGATGACTGCTGGCACGACGGCGCCAAGCCGGGCGCGCAGCCGCCACCGGTGCCGGGTGTTCACAACTCTCGCTGGCTTCAGTCGCCCGGTCGCCGCGCAGCCCGAGACCGAGGCACGTGGGTGCGCCTCGAGCAGTACGTGAAGGCTGTCGTCGGTCGTTTTCGCGATGACGATCGCGTTCTGGGGTGGGACATCACCAACGAGGTGACGAACCACTACCTTCCCGCCCTCGAACTCGTGCCGCCGATCCGAGCGATCGCGTTGACCGCGGTGCGGGTCAGGCAACGGCTGAGCCGCCCGGTCACGGTCGAGCTGATGGTCGCCGCATTCGGGTGGGCTCGGTCGGTCGATCCGACTCAACCGCTGACCGCGGGTGCGTGGCGCAAATCCTCCGGGGAGCTCAACCGCACGCTCTTCGAGCTCTCCGACATCATCACCTTCCACAACTACGAGCCGCTCAGCGAACTCGCGCAGCAGGTCGATGAGCTTCAGCAACTCAATCGACCGACTCTGTGCACCGAGTGGCTGGCGCGTGGCTACGACTCCGAGATCGCGACCCACATCCCGTTCTTCCGCAGCCAGAAGGTGGGATGCCTCAACTGGGGGCTCGTCGACGGCAAGACTCAGACCACCGTCCGGTGGAAGTGGGCCTCTCCTCGACTGCGACGAACACTTCCCTGGTTTCACGATCTGCTTCGTCGCGACGGCACGCCGTACCGTGAGGAGGAAGCCTTCGTGCTGCGCAATGAAACCCACGCGGCCAACGGCAGCCGCTCCTGAGCGCCGCTGGATGCTCTCACCTCCGCCTGCGTCATTGACGGCCAATGGGACTTCTTCCACGTGGCCGGCCCGCTCAGGATCCATGCCGGCACCCGGGCACCCCTCAACCCGATCGCCCTCACATAGACAGGACCGCACGTATGATCGACGCCCTTCGCGAGGGAACCCTGCGTACCCCGGATGAACGATTCGCATCGCTGCCCGACTACTCGTTCCCGCCGAGCTCCTTCACTGACCCCCGGACGCGACTGCGCATGCACTACGTCGACGAGGGTGATCCCCAAGCCGAGTCGACCTTCCTCTGCTTGCACGGTCAGCCGACCTGGTCGTTTCTTTACCGAAAGATGATCCCGGTCTTCGCGGACCACGGCCGCGTGATCGCGCCCGACCTGATCGGTTTCGGCAAGTCCGACAAGCCGATCTCCGCATCCGAATACACCTTTGCGATGCACCGCTCGTCGTTGCTCGCCCTGATCGAGCACCTTGACCTGCGATCGATCACGCTGGTCTGCCAAGACTGGGGAGGACTTTTAGGGTTGACTCTGCCGATGGAGATGTCGGAGCGCTTCGATCGCTTGATCGTCATGAACACGTCGCTGGCGACGGGCGACGTGGAACTCGGTGAAGGGTTTCATCGGTGGCAGCAGTACAACCGTGATCACGTTGACCTTGACATCGCAGAATTGATGGCAGCGGCCAGCCCGGGGCTCTCACCGGCCGAAGCAGCTGCGTATGTGGCCCCCTTCCCAGACCTCAGATACAAGTCCGGCGTGCGCAGCTTTCCCGACCTGGTGCCGACCACGGCCGATCACCCCACGGCGCGCCTCTCTCAACGTGCCCGCGAATGGTGGCGTCAAGAGTGGAGTGGTGCATCGTTCATGGCCGTTGGGGCGCTGGATCCGGTGATTCCCCCAGAGTCGATGGAGAGACTTCGCTCGTGGATCCGCGGGTGCCCGGAGCCCATGATTCTCAGCGATGTCGGTCACTTCGTGCAGGAGCATGGGGAGCAGGTTGCCCGCGCCGCCTTGGCATCGTTCAGCCGGGAGCGACGCTAGGTGGTTCGATGAGATGCAGATCCCGAACCTTGGCACGGACACCATCGCCAACGAGGTGACGACTGATCCCGCCAGCGGCATCGTGCTGCCGCTACAGATCTTCCTGAGGCGTAACCTCGGGATTGCCCTGACCGAAATCCTGTCGCTGGATGCTCTCGCCTCCGACTGCGCCATTGACGGCCAATGGGACTCCCTCTACGTGGCAGGCCCGCTCAAGATACGCGCTGGGAGTGCGCACCCGGTTCACCTCTTCGCGCACGGGGTGCGCTGCTTGACCTTCAGCGTCTTTCGCGCCTCGAGCACGGGTGTCGCAAGTGCGACCTTGCTCTGGACTCCTGCAATCCGGACGTCATGTCGATCCTCGAACGATTTCGTTGCGCGGCCGACTTCGAAGAACATCGGCAGTCGGCGCATTGTGCGCGAAGTGCCGTAGGAGAAATCTTCCGGATGCTCACCTCCCGGAGCGCCAATCAGTGGTCGGTCACCGAATCTGGCCCCATGGATACCCTTGGACCGCCACTGGCTGGGAGTACTGACAGGCTATGAAGATGAACAACATCGCCTGGGCGGCGGGTACATGGACGACCCCGCCAGTCCGCCACGAGACGAAGGATGACGGCCTGTACGTGACCGCGCGGGAGAACAGCGACGCGTGGCGCACCACCTCGTACGGGTTCATCCACGATTCCGAGCATGCGCTTCTGGCACCGTTTGAGCAAGGCAGCGCGGTTGAGGTGACATTCCGCCTGAACTTCGCGGCCCAGTTCGATCAGGCGGGCGTATTCATCCGTACCGACGAAGCTACATGGATCAAGGCCGGGATCGAATGGAGCGATGGGCAGGAGAGTCTGGGCGCGGTCGTCACGCGAGGCGTATCCGACTGGTCTCTATCTCCGACGCCGGGGTGGGACGGACGGCTCGTCACTGTGCGCGCCAGCAGGTCAGGCGACGCTGTGACGATTCGCGCAAGGGTGGATGAGGAGCCGTGGCGACTCGTCAGAGTCGCGCCACTGGACCCGGATGCAGCTGTCTCCGCGGGACCATTCTGCTGCGCGCCCACGCGTAGTGGCCTGACTGTGCACTTCACCTCCTGGCGCACCACCCCGCCTGACGCGAGCCTTCACCCGGAGAGCTGATGAGCCCGACGCTCGCCCACCCCGCTGTCGCTCGCAGGGGGAGTCGCGGCGCGCTCCTCCACTGGTGCTGGCACTGCGTGGGCCATCTGCAGTTCCCGCCATTTACACGACACGACAGGTCGGTGGCGGTCCCGCGGGTGCGCGGCGCTCTCGTGTAGGGACAGCGAAAAACCGCTGAAAACCGCAGCCTTTTATGGTGGCTCCGACGGGCGTCGATCCCGTGACCTCACCAATTTCAGTCGTGCCGTTGACGCTGCGGCGGGCCTATACCCGCAAACGAAGAAACGCTCGACCGCGAAGCCGAATCGGTCGTCAACCGCGTATGTGAGCGCCCTTTCGAGGTTTCGCCTGGCGTATTTGTGCGGTGCCGCACCCGCGTCAATAGCAAGTGTCCCTCGTGCGCCGAGCTGTACGGGGGGATTGGGCGGCGATTGCTCGCTCGGGAGAGTTCGACGGCCCGGTTGAGAACTTCCAGTTCTACCTGCTGACGCTCACGGCTCCATTCTTCGGCCGCGAGCATCGGGTGCGGCACGATTCACTCGGTTGATGATGCGTCGTTGCGTTGCGTTGCGTTGCGTGGCGTGGCGCTGGACGTCCCAACCTAGGACTACGCAGCCCAAGTCGCTTGTAATCGTGACTCCGGGCTCCTCCGGGCTCCTCCGGGCTCCTCTGGGCTCGGACCCGGCGACGCATCCGCGACCGAGTTCTTCATCGTCCGTGAATGGCAAGAGCGCGGAGTGCTGCATGTTCAGGCGCTGGTTCGGATCGCTCGCGCTGAGGCTCCCGGAAGCGTTGCACTGGGTGAGGGTGCTCGAACTGCTGTTGCGGTCTCGAAGGTCGACGGCACTCTCGTCGGTTGGGGAGACCAGAGTCAGTGCGATGCATTTCGAGCCAATGGCGACGGTGCTCGAACCACCTGGTATCTCTCGAAAGCTTTGAACTAAGTAATGAAGGACACCGCTCGCGCCGCACTCGGGGAGCAAAATCGCGCATGGGCGCACTTGGCCCAGCTGAATGCAGCGGCGCGTTCGATGCGGTGCTCGGTCAGCTGTCCGCCCGCGTCCTGCGCAAATCGCGTCCATTCGAGCCATGGCGCTCGCTCGCACGTCGTTATTGCGTCGCGACGGACTCGAAACCGAACGGGAGGGTCGTTTACGGTACTCACGAGTGCGGTGCAACATCGGCCATGCAAGTTGCGTTCGGTGAAATGTGGCCTCAGGGAACCGTCTTCCGTGGGCCGGTATGCATTGCTCTGTCCGCGCCGTGTCTAAGGTTCAGATGTGGCCGAGCTGACGCAATTCGTAGATACCTGGGCGGCATCTATTCTGACGCTGGTGTTGATCAGCGTGACCATTTGGTACGCAGTTCAGACGCAAAAAATGGCCAGAGCAGCAAGAGAATCCGCAGACAGTTCTAGAGAAGCAGCGCAATACTCCGCTCGCTCAGCGGCTATCGCGGCGGCTGGTACGGCTGTCGACTTTGCGCTCAGCCCGACATTTGCTTTCGATCTCGAGGTTGAGGGTATGCCATTCAAAGGTGTGCGCGTCGAGTGCGAAGGGGCGGCGGTTTACTTGCACGGCATTGTTCTCGAGGAAGCGCGAGCATTGAATCCCGACACTAAAAACAGCGCAACCTCATTCGAGGATTCTCAGCTATTCGGCGGCGAAAGAACCCCTTCCTTGAACGGCCTGGGCGACACTCCAACGCTCATGCACAAAGAGGAGTTCGTTTTTCTGGAGTTTCCCCGTGAGGATTGGCAGGAATGCGAGGTCGCCAGTCTGGCGATCGCTATCGACTACTCGTTCGATGGTCAGCCGCCTTTGCGTAGCCGCAGGGTGGAGTTTGATTTCTACCACCGGGAGATCGGATAGTCGCCCAAAGGTTGGAAGGCAAGTGGCCGGCGCCTGCAGGGTGCTGGCCGCGCGGCAGCTAGATCTTGTATAGCTAATTTCGGGAAGACACGCTCGCTCAGACTGTGAGCGGCGAAAGCCGAGCGATGACCTCGTTCGCAATGTGTTCTGGGATCTTCCAATGGAGTTCGCCTGCCTTCGTGGTGATGACAAGGTCAGCGGACTCTCCCCAAGGCATCACCATCTGCTCGTGTGGCCGTTCCTGCGTCATTCGGACGTCGATGACGTCGATCTCTCGGTCGCCCACAATCCCCACGCTGGGCACGAACCGCAGGTGTCCAGGGCTGATCTCACAGACGCCGGTACTCCACTCAGTCCCGATATTCAGGACCCGGCCGTCCGACGCGCGAATGCCGCAGCGCACCTTGTCCTGGGCGAGAAGCCGACGATCGGCGGCTCGCCCCTTGGGCACGAAATCGGGCGCGAGGGACAGCAAGAGGCTGCCGAGGATGTCGAGGACGATGCTCACGAGGAGATCTCTACCGGTATTCGTCGATCGGAAGCGGGTTCTGAGCCCAACGGTTGATTGTGCTCACCCCGACTCCTAGGAGTGCGGCGGCGTCCCGCTGGGTGTAGTTCATCTTCGTCAGAGCGTACTCCGCGACTACCAGCTCCCGGGAGTTGTAGTTGCGACGGTATGCACGCATCCCGCTAACTGTGCGTCGGAACCTCTCGCGCATCTCGGTCTCATACTTCTTCATCGATTCTTCGTGGCCGTATTTGTGACCCTTTCGACCGTCATCGGCGAACCTCGCGTCGTCGATCAACTCCGCGACGGCCCATGATTGCTGGGAAAGCTCTCGCATTCGGGCGCCTACGTCCCCGCAGTTGAGCTCTTCGAAAACGGTGGTTGGGCCGTCATCCAAGGGCTTGTCGTTCTTCGTCACCATGCGCCAAAGCTGGCGCTGGCGCTGGCTCTGTGGACTCGTTCGCGAACGTGAACAAGATCGAGAATGAGGATGCACGTGAGCGCTGCGCGGACGGGCTGGACGGCGGTGGGAGTAGCCGGTGCCGAAGGCCCGGCGTCCCCACCGCGGTCGGCCCGCTGCACATCGCATCGGGTGAACCTCAGCTCGTTCCTGCTCGGGATCGCTTTATGACCACGGTGGTGGAGCTTTACGAGCGCTACCGTCCGTTGATTCTGAGCAACATTGCGCCCGGGACCGGCCGCGCGTACACATACGCCTGGGGCAGGCGTGTTGGCCCAACTTTCGCCACTCGAGACATTGAGCAGATAAGCACGCTCGAGGTGGAGCTGGCGGTCGCGTCGTGGTCGGGCGCCTACTCCACTCGAGTCGATGCGCGTAGCCTGCTCTCGCGGATTTGCCGCACCGCGATCAAAGGCGGAATCATTCCGACAGATCCCTGCGTCGGAGTCGAGCGTCCGCGCACTCACGACAGCGACCCAACTTCGCGTGCAGTGAACCTGGGGCAGATCCAATCGCTGCTCAAGGCGCTGCCGCAGAGCGGTCCTTACCGCCGTTTCGTACTCGCCATGCTCTACACCGGCTGTCGCTTGGGTGAGATCGCCGCCCTCCGTCCCGCCGATATCGACTGGGCGACGAACACGATCAACATCAGCCGTACGGCCTCACCCGGCCTCACCGGACAGCTTTTGATTGGGCCGACAAAGGGGCGCCGCGTGCGCGCGGTCCCGTTGGCTGCTCCGTTCGCTCCGATCGTCCGGGAGGCGGCAGCGGGCAAGGACCCCTTCGAGTGGTTGTTCCCTGGTCCGCGCGGGGGCACGATCAACTCAAAGAATCTCAGCCGCGCGCTGGATTGGTTCACTATTCGCGAATCGATCAAGCGATTCCCGCAAGATGAAGAGCAACTTCACTGGCATGATTTGCGGCACACCGCGGCGGTCATGCTCTTTCGCGCGGGGCTGTCGGCTCCGGACGTGCAGGCGATCCTGGGGCACTCGTCCCTGGCCGTGACGCAGCTTTATGCCAACACCCGCAACGATGCCGCGAAGCGCGGCGCGGTAGCACTGAGTGACTTCTATGCCCCGAAATCGAGAGGTCAGTTGGAAGGGGGTGAGGAAGCCGCACAAACGGCCTCTGACCTGGATATTTAGTGGTGGCTCCGACGGGCGTCGATCCCGTGACCTCACGATTTTCAGTCGTGCGCTCTACCAACTGAGCTACAGAGCCGTGCAGGTTTTCACCCATACTGCACAAAAAGCCCCTCCTTTCGAAGAGGCTTTCTGCTTTGCGACCCTGACCGGACTTGAACCGGCGACCTCCGCCGTGACAGGGCGGCGCGCTAACCAACTGCGCTACAGGGCCTAGCTATTTAGTTCTGTTCACACTGCGTTCTGCTCAGACAATACTGCGTCCTGCTCAAACATTTCTGCCTGTGTCTGGTGACCCCAACGGGATTCGAACCCGTGCTGCCGCCGTGAAAGGGCGGTGTCCTAGGCCACTAAACGATGGGGCCTCGAAGTCACAGAACTTCTTAGCTACCGAGGGACAAGCATAGGGGTGCTTTGGGCAAATGCCAAACCGGCCCAATTCCGCAAAAGGTGAGGATGTCCGGGGCATCCACCCGAGGTCGCGGTAGTTTCAATCCGTTGTTGAACCTTTACGGATGGGGTTCCACAACTTTTTGCTGGGCATTCGGGCCTCGCGTTGCTACTGTGATCACTGTTAACAGTGTTACTGGCGTGACTGGGGCCGCGCGGAACACGATATGGGGAGCAATGGGCAACACGAATATTCGCCGGGGGGCGTCTGCGGTCACGCTGCGATCGACGCGCAGCCGTGTGATCGCGGTCGTTGCTGCCTTCTGCATCGCCATCACCGCAACGACCGTCTCGACCCAGAACGCGTTCGCTGACGACTATCCGACCTGGAGCGACGTCACCAACGCTCGCAACAACCAGGCAGCGACAGCGGCTGCCGTTGCCCAGATCACATCCCTCCTCGCCCAGCTCGAGGCCGACGCGATCCGCACCCAGGCCGACGCTGAAGCCAAGGGCACGCTCTGGCAGGAAGCCGAGAGCAAGTTCGCCGCCGCCGCCGCACGGGCTGCAACGCTGCAGCAGCAGGCCGACGTGTCCAATGCCACAGCGGCCGCCTCGGAACAGCGCGCAGGCCAGATGGCCGCCCAGCTCGTCCGCAACGGTGGCGGGGACCTCACCACCAACCTCCTGCTGAATGCCCAGGATGCCGACAACCTGCTCGACAACCTCGGACTGTCGAGCAAGGTCTCCGAGCAGGCGTACGCCATCTACGAGCGCGCCATCGTCGACCGCAACACCGCGCAGTCGCAGACCGATGCCGCCGACGTGGCCCAGGCCGAACTCAAGGTGCTCAAAGAGGCAGCCGAGAAGCTCTTCATCGAGGCGCAGGCCGCCTCCGCCGCTGCCGCCGCGGCCGTACAGGCGCAGCAGACTCATAAGCTCGAACTCGAAGCCCAGCTCAGCGCGCTGACCGCAGCAACTGCCGTCACCGAAGCCAGCTACCTGCAGGGCGTGCAGGTCCGTGAAGAAGCTCGTCGGGCCCAGGAAGCGCGGGATGCGGCAGCCGCCGCGGCCGCCAGCCTCGAGGCCGGTGAAATCAGCCTGAGCGGCTGGGTGCGCCCCGCCGGCGGCTACATCTCGTCGGTCTACGGCTGGAGCATCGGCTACGGCAGCAACTTCCACAAAGGTACAGACCTCGCGGCCGGTTGCGGCGCACCCATCTTCGCCGCGGCATCCGGAACCGTCACATACGCGGCACAGGGCTGGAACGGCGGCTACGGCAACATGGTGATGATCGACCACGGCAATGGCGTCACCACGCGCTACGGCCACATCGTCAACGGCGGCATTCTCGTCGGGCAGGGCCAGTCGATCGGCGTCGGTAACCAGATCGCCCGCGTCGGCAGCACCGGCAATTCCACGGGTTGCCACCTCCACTTCGAGGTGCTGATCAATGGCAACCACACCGACCCCGTGCCCTTTATGGCCAATCAGGGCATCTCGCTTGGCTGATCGACGCGGCGCGGTCTCCGAGCGGTAATGCCTGCGCATCACCGCCCCTGGGGGGCGCTCACCATCGTCGTCTCCGCAGGCCTTGTGCTGGCCATGGGCGTTGCCGGGCCGGCAGCAGCCGTCGAGTATCCCTCGTGGGATGACGTGCAGAACGCACGGCAGAACCAGGCAGCAACGGCAGCGACCGCCGCCGAGATCGAGGGATTCCTCGTGAGCCTCGAGAATGAGGCGGCGAAGCTCGGTCGCGCGGCCCAGATCAAGGGCGAGTCGTACAACGTCGCACGTGAGGCCCTGGACGCGGCATCCAGCACCTCGGCACGGCTCAATGCCCAGGCTCAGGATGCCGCGGCGCGGGCCGCGCAGTCCAGCCGCCGTGCCGGGCAGATCATCGCCCAACTCGCGCGCAGCGGTGGCGGAAACCTCAGTGTCACGCTCATGCTGAGCCCGCAAGCGGACGACCTGCTCGGAAGCCTCGCCTCGATGACCAAGCTCACCGAGCAATCCGCCCACCAGCTCGACGACGCCAACCAGGACAAAAATGTCGCCACAGCCCTGACAGCGCAGGCCACGACCGCCGAGGCCGCCCGCAAGGCCCTCGCCGACGAGGCGAAGGCTGCCTTCGACGACGCGAGCGACGCCTCCAGGGAGTTGGCGGCGAAGATCGCCGACCAGCAGGAGGCCGCGGACCAGTTGTACGCGCAGCTCGCCGCGCTCAAGGGGACGACCGCCGACCTCGAGCGGCAATACATCGAGGGGAGGACGGCAACGCGACCGACCCCGGGTGGCCCGACGGCACCCACGGTTCCCACGGTGCCCACTCGACCTGCGCCGAATCAGCCCGCCCCGACCCAGCCGACGCCGGGCACGCAACCTCCCGTGGTCACTCCTCCGGTCGTCACCCCGCCGGTGGTGACTCCTCCGGTGGTGACTCCTCCCGTAGTGGCCCCGCCCGTGGTCACGCCCCCGGTGGTGACGCCACCGCCAGCACCAGCGCCAGCACCAGCGCCAGCACCGGCCCCGTCCACGGTCGAGGCGGCGATCGCCTTCGCGACAGCCCAGCTGGGCGACCGCTACCAGTACGGCGGATCCGGCCCCAACGACTGGGATTGCTCAGGCCTGACGAAGGCGTCGTACGCGGCGGCCGGCGTCTACATCGGTGCGCACGGATCCACCAGCCAGTATCGCTACCTGAGCGGCCAGGGCAGGCTCGTGCCGATCAGCCAGATGCAGCGCGGCGACCTGATTTTCTACTCCGAAGACGGCTCGTACGTCTACCACACCGCCATCTACATCGGCGGCGGCAGGATGATCGAGGCCCAGTATGAGGGCGTGCCGGTGAAGATCGCCCCCGTCCGCAGTTGGGACCTGATGTCGTACGTCGGTCGTCCCGCCTGACGGCGGTTCGGCATCCACTCGGAATGCCCGCCGACATGACGCAAAAGGCTGCTATCCGCGAGCGGTAGCAGCCTTTTGAGTCACCTCGACACGGGTGGTCGGGGGAAGGATCGGGCGGGGACTAGTGCTTGCCCTCGGCGAGCTTTGTTATGCCGGCCTGCACGATGGCGTCGGCCTCAGCGGCGTCGCCCCAGCCGTCGAGCTTGACCCACTTGCCGGGCTCGAGGTCTTTGTAGTGCTCGAAGAAGTGCTCGATCTCGCGGCGGGTGAACTCCGGGATGTCATCCAGGTCCTGGATGTGCGCCCAGCGCGGGTCCTTGGCCTGCACGCAGATGACCTTGGCATCGCTGCCGCCGTCGTCGGTCATGTTAAAGACGCCGACGGGGCGCACGGAGATGCCGACGCCGGGGAAGGTGGGCGCGTCGAGAAGGATGAGCGCGTCGACGGGGTCACCGTCGAGTCCGAGCGTGTTCTCGAAGTAGCCGTAGTCGGTGGGGTACGCGAAGCTCGTGAAGAGGTAGCGGTCGAGGAAGACGCGACCGGTCTCGTGGTCGACCTCGTATTTGTTGCGGCTCCCCCGGGGGATCTCGACAACGACGTCGTAAGCGGTCATGGGCTGTGCTCCTCAAAAGTCTGGTGTTTTCTGCCGTTAACGTTATCGGATGAAGAACCAGCGTCCGAGACTGTCTCCCGCCATCGCGGATGTTCGTCGCGCGGTGCGTGCGGCGCTCCACGACGGCGAACTCGTGCTCGTCGCGCTCTCCGGCGGCCCCGACTCCCTGGCGCTCGCCGCGGCTGTGGCGTTCGAGGCTCCCCGGGCGGGAGCGCGCGCGGGCACCGTGATCGTCGACCACGGGCTGCAGGCGGGGTCGGCGGATGCCGCGGCCAGGGCTCGCGGCCAGGCCGAAGCCCTCGGGCTCGACCCGGTGCGGGTAGAGACCGTCACCGTGGGGGTGGACGGCGGTCCGGAGGCCGCGGCCCGCACGGCCCGGTACCGCGCCCTCTCCGAGGCGGCGTCAGGGTTGGGCGCGGCAGCCGTGCTGCTCGGCCACACGCTCGACGACCAGGCCGAGACGGTGCTGCTGGGTCTCGCGCGGGGCAGTGGCGCCGCGAGCCTGCAGGGGATGGCCGCCGAGACGGGGATCTACCGGCGACCGCTGCTGGGCATCCGGCGCCAACAGACCGTGCAGTTCTGCGAGGACTCCGGGCTCTCACCCTGGCACGATCCCCAGAACTCCGACCCGGCGTTCACGCGCGTGCGGGTGCGGTCGACCGTGCTGCCGATGCTCGAAACCGAGCTCGGGCCCGGCGTCAGCGAGGCTCTCGCGCGCACGGCCGGGCAGTTGCGCGAAGACGCCGAAGCGCTCGATCATTTCGCCGAGGAGATCGCCGAAGACCTCGCCGAGCATTCCGAGGCCGGCATCTCGTTGCCGGTAGGCGCGCTCGCAGCAAACCCGGCCGCGCTCCGGCAGCGGTTGATCAGGCTGGCGGTCGACAGCGAGTTCCACGTGTCGCTCAGCCGCAGCCAGACGCTCGAGGTCGCGCGGCTGGTCACCGACTGGCACGGGCAGGGCGCCATCGACCTGCCCGGCGTTAGGGTGGAACGGCACGCCGGACTGCTGCTGTTCAGCGCTCGAGATTAGGGAACACATGGAACTCGCGGACGTTACCGCCGACCTCACCGAGGTGTTGCTCACCGAGCAGCAGATCAACGACAAGATCGCCGAACTCTCGCGTCGCATCGAGCAGGACTACGCGGGGGAGCGCGTGCTGCTCGTCGCCGTGCTGAAGGGCGCGGTCATGGTGATGGCGGATGTCGCCCGCGAACTGAAGATGCACGTCGAGCTCGACTTCATGGCGGTGTCGTCGTACGGCCTCAGCACAGAGTCGAGCGGTGTCGTGCGCATCCTGAAAGACCTCGACACCGACCTCAACGGCCGGCACGTCATCATCGTGGAAGACATCATCGACTCTGGCCTCACCCTCGCCTGGCTCCGTGGCAACCTCGCGAGCCGCGGCCCGAAGTCCCTCGAGATCCTCGCCCTGCTGCGCAAGCCGGATGCCGCGAAGGTCGAGGTCGACGTCAAATACTTCGGTTTCGACATCCCGAATGCCTTCGTCGTCGGCTACGGTCTCGACTACGCGGAGAAGTACCGCAACCTGCGGGGGATCGCGGTTCTCGCGCCGCACGTCTACTCCTGAAATACGGCCGAATCGCCCCGTAACGCCTGAGGCGAACATCCAGCCGACGTGCAGCGCGGTAGCGGTAGCCTTGCAGGACGTTTCTCCAGCAGGAAAGGTCTGGGCCTGACGGCCCGAACATCATGGACTTTAAGCGCATCTTCAAGGGCCCGATCGTCTACATCGTGCTCGCTATCGTTGCCGTGTGGATCGGGTCGACCCTGCTCATGGGTGGCGGATTCAAGGTCATCTCCACCCAGGAGGGTCTCGACCTGCTGGAGGGCAACACCGTCGAGTCGGCCAAGATCGTGGATGGCGAGCAGCGCGTCGACCTCACGCTCTCCCGGGCAGACGGCGACAACGGCACCCAGGTGCAGTTCTACTACGTGGCCCCGCGAGGCGAAGAGGTC
This sequence comes from Salinibacterium sp. CAN_S4, assembly GCF_015752305.1. NCBI lineage: Bacteria > Bacillati > Actinomycetota > Actinomycetes > Micrococcales > Microbacteriaceae > Salinibacterium > Salinibacterium sp. CAN_S4. The sequence continues at coordinate 25,350 of NZ_JADOVB010000002.1, read as the reverse complement.
GTCACCGCGATCACCGCGTCTGACGCGAAGTTCGACGATGAGGTTCCCCAGACCAATTTCCTGACTAGCCTGCTGGGCATCCTGTTGCCCTTCCTCATCATCGGCGTGATCTTCTACTTCCTGCTGACCCGCATGCAGGGCGGCGGAAACAAGGTCATGCAGTTCGGCAAGTCGAAGGCCAAGCTCGTGGGCAAGGAGTCGCCGAAGGTCACCTTCGCCGACGTCGCAGGCTCAGACGAAGCCATCGAAGAGCTCGAGGAGATCAAAGACTTCCTAAAGGATCCCGCGAAGTTCCTCGCCGTCGGCGCCCGCATCCCGAAGGGCGTGCTGCTGTACGGCCCTCCCGGAACCGGAAAGACCCTGCTCGCCCGCGCGACGGCCGGGGAAGCTGGAGTGCCGTTCTACACCATCTCGGGTTCCGACTTCGTCGAGATGTTCGTCGGCGTCGGTGCCAGCCGGGTGCGTGACCTGTTCGACCAGGCCAAGCAGAACTCCCCTGCCATCATCTTCATCGACGAGATCGACGCCGTCGGCCGTCACCGTGGTGCCGGGGTCGGTGGCGGTAACGACGAGCGCGAGCAGACCCTCAACCAGCTGCTGGTGGAGATGGATGGGTTCGACGTCAAGACCAACGTCATCCTGATCGCTGCCACGAACCGTCCCGACGTGCTCGACCCCGCGCTGCTGCGCCCCGGCCGCTTCGACCGCCAGATCGGCGTCGACGCGCCCGACCTCCAGGGCCGCAAGCAGATCCTGCAGGTGCACGCCAAGGGCAAGCCCATGGCCGACGGCGTCGACCTCGAAGTGCTCGCCCGCAAGACCCCGGGGTTCACCGGTGCTGACCTTGCCAACGTGCTGAACGAGGCCGCGCTGCTGACCGCGCGCAGCAATGCCCAGCTCATCGATAACCGCGCCCTCGATGAGGCCGTCGACCGCGTCATGGCCGGCCCGCAGCGCCGCACGCGACTGATGAACGACAAAGAGAAGCTCATCACCGCGTACCACGAGGGTGGTCACGCCCTGGCTGCCGCGAGCATGCGCAACACCGACCCCGTGACGAAGGTCACGATCCTTCCCCGCGGTCGTGCGCTCGGCTACACGATGGTGCTCCCGCTCGAAGACAAGTACTCGGTCACGCGCAACGAACTGCTCGACCAGCTGACCTACGCCATGGGCGGTCGCGTCGCTGAGGAGATCGTGTTCCACGACCCGACGACCGGCGCATCCAACGACATCGAGAAGGCCACGGCGATCGCCCGCCGCATGGTCACGGAGTACGGCATGAGTGCGAAGGTCGGATCGGTGAAGCTCGGCCTGACGGCCGGAGAGCCGTTCCTCGGACGGGACATGGGCGCCAGCCGCGACTACTCCGACACCATCGCCGAGACGATTGATGAAGAGGTGCGCAAGCTCATCGACCAGGCTCACGACGAGGCGTGGCAGGTGCTCAACACCAACCGCGACACGCTCGACAGGCTGGCGACGGAGCTGCTCGAGAAAGAGACCCTCGACCACAACCAGCTCGCCGAGATCTTCGTCGGCATCGAGAAGCTGCCGGAGCGCCCGTTGTGGCTCTCGAGCGACTCACGGCCGCTGTCCGACCGCCCGCCGGTGAAGGTTCCGACCAAGGCGCCAGTGGATGCCGGCCTCGTCGATGGCGGTGTCGAGTCCGACTCCCCAGCGGCAGCGAATCGCCCGCCCCGCCCCCTCCAGACTCCCGGCATCGCCACGGCCTAGGTCGGCCATGGCTGTCGACTCCGGACGCATTGAAGCGGCCGTGGCCGAGATCCTTGCCGCGATAGGCGAGGATGCGGCACGGCCGGGTCTGCGGGCGACCCCGAAACGGGTCGCCGAGGCCTACGCCGAGTTCTTCGCGGGAGTCGGCGTCGACCCGTCGGCGGCTCTCGGCGATACCGTCGTGAGTGACGGACTCGGCGAACTCGTGCTGGTGCGCGATATCGAATTCAGGTCGATCTGCGAGCATCACCTGCTGCCGTTCCTCGGCGTCGCACACGTCGCCTATGTACCGGGGGACAGGATCGTCGGCCTCGGCAGGCTGGCCACTGTCGTCACGACCGCCGCAGCGCGGCCACAGTTGCAGGAGCAACTGACCGAGCAGATTGCCGACTCCATCCAGTCAGGGCTCGCGCCGCAGGGCGTGCTGGTAGTCGTGGATGCCGTGCACGGCTGCGTGACGGCGCGAGGCGCTCGGCAGGCCGGAAGTTCCACAGTCACCATGGCGTCCCGCGGTTCGCTGTCAGATCCCGTGCAGCGCGCGGGAGTGCTCGCCCTGGTCGGCGGCCAGTCGTGACGCGCACCGCGCCGAAAGTGTTCGGCATCCTCAATGTGACCCCGGATTCGTTCAGCGACGGCGGGCAGTATTCCGATCTCGGCGCGGCCATCGGCCACGGCATCGAGCTGTTCGAGCACGGCGCCGATGTCGTCGACGTCGGTGGCGAGTCCACCCGGCCCGGGTCGACCCGCGTCGACGTGGAACTGGAGCAGGCGCGCGTGTTGCCGGTGATCCGGGGGCTCGTCGCGGCCGGTGTTCCGGTGAGCGTCGACACCCTCAACGCCGACACCGCACTCGCCGCGGCGGTGGCGGGGGCATCCATCGTCAACGACGTCTCTGGCGGGCTCGCCGACCCCTTCATGCCCAGGGTCATCGCCGAGACCGGGCTCGACTACATCGCTATGCACTGGCGTGCTCCGGATGCCGGCGCCGGCGCCATCGACCACTACGACGACGTCGTCGCCGACGTCGGGGTTGAACTCGGCCACCGCCTCGACTCGCTCACCGCGGCCGGGGTGGACCTATCGAGAGTGATCATCGACCCAGGGCTCGGCTTCGCGAAGACCGCCGAGCACAACTGGCGCCTGCTGGCGGGGCTCGGCGACCTGGAGTCGCTGGGCTGCCGCGTGCTCATCGGCGCGTCGCGCAAGAGATTCCTGGGCGAGTTGCTGTCGGATGACGCCACAGCGGCCGACCGCGACCTGCCCACCGCCGTGGTGACGGCCCTGGCCGCGGATGCCGGTGTCTGGGCGGTGCGGGTGCACGACGTGGCATCCACCATGGCAGCGCTCGGCGTATGGTCGGCCTGGGAGAAGGGACGAAGCGCATGAATCCGCTCGACACGATCACGCTCACCGGGTTGCGCGCGAACGCATTCCACGGAGTGTTCGACTCGGAACGCCGTGACGGCCAGGTGTTTGTCATCGACGTCGTCGCCCATCTCGACCTCGCGGCCGCCGGACGTTCTGACGATCTCGAGCAGACCGTGCACTACGGCGTCCTCGCCGAGGAGGTTGTCGCGGCCGTCGAGAGCGACCCCGTCGACCTCATCGAGACTGTCGCGGAACGGGTCGCCGCCGTCGTGCTCTCCCATCGAGCCGTTAAGCTCGCCGTCGTGACCATCCACAAGCCGCAAGCGCCGATCACCGTGCCCTTCGACGATGTCGCGGTGACGATCACGAGAGCCGCCGCATCCGCCGCACCACAGTCCATCGGGTTCGGCTGATCGTGGTGGTGAACCTGGCGATCCTGGCTCTCGGCAGCAACCTCGGCGATCGCGAACACGCGCTGCGCGCGGCCGTGCGGGAGATCTCCGCGCTCGACAGGCTGGTGATGGTCGCGGCATCCGGAATCGTCGAGACGGCCGCGGTGAAGCCAGACGGTGTCGACCCGGACGCGCCGGCCTACCTCAACGCCGTCGTGGCGGTGCGCACCTCCCTTGCGCCGCTCGAGCTGCTCGCCGCGGTCAACGCCATCGAAGCTGAGCTCGGTCGCGTCCGCGGAGTGCGCTGGGGCGATCGCATCATCGACATCGACATCATCTCCTACGCTGACCTCGAAGTCGATTCGCCCACCCTCACCATCCCTCACCCGCGCGCGGCCGAGCGGTCGTTCGTGCTCACGCCCTGGCTGCAGGTGGACGAGGATGCCGCCATCCCGGGCCGCGGACGGGTCGCCGACCTGCTCGACGCCCTCGACGCCCCCGCCGACTACGCCCCCGCCGACTACGCCGCGGAGCCGCTGCTGTGACCCGCACCAAGCCCGCCTCCCTGGTGCTGCTCGCCGTCCTCGGCGGTGGAGCGATGTGGTTCATCGAGACTGCGCTGGCCGCCTCCGGTCGCGCCGTCGTGCTCCCTCCCGTGACCCTCGGTGTCGCGCTCGTGCTCATCGGCGTCATCATCGTCGCCATGGCGCTGCCGGTGCGACGGGTCTCCCGGGGCGTGGCCAACGCGCGGGTCGACCCCTTCTACGCGACCAGGGTGCTGATGCTCGCGAAGGCATCGAGCCTGAGCGGTGCCCTGCTCGGCGGTGGCGGCCTCGGCATCGTCGGCTACCTGCTCAGCCGGTCTGTCGTTGCGTCGCCCAACGCCCTCACCATGTCCATCGTGGCGGCGGTCGGTGCAATACTGCTGCTGGTGGCCGGACTAGTAGCCGAACACATGTGCAGCATCCCGCCCGACGACGACAAGCGGGACGACGGCGCCCCAGACCCCCGAGGTATCTCATGACGAACCGGCTCGAGATACCTAACGCCGAGTGGCGCAGGGTCTCGCCGCGGTACGTCGTGGTCGACTTCGTGGGCACTCTCGTGTTTGCGATCGTCGCGTGCGCGGTCACCTCCATCCCGGCGGTCCTGACCGGCAATGCCGTCCTCTGGGCCATTCCGGCGTCGCTCGCCGTGATCTTCGTCATCACTCTCGCGCTGACGCCGCGGCGGGTCCGATCCATCGGCTACCAGCTTCGGGATGACGACCTGCTGTTCCGGCGCGGGCTGATGTTCCAGAGATTCGTGGCCGTGCCGTACGGCCGCATGCAGCTCGTCGACATCAATCGCGGGCCGCTGGATCGCGCCGTCGGGCTGAGCGAACTGAAGCTCGTCACCGCTGCGGCGGCAACGGGAGTGGTCATCCCCGGGCTCGTCGCCTCAGACGCCGAGGAGCTGAGAGACAGACTGGTGGAGTTGGCCGAAAGCCGCAGGGCCGGGCTGTGACCGAGCGCGACGTCATCGGCACGGGGTCCAGGCTCGCGGACGGCGAATGGCACAGGTTGCACCCAGCGACCCCCGTGTTGAAGGGCGGCATCGCGCTCGTCGCGATCGTCGGCGTAGTGATCGTCAATATCCGCGATGTGCTGATCAATACCTTCATCGGTGGCGACGGCCGCGGTGAAGAGTACGACCCCCTCGTCTGGATCTACGAGCACGAGTTCGCCGGGCTCATTGCCCTCGTCCTCCTGGGCGGCGTGCTGCTGTTCGTCGGCGGGTTCTATGTCTCGTGGCGCATGCACAGGTTCAGGATCACCGACGAACAGGTCGAAGTGCAGAGCGGTGTGCTGTTCCGTACGAACCGCCGGGGCAGGCTCGACCGCATCCAGGGCGTCAATGTGTCACGGCCGTTCCTCGCCAGGCTGTGTGGTGCGGCGAAGCTCGAGGTCAGTGTCGCCGGCCAGAACGCGAACGTGCAGCTCGCCTACCTCGGGTCGTCGGCGGCGGATGAGCTGAGGCGCGAGATCCTCCTGCGCGCCTCGGGCACCCAGTCCGCGGCGGCCACGGAAGGCGCGGCAGCCCCCGGCGGCGTGATCGGCCAGCGGGTCGCCGAACTTCTCGGCCCCGAGCTCGATCCCGATGCCGCCCCGCCCGAGTCCGTCGTGCAGATGAACCTCGGCCGACTCATAGGATCGCTGCTGCTCAGCGGCTTCACGGTGATCATCATCGTGGCGATCATCGCGCTCGTCGTGGTGACCACCACGACGCGTGAGCCCTTCTTCCTGTTCGGTTTCGTACCTGCCCTCATCGGCATGGGCGGTTACTACGTGTCGAGATTCACGCGCTCCCTGCGCTACAGCATCGCCTCGACCCCCGACGGCATCCGGGTGGGCTTCGGGCTGCTGTCGACGAGCAATGAGACCCTTCCCCCCGGCCGGATCCACGCGGTGCAGGTCAGCCAGCCCCTGCTCTGGCGCCCCGCGGGTTGGTGGGAGATCAAGATCAACCGCGCATCCACGTCCTCGGCCAGCGGTGCTGCCGGCCAGGCAAATACGACGATCCTTCCCGTGGGTAACGCCCAGGACACGATGCGGGTGCTCGAGCTCGTGTTGCCGGGCCTGGTCGACCCCGCTGCGATCGAGATGCTGGAGCGCGGCATGCGGTCGAAGGGTGGCGACGACGGCTTCACCAATTCGCCGAAGCGCGCCAGAGTCATCCGGTGGTTCTCCTGGCGTCGCAACGGTTTCGCGATCGTGCCGGGGGCTGTCATGTTCCGCACCGGCGCTGTCTGGCGCGAGCTCACGGTGGTGCCGCAGGCGAGGCTGCAGAGTCTCGGCCTGCGCCAGGGCCCGTTGCTGCGCCGGCTCGGCCTCGCGTCGCTCACCGTGCACACCGTTGCGGGGCCCGTCATCGCGCGACTGGGCGCGATCGACCGGGACGATGCCGTAGCGGCATTCTCGGCGATCGAGAGTGCCGCCGTGAGCTTCGCCGATGTCGACACCAGCCACCGGTGGCGTGCGTCAGTTCCGACAATTCCCGCGCCCACGGAGGCGGAGCCCCAGACCGTCGTCGGGCCACCACCCCCGCCGCCGTTTCCGGGCGCGGGTCACCCCTGATGGCCGCGCAGTCTGGCCGACTCGGGGTCGGCATCATCGGGGCGGGCAGGGTCGGCCCTGTCATCGGCGCCGCGCTCGCGGGAGCGGGGCACGCGATTGTGGGCATCGCCTCGATCTCCGAAGACAACCGGGATCGTGCGCGAGCACTGCTTCCCGAGGTTCCGATCCTCGAGATTCCTGTACTGCTCGAGCGCAGTGAGTTGGTCATCCTCGCGATCCCCGAAGCGGAGATCGAGTCCCTCGTCACCGGGCTCGCAGCCACGGGCTCGTGGCAGCCGGGGCAGCTCGTGCTGCACACCGCCCCCGGTCTCGGCTACTCGGTGCTCGCGCCGGCCATCGCCGCGGGTGTCATCCCGCTGGCCATCCATCCGACCATGGTTTTCACCGGTACCTCTCTCGACCTGGTCAGGATGCGCGAGAGCTACTTCGCCGTGACGGCGCCGACCCCCGTGCTTCCGATCGGGCAGGCGCTCGTGGTCGAGATGGGCGGAGAGCCGATCGTGATCGCGGAAGAGGACCGCGCCACCTACGCCGAGGCGGTGTCGACGGCGTCGACCTTCTCGGCCTCCATCGTGAGCCAGTCGACCGCGCTGCTGGCCGACCTCGGGATCGAGTCACCCGCCACCGTGCTCGGGCCGCTGCTGCGGTCATCGGTCGAGACGGCGCTCCAGGCGGCGGGCGGTGACCTGCTCCGGGGGCTCCCGGAGTAGCAGCTCAGTCTGCGAGGAGGTCGCGGGCGAATTCGGCGACAACCGCGGCTCCGGCGGCATCCATGACGATCGTGTAGTGGTTCACGTCCGAGACGGTCACGACCTCGAGTGCGGGCAGTTCGGCCAGCCACCGGCCGAGCGCCGACGCGGAGTAGAGCGGCACGTCGTCGTTGCGTGGTCCGCGCGGAGCGACCAGCATCGTGGTCCCCTGGCGGATGGCGGCCACCGCGTCGACGACGTCGGGGGAGCCGTAGAAGTCGATGGCATCCCGTCGCATGGCGTCGATCGACGTGCGCGAGTGCATCACGGGAGGCTCGCCGACGAGGTCGTAATCGACGTAGGCCTCGATCATCGGCGTCCAGGCTTCCTGGATCGCCGGATGGGTGGATGCAAAGGCGCGGTATGCCTCGCGGCTCGAAAACGTCAGGCTGAGGCGGTCGATCGACGGGCTCAGCGCCTGAGCGGCATTCCCCAAAGTGAGCCCGTGGGGCAGCGGGAGGGTGAGCCCACCGTCGACGAGCAGCACTCCGCTGACGCGATCCGGATGCCGATGCGCTGTGACGTTCGCGACGAACCCGCCCATCGAATGCCCGACGAGAGGCACACGGTCGAGCCCCAGTGCGTCGATCACGGCGACCACGTCGAGTGCGTGCTGCGTCATCCCCCAGGGGCCGGGAAGCTCGCTGCTGGCTCCGCGCCCGCGCAGGTCTGGAGCGATGATCCGGGTATCCGGCATGGCTTCCGCCACCGCAGCCCAGCTTTTATGGGAACCGGTGATGCCATGGATGACGACGAGAGGGTGCGCATCGGCCGGGCCCCATTCGGCCACCGCGAGGCGTCCGCCGTCGACGGCGATCTCTCGGGTTCGGAAATTCACGGCATGCTCCATCGACAGTGAACCGTCTCCGTGCGGGTGGCCGCCCGCATGCTGGCGGGGACAGTAGGGAGATGGCAACACTTTAATCCCTTCAGGGTCGCAATGGGGCACTAACCGTCTATGTCCGTGCCGGCCGCCTGCGGCTTATACGATCTATGGGGAGGATCCACGGTGAGAGCAACACAGAAACCTGTCGTGATCGAGACGATCCGCGGAATCCGCGAAGCACTCGCGGCCGAACGCGCGGCCGGTCGCACGATCGCACTGACGCCCACCCTCGGTGCGTTGCATGACGGCCACCTGTCGCACCTCGAGCGCGCCGCGGAGCTCGCCGATGTGATGGTGGTGTCGATCTTCGTCAATCCGACCCAGTTCAGTGACGCGGCAGACCTCGACAAGTATCCGCGCACCCTCGATGCTGACCTGATCGCGCTCGAGGCCGCGGGCGTGCACTACGTCTTCGCGCCGAGCGTCGAGGAGATGTATCCCGATGGACCGACCCAGACCATAATCACCGCTGGCAAGGTCGGCACTCTCTTCGAGGGGGCGTCACGCCACGGCCACTTCGACGGCGTGCTGACTGTCGTCGCGAAACTGCTCGACATCATCACCCCGAATGTCGCAACGTTCGGACAGAAGGATGCCCAGCAGCTGTTCCTCGTGCGTCGCATGGTGACAGACCTGAACCTGCCCGTGCGCATCGAAGCCATCGAGACTGTGCGGGAATCCGACGGACTGGCGCTCTCCAGCCGCAACCGCTTCCTCGACGCGAACGAGCGCAGGGCGGCACGATCGCTGTCCATCGCGCTGGAGGCGGCGTCGTCATCAGCGGAACGCGGGCTCGACGCGACCCTCGCGGCCGCGCAGGGTGCACTGATGGGGGAGTCGCTCGTGCAGCTCGACTACCTGAAGATCGTGCATCCGCAGACCTTCATGCCGGTGGATGACGGCTACCGCGGCCCCGCGATCGTCATCGTCGCCGCCATGCTCGGAACCACCCGCCTCATCGACAACGAGCCGATCTACCTGGGCTGAGGAGCTGAGCTGCGACCCCGGCTCGCCCGGCGCGTGTGCAGCTCGCCCGGCTCGCACGGCTCGCCCGGCGCGTGTGCAGCTCGTGGTGCACGCGCGTGGGCCGTGGAGCCGCGAGAGATGGTCTCGAAGAACGTGCCGCCGAAATGGAGATGTCAGTTCAGACTGACATCAATCTGAACTGACATCCTGTTTTTCGGGAGGCGGGTCCCGGGGTGGCCGTGCCAGGGAGGCAGGTCCCGAGGCGCCGGAGTCGCGATCTGCGACCCGATCCGCAACCCGAGGCGGACCGCTCGACGCGAGTACGCTTGACAGCCTGATGGATGAGTCGAGCACCGCAGCCCAGCGCGCACGGCTCGAGGAACGCTCGCGCGACGCTCGAGCTCTGGAGGTCACCCTCGAGCGGGAGCGTGCGGCGATGGTCGAGGCATCCAGCGCGTCCAATGCCGACGACGAGCACGATCCCGAGGGCGCGACCATTGCCTTCGAGCGCGCACAGCTCGACGCCACCATCGCGGAAGTACACCGGCAGCGGGCCGACCTCGACTCGGCGCTCGTGCGACTGGATGATGGCACCTACGGAATCTGCGTCGTCTGCGGTCTCCCCATTCCGGCGGCGCGGCTCGAGGCACGCCCCTCGGCGACCACCCACGTCGCGTGCGCCCCCTGAGCGTGCGGGAAACCCCCGGTAACATGGGAGCGCTATGAGCGACAACACCACTGAGCCCACACCGCCCGACGAACTGACTGCAGATGAGGTCAGCGAGCAGAAGGCTGTACGACTGGGCAAGCGTGAGCGGCTCATCGCGAGCGGTCGCGAGGCGTACCCCGTCGCCGTGCCCGTCACGACGACGATTCCTGCGCTGCGCGAGAAGTACGGGCACCTGGTGGCAGATGACACCACGGGAGATGTCGTCGGCATCGCCGGTCGCCTGGTGTTCGCCCGCAACACCGGCAAGCTCTGTTTCGCGACGCTGCAGGCCGGAGACGGATCCCGAGTGCAGGCGATGGTGAGCCTCGCAGAGGTGGGCCAGGAGTCGCTCGACGAGTGGAAAGAGTTCACCGACCTCGGCGACCATGTTTTCGTCAGCGGTGAAGTCATCTCCAGCCGCCGCGGCGAACTGAGCGTCATGGTCAAGGAGTGGCAGATCGCCGCCAAGGCCGTGCTGCCGCTGCCGAACCTGCACTCCGACCTGAGTGATGAGTCCCGCGTGCGAAGCCGCTACCTCGACCTCATCCTGCGCGAGCAGGCCCGCTTCACCGTGCGCGCCAGGGCGAAGGTCAACGCCTCGCTGCGCGCCACCTTCGCCGCGCAGGACTACTTGGAGGTGGAGACCCCGATGCTGCAGGTGATGCACGGTGGGGCATCCGCCCGCCCGTTCGCCACCCACAGCAACGCCTTCGACACCGAGCTGTTCCTGCGGATCGCGCCCGAACTGTTCCTCAAGCGCGCCGTCGTCGGCGGCGTCGACAGGGTGTTCGAGATCAACCGGAACTTCCGCAACGAGGGTGCAGACTCCACCCACTCCCCGGAGTTCGCGATGCTCGAGGCCTACGAGGCCTACGGCGACTACAACCGGATGGCCGACCTCACTCAGCAGCTCGTGCAGAATGCAGCGCTCGCCGTCGCCGGCCAGCTCGTGGTGACGTGGGCCGATGGCACCGAGTACGACCTCGGCGGAGACTGGGACCGGGTGTCGATGTACGAGTCGGCGTCCGCGGCATCCGGGCTCGACATCACCCCGGACAGCCCATACGACTACCTGCTCGCCGAAGCGGCGAAGGTCGGCATCGAGGTCGATCACCCCACCCACGGCAAACTCGTCGAGGAGCTGTGGGAGCACTTCGTCAAGCCGAACCTGACCCGACCGACGTTCGTGATGGACTTCCCCGTCGACACCAGCCCTCTCGTGCGCGACCACCGCACCATCGCCGGGGTCGTCGAGAAGTGGGACCTGTACATCCGCGGCTTCGAACTGGCGACGGGATATTCCGAGCTCGTCGACCCGGTCATCCAGAGAGAACGTTTCGTCGAGCAGGCGCTCCTCGCCTCGAAGGGCGACGTGGAGGCCATGCGCCTTGATGAAGAGTTCCTGCGGGCGCTCGAACACGGGATGCCGCCGACCGGTGGCATCGGGGTCGGAATCGACCGACTGCTCATGGCCATCACGGGTCTGGGCATCCGCGAGACGATCCTGTTCCCCCTGGTGAAGTGATGAGCGACCTCAAGCTTCCCGGCGAAGACAACAAGAAAAAGGGCCCGTCGTTCAACCGGATCGCCATCTGGGTGCTCGTGGGCGGCGTCGGTGCGTACCTGCTGATCTCCGGCGTCATCGGGATCCTGGTCAAAGCCAACCAATGAACCGCCGCACCTCGAGACTGGTCACAGGCCTAGCGTTGGCTGGGATGCTGGTGATCATCGCCGTCGTCTTCATCATCAACAGTTACGCTTGATCCATGCCTCAGGATTTCTGGTCCAACGCGATCTACTCGGTCGCCCCGACCATCCTTGTCGGCCTCGTGTTCTGGTTCATCATCCGCGCGATCCTCAGAGCCGACGGCACCGAGCGTAAGGCGAGAGCCCGCATCGAAGCCGAGGAGCGCGCGAAGCTCGGCATGCCCGCGGCGCCGGCGCCGGCCCCGGCTGACCCGAAGGCCTGACGCGCGCGGTCAGGTCCCGGCATCCGCTCGCTCAGAGCGCACTTTTCGCCCTTCCGGCGCGCTCAAAGGGCGAAAGTTGCGATGTCACCCTCCCGCAACCGCGGTTGCTGTCAGGAACGCACCAGGAGTTCGCCGACGTCGCAATCGAGTGCCTCGCATATTGCGGTGAGTGTCGAGAACCTGATTGCGCGTGCGCGGTCGTTCTTCAGCACCGAGAGGTTCACGACGCTCACCCCGACCAACTCGCTGAGTCTGGCCAGGGTCATCTGTCGTTCCGCGAGCAGCTCATCCAGCCGACAGTGGATTCCGCCGGGCCCGTCGTCGTCCGCCATCAGACGAGTCCGCCGGTCTCACGTTGCATCCGCTGCCCGATCTCGAACGCACCGGCGACCACCGCCAGTGCGAGCCCCCAGCCCAGCGGAGCGAGGTCGACCGTGACGAGAAACATCGGAAACTGCTCCAGATCGAGCCCGACGAGCGCGCGCTGAGCCGCCATCCCGTTGAGGGTTGGTGTGCCGAGGCCGGAGAGGATAACGAGCAGCGAGACCGCGCCGATTCCCCAGGTCGCTGCCGCTCCAAACGGCTTGCCGTGGAACACGCGCACGCACAGCCAGGCCACCACGGCACAGATCCCGATCACCAACAGCCAGGTCAGCACCGCGGCCCCGATGAGGAACGCTCGCCCGCCCGCAGAGAGCTCTGCGACCGTCAGGGTGACTGTGTCGAAGGTCGCGCTCGCGAACCCGGCGTCCAGGGGTTTCGTGGTCGGAACACCCGTCAGTTCTGCCGGGCCGGACGCGAGGCGAATGATCCGGCCAACGAGGAACACCGTGTCGACGACCCCGATCGCCGCCGCTCCGCCGGCGATCATCCCGAGGATGACCTTCTCGGCCAGTTGGCCCGCCCGTGTACCGCTGGTGAGAGTGCTCATGTCGACTCCATATCGTTTGTCGATAGTAACGATAAACAATATGCACCGTCTATGCAAGGCTTTCCGAGTTCCTCAGATTGAGCGTCAATACGAGTTCACAACTCCTGCAGATCGACCGGACGTCGTGACCCCACCCGCGAAAACTGGCTCAGCTCCGGAGCAGCACCCGCAATCTGCAGGAGTTGCGAACACGAGCGGCATCGGCCTCGCGAACACCCGTCACGCCTAGGGCGAACAGCGGACTTTTTCGCGGGCCACGAAGTTACTCTCTTTATATCGGCACCGAATCCTGCCCGGTGCCTAAGGAGTGAAGAAGATGTTCGAACGTTTCACAGACCGAGCTCGTCGTGTTGTCGTCCTGGCCCAGGAAGAGGCCAAGATGCTCAACCACAACTACATCGGCACTGAGCACATCCTGCTCGGGCTGATCCACGAGGGCGAAGGCGTCGCCGCCAAGGCCCTCGAGTCCCTCAACATTTCGCTCGACGCCGTGCGCGAGCAGGTCCAGGACATCATCGGCCAGGGCCAGCAGCAGCCGACCGGCCACATCCCGTTCACCCCGCGCGCCAAGAAGGTGCTCGAGCTGTCACTGCGCGAGGCGCTGCAGCTCGGCCACAACTACATCGGCACCGAGCACATCCTGCTCGGGCTGATCCGCGAGGGCGAGGGTGTCGCAGCCCAGGTGCTCGTGAAGCTCGGCGCCGACCTCAACCGGGTGCGCCAGCAGGTCATCCAGCTGCTCTCGGGCTACCAGGGCAAGGAAGCTGTCGCTGTCGGCGGTAACGACGCGACGCCCGACAAGGGTTCGCAGATCCTCGACCAGTTCGGCCGCAACCTCACGCAGGCCGCTCGCGACGGCAAGCTCGACCCGGTCATCGGGCGCGAGAAAGAGATGGAACGGGTCATGCAGATCCTCTCCCGTCGCTCCAAAAACAACCCCGTGCTGATCGGTGAGCCCGGCGTCGGCAAGACCGCCGTCGTCGAGGGCCTCGCTATCGCGATCGTGCGCGGCGACGTTCCCGAGACGCTGAAAGACAAGCAGCTCTACACGCTCGACCTCGGCTCGCTCATCGCCGGTAGCCGCTACCGCGGTGACTTCGAGGAGCGCCTCAAGAAGGTCACGAAGGAGATCCGCACCCGCGGTGACATCATCACCTTCATCGACGAGATCCACACCCTCGTGGGTGCCGGAGCCGCCGAGGGTGCGATCGATGCCGCGAGCATCCTGAAGCCCCTCCTGGCTCGAGGCGAATTGCAGACCATCGGTGCGACCACCCTCGACGAGTACCGCAAGCACTTCGAGAAGGATGCCGCTCTCGAGCGCAGGTTCCAGCCCGTGCAGGTGCACGAGCCCTCCCTGCCGCACACGATCAACATCCTCAAGGGGCTGCGCGACAAGTACGAGTCGTTCCACAAGGTGTCGATCACCGACGGCGCGATCGTGGCCGCCGCGAACCTCGCCGACCGCTACGTCGCCGACCGCTTCCTGCCCGACAAGGCGATCGACCTGATCGACGAGGCCGGCGCACGCCTGCGGCTCTCGATCCTGTCCGCCCCGCCGGAGCTGCGTGAGTTCGACGAGAAGATCGCCCTGGTCCGCGGCCAGAAGGAAGGCGCGATCGAGGACCAGGACTTCGAGAAGGCCGCGTCGCTGCGCGACGAGGAGAAGAAGCTGCTCGGCGAGCGACTGCGTCTCGAGAAGCAGTGGAAGTCCGGCGACGTCTCGACCACCGCCGAGGTGGATGAGGGTCTCATCGCCGAAGTTCTCGCTGCGGCAACCGGCATCCCCGTCTTCAAGCTCACCGAGGAAGAGTCTTCGCGACTCATCTTCATGGAGAAGGCTCTGCACATGCGCGTCATCGGACAGGAGGAGGCCATCTCGGTTCTCTCCAAGACGATCCGACGCACCCGCGCAGGCCTGAAGGACCCGAAGCGCCCCAGTGGTTCGTTCATCTTCGCCGGCCCGACCGGTGTGGGAAAGACCGAGCTCGCGAAGGCTCTCGCGGAGTTCCTCTTCGACGACGAGAACGCGCTGATCTCCCTCGACATGTCGGAGTACGGCGAGAAGCACACGGTCTCGCGACTGTTCGGTGCCCCTCCCGGATTCGTCGGATTCGAAGAGGGCGGCCAGCTCACCGAGAAGGTGCGTCGCAAGCCGTTCTCCGTGGTGCTGTTCGATGAGATCGAGAAGGCTCACCCCGACATCTTCAACTCGCTCCTCCAGATCCTGGAAGAGGGACGCCTGACGGATGGCCAGGGTCGCGTGGTCGACTTCAAGAACACCGTGATCATCATGACGACGAACCTCGGAACGAAGGACATCACGGGAACCCCCATCGGGTTCACCTCGTCGACAGACACCGCCACCGGATACGACCGGATGCGCGGCAAGGTCGTCGAGGAGCTGAAGAAGCACTTCAAGCCGGAGTTCCTGAACCGCGTGGACGAGACCATCGTCTTCCCGCAGCTCAGCCCGGAAGAGCTGTTGCAGATCGTCGACCTCTTCATCAAGCGACTCAGCGATCGACTGATGGATCGCGACCTGACGGTCGAGCTCACGCTCGCCGCCAAGCAGCAGCTCATCAAGATCGGCTTCGACCCGTCGCTCGGAGCCCGGCCCCTGCGCCGTGCCGTGCAGCACGAGATCGAAGACCGCATGAGTGAGCAGATCCTGCACGGTGAGCTCAATGCCGGTGACCACGTTCATGTCGACTACCTCGACGCGAAGTTCGTGCTCACCACGAGCCGCCAGGCCGGACTCCCCGAGAAGGAGCCGGAAGCGGTCGAGGCCTAACCGTACTGACGGTCGAGCCCGCCGGAATTCACCTCACAGTGGAATCCGGCGGGCTTGATCCGTTTAAGGTGGAGCGTGGCAACTTTCACCGTCAGGCCGGCCCGCACCAGCGACGTTCCCCTCATCCAGGCGCTCGTCGAGCCGCTCGCCCAGCAGCGCATCCTGCTCGGTAAAGACCGGGTTGTGCTCTACGAGGCCGTGCAGGAATTCCGGATCGCCGAGAACGAGGCCGGTGAGGTCGTCGGGTGCGGCGCGTTGCACGTGATGTGGGAAGACCTCGGCGAGGTCCGTACCCTCGCTGTCGCCCAGGACTGGCTCGGCACAGGAGCCGGCCACGCGATTCTCGAGAACATCGAGCAGCATGCCGCCACCCTCGGCCTCACGCGGCTGTTCTGCCTCACCTTCGAGACGGCGTTCTTCGGACGGCACGGCTTCAGCGCGATCGCCGAAGACGTCGTGGCTCCGGAGGTATTCGCCCAGCTGGCGCTGTCTCCCGACGAGGGTGTCGCCGAGTTCCTCGACCTCTCGCGCGTGAAACAAAACACCCTCGGAAACACGCGCATGCTGAAATTGCTGTGATGGATGTCTCGCGGGTCTCGATCGGCCTTGCCGGGGCCCTCGACCACGAGATCATCGCGGCTCTCGCTCCCGCCATCGAATCGCTCGGATTCCGCGGGCTGTGGCTCAACGACACCCCTGATGGCGACGCGCTCGCCGGTCTCGCTGCCGCGGCGGACGTCACGACCACCCTCAGGCTCGGAACCGGAGTGATTCCGCTCGATCGACGGGACCCCTCCGAGATCGTCGGGGCGCTCGCCGGCCTGCCCCAGGGGAGGTTGTCGCTCGGCATCGGGTCGGGGGCTGCCCGGCATCCGCTCGGCCTGGTGTCGCGGGGAGTGCAGGAGCTTACCGAGCGCAGCGAGGCATCCATCGTCGTGGGAGCACTGGGGCCGAAGATGCGCAGGATGGCGGCCGAGGCCGCCGACGGGGTGCTGTTCAACTGGCTCACCCCCGACGCCGCTGCCGATGCGATGCGCGACCTGCGGGGTGCTGCGGGCGGTCGTGACGTGCGCGGCATGCTCTACGTGAGAACCGCCATGACCGAGGATGCCCGTGGTGCGCTGCGCGCGGAGGCCGAGCGCTACGGCAGCTACCCCTCCTACGCGGCGAATTTCGAGTGCATCGGTGCCACGGCGATCGAGACCACCATCGACGGCTCGGTGCCGGGCGCCCTGGCCGCGCGGATCGCCGACTACGAGCGGGCGGTCGACGAGGTGGTGCTGCGGGCGATCACCGCCGAGCAGTCTCTCGATGCCTATCTCGACTTCATCCGGAAGGTTGCTGGCTGAATATCCGGCCAGCATGGGCGTGCCCTCGCTCCGCTAGTGCGTCGACACGCCTACCCTGTGTGCATGTCGACGTTCCGAACTCCGGTCGGCCCCCAGCCCAGCAAGGTGTACTGGCGCCGCCGCCTTTTTGTGATCCTGGGTCTGGTTGCGGTCATCATCATCGTGATCCTCATCGTGAACCGTCCGACCGGGAGCACGCCCGTCGCGACGCAGACCCCGGGCGGCACGTCGTCGCCGCCCGCGGCGGCACCGACCGAGCCGACTGCCGCGCCCGGTGAGACAGTCGCCTGCGACCCGACCATGGTGACGGTCGAGCCCACCACGGATGCCGCGGCCTATGACGCCGGTGTCGCCCCCGTGCTGTCTTTCGCCCTCACGAGCCGCATGACCAACCCGTGCACGATTTCGGCAGGCTCCGACCAGCAGGACTTCATCATCACGAGCGGCAGCGACCGTATCTGGAGCTCCAAGGACTGCCAGCTCGATCCCGTCGCGGCCACGGCGACCCTCCTGCCGGGCGTTCCACTGGCCGGTTCCTCGGTCAGCTGGGATCGCACCCGATCGGCGACTGACACCTGCGAGACCGAGCGGCCGCAGGTCGACGGCGGTGGAGCCACGTACCGGCTCGAAGTTAACGTCGGTGACGTGGCATCCGTCACCCAGCAACCGTTCATTCTGAACTGATGGGCGACGACACACCCTCGCTCGGGTCGGAGCAGCTCGCGACAGCGCTCGAGGCTCAGGATGTCGCGGCTGTTGCCTTCGCGCTGCGCAACGACCACGTGGTTGTGCCCATGCTCCCGGTCGATGGCCCCCCGCAGGTGCGGGTCTTCCGTCGCGGGGACGCCGACCGCTACATGCTGCTGCTCTTCTCCTCGACGGACACCTATAGGCAGATGGTCCCCGAGGAAGACGACCACCGCGTGCTCGGCTACGACGCTGCTGCGCTGCGCGAGTTCCTTACCGAGAACATCGGGGTGCTCGAATCCGTGTGGTTCGACGTCGCCGGCCCGCACGCGATGCAGGCCGCCCCGCAGGATGTGCTCGACGCACTGCAGCTCGACACCCACTGACGGCCACGCTGCTGGCCGCCGTCATCTCCACCCCATCACCGGCAGGCTCGGCGACATGTTCGGAAAGCGCCGGATCCTGCTGCTCCTGCTCGCGATCCTCGTCGGTGGGTCCATCTTCTGCGCGCTGTCGACGACGCTTGTTCCGCTGGTCATCGGGCGGGCGTTCCAGGGGATCGGGATAGGCGTGATCCCGCTCGGGATCAGCATCCTGAGAGACGTCATCCACCCCACAAATCTCGGCGGAGCTGTTGCGCTCGTGAGCGCCACCCTCGGCGTCGGCGGTGCCCTCGGCCTGCCGCTGGCCGCGACCATCGCGCAGTTCGCCGACTGGCACTGGCTGTTCATCCTCGTCAGGGCACTGGGCCTCGGGGTCGGTTTTGCGTATACGGCCATGCCGACCCTGATCATGCAATCGGTGCCGCCGCACGAGACCGCCGCGGCAAACGGGCTGAACTCGGTGATGCGCACCCTCGGGTCGACATTCCCGGCCACACTCGTCGGCGTGGCGATCGTGTTGTTCATTCCGAGGAGGCAGCACCGCTACGACACGTCGAGCATCCCCATCCAGAGCGGCCCGTGAACAGCGCGACCTGAAAGAATGCTGCAGTGCCTGAACACGTCCTCATCATCCTGAATCAGCCTTCGGTCGACGCTCCTGCGCACGACCCGGAGGCAGCGCCCTTCGCAATCACCGACATCGGGCAGCCTCACCTCAGCGTGATGGATCTCGCGGCCACCCGGGGTGACGGTGTCTTCGAGACACTCAGCGTCTGCGGGGGATACCCGCAGGCCTTCGATCATCATCTCGCTCGGTTCGCCCGTTCCGCCGCGATGCTCGACCTGCCAGCGCCCGACCTGGTGGTGTGGGCCGCGGCGATCAGGGCGGCGGTGGTCGAGCTCGATGCCGCGGACGAGTCGTTCGTGAAGATCGTGCTCAGCAGGGGAGTCGAGGGTGGGCATGTACCTACCGGCTGGGTGTACGCCGCACATTCGCCCGACCACACCGAGGCGCGAACGGCGGGAATCTCCGTCGTCACGCTCGATCGTGGCTACCGTCACGACGTGGCGAGCACCTCCCCGTGGCTCCTCGCCGGCGCCAAGACCCTGAGCTATGCGGTGAACAAGGCGGCGATGCGGGAAGCCGAGCGTCGCGGAGCGGACGATGTCGTGTTCGTCTCGAGTGACGGCATCCTGCTCGAAGGCCCGACGTCGACGCTCGTCTACCGTCGGGGCGACACGATGGTCACGCCCGATCCCGCTCTCGGCGTGCTCGACGGCACCACCCAGGCGAATCTCTTCCGTTTCGCTGAGGCCCGCGGAATGACGACCGCGTTCGAGCGGCCGGCGCTGGGCGAGTTGTTGGGGGCGGATGCCGCGTGGCTGGTGTCGAGCGTCAGGCTCGTTGCGCCGATCCGCCGTATCGATGCCGTGGACGTGCCGATCGATGCGACCCTGACCGGCGCGATGAACGAGCACCTGCTCGGCCTGCGGGAATGACGTACTGAGTTTTTCTCCAAAACGGCCGGATTGTCCCCCTTACTGGGCGTGACAAGAGGGTAGAACAGGGTTTCTATGAACTTGCTCTACCATTACTCTGATCTTGTGGACGACAATTTCGGTGTGGCGGCGGGTTGGTACCCCGATCCGCTCGGTCTTCCCCAGCTTCGCTGGTGGGACTCCCAGGCCTGGACCGAGCACACCTCGGAGGCCAGGGCCCCGATCGTCGTGCATCCCACGACCATCCTCGGCTTCGCTGACGACGATGACGAGGATGAGCAGCGTACCCCGACCCATGATGGCGAGGAGTTTCTCTCCCGTCGTGAACAGCGTGCCCGCGAACGTCGCGAGAACGGGGACCTGCTGCAGGCCTCAGACATGCAGATCGAGGCCGGTACCGAGACGACGGAGGATGCCGAGGTCCCGCTCGGGCTCGACGTCGACGAGGAGCACAACGAACTGAGCGCGCAGCCCCTGCTCGCGATGACGCTTCGCGAGCTCGAGCCTCCCCTCACCGACACTGTCGATGAGGCGACTCCCGGCCCCCGGCGTGCCAGCTCCCACGCGAACGCACTGCCGATGGAATCCCTTCTCTCGGCGCTGGCGGAGGACCTCCCCGTTGCCGAAGAAGAAGCACCAGCCCGCGCCATCAAAAAGGTGAAGACCTACACCGTTGCGGTGTGGGCGATCGCACTGATGCCCCTGTTTCAGGTCGCCGCCCTCATCGTGTTCGTGACCGTGCTCGGCCTCGGAAGCAACTGGCCGCTCATCATCGCCACCATCGCGGTTCCGTACTTCATCGTGATCGGCCTTGCCTCCTATGACAGGCTCGAACTGCAGGTGCGCGGGCACTCGAAGCCCGCGAGCGGATTCTGGGCGGTGCTCGGTGCCCCGGTGTACCTGACCGTGCGCGCGATCCGCACCTATCGCCAGTCCGGCAAGGGATTCGTGCCTCTCGTGATCTTCGCGCAGGCCGGGCTGCTGGTGCTCGTCGGCATCCTCGTGGTGCCCGGGATCCTGATCGCTGCGCTGCCCGGACCGT
The DNA here is from genome assembly GCF_015752305.1 of Salinibacterium sp. CAN_S4. Taxonomy (NCBI): domain Bacteria; kingdom Bacillati; phylum Actinomycetota; class Actinomycetes; order Micrococcales; family Microbacteriaceae; genus Salinibacterium; species Salinibacterium sp. CAN_S4. Next base: position 4,771 of record NZ_JADOVB010000002.1, on the reverse strand, counting down.
TCGCTGCGGAAGCCGCGCAGTCTGCCCAGGCGACCGCACTGGCGATCGGCGGCGACATCACCCTGGCCTGCCCGACCCCACCGCTCATCGTCGGGGACACCTTCGCCTGCATAGCGACGAAACCCAGCGGCGAGACCGACTCTGTCTCCATCGCCCTCGAGCGTGAGAACGGCTGGATCGCGTGGCGCGTCAAGGACTGGGGCTCCTGGACGCTGGCCGATTAGTCGGCTGCGCGTGGCCTCTGCCACGAATCCCGCGAAAATGACAGGCCTTTACGGGATCGCTCATGGCGAGTGTGCTGGAGTCATGACAAACGTTACGCCCACGGGTGACAACCGGATCCACAGCGCCGAAGACAACTCCAAGGCCATTGCTGACGCCGAAGAGCTGGAAAACGCCGACCTTCCCCAGGATGAGGAAGACCGCCTCGACAGCCACAGCTGAGCCTCAGGATTAGAAGTCGGGCACGTCCACTCGTTCGGCGGTGGAGCTCGCAAACGCGAGGCGGATCGCCTCTCGGAGGTGCATGGCGTCTGAGTCGATAACCGTGGAAAAACCGAGGCGCTTCGCCTCTGTCACGCGCTGCTTCGCATTCGACGCCGGCCTGATTTCGCCAGCAAGGCTGATCTCGCCGATGACGGCCTGCGTGACGGGGAAGGCCTTGTCTTTGTAAGCGCTCGCAATAGCAAGGGCGATAGCGAGGTCGGCTCCAGGCTCGGTAACACGGATGCCGCCCACGGTGGAGACGTACACATCGAACGTCGAGAGCGGCAGCCCGGCGCGCCGCTCGAGCACCGCGAGAAGCATGGCGACCCTTGACGAATCCACGCCATTGACGACCCGCCGCGGCTGGGGTGCCTGCGTCTTGACGATGAGCGCCTGTACCTCGACCGGGAGCGCCCGCCTGCCTTCGACCGCGATGGTGACGCACGTTCCGCTGGTGGGCGTTCGCGCCCGGGAGAGGAACAGCCCGCTCGGGTCTGCGACCTCGGCGATGCCGTCGCCGGTCATCTCGAAGCAGCCCACCTCGTCGGTCGGGCCGAAACGGTTTTTATGGGCACGCACGAAGCGCAGGCTGGTCTGGCGGTCGCCTTCGAACTGCAGCACGACATCCACGAGGTGTTCGAGCAGTCGCGGGCCAGCGATGGTTCCGTCTTTGGTCACGTGGCCGACGAGCAGCACCGGCAGGTTGCGGTCTTTGCTGACGCGGATGAGGGTGGATGCCACTTCCCGCACCTGTGACGGACCGCCGGCGAGCCCATCCGTCAGCCCCGACGACACGGTCTGCACGCTGTCGACGATGACGAGCTGCGGCTGCACCTGGTCGATCTGGCCGAGGATCGTGGCGAGATCGGTCTCGGCCGCGAGGAAGAGCGATGGCTGCAGCGCGCCGGTCCGTTCGGCGCGCAGGCGCACCTGGCTCACCGACTCCTCGGCGCTGACGTAGAGCACGCGCTGCCCGGAGGCCGCCGCCCGTGACGCCACCTCGAGCAGCAGCGTCGACTTACCGACGCCGGGTTCACCGCTCAGCAGGATCGCCGCGCCCGGCACCACACCGCCGCCGAGCACCCTGTCGAACTCCGCGATGCCGCTGGGCCAGTGCGCCACCGATTCGGCGCCGATGTCGGTGATCGCGCGAGCCGCGCGACCCTCGGGGACGGCCACGGCGTTGACGCGCGCGGCGGGCTGTGCGGAATCCTGAACCGTGCCCCACTGCTGGCACTCGCCGCAGCGGCCCACCCACTTGATGCTCTGCCAGCCGCACTCGGTGCAGCGGAAGTTGGTGGTGACTCTGGCCATGCCGCAAGCCTAGATCGGGCGGGCGACACTGGAGGGTTCCCCTTTCATAATTCAGGAGGGTGTGATGGAGGTGGGGTGTGTGTGGCTGATGCGACCCCGGCACCACCGTGCACCACTCTGGCCACATAACCTCCTGAATAATGAGAGCAGGGCGTGGCGGGGATAGGGTGACTGTGTGAGCGATTCGCGCAACTTCGACCCCCGGTTCGACCCGGCGTTCCAGCGCGGATTCGTGGATGACGATTCCCGCGCGCCCCAGCGTCACGGCGGCATCGAAGCGCTCGGGCTGGGTGGTGAGCCGATCGGGCTGCCGCCACAGCCCGTGGAGTCGCGCGAGGCGGCGGTGGCGGAAGTACCGGCGCATCCTGAACCTGTCGCGGTCTCGCTGGAGGGCAACCCCTGGGTGAAGGTGCTGTGGGTAATAGCGCCGGTGTTCATCCTTGGCGGGCTGATCGGGCAGGCGTGGGCACAGTCGCTGCTGTTCAACGGATCGTTTACCAGCGGTCCCAGCGCTTTCGAGAGCTACGTGGTGCCTAGTGTTGTTCAGGCGGTGGGCCCATGGATGGTGCTCACGGGGCTCGCCGCCCTCGTCGGAGTGGTGTTCCTGCACGCCGTGCGCTGGCGCGCCGCCGAATGAGGCACGCGCCCCTCGCCATGCTCGGTGCGGGCGTCGCCGTGGTGCTGATCGGTTGCGCGGTGTTGGCGTTCGCCGTGAACGACTATCTCGGAAACCCGCTCGCGGTTAGCAGCACAGCGGGACTGCGGGTGTTCAGGAGCCCGGATGGCAGTCTCGGATCGTACGACTTCTTCCGGCCGGGGCCAGGGGTCACGCTGATAACGGCCGGCGGGGTGCTCATGTTCGCCTCCCTCTTCCTGCTGGCGGTGCTGTGGCGCGGTAAAGCCGTCAGCGGTCGAGGATGGCGTTCTCGAATTCGGTGACCGATCCGCCCATCGAGGTGAGCTTCTCGGCGCTGAGTGCGACGGTGATGGTGCCATCGGCGTGGTGGGCGAACACGGCGGGAAGCGGGGTCGATGCTGTGGCCGCCAAGAGGTCGGCGTGGAGTTCGTTGCGGTGCAGCACGGTGACCGGCACGCCGAGGCGGGCCACCATCCTGTCCCACTCCGGCTTGCGCCTGACGGGGGAGTGGGTGATGTCACAGAGGGCGCACTCTGCCGTGCCGAGCAGATGGCCGATCACGTAACGCACCTCCCCGACGATGCCGCCGTCGGCGTTGTAGACGCCGGTGTACTTCACGATGACGGTCACAGCTGGGCCAGTCGTCGGGCCACGGCCGGTTCGAAGGCTGCCGCCCAGATCCGATATCCGCGATCGTTCGGGTGGAACAGGTCGCCCGCGAACTGGGTGGTGATGCCCCAGAGCCCCTGGCGGTCGGTCAGGGTGTGCAGGTCGACGACCGTGAGCCCGCGCTGTGCGGCGGCGGCGCGCAGCATCCTGTTCGCGACGCGCGCTTTCTTCTGGCCGGGCAGGAAGTAGAAGCTCGGCAGGTCAGCGACGATCGCGTGCGGCGGAACCGCGTCGAGGATCACGCCGATCTCGCGCTCGAAGCGCTGCTCGTCGAAGTTTGCGATGTCGTTCGCACCGATGCAGACCGTCACGATGTCCGGATCGAGTTTCGCGAGCTTCGGCAGCTCGGACTCGATCGCGAGCCCGAGGGTGGCGCCCGAGATGCCGAGGTTAGCGACGCGGAGGGTGCGATCGGTTCGACCCCGGATGCTCTTCGCGAGCACCCCCACGTAGCTGTGATCCGGCCGGCTGGCCCCGATACCCTGCGCCGCCGAGTCGCCGATGGCGACATACAGCAGTTCGCCGGTCTCCTTGGTGCGCTCCCGCCAGAATTTCGAGTTCACCGGGATGTTGTTGGCGAGCCGGATGCGCCACTCGTCCTGGCGGCGTTTCAGCCAGCGCGCCCAGGCCCAGATCCCGCCGCCGACCGCGGCCATCGCCACCGCACTGATCACTATCTTCACCCTGTGAGCGTACGTGGCTCCAGCGTGTACTAAACTCTTCCCCGGAACCGTGTCCGAGCGGCCGAAGGTGCAACTCTCGAAAAGTTGTGTGGGTGAAAGTCCACCGTGGGTTCAAATCCCACCGGTTCCGCCGAGGAAAGTAGACCGTCCCGCCAGGGGCGGTCTCTTCCGTTTAACTCAGGGTCTGCTTTCGTCGGCGGAAGTGGTCGGACGCGAAGCCACTCGTGGGCCCCCGCTGAGCAGTCAGCCGCATTGCGCGTTCGCTCAACGCCGGACTTTCCCACAACCGCGCAATGTGGATGCGGCTCAGTAGGGGAGTCAAATCCCACCGGTTCCGCCAGTGGGCTGTTCTCGATTCTTAGCGTTTACGTTCTCGAATCTCAGCCAAAGGAGAAAGGGCCACCAGAATCTGGTGGCCCTTTCGTTGTTTTGAGCGGGATTTTCCACAGAACCTGCTCACATACCTATTGGTGAGCTGCCCGGAACCGCGCGGTGGTTCTGAAGTTTCGTTTCTGGCGCGACCGATTGTCCCTTTTGGCGTCAGATTTGGCTGGTGTGCCGACCATGAAGGTCATGTCAGTGTGGGCGGGGCGACCGCGGGCGGTCTCGTCCGTTTTCGTGTCCGCGCTGCTGTGGCCTTGATGGCCTCCGATGTCGCAAGTTCTACTGCCGCACGTTCCACAGCATTTCCTGCTCGCGCGCTGACAGGGTAATTGCTCAGGCCACGAAGGTCCCGCCCCCGTGCGTATTTTTTGGCGGGTGTGCGCGCCTCGTCACGGACGAAGCGAGCGATGCGGCGAAGGTTTGCTGATACGAGGGACATGATCATCAAGAAGTGTTGCGCTGCTAACCCCCTGATGCGTCGGACTCCATCCGGTCTCGTGCAGTGGGCTGCTGCGGATATCTCGGACAGTGGGCCCTCTTAAAATGAGGGTTCACTGAAAGTAGAGAACCGCATGACCGCACCACGCCGGAAATTTAC